>NZ_JBHTJQ010000030.1:0-974 GCF_042676105.1 Winogradskyella aquimaris | reverse complement strand
GTCAATGTGTAGTCGTTATCACAAGTACCGGCAGTGGTAGTCTCATTAAAAGTCACCGTAGCCGTACCGCAGTTGTCCGAAGCCGTCAAGGTCTCGGCAGTAGGTACCGCATCGCACTCAACGGTAGCATCGGCAGGCAGCGCCTCGTTGAACGAAGGAGCAGTAGTGTCAATTACCGTAATGGTTTGGTCAGCAGATACACTGTTGCCGCATGCATCGGTAGCCGTCCACGTTCTTGTTATCGTTTTTGTATCACCACAATCGGTTACTTCAGTATCACTGAAAGTGACATTAGGAAGTGCACAGTCATCCGTAGCGGTAGCATTACCGGTATTAGAAGGATCTGTACTTTCAGTACATTCTAAGGTAATATCCGCAGGAATAGTCAATACAGGATCCACAGTATCAATAATGGAATATGTAGCCGTAGTAGTAGAGGAATTACCACAGTCATCCGTTGCGGTAAAGGTTACAGTAACGGCTCCATTGGCGCAATTTACATCAGTATTAGAGCCATAGTCATTAGACCATGTAACGGTACCACAAGTATCGTTAGCAGTGGCACCGGCATTATTGGTCAACCATGCTTCTAAGGTACCATCAGGTGTCACGCCACATTGGATAACAATATCGTCGGTATTGGTATTATCAATGGTCGGTGGAGTAGTGTCGACTAAAGTAATGGTTTGTTCGGCAGACACGGAGTTACCACAAGCATCAGTAGCGGTCCAAGTACGAACGATAGTTTTTGTATTGCCGCAAGCAGCAGTTTCGACATCGGATTCGGTAACGGTTACCGTACCACAGTTATCTGAAGCCGTTGCTATACCAGTATTTATTGAGGATTCATCTTCTGTACATTCGATAGTAATATCCGCAGGAAGAGTTAGTATAGGTGCCACAGTATCCTGAACGGTAATGGTCTGTGTATGCACGGTCTCGTTGCCACAGGCATCGGTAGCCGTCCAAGTTCT
>NZ_JBHTJQ010000029.1:0-966 GCF_042676105.1 Winogradskyella aquimaris | reverse complement strand
GAGCAGGGATTCGCATTGTTGACGGAATCTAAAGTTCCTACGGCTATAATAATCTTACTCTGCTCTTTTGTTCTTTCTGGTTAAAGTCTCTAATTTAACTATAATACAAACTTAGGATGGCTATAATTCATTGCTTCTACTCGCCTATTCCCAAAATTAGTTTAACTTTAAACGGCTGGATTTCTACGGTCGAAAATTCCTCTGGAATTTTCAACGCAACGAAATCATAGCCGAGACCGTTGTGCTTAATATGACAAAATGAGTGAATTAGACTTTGGAATATTTAAAGATTTTTGGAATGGACATCCAAATCACTTGCCTTTAATGGGACTTCATAATGATAATAATGAACCTGCTGAATGGAATCTGAATAAAAGTTTAGAGAGGCTTGACATCATTTGTGATGGAAATGACCAAGGATTAATTATTGAAGGAATTCATAAACTACTGAATAACGAAGATTGGAGACCTCATTTAGTTGCAATTATGGCATCTTTTAAATTGGAGCAAACGGAGCAAAAGAAATTAATTCCTGAATTATGGAATAGGTTAGAAAAAGGTTCTTGGATTAGTCCGCAAATTCTATCTGTACTTTCAATTATTGACAGTGAATTTGAAATAAAAGCTGAGGAAATTCTGAATAACGGATTTAAAGTCAATTTTTCACCTATGGAAATGGCTAAATATCATAGCTCAAGAGGTCCTGAAGGTTCAAAAGGAGCATCTGAAAAAGTAATAAATTCAATCAAATCATTACTTGAAAATAAAAATGATGATTTTGGATGGAAAGGAAACTTAATAAGATTAATAGAAAGCAAGAAATTTAAAATAAATACTAAGCACAACAATGAACTAAGCTAAAATCCAAATAAATTTTGGTTTAATTCATGGCATAATCAGAATCGTAAGGCAATCCTGATTTTGCGATAGCAAACGCTTGTTTTATAAGCTTATTACAGACTGCGA
>NZ_JBHTJQ010000028.1:0-2320 GCF_042676105.1 Winogradskyella aquimaris | reverse complement strand
GAGCAGGGATTCGCATTGTTGACGGAATCTAAAGTTCCTACGGCTATAATAATCTTACTCTGCTCTTTTGTTCTTTCTGGTTAAAGTCTCTAATTTAACTATAATACAAACTTAGGATGGCTATAAGTAATTGCTTGTTCTCGCCTACTTCTGAAAATCCTATCGGATTTTCAGCTTGGTGTGTACTAGCAAAGTTAACCGCTAAACCACGCAACTACTCATAGCCGAGACCGTTAGCCTTCATTAAAACCAACCACTAAATAAATGATAAAATTCTTTAGAAAAATAAGATACGACCTTATGGAAAAAAATAAAATAGGAAAGTATGTAAAGTATGCTATTGGTGAAATTATTTTGGTAATGATAGGTATTCTTTTGGCTCTACAAATTAATAATTGGAATAACGACAGAATAGAACGCAAACTTGAATCGAATATATTAAGTGAAATTCAAGTAAATCTTGAAAAGGATGTTATTAACCTTACTTCAAAGATTGATTTTAATGAAAATCAAATAAAACATAATACAGTAATTTTGGAACATTTAGTTCGGAAAACACCATTAACTGATTCGTTAAGATTTTCTTATGCAAGATTATCAGGTAGAGGCACATTTGAACCAATAACTGTTGCCTATGAAAACCTAAAATCTAAAGGGATTGACATTATTCACAATGACTCGCTTAGAATTGCCATTTCAGAATTATACGATTTCAAGTATTTTTATGTCACTGAAGATTTAAGAATGGATTATGAGCCAATAAAGAATTTGCATATGAGTGAAATCTACAAGAATGTCAAGTCAGTATTCAGCGATGGCAAAAATCAAAGACTGTCAGAACCTGTGAACCTATCGGAAGCACAGAATAATATTTACTTTCAAGAAGCATTAAAACGAGCTATTGCGTTCTATAATTGGATGAACTATAATTATGATAGAGCAATAAAAGAGAATAAGGATGTTCAGGAACGAATTAAAGCCGAATTGGGTCAAAGAGAGAAATAACGAAAGGCTAACAACGTATATAATTCATTGCTAGTTAGAGCCTACTTACGAAAATCCTCGCGGATTTTCTATTCGGTTTTTATTTGCTAAATTACGTGCTAAACCACGCAACTTATCATATACAAAACCGTTGGCTGTAATTAAAAACTCTTCCTTAATTTTGCTCTTTCAGACAAATGTCTTATATTAGAGGACAAATGTCTATATTATGGTGACTGAAAAACAAAAAGAATATACAAACGATTTAACAGCTATCAATAAGGCAATTAAAGTTTATGTGCGAAACATAGATAAATCTTCACGAATAAAAATCAAAGCAAAAAATATCACATATTCCGATTTTTTTGAAAATAAAATGCTAATAATTCGTGCAATACGAGAAGGCTTACCTTACAAGTTGTTTAGCGAAATTAAAGAAATTACTCCTTTTACAGAAGATGATTGGGCTGAATATTTAAACCTATCTAAAAAAACATTACAGAGACATAGTAATGATGCCAATTATCTTTTTAAGCCAATACACACGGAAAAAATAATAGAATTAGCAGAAGTTACAAATTTCGGAAAAGAAGTATTTGACTCTGTAGAACAATTTTATTTATGGCTTAACACGCCTTCCTATGCACTCGGCAATTTAAAACCAGCTGAGCTTCTAAAAGACTCTTATGGAAAAGAATTGGTAATGGGTGAATTAAATAGAATCGACCAAGGAATTTTCGCATAATGAGAGTATTTAGACTATCAAAGAAAAAATATTCTAAAGAGTTAAGCGGAAAAGGAGCTTCTAGGTCAGGAAATAGGTGGAATTCAAAAGGAACCGAAATAATTTACTCAGCTGAAAGTAGAGCGTTAGCAATGGCCGAAGTCGCCGTACATTTAACCCTTGCTACCTTACCAAGTGATTATGTGATGATTGAGATAGACATACCAGGCAATATAAAAATTAAAGAACTTAAGTTAGAAGACCTTCCAGATAATTGGAATAATCATCCACCAAATATTAGTACTCAAAAAATAGGTGATGAATTCATTGACTCTTTAGATTTTTGTGTTTTAAAAGTTCCGTCTGCTGTGGTTCAAGGAGATTTCAATTATTTAATTAATCCTTATCATAAAGAATTTAAAAAAATAAAAATTTTCGATGTTAAAGAATTCCCATTTGATAAAAGAATATTTAAATAACTACAGCCAACAAAGAACTGAGTTAAAAAACAAGTCTTTTTAGCTTAATCTTGACACATAATTTTCATCATAAGGCAATCCTGATTTTACAATAGCGAATGCTTGTTTTAAAAGTTTGTTTGCTACTGCAATC
>NZ_JBHTJQ010000027.1:0-1212 GCF_042676105.1 Winogradskyella aquimaris | reverse complement strand
TCCTAAGTTTGTATTATAGTTAAATTAGAGACTTTAACCAGAAAGAACAAAAGAGCAGAGTAAGATTATTATAGCCGTAGGAACTTTAGATTCCGTCAACAATGCGAATCCCTGCTCTTTTCCTATCTAAATTACCTTTAGTTCATTAGGCCTTTAGAGCCTGTTTTTAGGATGTTGTAATCCAGATAGTGTGTTCTTTACTAAAATTATTATCTATGAATAAAAGTAAGTTATTTTTTGGAATAGACATTTCAAAAGACAGTTTTGATGTCTATGGTGATTCCCTAGGGCACAAGAGTTATCCCAATAACAAGGAGGGCTTTAAGTTATTTCTAAAGGTATTGAACAGTTCCTCTCATTGCGTGATGGAGGCCACGGGTTGCTATCACCACAAGTTGTCCATGTTCCTGTACGGAAAGGGGATAGCCCTGAGTGTTTTGAACCCTGTAGTTATAAAACGTTTTATCCAGATGAAGCTAAAACGTGTAAAGACCGACAAGAGCGATGCTTTTATGATTTACAATTACGCCCTTGAACAAGTGCTTGAGCCGTGGGAGCCTGAGCATGCTTACATTATCAGGTCCAAAGAGCTGCTATCCCTGATACAGACCTATTCAAGGCAGTCGACAGCGTTAAAGAACAAGCTCCATGCCTTGGAGAACCGTGGACACGGCAGAAGCGTTCCGGTGACCTCTATTTTACGTCAGTTGCGCCAGTTAAAAAAGGAGCGCCGATTACTCGAGGATGAGCTAGAGTCATTGATAAAATCAAATGAGCCAAAATTGTTTTCCAGGCTTACTACGATCCCTGGAATCGGAAAGAAAACCGCTGTCCTGATGATGGTTAGCACATCAAATTTCAAGACCTTTGACAGCTACAGGCAGGTATCTTCCTTCCTTGGCCTGGCACCAAATGAGAGAAGCTCCGGGAGTAGTATAAGGGGCAAGTCAAGGATAAGCAAAACAGGGGATGGTTTGCTCAGGAACCATCTGTTTATGTGCAGCTTTACAGCTTGTATTCATAACCCACAATGTAAGGCTTTGTACGATCGTATAGTAGCCAAAGGGAAAAGTAAGAAACTAGCTTTAATCGCAGTCTGTAATAAGCTTATAAAACAAGCGTTTGCTATCGCAAAATCAGGATTGCCTTACGATTCTGATTATGCCATGAATTAAACCAAAATTTATTTGGATTTTAGCTTAGTTCATTGTT
>NZ_JBHTJQ010000026.1:0-628 GCF_042676105.1 Winogradskyella aquimaris | reverse complement strand
ACCGCTTATAACCGTTGGTCAGAAAAAGGCATTTTTACTGCAATCTTGAAACAGCTCAGCCAAGAGAGTGACTTGGAGTGGGTAGCCATAGACGGCAGTTATATCCGTGCCCACCAACACTGCGCCTCAGCGCTCAGTGCGCAAGAGGATCACGCAATCGGTATGAGCCGAGGCGGCAGAACCAGCAAGATTCATCTGGCTGTAGATGCTGCAGGCAATCCGGTTGAGGTTATCGTTACTGCGGGCAATATCCATGATGTCACCGTTGCACCGGAGCTGCTTGACAACATCAACCTTGCCGAAACTGAGTTGGTTAATGCGGACAAAGGTTACGATTCAGACCGGCTCAGGGAGCAAATAGAGCAAAGCGGTGCGAAAGCCAATATTCCCTATAAAAGCAATAGGGAAGAGAAAAATAAAGACATGGACTGGTATTTATATAAAATCAGGCATTTGGTAGAGAATGCCTTTTGCCGTTTGAAACATTTCCGAGCGATTGCCAGCCGTTACGATAAGCTGAAACGCAACTTCCACAGTACGGTTTTATTGGGGTGCATTGTGATGTGGTTACCTTTATGACAAGTAATTGTGAACAGACCCTAGTATCATAAATGATTTTACTTATCAT
>NZ_JBHTJQ010000025.1:0-1193 GCF_042676105.1 Winogradskyella aquimaris | reverse complement strand
TAATCTGTACAATGAAATAAGATTACATTTATCTTTAGATTTTAAAACACCTGATATGGTATATAAATTAACAGCGTAAATCAATTTTTAACCTGTAGCCATATTTCAGGACGAGACATTTGAAAAGAAACCCTATGAAGAAATTTAGATTGTGGTTAGTAGCATTTGCGTCAATAATAATTATTGGACAATTAATTTTGACTGACTTTGAGGACTTAAGTTGGTCAAATAACGCAGGAAACTATTTAGGGATAATATCAATGATATGCATAATTATTTCCATGATATTATCAAATCGACATGAAAACAAGCAAGAAAACTGACCTTTACGAGAGAAGAACATTTTTTCTGCTATAGAATTGAGACAGAATCAGTTTCATGATGTTTGGACGCAACCAACCTAAAAATAAAAAAACGAAATGCCAACAAAGCATATAGCTTATGGCGGGTGAACGCCTGCCAGCAAGGTTTTCGCTTCGTAGCCAGTTTTGGTTTCGGTGGACAGGAAAGTGCTTTGAAACCGCCACAAGCCATATGCAAACCGTTGGCAATAATGTCGGAAATGCGCAAAGGAATCATAATTTTAGTTTATTTAATTGCCTTCCCAATATTTGGACAGAATATGGATTTACCAAATGACTTGACTGAATTTTTAAAAGCAAAATCGGAATTGAATTACGACCATAAATCTGTGGAACCTGACTTTGTTGGAATTATTGACTTTGACAAATTGGAACTCGGAAAAGTATGGATTGAGGGAAATGTTAGCGGAAAATCTTATTACGAAATTCCTGCAATCAATCTGACTGACCAATGTGACCATTATGACCCTGAATACATTCTACTCTACTTGCCGAATGAAAAACTATACGGAACTTGGGATTCTGACCATTGGAAACTTTATGTTTTTCCGAATACTAATTGGACTGACATCACTGAAAACCCAGCGGAATTTATAAACCAACAATGGAATCCGAAAAAAGAAATCGGAATCGAATTTGACCCGAAAACGAATTATAAAATGATAAATGGATGGCCATTTTGACCGAAAATAAAAACACTATTGCCAACAATGAACTAAGCTAAAATCCAAATAAATTTTGGTTTAATTCATGGCATAATCAGAATCGTAAGGCAATCCTGATTTTGCGATAGCAAACGCTTGTTTTATAAGCTTATTACAGACTGCGATT
>NZ_JBHTJQ010000024.1:0-583 GCF_042676105.1 Winogradskyella aquimaris | reverse complement strand
TTACACACAACGGTCTCGTATAACCGTCAGTTACGGGTTGATATGCATTAATTTTCGGTTAAGCACTGTATTTAGCAATTCCGAGTGGATTCGGACGCAGTCGAATCCGCCGTAATTGCGGTTATACATTGTTGTGTGTAGTTTTTTTAACATCCAGGACAACTTATTACCATTGGTTCAATTATTTCAATCAATTCAGGTTTTTTTGTTTTTTCAGGTAGTTTCCATCCATCTTTTTCCGACCAGTATTTTTTCCGTTTCTCAACATTTTCAATTCTTTTTTTTGCTTCGTGTCTCCAAAAAGAATTCGGATAATCTTTTATTAAAAATTCATAATCAGATATAATTTGATTAGGTGAGTTTTCTAGTTCAGAAAGAACTATTTTTTCATAAATTTTAAAAGGTTTAATGAATTCAACGTTTACAGAATTCAGACTGTCCACTAACACTTTATTTTGATTTTCAATTTTAGCAATCCTGTTTTCTAATTCTGTTAACTTTTCAGTATTCGTACAAGATGAAACAATTAATAAAATCAGAAAACTTAAAATCATATTTTTCATTTGCAGTTCGTTTTTCAAAT
>NZ_JBHTJQ010000023.1:0-5077 GCF_042676105.1 Winogradskyella aquimaris | reverse complement strand
ACATTGTGTATAAGCAATAGCGGTTTGAGTGCAAACTTGAACCGCTTTTGTCATTTAATATGAGTATATTGAAATCCGAAAGGTAGTTGCGTAAAACCCGCTACTGCTCATACACGAGACCGTTGTGCAACATTAAAATGAATATCGAGAGTTTAAAAGAAAAGTATCTCAAACTGACAAAAATCTGTGCGGAAACAGATTATGCCGACAAAAAATCTGTTCGGAAAAACAACTCTGCTGTAAACGAAATGTATAAAATTGTTGAATTAATTTCTGAAAATGACAACGGAATTGAAATACAAAAGTTTGCGGAATTACTCACTGTTAAGGAGAACCGAACTAATCTTTGGGTTGCAACTCATATGCTCGAAAAATTAAACGTTGACAATAAAACGGAACAACAAGCATTGAAAATATTAAAAAAAGTAGCTAGCGGAAACGGAACTGATGCAATCGGATATAAAAGCTGGCTAAATAATTACAAATTAAAAAACAGAACTAAATAAAAAACGTTGCACAACACCGACTATAGTTCATTGCTTCTGACTTTCCTCGCGGAAAGTCCTCGCAAATTTGCTATCTTCAGTTTACGGCGGAAAATCCTAGCTGATTTTCACGCAACGAAACCATAGCCAAACCGTTGTGGTGCATACGAAAAAATGGTAACTAACATTAAAATATCGTCTTTAATTATATTGATTTTGTGCATTTTTGGCTGTCAAAATGCGGAACAAAAACCTATAAAAAAAATCGAAAAAAATTTCGGTCTTTACGAGAATGAAAGTGACAGTATTGCGGTTGAATTAAAATTAAATGAATTTAATAACTGGAACGAGTTACTCGAACGGACTGAACAAATTGTTTGCAATGATAGTCTTCCAAAAATAACTTTTAACAACAATAGCATTATAAAAAGGGTTTATTTGAGGAATCCTTGTTGGGAAGGAATAGGCTGCATTTTAATTAAACAAAAAAATACAATTCAAATACATAATGATACGATTAGTAAATCAGACAGATTTTTTTATCCATTAGATAGTTTAACAAGTGTTCTGAAAAAAGACTTTGAAAACAATGGTAAAATTCCATCTTGGAGCGTTAGTCCTGAAAAGCTAATGATTTTCATTTCTTACGACAACAATAATATGGAAAGACTTCCAAAAACAATAGAAAGAGTACTTAATGAATATGAAAAATTAACGGACAGCGTTGTGTTGAAAATATGGCTGAATGAAAAATTTGATATTCCACCACCACCGCCACCACCGAAAAAAATAGACGAAATTGAATTAATAGAAAATAAAAAATAAGTACGACACCACAACACCGTGTATAAGTTATGGCTTGGGCAAGAGCCTACTCGGAAAATCCTCGCGGATTTTCCTGCTGGGTTTTGTACTTGGAATCGTCCGTGACGAGACACGCCACAACTCATACACAAACACGTTGTAGGCAATTATGACCAACCAAATCAAATGAATGAGAATTTAATAGCTATACTAATAATACTTATTTACTTTTCACCAGTTTTTTATCAATTGGGAATAGTGATAAAAGAGAGTAAAAGAGGTAATAAAATTCCACTAAAGAAATTTAAAAAGTTCTTAAAATACAGTGTAATGATAATTATTCCAGTAATAGTCGGATTTGGAATTTTAATTCATACCAACTATCTGAATTATGAGAAACCCTTGACTTTTGATAAATACGACCAAATAACCTTTGAAAACTTCAGAGGGCTTGAGTTTTTTAAAAAATCACTTTATGGGAATGAAAGGTTTGCATATGTAGTTACATCAATAGATAGCCACATTGATGATAATTCTGTAAAAGTTCAATCTCTATTCTATCCTTCTCGTTCGTTTGTTTATAAAAAGAATACTAATAGTAAAGAACTGTTAACACACGAGAAATATCATATCAGAATAACTGAATTATTCGCTCGAAAAGCAAAAGAAAAAATATCAAAACTCAACAGATTTGATAAAAACAAAATCGAGGGAATAATTAGGCAAGCAGAAAAAGACGAACGAAAATTTCAAACAGAATATGACTACAACACTTTCCATAGTTATGTTTTGAGCGAACAAAAAAGATACGAAAAAGAAGTTGACAGTTTACTAAATTTACTGACTGAATATAAAGAACCAAAAATTGAATTTAATGACAAAAATTAGAATTATCCTTTTTGCTTTAATAAGCATAACACTTACGAATTGCAATACAGAAAAACACGAATTTCCACTTGAAAAAAGATATTGGGACTTAAATGACTATGATAAAGTAGTTTTGGAATTAAATTATGGTTACGAAGCAGACGAAAAACTTCCAACTTTTGACGACCCACAAACAAGAATTATCGTAGAAAAACTTACTGACCAACAAAATTTTAATATTGTCCTTGATGACAACGAATTAGGCATTAAACACAGAAACGAAGTTGCGGAAAAGTTCTTTAGTGAGTGGAAAGATATGAATAACATCTATGATGCACTTGACAGAAAAGACCAATATTTATACGATAAAGAAATGCTTGCTGTTTGGCATTTTGGTTTAGGACTTCAACTAAAATATTTCAAATTAGGAAATGACCAAATAAAGGAAAATGCAGACGACCCAAATTCTTCAAGGGTTCAAAATAACATTAACTCAAACGTTAGTACTTTAATAAAAAACTATCTGATTTATCTGGACGAGATAAATAACGAAAAAGCATTCACAGAGGAGGGAAAAACAAAACTTGCAAACGGAATTGACAAATATTTTCCAGCCTTGATTGAACTTTATCCAGACGCAAATTACAGCGGTATGAAAAACAAAGCGGAATTGATGCTAAAGAAAGCTGAATCGGATAAAATTAAATCGTCGTTGAATAAATTAATTGAACTGATTGACTCGAAAAAAGAAAAAGAAACTGAATAAAATAACTGCCTACAACAATGTCTATAAGTAATTGCTTGTTCTCGCCTACTTTGGAAATTCCTGCGGAATTTCCAAATGGGTGTGTACTTGCAGAGTTAATCTCTAAACCGCGCAACTACTCATAGCCTAGACGTTGTAGTGCATTTGAGAAAAACGATATGCTGAAAATAATCCGAATAACATTTTACATAGTTTTGTCCCTTTTCTTATTGGACATTTTCGACTTATTTCAAACCAAAATCGGATTTTTAAAATCAATCATTTATTATGGGATTTTGATTTTACCAATTCCTTTGCTCATAATGGAATTTAAAGCTAATCGAAATTTATCTGAACCTATATTAAGAAAGGGAATTCCAATTTTGACAATTATTGGACTGATTTACTTGAATCCATTAAAAATATTATTTCTTACTCAAACGTGGAAAACTCAAACGGTTGAACTGATTAATGAAAATAGTGGTAATCATAAAGTGGAATTACAAATGAAAGATATTGGAGCTTTAGGTTATGCGAAACGAAACGCTGAAGTATATTATTTGACAAAGTATTTTTACTTTGTACTTTCCGAAAATTATGACGACAGGAATTTTATCGGAACTGACTGGAAAAGAATTGACGAAAACATTAATGAAATTGGATTAAAATAATGTCGGACTTTAATCTGACTTGAAAATAGAAACGGAAATAAAAACGCACTACAACACCGTATAAAATTAATGGCTAGTTCTCGCCTACTTACGAAAATCCTTGTGGATTTTCTATCTAGTGTTTATTTGCTAAATTAGGTACTTAAACACGCCACTAATCTTATACATAACCGTTGTGCGTAAGTTGAAAAAATGAGTAACTACGATAGAATAAATAGCGAAAGGAATATATTTCTGACCAAAATATTTGAGCCAGAAGAGAACTCATTGGAATTTGAATTGACAATGGGAATAGTCGGCGAATTGGAAAAGAGTCATAAAATTCTCGGTGTTGATATCGGACCTTCTCGAGCAGTTTACCACAATGAAAACAGTGAAATATTCAAAATAACTTTTGACCGATATATAGCCTACTCGGTAATTAATGAAAGTTACGAAAGTCTTGGAGGAACTGAATACGTTGGAGAAAAAATTCGGACTTATAACAAATCGAATTTCTTGGACTATGTAAAAGCGGACACTTTTGCATCGGCGGACTATCCAGGAGAATTTAAGCATTATGCATTCATATCGCTGAATCACATTGTGAACGTAGTATCAACTGTTGAACCGAAAATTGAAAAAGTAAATTGAAAAACCTACGCACAACAATGTATAACCGCAATTACGGCGGATTCGACTACGTCCGAATCCACTCGGAATTGCTAACGTCAGAGTTTAACCGAAAATTAACGCATATTAACCCGTAACTGACGGTTATACTAGACCGTTAGGTGCAAGTTGAAAAAAATATGAACGAAATAAAACAAAGAAAAGGATTTGAAACCCGGTCTTATAAAATAGACTCTGATTCTGAATTTGTAGAAGTTGAATACAATTCAATTAAGGACAAATTAAAATATAAAATTCATCTGACCGAAGTCGGAAACGAAATTCAGTACGAAGCGGACAACATAATCGTGGGGAAAATATTTGTTGGAATTACAAGTATCATAACTTTAATCTGTGTCGGAGTTTATTTTTTAGGAAATCCAGAAAAACCTGGGACATATGTTGCCAATGCAATAATTTGGGGAGTACTATCAATTTTTGGATTTTTAAAACCACACAAGGATGACATTTTAATTGCGAATGGGAATAAACTAATAAGACTATTTCGAACTAAACCAAACGAAGAAAAAGTAACGGAATTTGCTAAAAATTTAATCAAAATAGCAAATAATAAAAAGAAAGAAATGCTCATCAATTTTGACTTGGAAGAAGAACAATTTATGGGAAATATGCAATGGCTAATGAATATGAAATTGATTGACAAATCGGAATTAGAAGAATTAAAATCGGAATACAAACTAAAAAAACTGATATAAAAACCTGCACCTAACAATGAACTAAGCTAAAATCCAAATAAATTTTGGTTTAATTCATGGCATAATCAGAATCGTAAGGCAATCCTGATTTTGCGATAGCAAACGCTTGTTTTATAAGCTTATTACAGACTGCGATTA
>NZ_JBHTJQ010000022.1:0-3447 GCF_042676105.1 Winogradskyella aquimaris | reverse complement strand
GATTTTCAATTTTAGCAATCCTGTTTTCTAATTCTGTTAACTTTTCAGTATTCGTACAAGATGAAACAATTAATAAAATCAGAAAACTTAAAATCATATTTTTCATTTGCAGTTCGTTTTTCAAATTACACACAACGGTTTTGTATAAGAATAGTAGCGGATTTTCACGCACTAACTTTTCGGTTAAACACAGACCTTTTTTATAATTACTTACTTTCGTTTGAGCGATTAAACCGCTATTATTTTTATACATTGTTATGTGCTGGCTTATGCGCTATTCTCTCGTTTTAGCTTCTATTATTTTAAGTTTTAATTCATAACTAAAATCCTCTTCATAAATAATGGAAGTAATGACTTCTTTCAATAAATCTCTGTCTATTATGTTATCAGCGACGTCAACAGCAATATTTTCCGTCTGCGAGATAAATTTAGAAACGATATGACTCAGTCCATTTATTTCTAGAAAATAAGCGCTTAATGCAATTGAAGATCTTTTGTTTCCATCATTAAAAGCATGATTTTTATTTATTGAATAAAACAAATAGGCAACTTTATCTTCCAACTCTGGATAATAATTATCGTCTTGAACAAAATCTAAAGTTGCGTGAAGCTGCCCTAAATCTTTGGCACCTGTTAGTCCACCAGAATGTTCAATTATATAATCGTGTTCTTTAACTGCGTATTCAAAATCAAAATATATAAATGACATATTATCGATTTTTTAGTCGTTTAAAAACATCTATATTTTCATCTATTCTCTCTTCTAAAGCTTTGCTCTTCTCTCCTAAGAATCTTTCAAAGTCAGATTGAGATACTGTATTAATATAATTTTTTAAACTATCATGAAAGACTTTTCTAAATCCGTAATCCCTACTAGCCATTTTTATTCTTGCATCTTCAATCAAGGGCTTAAATAGTGGATGTTCTGAAAATTGAAATAGAAGTAAATCCATCTCAGATTTCGTTAGTTTTCTACCAAGGGAATTGTATTTTTCTTTCATTTCGTGAGCGAGACCAGTTTCAAAGGATGCAATAAGTTTTAAAACCTCGGAATACATTGTGTCTCTTGCATTCTCCGTTTCATTTAGGTTTAGGATTTTTTTATATTCTACGGCGTTTTCTTTGAAAATACACTCATAAATTTTACTCGTGTAAATGGCATATTTAAAATTTCCCAAATCTAAATACTCATTCAAAGCTTTAGTGAATTCTTTTCTATAATGTGGTTCTTTTAGAATGGCATTTAAAAAGTCTTCGTCTCTTTGGTTTATGTACTTAGTTGAACCTCCAGCTTTTTCATTTAGAGTGTCAATTACAATATCGAGAATTTTACTTCTCAATGCTTTTGCCATTTCACTTTCAACCAATAGCATTCCTAAATTTAAAAAAGATCTAAAATTAAACACACCTAACTGAGATGTTCTGCTTGAAAGATTTATAATATGTCCAAAATCTGTTTTAAATTCTTTTAGATTTTTACCTTTTAATACAATGTATCCGTTATGCTTAAGTTCTTTTTCATAATTTTCGAGGTATCTATCAATTGTAGCTATATCTATTTGGTAGAATTCAGATATTTGTTGCTTTGTGTATTTATATTCTTCTTGAAATAGCATTCCAGGAACACCAAAATAATCCCTTAAATTACTTAATACTAGCGGGTTGTTTAGGATGTTTTGTCTGTCTATATTTGAAGAAGTTAAATCTTTCATTTATGCAAATTTTGTTGATAACTTTTAGATGCTTACCGCACTTATGCGGGTAGGATGTTAATAACTCTGAAAAAATATTTATAAATCCGATTTGCAAAATACACTAATTCAAGCTGTTCAGTGACTTTTTTTGTCAAAATTTTCAATGTCAGCGTATCTTTTTTTAGCTTGCACATAACGTGTTTGTGTATGATTTCGTTGCGTGTTTCAGCAACTAAATTAGCAAATACAAACCGAATAGAAAATCCGCGAGGATTTTCGTAAGTAGGCGAGTACTAGCAATGAATTATACACGTTGTTGCCATACGTACTTTTTTATTCAGTTAAAATTTGTTTCCACTTGTCAGATTCCGCAAACTTTTTTACAATTCGGTTTCGTTCAGTTAGTAAATCAGTCATATATTTTTTGAGAAATATTCTGTCCGCTAACTTTCCTAAAATTCCGAGTGGTGATTTATAGTCAAAAAAATCAGTCATCAAAGTTCCGCCATTCAATTCCGCAAAGTGATGTTCGTGTTTGAATTCCGAAAATGCTCCATTAACCATTTCATCCGCAAAGTAATTCGGTCGGTCAAATTCCGTTATTTTGGAAGTCAGTTTTTGATAAATTCCAAAATGTTTTGCTCGCCAAGTCACGCTTTCATTCAGTCCTATTAATCCGCTTGTTTTTCCAGCGATTGCAGTTTCATTCGTTTGTTCAGTTGATATTTTATGTAAATCAATGCTCCGAGAAAGGTCAAAAACTATTTCCTTATCAGCTTTAATTTCAGTTCGTAATTCAATTCTCGGCATTCGGTTTGGGTATGTATGGCAACGTGTTTGTGTATGGTTAGTTGCGTGTTTCAGCAACTAATTTAGCAAACAAATCACAGATAGAAAATTCCAGCGGAATTTTCGTAAGTCGGCAGTGAACTAGCAATGAATTATACACGGTGTTGTAACACGTTTTTATTCTATTCCAAATGACTTAAGTTCATTATCAGTTAATTTTTTTTGAGTTATCATTATTTTAGAATCAGAAAGGTCTTTTGGATTATATTCAACTTGATAATATTTACCAATTATCGGTTCTTCTTCTCTTACGTATTTTGGAAATGAAGGGTTCTGCGGGTCGAGTCCGTCAATCCATTTTCCATCAACTAAAAATTTAAACTTAATATTCCCTCCTTGTTTATATCGATAATAAACTTCTGTAACTTTTCCGATTGTTACTTTTTTTGAAGAATCAAATTTTTCATCAATAAACTTTTGATTTATAACAATGATCACAATTAAAACAATAATTGCTGGTAGGAAAAGATGCCCTCTTAAATTATTTTTAAATTCCAATTTCGTTTATCAATTTCTGACTACCGTCAAATTTTTAATTTATAGAACACCTACAAATATGCGCTTTAACCAAATAAATTAATTTAGTTTTTATCATTTTGGGAATGTGTTACAACGGTCTGGTGTATGGCTCGTTGCGTGCAAATTAGCGATTAATTTTCGGTTGAGCCACAAGCCAGATTTTTAAATTTTACTATTTATCTTTCTTTTTGGAAATCGTCAAATTTAAAAATTTGGCGACTTTCCAAATGCGCATTGACTTCGATTAAGCAACTTACCAGCAATGAGCTATACACGTCTTAAGTTTACAATCTATTATTTTTAGAAGATTAATCAGAAAGAACAAAAGAGAGGATTAAGATTAATATACACGGTGAAGCGATAACTTCGACAACAATGATAATCC
>NZ_JBHTJQ010000021.1:0-1066 GCF_042676105.1 Winogradskyella aquimaris | reverse complement strand
GATTGCAGTAGCAAACAAACTTTTAAAACAAGCATTCGCTATTGTAAAATCAGGATTGCCTTATGATGAAAATTATGTGTCAAGATTAAGCTAAAAAGACTTGTTTTTTAACTCAGTTCTTTGTTGTAGCTAGTTTTTTTATTCAGTGATTTCTTTGTTCCTCAATAATTCGCTTATAGCTCTTTTCCAATAATTCGGATAGTTTTTTATTCTCCTTTTTTATTCTTAATAGCATCTCATTATATAATGAGATATTTTCTTCGTTATGTTCGGGATGTGTTTCGTCAAATATGAAATAAAATATGCTCTCTATTTCTTTGTCTGTCAACTTTTCCAGTTTCTCGCAAGCAGTTTTTGTGTCGGATAAAAATCGTTCATAAATTTCAAAACCAGCTCTTAAATAATCAGCTCCATATTCACCTCCAATACAAATGTTAAAATACTTTTCGTAATATGCATCTTTGTCATAATAGTCCATTTGGCTTAGATATTTAACCCAAGGATTTACAACATAAAGTTTAGGTACATAATTTTTTTTGTGTTTGCTTTTTTTCCATTCGATGTGTTTTTTCCATGTGTCTATATACATTGCATCACTCATTTGAGAATGGCTATTTGGAAGTAGTTCAAAAAACTGTTTCTCTAATTCTTTCTTTTTTTCTCCTTCGCTTTTGAGAACTTTGTCAAAATAGAGGTTGATAGAATCAACTCTAGCTTCAGTCACTTTTAAATTAGAAAAGTCAATATCAGTTTGACTTGAACAAAGATTGTATATTAGAAGAAATAGAATTGATAGTTTACTTTTCATTAGGTTCTGCAAAATTAGCTACAACGGTATTGTGTATGATTTGTGCGATTGAGAATCCGCAGGATTTTCAGTCGTTGCAAATCAGTTGCTTAAATATAAGATTTTTATTTGAAGGATAATGTAAGCATGAATTATACACGTCTTAAGTTTACAATCTATTATTTTTAGAAGATTAATCAGAAAGAACAAAAGAGAGGATTAAGATTAATATACACGGTGAAGCGATAACTTCGACAACAATGATAATCCCCTCTCTTT
>NZ_JBHTJQ010000020.1:0-6112 GCF_042676105.1 Winogradskyella aquimaris | reverse complement strand
TCGCAGTCTGTAATAAGCTTATAAAACAAGCGTTTGCTATCGCAAAATCAGGATTGCCTTACGATTCTGATTATGCCATGAATTAAACCAAAATTTATTTGGATTTTAGCTTAGTTCATTGTTGTGGTTAGTGTTTTATTGTTATTTACTTAATTTTAATATTCTAAATGCTCCTTGAATTACCAAAACAAAAACGATTGTTCCGATAATCAAATCAGGTTTGCTTGAACTCAACCAATTTACTAAAAGTCCAGCTATAATTACTCCCAAATTGATAATCACATCGTTTGAAGTGAAAATCATACTTGCTTTCATATGAGCTTCTTCTTTGCTCTTTGACTTTTGCAAAATGTAAAGACAAATTCCGTTAGCAATAAGTGCAAAAATCGAAACGATAATCATTGTCGAAAAGTCAGGAAGTTTCTCGTCTCCGAAAAATCTCCTTAAAACTTCCACAAATCCAATAATCGCAAGTGTTATTTGAAAATATCCAGCAAGTTTTGCAATCCGTTTTTTTCTTGTCAGAGTTCCGCCAACAGCAAACAAACTAATTCCGTAAACAAAACTGTCAGCAAGCATATCCAAACTATCAGCAACTAATCCCATTGATTTTGAGATTATTCCAGTCGTCATTTCGATTAGGAAAAAGGCGAAATTTATTCCGAGTACAGTCCAGAGTAGTTTTTTCTGGTTTGAGTTTTCGTTAAATTCTGTTTGGTCGGTTTGTTCAGTCGATATTTTCTTTCCGCCTAAATTCAATTCGAGAACGGATTTTTCGATTTGGTCAATTTCTCCGCTGTGAAAAACAGTCAGTTTTCGGTTGGGAATGTCAAAGTCCAAATTCGCAATACTTGAGATTCCGTCCAATTTCATTCGGATTAGATTTTCCTCGGAAGGACAATCCATTTTGGTAATCTCAAATATTGTTTTATTCATTCACTTTCTCGGTTTTTGGACATTAACCACAACGTTTTGAATATGAGTAGTAGCTGACGATAGGAAGCTATTACTTATATTTTTTGTTGTGTTTAGTGTTTCTTCATTACGTTTGAAATATATTATTCGCCCAAGTGAAAAACTCTGCTAAAGAAAAGACTATTACGTTTGTGTCATTATTCTTTTCGTCCGTATATAATTTTTTCTTAACTGCATCTCTCAACCAAGTTTTTGCTCCTGCTTTGAAACCATCTCCGTCAATCAAAATCATAATATCTTTTTCAGGCATTGCTTCGATTGTGTTTAAATACAGATATGGTAATTTTTCATCTACTGAACCAGCACTTTGTTGCCATTTACATTCAATTCTAATTCTAAGTTTGTATTGTTCGGATATCAGCAGAAACTCTGTATTTCCTCCGTGTCCATAAATTGTTGTAAATGGAACATTTTTAAGCAGTAGTTCTTTTCCATAGTTTTCTGGATTTTTATTCCAAACTCTGTACATTACAATTTCAAATCCTTTTTCTAGTAATACAGTCTGTACTGCTTTTTCTAACTGTGTTCCAGTTATATTAGTTTTCCTCCCTTTTTTCACGTTTTAGTAGTTTGTTACAACAATTTCTTTGATAGACTTTCTCTTTTTTGGATCAGAATTTATTGACCTTTTTGCATCTACTCTTGTAATTCGATAGTCTTTGTAAATGTCATCAAAAAAATCATCCGAAGGATCTGTATTTTTTGGGTCTGAATTACTTAACATTAGTTTATAACCTCTTTCATTCAGTTCATAGTACAAACTTGCAAGTTGAAGCTGTTCGTCATCTTCAAAGTTTAGTTTACTATAAGACGTGAAACTTGAAGTTTTACTAATTGGTTTGTAAGGTGGGTCGAAATACAAAAATGAACTTACTCCATTCAAGTCGTGTTTAACTTCCTTAAAATCTGCTTTTTTAATAGTTGCAATTTCGAGCAGTTTTGAAACATTCAAAAGATTAGGTTCATCAACTATTTTTGGGTTTTTATATTTTCCTTGTGGCGAATTAAATCCACCTCTTGAATTAAATCTAAAAAGCCCATTGAAGCAGGTTCTATTTAGAAAAATTGTTTGAGCAGCTCTTGGTATCCAATTTTCAGAATACTTATCATAATCAATATTAAATCTCTGTTGATTAAAACTTTCTCTAATATCGTAATAGTATTCTTTTTGTTTTACTTCTGAAAGTTTTTTGTACTGTTTATCGTACCTATGTAGAAATTCAAGCAACTTGGTGACGTCTTTTTGGATAACTAAATAAGTTAAAATCAATTCTTCATTTATATCGTATAAAAAAGCATTTTCAATCTCAAAATTTTGTGCGACATCAAAAAAAACGGCTCCTCCACCAACAAAAGGCTCGTAATAATTTTTGATTGTCTTATTTTTTAGTTCTTTTGGGTAAAGTTCTTGAAAATCGTTTAATAATTGTCTTTTTCCACCAACCCACTTTAGAAAAGGCTTTGCACCAACATTATATTCGTAAAACAAATCTTTTACAATGCACGGTTCGGATTCTTTTGTGTTATATTTTTTCATTTTTTTGGTGGTGTTAAATCGACTGCAAGATAAGAATTAATTATAAGATTCGTGAACTCCATCAAGATAGCCTTGTGCATAAGCTGCGTGTGGACTTTTGTGTCTTACTACTCCTGCTTGGCTATTTGGTAAGTTGTCTAAATCTATATGTAATCGTTCTCTGCGGTTTAGTCCATCTTGATAACCCAAGTCGTAAGCACATCCAGCACATTTATGTCTTCCGCTACCGCCTTGATCGTGCGGTAAATTATTAAAGGCATCATTATATCTATGTTCTAAATTACATTCCATAGTTTCGTTTTTTTACATTAAACACAACGGTCTTGTATAAGATTAGTTGCGTGTTTAAGCAACTAATTTAGCAAATACAAACCGAATAGAAAATCCGCGAGGATTTTCGTAAGTAGGCTTGCACTAGCAATTAATTTTATACGTTGTTGGCAACTGGCTTTATATTTTGCATATCCGAAACAAGTTAGATTTTCCGTCAAACCGATTTTCGGATAAGAAAATATTCGATTCTTTTAATTTTCTTTTTTCTTTTCTTCTCAAATAAGGCGGTTCATATCCACATTCCAGATAGTACTCTTTATTTAATTCAAATTGATAATTGTCAAAAAAATCAGCAGTCCATTTCAGTTCTTTTTTTGATTTTTTATCCACTTTTAAGTATTCAGATTTAAGTCCGCTTAAATGCCTTGTGGTTTTTCTTGAAACTATATTTCCGTCTTCAGAGTAAATTCCAAAAGAAAAGGTCAAGTACAAAGGGTTTATCCAAATGTCCGAGTCAGTCAGATTTTCAATGATAAAAGTCACGTTGTTTTGAGAAGATGTGTCAATACAAGTTTCTATTTCCAATTCCATTTTTAGGTCTTGAGAAAAACAGATACTTGAAATTAATATCAGGACTACGCTTATTATAAATCTGTTCATTTTTCAGCTTGTTGCCAACGTGTTTGTATATGTTTTGTTGCGTGTTTAAGAACGTAATTTAGCAAATAAAAACCTAATAGAAAATCCGCGAGGATTTTCGTAAGTAGGCTAGAACCAAGCAATAAATTATATACGGTGTTGGCAACAGTTTTTCTGTCTATTCTTTTTTCAATAATTCATTCAATACTTTCCTTGAACTTTCATTACCTAACTCTACTGCTTTTGTGTAACTTTTGATGGCTTCATCGTTCATATTATATTTTAAGTAAGCTTCTCCAAGTGAATCCCATAAATTACCATCTTTTGGGAATAGCTTTACATTAAGCTTAAATAATTCTAATGCCCAATCTGGTTTGTCCTCTTTTTTCAACCTGCTAAATCCTAGTCGATTTAGAATGGCGTGATCCTTGAATTCATTATTAAGTTTTTTCTTTAAAAACACAGGTAGTTTTGCTGCATTAGATGATGGGTTCGTTTTCATAAACTCAAAACTTAATTCATAAATATTTCTAGAAATTGGACTTGGCGTATAATTTGAATCAAAAATCATTTTACCAATTTCTCTTGCAACATATTCTGATTCAGGTCCTAAAAACACATTTGTTATGTATATGATAACTACGTCATCGTCTACAAACCTAACAAAATCTGCAAAATAAAGCCCATTACTACCATTGTGAGCAACAATTTTAGTGTCTCTTTTACTTTGAGATATTGCCCAACCATATGCATAAAATGATGTCTTTTTATCATTTTCGGCTACGTATGGTGTTTCTTGAACTAGTTTTGTGTTTGATGCTAAGACTACATTGTTTTTTAAAGCAATATTCCATTTATATAAATCCTCAACGGTAGAGTGAATATCTCCTTTACCTATACTGTACCAATGTTTGTCATTGTAAGGAAGATGCTCTTGGGTTGTTCCCCAATCTTCCCATTGTTCATCATTTCTGTTATAGTAGTAGCCGTGTGCTAGTCTTTCTGTGCTAAAATTGACACTCTTATATCCTGTACTATTCATTTGAGAAGGAACAAACAAAAAATCATTTAGAAAGGAATTATAGGTTTGTCCTGAAACTGTTTCTATTATCGCAGTGAGAATAATATAGTTGGCATTTGCATATTGATGTTTTGTTCCAGGTTTTGATTGTAATTCTGATTCAAAAAATTCTTTTAGGAACTGTTCTTTACTAGCCTCATCATACCTAAAACCACCAGTTCTATTTGAAATTCCTGATGTATGCGTTAATAATTGATGAATAGTTATATCGCTTTTGTCAATAGGTGTCTGGGCAAAATATGTGCTTATTTTATCTGATGTTTTAATTTTTCCTTGTTCTACGAGTTTTAAAATAGCCGATGCTGTAAATTGTTTTGTTACAGAACCAATATTAAAAACGGTTGATGGTGAATTAGGGATTTTATTTTTCCTATCAGCCCATCCATATCCTTTAGATAAAATAATTTTACCTTTTTTAGAGACTAAAACAACTCCAGAAAAACCATTTGTTTCGCTCGATTTCAAATAAGTGTCAATTCTATTGAATAGTTCTTTATTTGTGCTTTGAGAAAAGGAATTTAATGTTAAAAAGGTTATGAAAGCGAAAAATAGTGCTTTAATAGATGAATTCATTTAATGATTTTTTTGATTGATTGATGAATAAGTCTGTCAGTTTTCTATTATGTTACAGCTTTTATACAAATTGTTGCCAACGTTGTTGTATAAGATTAGTTGCGTGGTTTAAGCACTAAAGTTAGCAAATAAATCACAGATAGAAAGTCCGCAAGGACTTTCGTAAACTGGCTATAACTAGCAATTAATTTTATACGGTGTTGTAGCCAGTTATTTTTAATAATCAGCTTCATATCCGTGTCCATTCTTTCCGTAAAAAATTAACCATTTAGCTAAAGAATAAACAATATGTAATTTGCTTTCTAAATGTTCTTCGTCAGTGTCTGGTGGTATTCTTTGGTCTTTTAAATATTCTAATTCATTTTCTTTCGCAATTTTGTCAGCTACAGACATTAATCTATTTCCATAATCTAAAGTCTCGTCAGCTAGTTTTGTTTCCCAAGCTTCATTGGCTAGTTCTTCTCCAATTATATCAACACAATCAGTTAAAAATTGACCTCTAAAGACATTTTCATCTTGTCCTAAAGCTATATAACAAGGTACTCCATCTTGTTCTTTAGCTAGAGGAATAACATAAAAGCCTTGATGTTCTTTTAAAAATTCCTCATAAGTAGGTTTTTTTTCTAATTCCTCGTATTTTTCTTTCAACCACTTTTCAGCTTCTGGGTCTTTTCCAACCATTGGTGCTTTAATAGTCTCATAAGTTGGGATTTGATTTTCAAACCATTCTTGGATTAATTCGTCTTTAGTTGGAAACTTTTTCCCTTTTAATTTATCTAAAAAACTAGGTTTTGGAATATTATCCGATTCGACCATTTCAAATATTTCTTTGAACCTTTTTTCAAATCCTTTTTTAGGCTTTCCTAAAGGTCTCATATCTAATCCCATAATTTTGGTTTTAATTGGCTACAAC
This sequence comes from Winogradskyella aquimaris, assembly GCF_042676105.1. Taxonomy (NCBI): domain Bacteria; kingdom Pseudomonadati; phylum Bacteroidota; class Flavobacteriia; order Flavobacteriales; family Flavobacteriaceae; genus Winogradskyella; species Winogradskyella aquimaris. Next base: position 121 of record NZ_JBHTJQ010000020.1, on the reverse strand, counting down.
GGTCTCGTGTATGAGCAGTAGCGGGTTTTACGCAACTACCTTTCGGATTTCAATATACTCATATTAAATGACAAAAGCGGTTCAAGTTTGCACTCAAACCGCTATTGCTTATACACAATGT
>NZ_JBHTJQ010000019.1:0-2359 GCF_042676105.1 Winogradskyella aquimaris | reverse complement strand
ATAGGAAAAGAGCAGGGATTCGCATTGTTGACGGAATCTAAAGTTCCTACGGCTATAATAATCTTACTCTGCTCTTTTGTTCTTTCTGGTTAAAGTCTCTAATTTAACTATAATACAAACTTAGGACGGCTATAGTTCATTGCGGCGGAATTTCCTCTCGGAAATTCCTGCGTGTTTGCTAACTTTGGTTTACGGCGGAATAGTTCTGTCGAACCATTCCGCAACGAAACCATAGCCAAAACCGTTGGCTACAATTTAAATGAACCCGAAAACAATTGACATAAATCAAAAACACTTTATAGCTTCTTTTAGGTATAATAAAAGTAAGCCGGAAGATTTCGGACTAAAAAAAGTTGACGGAAAAGACCACTTTGTTGATAAAAACGGAACTTTATGGAAGAATGAAATATTGTGGGATTCAGGTTGGGGAAATGAATACGGATTTGTAAGAATACCAGAACCTAATTTTGAACAGTTATGGATTTTGCTAACTAAATCCAATATTGAGAATAACTTGTTAGGTTCGGCTGAATTACTCACTCATTATCCGAATGAACTCAAAGAAAAGCTACAAACTCTATTCAATCGGAATGAAAAACTGAATAGAAAATTGACCAAAAGACTTTCTCACTTGGAATTACTCAATCACGTTACTAATCATTCAGATGTTGGAGGAAAAAGACCTGAACAAGTAGACGCTGATTATCGTGAATGGAAAAAATTAAAAGATGATTTTGACCGACTAAAAACTGAAAGTCTAATAAAACGAATTAAAAAAACTGTAGCCAACAATGTATAACCGCAATTACGGCGGATTCGACTACGTCCGAATCCACTCGGAATTGCTAAAGTCAGTGCTAAACCGAAAATAATCGCTAATTTAACCCGTAACTGACGGTTATACGAGACCGTTACCACACATTTGAGAAATGACATTCATATTAATATTTTTTGGAATTTTAATCGGACTGAATTTAATACCAGAGCTGATTAAGAAAGAATATCCCAAAACCGAAAAAATTATTACTCGAATTGTGTTTTATACAACCATAATATTCCTGATTTTGATTTTGTTATCGCTTATTGGAATTAGATTCAAAGGACTTTATACGAACAGAATAATCGGTCTGACTTTTTTAGTATCAAGTCTATTTTATTTCGCAACGAAAAAGAACACAAGGAATAAAATAATATCAATAGTATTTTTATTTCCATTGATTTTAGCTGGCTTCTATTTCCAGTTTTTTAATCAAAATTTAGGAACGTATAAAGTAAATGACGAATTGAATATAAAAATCAGCCAAGAAGGGTTTTTGGCTTGTGGAGAAATAATCCGACTGACTAAATCAACGCTTCTGATTTTTGAAAAGGAATTGATTTATGACAGTAATCAATGTTTGAGAGGAATAGACAGAATTGAAACGAGTGAATTTAATGATAAACGTGCAGAATTTTTAATTTATCACAATGGAGAAATGGACTCTGAAAACCCTTATCATTACGAAATTGAAAATAAAAACGTGTGGTAACAACGTATATAATCCATTGCTAGTGAGAGCCTACTTACGAAAATCCTCGCGGATTTTCTATTCGGTTTTTATTTGCTAAATTACGTGCTAAACCACGCAACGTATCATATACAAGACCGTTGCCACACATTTGACAGAACCATTGAAAATTGACAAACCTCATATCAAGTTACATAAAATTGATGGTCAACTTGTACTTGATATTGATACATGGGAATTGAAAGATATTATTGAAGATTATTTACGCGAGGAATGTGATATTGATTATGAATACTATCATGATTTGAATCCTGAATTAGCGCAAACCAATTATGAAAGTTATCGTCTTTTCTTTTCCGACAGTTATTCTGAAAACCAAATTACAGACGTTCTGAAAAAATACTCTGATAAAGAATTAATTGAAATTGTTGAATTTCAAAGGTCACAAGCTAATGGAAGGTTTTATTGTGAATGTTGCGGATATAACACGCTGAATGAAAAACCAAACGGAACATATCAAATATGTACGACATGCTATTGGGAAGATGACCCAATTCAATCAGCTGAACCAGATTATGAAGGTGGAGCAAATAGAGTATCATTAAACCAAGCGAAACGGAATTTTGCCGAATTTGGAGCTTGTGAAAGAGATATGATTAAAAATGTGAATAAAGTACATAAAGATGACATTAGAAACCCGAAATATAAACTGAAATAAAAACGTGTGGCAACAAAGAACTGAGTTAAAAAACAAGTCTTTTTAGCTTAATCTTGACACATAATTTTCATCATAAGGCAATCCTGATTTTACAATAGCGAATGCTTGTTTTAAAAGTTTGTTTGCTACTGCA
>NZ_JBHTJQ010000018.1:0-622 GCF_042676105.1 Winogradskyella aquimaris | reverse complement strand
CGAGACCTTAACGGCTTCGGACAACTGCGGTACGGCTACGGTGACTTTTAATGAGACTACCACTGCCAGTACTTGTGATAACGACTACACATTGACCAGAACTTGGACGGCTACCGATGCCTGTGGTAACGAGACCGTGCATACACAGACCATTACCGTTCAGGATACTGTGGCTCCAACATTTAACGAAGCACTTCCTGCTGATGTAACTGTTGAGTGCGATGCGGTACCTACTGCTGAGACCTTGACGGCTTCGGACAACTGCGGTACGGCTACGGTGACTTTTAATGAGACTACCACTGCCGGTACTTGTGATAACGACTACACATTGACCAGAACTTGGACGGCTACCGATGCCTGTGGTAACGAGACCGTGCATACACAGACCATTACCGTTCAGGATACTGTGGCTCCAACATTTAACGAAGCACTTCCTGCTGATGTAACTGTTGAGTGCGATGCGGTACCTACTGCCGAGACCTTAACGGCTTCGGATAACTGCGGTACGGCTACGGTGACTTTTAATGAGACTACCACTGCCGGTACTTGTGATAACGACTACACATTGACCAGAACTTGGACGGCTACCGATGCCTGTGGTAACGAGACCGTGCATACACAG
>NZ_JBHTJQ010000017.1:0-3069 GCF_042676105.1 Winogradskyella aquimaris | reverse complement strand
GAGCAGGGATTCGCATTGTTGACGGAATCTAAAGTTCCTACGGCTATAATAATCTTACTCTGCTCTTTTGTTCTTTCTGGTTAAAGTCTCTAATTTAACTATAATACAAACTTAGGATGGCTATAAACAATTGCTATTACAGGCTTATCCTGAAAATTCCTGCTGAATTTTCAGATTTATTTGTACTTGCAAAAGTCCGTGCTAACCCACGCAACTGTTCATAGCCCAACCGTTGGGTTTAATTTAAAGAATGATTCGTACATTATTAACATTATTACTTTTATCAAACTTTTGTTTTTCACAAGAAAAAGAAAAAATTGAAGCATACAACGGAATTTGGATTGCAGAAGAATATTATAATTCTTTTGAGAAAACTAAAAGTTGTCTTGAATCAAAAAATTCGTTTGCCCCAAATGAACCTGTTGGTTTAAGAATAAATTCATCTGAAATCAAAAACGGAATTTTGAATGTTGGATTTTCTAGCCTTCACGACCACCTTTTGAGACCAGAAGTCTCTGAATATATTGTAAATGGAAAAGATACAATTAGAGAACAAGGTCACTTTAAAATTAATCTTTCGAAACAAATTAGTTCAAATGAATTTCCCACGACAGAAATTATGTTCTTTAACGACAATTGGAAGTCAAGTCTAATTCTTGGCAAGAATACAATAATTCTCTACAGACCAAAAAATAAAGACTTCAAAGAGAGAAAAATAAAATTTATTAGAGTAGAAGGAACATTTGACAATAATTATAAATATCCAAATCCTGTATATTTTTATACCAGAAAAACACTTTTAGAAGGCAATTACACATTGAAAGATAGTACCAATAAAATTATCACTTCTGATTTAAAAATAAACGTCAATGGAGTAATTAAAGGCTATGTAGAGTTTGAAAATAAAAAGATATACTATTCTACAGATATTTATTGTGGACCACCAGCTTTAGATGAGCTAGTTTTGATTTGCGGCAGAATCGAAGATTATAATCCAGATTGTACAGGTTTTGTTTTTAAAAGAATTAATGAAAATACAATCCATTTATACAAAAGGTATCCAAGACGAGTTGAATATCCAAAAAACGAAATTGACACGAAAAAAATACCACTAGGAAAAGTGTATTATAAATTAATAAAAAACTAAACCCAACAAAGTATAAGAAATAATGCTTAATTTTATTACTAAATCTAAAGGTTAGTGCGTATTTGGTCACTCTGATTTTCCTGCGGAAAATCCTCGGACACAAAATCGCACTATTCTTATACACAACCGTTGTGTGTTATTCGAAAGAAAGCTAAAAATTGAATGAAATGAAAAGACGAAAAGATAAAAAAAATTTCGCTGAGTTTGAATTGGCAAGCACTGAACAAAGATTAATAAACTATATTATCGATAGTGTTTTCTATTTTGGATTTATAATTCTATTCTTAACCATAATACGATATCTTTCTAAAATGGAAGTATCATCATTTCTATCTGGTTTATTAATTTCGGAAGACCCAAATTATCTAAAAAGATTTTTTTTTGGTGTAATTACCACAACTCTATTTTATCTAATTCTTGAATACTCTTTAAAAGGAAAAACTATAGGAAAATTTATAACAAATACTCGAGCAGTAACTAGTGAAAATGAGATTATGGATTTTAAATCAGTTTTGATTAGAAGTATTTGTAGAAGAATACCATTCGATTCTTTTTCTTTCCTCGGTGACGTTCCTAGAGGTTGGCATGATAGAATATCTGAGACCAAAGTTATATCTGAAAAAAAATAAAACAACACACAACAATGGCTATAAGTAATTGCTTGTTCTCGACTACTTCTGAAAATCCTCGCGGATTTTCAGTCTGGTGTGTACTTGCGAAGTTTAGTGCTAACCCACGCAACTACTCATAGCCGAGACCGTTGGCATTAATGCGAGAAAAAAATCGATGATTAAGATAAAGATAAGCCCTAATTCATTTTACAAAAAGCTAGATAAACATCTTGAAAAAGGGAACGACATACTTGAAAAGCAAATATCTGAACCCAAACTTCTGGAAACAGAAATAAATGAATGGGTAAAAAATGCAGTCGATTTTTTAGAAAACAATACACTTAATCTACCTGAAAAATTAATTACTGACATTCAGCATACTGTAACAGAAGACTGGATTACGTTTGGACTTCTCGAAAGGGATTTTGACAAAAATCCAGAAAGTCATATCGAATATTTGACAAAACATCTGAAAAAGAAAATTAAAGCCTTTAAAGTAACATCGGATTACCTTTCTATTTCAGAGATAATTAAGGGAAATGAAAAACCTGAATTATCTTCGATTCAAGAAAAAATAACTTTCGTTCTTCAAAAGCTTTATGAATTGTACAATGACAATTTTTACTCTATTTCTATGATTTTCGAAATCAATGAAATCGATTATAGAGAGAACGAACCGAATGAAATAGCTGAAAATCTAAAAAAGAGAGGTTACGGAATTAGAGAAACAGATTACACCACAAAAGATTTATTGAAAATTTCAGTTAAAGGAGCTGCTTATGTGGAACGCCAAAATAAAAGACAAAAGAATAAAGAAAAGAAAACTAAAGATGCCAAAATCAATGAGAAAATCGATTTGGTTTTAGCCAAACTGGAAAAATTAGGTTATGGTCAAGAGATTATTTTCGATGAAATCGAAGAATTACGTGGACTTTCCAAAAAGCTAAATAAAAAAACTTGGTCGCAAGTAATTAAGGGAAAAGTTATGGACTTGGCACTATCGGAATTGATAAGTAAGGAAACAGCTTCCTTTATATACGAATCGTTAGTAGAAGATAAATTTAAATTATTAAAATAAGCACTAATGCCAACAATGTATAACCGCAATTACGGCGGATTCGACTACGTCCGAATCCACTCGGAATTGCTAACGTCAGTGCTCAACCGAAAATTATTAACTTTAATCCCGTAACTGACGGTTATACGAGACCGTTGTGTGTAAGCTAAAAAAACCAACTAAAAAATAGGATATGAAACAGGAAAGTATATTTTCTAATCTTACCGCAAAGGTTTTTTTTATAGCAATGGGTA
>NZ_JBHTJQ010000016.1:963191-965691 GCF_042676105.1 Winogradskyella aquimaris | reverse complement strand
CACACGGTTTCGCGTCTACCACTACTAACTAAGCGCCCTGTTCAGACTCGCTTTCGCTACGGATCCGCACCTGAAGTGCTTAACCTTGCTAGCAACGGTAACTCGTAGGCTCATTATGCAAAAGGCACGCCGTCACGGATAAATCCGCTCCGACCGCTTGTAAGCGTATGGTTTCAGGTTCTATTTCACTCCCTTATTCAGGGTTCTTTTCACCTTTCCCTCACGGTACTAGTTCACTATCGGTCTCTCAGGAGTATTTAGCCTTATCGGATGGTCCCGACTAATTCATACAGGGTTTCACGTGCCCCGCACTACTCAGGATACTGCTATCTTACCATGCTTTACCTATACCGGGCTATCACCGTCTCTGGCCTGTCTTTCCAAACAGTTCTAGTTCATTCTGGCTCGAATGTCGCAGTCCTACAACCCCAGCATTGCCGTAACAATACTGGTTTGGGCTATTCCGCGTTCGCTCGCCGCTACTAGCGGAATCACTTTTGTTTTCTTCTCCTCCGGGTACTTAGATGTTTCAGTTCTCCGGGTTCGCCTCCTTTCGGATAACATGTCTTCAACATGCTGGGTTGCCCCATTCGGATATCTGCGGATCGATCTGTATGTGCCAGTCCCCGCAGCTTTTCGCAGCTTATCACGTCCTTCATCGCCTCTGAGAGCCTAGGCATTCCCCATACGCTCTTGTTTAGCTTATTGTACTTTTGTCTTTTTAATGAGTTATAATTGCTCGTTACAATTATTAATTTTATTAAATATTTCTATCTAATTTTCATGTATCTTTTTTCAATATGTCAATGAACTTGTGGCGAATCGCCACCGATAACAAAATCGGCAACGACGTTGAGCCGTAGTGGAGAATACCGGAGTCGAACCGGTGACCTCCTGCGTGCAAGGCAGGCGCTCTAGCCAGCTGAGCTAATTCCCCATATACTAGTAGTTAGTACATAGTAGTTAGTAGTTTACCAAACTACCCTCTCAACTTCTAGAATTTCCTTTAATTTAGTAGTCTCAGGCAGACTCGAACTGCCGACCTCTACATTATCAGTGTAGCGCTCTAACCAGCTGAGCTATGAGACTCTACTTAATTATTGATATCTTAAATTAACAGCAAGAGAACAGAACCAAATGTTTCCTCGTTTTGATAGCTTCCTATCAGTCGTCTTTCTCTAGAAAGGAGGTGTTCCAGCCGCACCTTCCGGTACGGCTACCTTGTTACGACTTAGCCCTAGTTACCGATTTTACCCTAGGCCGCTCCTTGCGGTGACGGACTTCAGGCACTCCCAGCTTCCATGGCTTGACGGGCGGTGTGTACAAGGCCCGGGAACGTATTCACCGCATCATGGCTGATATGCGATTACTAGCGATTCCAGCTTCACGGAGTCGAGTTGCAGACTCCGATCCGAACTGTGATAGGCTTTATAGATTCGCTCCTTCTCGCGAAGTGGCTGCTCTCTGTACCTACCATTGTAGCACGTGTGTAGCCCAGGACGTAAGGGCCGTGATGATTTGACGTCATCCCCACCTTCCTCACGGTTTGCACCGGCAGTCTTGCTAGAGTTCCCGACATTACTCGCTGGCAACTAACAACAGGGGTTGCGCTCGTTATAGGACTTAACCTGACACCTCACGGCACGAGCTGACGACAACCATGCAGCACCTTGTAGATGGTCCGAAGAAATAGCTGTCTCCAGCTAATGCAATCTACATTTAAGCCCTGGTAAGGTTCCTCGCGTATCATCGAATTAAACCACATGCTCCACCGCTTGTGCGGGCCCCCGTCAATTCCTTTGAGTTTCATTCTTGCGAACGTACTCCCCAGGTGGGTCACTTATCACTTTCGCTTAGCCACTCAGACCGAAGTCCGAACAGCTAGTGACCATCGTTTACGGCGTGGACTACCGGGGTATCTAATCCCGTTCGCTCCCCACGCTTTCGTCCATCAGTGTCAATGTATCGTTAGTGATCTGCCTTCGCAATCGGTATTCTATGTAATATCTATGCATTTCACCGCTACACTACATATTCTAACCACTTCACGATAATTCAAGACCGGCAGTATCAAAGGCAGTTCTACAGTTGAGCTGCAGGATTTCACCTCTGACTGACCGATCCACCTACGGACCCTTTAAACCCAATGATTCCGGATAACGCTTGCATCCTCCGTATTACCGCGGCTGCTGGCACGGAGTTAGCCGATGCTTATTCTTACGGTACCGTCAGCCACCTACACGTAGGTGGGTTTCTTCCCGTACAAAAGCAGTTTACAACCCATAGGGCAGTCTTCCTGCACGCGGCATGGCTGGATCAGGCTTTCGCCCATTGTCCAATATTCCTCACTGCTGCCTCCCGTAGGAGTCTGGTCCGTGTCTCAGTACCAGTGTGGGGGATCCCCCTCTCAGGGCCCCTATCTATCGTTGCCATGGTGTGCCGTTACCACACCATCTAGCTAATAGAACGCATACTCATCTCTTACCGTCGAAACTTTAAC
>NZ_JBHTJQ010000016.1:0-963181 GCF_042676105.1 Winogradskyella aquimaris | reverse complement strand
CCGTGTCTCAGTACCAGTGTGGGGGATCCCCCTCTCAGGGCCCCTATCTATCGTTGCCATGGTGTGCCGTTACCACACCATCTAGCTAATAGAACGCATACTCATCTCTTACCGTCGAAACTTTAATCCAGATTCCATGCGAAACCTGGATACCATGGGGTATTATTCTTCGTTTCCAAAGGCTATCCCCCAGTAAGAGGCAGATTGTATACGCGTTACGCACCCGTGCGCCACTCGTCAGCGGAAAAGCAAGCTTTTCCCTGTTACCGTTCGACTTGCATGTGTTAGGCCTGCCGCTAGCGTTCATCCTGAGCCAGGATCAAACTCTTCATCGTTAAATCTTTAAGTCTTCCGACTTATCTCTTTAACAACCAATAGGAATTTCCAAGTACTCTAAATGATCTATTCTCTTGTTCTTTGACGACCGTTTCCAGTCGTCATTTACGCTGTCAATTCAATATGTTAATGAACTTTTTTCTATCGCTTCCCAACTCGTTTCCTCGTTAAGCGGGTGCAAATATAAAACCCTTTTTTTATTCCCGCAACATCTTTTCAAAAAAAATAATTTTATTTTTTACAGATCCAATATCACGGTATGAACTTCCCCCTCTCGAGGCATAGGCCTCCCGTTTAGGGGCTGCAAATATAAAACCCTTTTAATTACTACCAAATACTTTTAAAGGTTTTTACAATACTATTTTTTACCGGTACTATAACCCTCTGAAAAACAACTTATTTATAAAGCGACTTTTATTGGAAATTATAAGAAAAAATCCCAGACCAATCCAAAACGGATAGTAAAATCTCTATATGGGTGATTTGGCGCAGAGAAATAGTCATAACCTGTGAACGAAGAATTGAAATGCTCTGCCTTAAAGAAAATACGTGTTTGCCTTACTTTTGCATTAATAAAAAAATCCAACCTAGGAAAACCTCCGATCTTCGTAGAATTTTGAGTGTAAAATTCGGCCAGTACAGGATCATAACCATTCATATTATATTCTGTAAAGTAATTAAATGTAACTCCTGTTTGAAGCTGCATGGCTCTCTTAAAAATATAATTTGAATAATAGAGTGTATTTCTAGCGATAAGAGCTGGCACATTTAACACATCTTCATCACTTAAAACGTTTTGATACATAATTGTGTTATCTAAAGCGAAATGACCCACTTTAAATTCTCTATGGATTTTCAATCTCAAATACTGTAAAGGATCGTTATATTGTTGTGGTCTAATAACTCTAACACCATCATCATTAATTTCTTGGAGATTGAAATAGGTATAATTATCTATATTGGAAATATCTAACTGTGCATTGAAGAACTTTTGAGATTCAAGCTTAAATCTAATTTGCTGAGTATTAATATTTCTGAATTCCTCTAAATTATACCAATTATAGTTTGTATAATCACTTTGATATAATAAATAATTAAAGTTCGGGAGTTTAGAACTAATATGTAAACCACCTGAAATAGATATATCTTTGTTAAGCCTTAAACCCAATTCTGTATCAATGTAGTTACCAACAAATTCGTCTGACAAATTTAAACTAGCCCTACTTACTAAACTTATTGATTTTATTGTTTTCTTGTATGAAGCGTCTATTCCAGCATAATTTCCTTTAATTCTATTCGGTACGGTTTGATTTGGTAAAAACACTAAACTATTGTATCCATAATTGATATCTGTATAATTTAGGCCAAAACTCAATTCACCTAAAGTTCTATTCATATATTCTACATACACTTTAGTTTTAAAATTTTCAAGTGTAACCTTATCATTGATTCTATTGGTGAAAGCGTTTCCAAAATAATTAACAGATGAACCATTTTGGTAATATTGAAAATATTTGTCTTGAAAAGATAATTCATTGACTATTGTTAGTCTATTATTTGAAATAGAGTCCTTTTTCTTGATGATATCATATGAATGATTTAAATAAAACTGTTTTCCTTCTAGCACACTTTCCGCATCCTCAAAGTTCATATCAAACACTGATCTGTCTAAAAACTCCTCTTCACCAGAAGTAAAGTTCTCTAGATCCTCATCTCTGATACCACCATTTTCTTGATTAAGTAAATCTTGCATCACAGCAAAAGCCCTTGCCTTATACCTTTTACTTTTGTTTGTGTAATTTGTCGTAAATCTAAAGTTTCCAGTACTTGTTAAGGCGTTTTGATAATTTCCGAGTGACCTTAAGCCCTTATACGCAATTGAGAAATTGAATTGTTTTGATAGGTTTACGGTAAAAAATGCATCTAACATCTGACCTTGTTCAAAAGCTGTTTTATAGGTTAGCCTCGTCCATGGTGTTGGAACCTCGTAAAACTCTATATCATCATTTTCTAGATAATTAAAATGTCTTGCTCTTGCTCCAAAAATTGGATTTGTTTCACTACTGATTGAATTAAAACTAAGCGTATTATAGGTTTGTCCGATATTAGCAAAAGGCATCAAACCAAAATTATCCTCTTGCAAATAATTGAATTTGTAATCTTTTTTTATTGTTAATGTGGTATCAACAAAAGTCGTGTCAGTATTAGAATTTAGCTGTAAGTACATATCTATTGATGCAAGATTTTTGAAACCTCTGGATTTTCTGACATCAGAGGAATCATTTCTATCAGAAGAATTTCTTGCATTAAAGCTGTTAAGCTTTACCTGAGCGTTTAGCCCAGCGATGAGCATGCACATAGCAATGGTTACAAATAATCTAACACGCATTTATTAAAATCTAAACTGAAAACAAAGTAAACTATAAATTATTGTTTAAACGAAAAGAATTACAAATTACTTAACACAAAAAAGGCTAACAGATTTTGTTAGCCTTTGCTTTGTTTATGTGCATTACACTTATTCTATAATAAGCTTATGAGAGGTAGTTCTATTTCCTTCAGAAATATTTACCATATATATACCAGCTTTTGCATTGTCTAAAGCAATAGTTTCTTTAAACATTGAATTGTTATTTACAAAGTTATTAGCATAGACCAATCTCCCTTGAATGTCATAAACGTCTATTTTTACATTGTTATCAAGACTGTTAGGATTTGATGGGAACGCAATTGTAAATTCACCATTTGAAGGATTTGGATATACCGCTAATTTTCTAGCCAAGTCATTTTCATCTACACTTAGCACAAGATTATTTCCTGTAACAATAAGTGAAAAATCCTGATTTCCTGGATCAAATGGCCCAGCACCACCACCTTGTATAGTTCCTTTGTGTGAAACAGTTAATGTATATGTACCATTAGCAGGAACTTCTATTTCTACTCTTTCTATATTATCAACGGAATTATCACCTTTAACTGTTGAAAATCCGTTTACTGGATCGAAATCTAGACGCCATGGCAAATAGGTAGTGGTACCATCTGATATTCTCAAATCCAAATCATTTACCAATCTTGGTGTTGGATCATTAGCTGGTCCAGTGGCAGGAGGCCCTGGTAAATCAGTCCAACATATAGTAGCAGATAATTTTTCGCCTGCTTGAGCTGAAAAGGTGAATGTATATGTTTCTCCTTGAGCTAAATTCAATTCGTCAATTACAGCTAAAGAGAAATTTGCATCAGTAATGGTTTCTGCTGACGCTCTTGCATTCAATAAACCCCATCCGAATATAGGATCTGGACCTAAGGTATGATTTGGGTTTACAGGGTTAAACTCAAATTCATCTATGGCAGTATGACAAACCAACGCTTTTAAAGTCGCTGAATTCATATATTCACCATTAAGTTGGTTGTAATATTGTTGTAATAATACCAGTGTACCTGCTGTATTAGGAGATGACATTGAAGTACCAGAAAATGTGGAATATGAATTTCCAGGCGTAGGTGATAATAGATTTGTACCATCAGCTGCTATGTCCGGCTTTATCCTAAGATCATCCGTCGGACCTTCACTTGACCCAGAATTTATTGCTAAACTTGACAATTCATAGTTACCACTAAAAAGTGGTTGTTCGGATGCAGTAGGATTCGCATTAGCAACGATTAAACTATTTTTTGCATTCTTATCACCTGTTAGTTTGTCATAACCAGGGAACATACCACCCGGATAAGACACATTACCAGAATTACCAGCAGACATTACTGGTAAATATTTAGGGTTATTTCTTGTAATATTATCAACTGTGACTGCACCTGAAGTATAAGCTCCAATAAAATCCGCATCCAATTGATTACCATTTCCTTGATTAATTGGTACCCCGTAGGAATGATTTGATATCAACAAAGGGCTTACTAAATTACCTGCCTCGGTAGTCATTTCTGCAGAATCATTAGTCCAGTTAAATGATTTCACATTCACTCTAGACGCCATCCCTCTAGCACTCGGGTTAGTTCCGTTTGCAGAGATCGTTCCAGCAACATGCGTTCCATGAGAACTAAAACCTGTATCACCATCCACTACAACTGCATCAACAATTTCCATTCTAGATTCCGTACCTGCAGCATTTTCAAATTCTACATGGCCATCATCAGCTGGTCCACCATCCCATACACCTACAGTCATACCTAAACCGTCTAAATCTAGACCTAAACTACCACCAGTCCATAATTCTGCAGTTTTAGTTGCTCGAGCTGCCTCTAAATTTTCCGTAGATCTATAAATAGGTTTTCCGTTTCTAACATCATGGATATGCATTATTGTAAAACCATCATTAACCAATGTTGCCTTTACAGTTGGGTTGTCTTGTAGAAAAGTATTCACTCTACTGACCCTTTGATTTTCCTGTTCAGTAAGTTCTTCTAATAAATCTCTATTTGCTTGTGACATAGTCCCATTATCTTGAGAAAACGTACTCAACCCACAAATAAGAGTTAAAGAAAGTAAAAGATTTTTCATTTTCATTTGATTTGAAATTTTCTTTGCAATATAATTATATTTTAAGTTTTTTCATAGATTAAAAAAACAAAAGCCACCATAAAGGTGGCTTTTTAATAAAATATTATAATAAATATTTAATTCACCGTAAACGTTGCAGAAGATTGAGAACCAGCAACTCCAGTTGAAGGTACTAATGTACCTGCAGCAGAAGTAACACTGTAAACTGGACCTCCATCACCGTATGAGTCATAAACGACTACACCATAGTTACCAGGTGCAAGACAGAAATCAAATGCAAATACTGCAAAATCATCAGCAGGGTTATTATAAGGTCCTCCCGAAGCGATTACTGTAGGAGTACCTGTAAGGTCATAAATCTCCCATGTTGTTTCATCTGGCCATGTATCTAACTCAAGGTTGAATGTTACAACGGTATCTAAACACTCTTCTGTAACACCGAAAGTAATCTCGTTTCTTGCAAAACCATCAAGAGCAAATCTCAAAATTTGTTTTTCAAAACCTAAATCGTCATTATCAGTAATACTGAATGTTAATGTACCTTCATTTGAACCTCCAGGAATAGTAACCGTAGATGGTACAGAATAAGGTGATGCTAATGAAGTATCATCCATATCAACAACAACATCGAAAGTTCTATCTGCTGATGTTGTCTCTGATGCATAAACTTTCACATCGAAAGTTTGTGTTACATCCTTTGGTACCGTTATAGCTCTTTCATTCGGTCCAATCTCAAAACCAACAAAGTTTGAAACTGGCGACTCCAAGTCTTGCTCACAACCAGTAAACAAGACAGCGGCCATCGCTAGAAAAAATAATGATTTTATATGTTTAAAATTTTTCATAAGGTATTATTTTAATTGTTTTGAGATGAAATGTTTGGATTATTAATAATCTCAGTTTCTGGAATTTGGAAAGACATTTCATCTGAGTCATATGTAAATGATTCACCAGCTCTAAATACATGGTTTGTACCACGAGTTACGGTTGCCTGGTTACGCTTCATTGCTAAATAACTTTTACCTTCACCCCACATTTCAACACGTGTTTGGAAGTAAACTTCATCAACTAAAGCCGAACCAGACAATGGAGCTAAATAAGATGTCGCTGCAGCTGCACCGCCTAATCTGATAGCTAATAAATCTTGTAGTCTTGCTTTAGCTGCTGCTTCGTTACCAGTCTTAGCTGCTGCTTCAGCACTTAATAAATAAAACTCTTCAACTCTCATAAAGATGTAGTCTGTTGTGATAGCAAACTGACCACCTGGAGTTCTACCTTGATCGAAGAATTTATTGATAGGCTGTAACGCTTGTGCACCTGTACCGAACTGCGTAGCTCTGATATCGTTAGCAGGGATTTGACTGTATAATAAGTCGTCCATAGACTTAGTATCACCAGCCCAAGCATAACTATAGGTAAAGAAATCCATCTGACCCCACCAGTTTATTAACTGATGTCCTAAATCTGCAGTGATATCGAATCCCCAAATCCAGTTGGCTGCATTAACACTATCAAAACCAGAACCTGCACCTGGAAATGCTAATTGCCCTGCAGTTGCTAGTGGATAACCTGATGCTATTACAGCGTCTGCTTGAGTTTTTGCATTTGCATAGTCGCCCATAGCAGCATACGTATATGCTAATAAGCCACGTGCAACAGTTTGATCGATTTCACTAATAGCAGTTCTTGTATAACCATCTAGATTATCGATTGCAAATGTCAAGTCACTTACAATTAAGTCATAAATCTGAGAAGCTTCTACCTTAGCTGTATTGATATCATCAATATTATAGAAAGGTAAAATCGGCTCATTTGGATCATATGCCTCTTGGAATAATTGTGCAAGATAGAAATATGCATAAGCTCTATAAGCTTTAGCTTGAGCGTTAACACGTAAAGTGTTAGCGTCTAGATCACCGGGGTTATTACCACCTGCTGTTTGAATTACAGAGTTTGCAACACTGATAATTCTGAAGTAGTAGTTCCATATGATCTCGTTTTCCTCACGAGTAAAATCCACAGTTGTCAATAAATTCGAAGATGCGTTGTACCAACCAAATGCACTGGCAGATAATGATGCATCACCACAAACGATGTCAGTCCAAATATCTACACCTTTTTGACCTATATCATAATGACGACCACCTGTTACACCAAATGGTTCTATCATAAATCCACTGATACCAGTTAAGTTACCTTCAATAATATCAGGGTTTAATCCTGCTGCTTCTGTAATACTAACGTCTGTTAAGACATTCGTATTTCTTTCCGGATCTAAGAAATCCTCTTCACAGCTAAAGCATAGTGCTAAAACTGCTACTATTGATAAATAAATTACATTTTTTTTCATATTGCTTTTTTTTTAAAATTGAACTTTCGCTCCTAAACTAAAGGTAGTCAATGGCATATAAATACCAGAGTTTGTAGTTCCAATAGCTGTACTTGGGTTTAAACCTTTACGGTTACTTAAGAACATTAAGTTATCACCTGCAAGCGTGAAACTTACACCTTCTAATCCCATAGACTCAACAATAGATTGTGATAATCTATAGTTAATATTTACGTTGTTTAATGAGAAGAAGTCTGCTTTAGTTAAGAAACGTGATGAGAAACTATTCTGCTGACCATCGGTTCCGAAGTTTGCAGAAGTTCTTGGTACGTCAGTTACTTGACCTGGAGTTGTCCAAGCTTGTCTAATATCAGTGGAGAAGTTATCCGCACCAATTAAGTTGTTATCCATAAGTACTGCATAACCTGCATCGTAAGTATAACCACCTATACTGTAGCTAAACTGAGCAGAAATATCAAGATTCTTGAAACCAGCGTTAATTCTGAAACCACCACGCACATCTGGAATTGCAGATTTACCAGTGAATACCTGTGTAGCATCTGCATAGTTATTCGTAGTTGTTCTTCTTACGTTTGCACCTGGCACTAGTTGCTGATATTCGAATAAGTTACCTGAAGCGTTATCATTAACACCATCGTTATCAACATCTACATCAAATGACCCACCGTTAAAAGATGATAATTCACCATTATCAAATACACCGTTGTTGTTTTCATCTACATAGTACATGTACCAAAGTGCCTCACCATTTGCTGGGTTAACACCTGCCCACTCTCTCATGTACCAATCGTACTGTGATACACCTTCAGCGATATTGTTGAAATCATCGAAAATTGCTTTCTCACCAGAAAATGGATCGGTTGGCATTTCTAATACTTCGTTCTTAAATGTTTCACCATTCAAATTAAGTGATAATCTAAAGTTATCTTTTTCAACAAGTTTAGCATTAATATTAAATTCTAAACCTTGGTTTAATAATTCACCACTGTTATAACGGATAGTTTCCTGACCAGAAGATGGTGCAAGGTTAGCGATTTGAATTAAGTCTACTGTTCTTCTATCGTAGAAATCAACATCTACACCTAAACGACCACCAAACCAAGTACTCTCAAAACCAACCTGAGCAACATTAGATGTTTCCCAAGTTAAATCAGGGTTTGCTGCTTCACTTGAAATAGTATATGAAATGTTACCATTTGGATCTTGATTAATTCCAAATACCTGGAATCCGTTTAATAAGGCTGTACCTGTATCACCAATTACACCGTAACTAGCTTTTAACTTCAAGAAGTCTAATGCCCCAACATTGGCCATAAAATCTTCTTTAGTGATAATCCATCCTAAACCTACAGAACCAAATGTTCCCCATTTATTGTTTAAGAAACGTGAAGAACCATCACGTCTTATAGATGCTGTTAAGAAATATTTGTCAGCATAATCATAATTAAGACCAGAGAAATAACTATCTAAAGTCCAACCAAGTCTAAATGAACCTGCTCTACCTAATGGAGTTGTGTACTGGTTTAAATCATTTGAACCTGGAATAATGGCGCGCTCAGCTGCACCAGTAATCGTTCTGAAACGATCTTCAGTAGATTCGTGTGCTGCGAACACTTCTAAATCATGATCACCAAATGACTTTGTAAAACGCAATAACTGTAAGAAGTTTTGGTTTGTTCTTAAATCGTCATCACGGAATAAGCTACCACCTGATTGGGCAGCACCACCGTAAAACTGGTTGTTTCTATTTGTATTGATTCTATTGTCATACTGACCACTATAACGCATCTCGAACTTTAACCAATCCGTAATATCTACACCAACATTAAATGTACCAGTTAAAGTTGTGATATCTGATTGCGTTAAATCGTATAATGCTAAGGCAATACCGTTAGTAGCATTCCAAGCACGTCTACCATATTCAGCACCGAAATCGTACTGAGAACCTCCAAAAATTGGGTCTGGAATTAAAACTCCATCAGGATCTCTGAAGAATACATCATAAATTGCTGGAGTCGTATAAACTAAAGCAAATGGGTTCGCAGAACTACCAGCAGAACCTTGAGTTCCTGAGTTCGTATTACGTGCACCTGCCCAAGCAATGTTACCTCCGATTGTTAACCAATCTTTTGGTTTGTGCTCTAATTTCAAACGCGTGGAATATCTAGTATAACCAGAATTGATTGAATAACCTTCATCATCCACATATCCTAAAGATACAGCATAGGTTGTTTTTTCATTACCACCGTTGAACTGTAAATTTGCCTCTGTTCTAACACCAGTGCCAAAAGCAGCATCTCTCCAAGATGTTGGATTAAACTTACGCTGTACACCTGGGTTAAAACGTCCTGTTGCAGGGTTAATTAATTGGTTACCTGGAGCATTCCAGATATTATATGCTGAATTAATTGTTTCACCTGTACCATTACCATATAAGTTATTACTAGCAAAAGCAGCAGGATCTGCCTGACCTAATAAAGCACCTTTAGTTCTTAAGGCTTGCCATGATATTTCAATGTACTCTTCTGGTGAATTTACAATATCATACTCTGGTAAGAATAGTGTGTTAACACTAGTCGTTACATCTACAGAGATACGAGAAACACCAGCTTTACCTTGTTTAGTAGTGATTAAGATTACACCATTTGCACCACGAGAACCGTAGATTGATGTTGCTGCAGCATCTTTTAAAACTACCATACTCTCAACATCGGAAGGGTTAAGCGATTGTAGAACTGCTGTTGCATTACCATCAACTGGAGCACCATCTATAATATATAGTGGCAATGTGTTACCGTTAACGGAACCAAATCCTCTAATTCGTACTTCAGCAGTAGAACCAGGAGCACCACTACGAGTAATTACATTTACCCCAGCAATCTCACCTCTAAGAGACTGAGTAACGTTAGATACTACTTTGTCTTCAACACCATCCATATCAACAACTGCTGCTGTACCAGTAAAGGACTCTTTTGTAGTCTTACTATATCCTACGACTACTACTTCATCAAGAGTGTTACCTTCTTTAAGAACTACATCGTAAACGTTAGCCGCACCAATTGTCACTTCGGAATTATTGTATCCGACATAAGATATTACAAGAACATCTCCTGTATTGACTCCAATAGAATATTTTCCATCAAAATCTGTTTGAGCACCTCTAGAGGTACCCTTTACAATTACACTAGCACCAGGTAGGGGTAAACCATCTGATTCTGTAGTAACTGTACCTGTGACTGTTTTTTCTTGTGCAAAAGAAAATTGCATCACGAACGCCATAAAAAGCGTTAATAACCATGTTAACTTTAATTTCATAAAACAATTATTTGAGTTAGTCTAGTTGCAAACATCTTAATTAAATATTAAATAAACAAGCGTTTCTGCCAAAAAAATGTTAACACTTTTGCGATTTCAGCAACAAAATACAGTTACTTTTAAATTGCTCTTTTTTGAGGCTAAACTCATTATGTAGATGTGAAAATTGGAAAAGGGTTGCGTTTAAATTTTAACTTTGTTTAAATTTTTAACATTTTGGCTCTAAAAA
The DNA here is from genome assembly GCF_042676105.1 of Winogradskyella aquimaris. Classification (NCBI taxonomy): domain Bacteria; kingdom Pseudomonadati; phylum Bacteroidota; class Flavobacteriia; order Flavobacteriales; family Flavobacteriaceae; genus Winogradskyella; species Winogradskyella aquimaris. The sequence goes on along the minus strand of NZ_JBHTJQ010000016.1, from coordinate 952,438 downwards.
CACAGTTTTCCAAATACAATTTTGAATGCGGAACAGATGAAGCTGGCAGAGGCTGTTTAGCTGGTCCAGTTACTGCTGCGGCAGTAATTTTGCCTTCCGATTTTAATGATGACATTTTAAATGACTCTAAAAAACTTTCAGAGAAGCAGAGAATGAGCCTGAAACCAATAATCGAAAAGGAATCTGTAACTTTTGCGGTACACCATATTTTTGAAAGTGAGATCGACACTATTAATATTTTAAACGCATCCATAAAAGCAATGCACTGCTCTATTTCAAAACTGAGCACTGTTCCTGATTTTATTATTGTAGACGGAAACAAATTTAAACCCTACAACACCATACCTCATGAGACCATTATAAAAGGAGATAGTAAATATCTAAATATTGCAGCTGCATCTATTTTGGCAAAAACGTATAGAGATCTTTTTATGGAAAATATACATAATGAATTCCCCATGTATAACTGGAAAAAGAATAAAGGTTATCCCACAAAGGAACATAGAGCTGCTATTCAAAAATATGGTGTGACAAAATATCACAGAAAATCCTTTAGATTATTGCCAGAGCAATACTGTTTAGACTTTTAACTTTTTATATTTGTATCATTAATAAGTGTACATGGGGAAATTTGGATTTTTATTGATTATACCATTCATTCTGGTGTCTTGCCAAAGGGATTATAACACACCGGATCACTTTTATAAATTTTTTCCTTCCAAATCAGAAGTTATTATTTCCGTAAACGAATTAAACGACTTTATCCAAAGTTCTGAACATACCATACTTAATGGCATCTATAATAGGAGTCTAAAAGCTCCGGCTTCAATTCTTAAAAATTTTAATACTAGAGAAAGGGTTTATATTGTCTTTTTCGGTAATCAGAATGCCAACTATCTCGTTTTGACAAAAAACACGCCCAATGTTTTTGCAATAGACTCCATACCAAATTATATTTCCGAAAATATTTCCGAAATAGACATTACCAAGACCCAAATTGACTCTGCCATAGTTTATCATAAAACTTATGATAATGTTTTTGCCTTATCCAATAATCTTGAAGAATTAAAAAAACTAAAGCCAACAAACCAAGATGATGAACTCTCTAAACTAATTGAAACAACAGATAAAAAAAGTATCGTTTCATTAATTTTTAAAGCAAATCGAAAAGATTATTCAAATCTTTTGTTTTCTGAAATGCTTAAAGATTCCGCTAACAATTATATTTCTTTGGATTTAAGCCTATCTGAAAAAAACTTACATTTTAATGGTGTTGCTATTTCAAATGATTCCATTTCGCGATTAATCGATTGTTTTAAAAATACAACTCCCCAAGAAATAAATACATTACATATCGCACCCGCCTCTACCAAATCATTGATGGCCTTTGCTTATGACGACTTCGCAGTTTTCCATACTAACCTAAATCATTTAAACGGAAAAGTAAAAGACAGCACCAAAACATTTTTAAATTTCACTAATGAAATGGCGTTAGTGGACAACAGTCTTATACTCCATTCTTTAGATGCCAATCTAGTTGTTGAGAGCATTGAGGAGAAATCAATTGCCAAAACATTTAGAGATATCGAAATATATGAATTCGGCACACCTGATTTTTTTAAATTGAAACTACACCCCATCATTAATTATGATTCCGCCAACTATTTTTCAAAATATGATGATTTTATTGTTTTTTCGAACTCGATAGAATTGATAGAATCCATCCTTTCAGATGTTTTAAACAATAATACGATTGCAAACTCTGAAGCCTTTAAAAATATAAGTAAAAATTTAACTGATGAATCTTCAATATTTATTTATAAAAACAACGAAGCACTTTCCGAACACCTAAATCTAAACATTAAAAACTATCATGCCAACGTCGTGCAGTATAGTTATGAAGATAACTACGCCCATGTTAATGGTATTATAGAAGAATTCAGAAAAAAAGCGGCTTCAAATTCGGTGACCGAAAGCTTTACAACTTCTATTGGCAAACAGATAATTTCTCCACCTCAAACCGTAAAAAACCATGTTAATAATACACATGATATTGCTGTCCAAGACATAGACAATGTGCTATATCTGATTTCTAATTCCGGCAACATCCTTTGGAAAAAACAACTACAAGGAAAAATACTTGGAGAAATAGAGCAAATAGACATGTATAAAAATGGAAGATTACAATTAGCCTTCGTAACTCCTAATCGACTCTATGTTTTAGACAGAAACGGTAATGAAGTGTCGCCTTTTCCTTTTAAATTTAATGACGAAGTTACCCAGCCGCTATCTGTTTTTGACTATGATAAAAACAGGAACTACAGGCTACTTGTTACCCAAGGCAAAAACCTACTAATGTATGATGCAAAAGGAAAAATGGTTAAGGGCTTTTCATACAAAAGCAACAATAAAGTCATTACCTCCCAACCTATGCATTTTAGAATTGGAACCAAGGATTATATAGTATTTTCTACAGAAGATCAGCTGAAGGTTCTTAATCGTCAAGGTAATGTTAGGATTAATGTTACAGACAAGATTCGTTTTTCGGATAACAAGATCTATTTGTATCAAAATAAATTCACAGCCTCTAATACCCTTGGGCAATTAGTACAAATGGATTCTAAAGGAAAAATAAACCGAAAAGATCTTAATTTAACAGACAAACACAATATAGCAACCACGAGCAAAACGCTGGTCTCCATGTACGAGAACAAGCTCTTTATTAAATCACGTCGCGTGGACTTAGATTATGGTGTTTACACCGCACCTAGAATTTACTATCTCAATGACAAAATATATGTTACCTTAACGGATCTCCAATCTAAAAAGGTTTATCTATATGACAGTCAAGCAAAACCAATTCCTAATTTTCCAGTATTTGGAACTTCGGCTGCAGAATTGCAAAAGCTTGATAAAGACAAAGACTTAGAATTAATAACTCAAGCAGACGACAAAACCATCATTGTTTACAAACTGCACTAAATTATTTACCATTTTAAGGTTTCATTTTTATGTGTCAATAGTATTTGATATATTAGAGTTCTAATAATCAACATATTAACTCTTGTTGAATAATTAGGAAAATTTTCGTCTCAACTAAATAAGATTAATTAAGATTGTTTTAGTTGAGCGAATGACGATAACCAAATCTCGAAGTCCCCGAGTCTTGAAAACGCCAAATTTATTTTGGCGTTTTCTTTAGTTTTAAGCCATACCTTTTGTAGTATTGCAAACACTTATTTTCTTATTTACTTATCAATGATCAAGAGACAAAAAGCTTCCATAAAACACTGTATTATTCATAAGGTTGGCAATAAATTCAATGATACCAAAAACGCCTTTTCTGATGCTACAGTACATTTTGATGAAGCCACCTACAACCTTATGTTACCTTACTTACTAAAACCCTTTGTGAGTATTGCCGAAAGTTATCGTTTCCATCACCATAGTAATGTTGGGCTTAATGAGATTAACACCTATTCTGATCAACTTTTTAAAGAGGAAGCTGATTTTGTAGAGACCTCAAAACACATTGTAACACATCTGTACGAGCAAAGTAATTCCGCTCAAATTAAAACAGGAGATGTACTGGTTTGTCATTTTGAAAACATTCAATACGAAGACTTTTTTGTAGATGCCATAGGTATATATAAAATTGAAAATAAGACTGAATTTTTTCAGACCTATTTAGAGTCTGGAAATTACGATATTTTGGTGCAAAAAGGTATACAGGCAAAAAAGGTAGATAAGGGCTGTTTAATCTTAAACACCTCGGACATGGAAGGTAAAATAGTGTTTAGCGTAGACAACAATACCTACGATACGCAATACTGGATTAAAAGCTTTCTAAATATTAAATACCCAGACGATAGCAACCAACACACCAAAAATTGTATAGAGCTATGCAGAGAGTTTTCTAAAGAGGTATTACAACCAAGTTTTGGTGGCCAAGAGCAGAGTAATTTTTTGGCAAAGACGGTAGACTTTTTTAAAGAAAATGAAATTGTAAATATTGAAACCTTTAAAGAAGAAGTGTTTGATGAAGAAGACCAAATACAGCTCTTTGAGGACTATAAAAAAACCTACGAAGCTGAAAATAACGTACTGATCAGAAACCAATTTGATGTCTCTGAACGTGTCCTAAAAAAGCAAAAACAAAAGATTAAAACCGAAATAAAGCTAGATACCAACATAAAAATAAAACTCGATGTCGACGCACCTGATGCCTCTGCCGAATATTTAGAACGCGGTTACGATGAGGATAAAAAAATGCACTATTATAAAGTATTTTTTAACACAGAAAACCAATAAAAACTTCATCCTTTTTTCCTAATTTAGAGCCATATGGCAAAACACATAAAAGAAAGTTTTGAAGATTTTGGTTTAGGTGAAAAATCGTCTTCAAAAGGCTATCGTGCCTTAAATAAAGATGGGAGTTTCAACATCGAAAAAACCAACATTACTTTCCTTGAGCGCTTAAATTTCTTTCATAGTTTGGTAACCATGAAATGGTCTCACTTTTTCGGAGTTGTGGTGCTCACCTATTTTCTTGTCAATACCTTTTTTGCTACGATTTACAGCCTTATTGGAATAGAAAATTTAACCGGCATTCGTGGTTTAACACCCATTGAGCAGTTTATGGAAGCTTTCTTTTTTAGTGCTCAAACCATAACTACTTTGGGTTATGGTCAAGTCGCTCCTATAGGTTTATTAACCAATATAGTAGCAGCGATAGAATCATTACTTGGTCTTTTGTTTTTTGCCTTGGCTACAGGTTTACTTTATGGACGTTTTTCTAAACCAATATCTAAAATAAAGTTTAGTCAAAAAGCTGTCATTGCACCCTACCATGACATTAATGGTTTTATGTTTAGGCTTGTTAATCCACAAAAAAATGAATTACTAGACGTAGTAATTAATGTTAGTGTATCCATGAAACGCGAAAACTCTGAGCTGAGGGATTTTCACATCCTGGATTTAGAGAGAGACAATGTAAGATTTTTTCCTTCCATGTGGACCGTGGTTCATCCTATTGATAACAACAGTCCGCTTTATGGACTCCACAATAGTGATTATGAGAAAAAGGATTTTGAATTTATTGCAGTGCTCAAGGCTTTTGACGAGTCCTCTGGTCAAATGGTGTACTCTAGAACATCTTACAAACCCGAAGAAATAGAATGGGGGCAAAAGTTTGTCTATGTGGCACAAAGGCTGAACGGAAAAACGCTAGTTGATGTTAGTAGAATTAATGAAAGTGAAAAAGCAGCATTAAATACTTGATAATGAAACTGTTTTTAAAGCTATTCCTTCTCGTTTTTTTAGTGGATATTATCTTGGGGTTTTCTTTATCCTTTTATTTTGGTCATAAAGAGCCTGGAATTTTGATCCATATCATTGATGAAATAATTTCCTTCCCAATCAGCTTATGGAACCGACTTTTTCCAAAACATGGGATTTATAAGAACTCAACCAACATTTTTTGGTTAATTGTCATTATAAATGCACTTGCACAAGCTTTAGTTGTATTTTTTACCGTAAAGTCAGTAAAGCGCCTAAAAACTTAAACAAATTCAGCTTCAAAAAGCGTTTTAAAATGCTTTAAAATTTTAGTTTTCACGGCTTCTTCGTCCACTTTGTCTACACCAAGTTCGTTATTTAAAGAGGTCACCGCTTTGCCACGAATACCACAAGGAATAATATTATCAAAATACCCTAAATCGGCGTTAACATTTAGCGCAAAACCATGCATGGTTACCCAACGACTGGCACGTACACCCATAGCACAAATCTTTCGCGCAAATGGAGTTCCCACATCCAACCAAACTCCAGTTTCACCCGGACTTCGTTCGGTTTTTAAACCATACTCTGCCAAGGTGAGAATAATGATTTCCTCTAAAAACCTAAGGTATTTGTGTATATCCGTAAAAAAATTGTCTAAATCTAGAATAGGGTAACCTACAATTTGCCCTGGACCATGATAGGTGATATCACCACCTCTGTTGATTTTATAGAAGGTTGCGCCTTTTTCTGCTAATTGTTCTTCTGAAAGTAACAAGTTAGACAAGTCACCGCTTTTACCCAAAGTATACACATGCGGATGCTCTACAAATAGAAAATGGTTATCCGTGACTAGGCCTGCCTCTTCTCTCCTATTCTTAATTTTAGTATCTAAAATGGCTTTAAAAAGGGTTTCCTGATAATCCCAGGTTTCTTTAAAATCTTTTAAGCCTAAATCTTGAAATCTTACAATTTTATTCATCAACAAACTCAACTTTCACATCTAATAACAAAGGATTTTTTAAATAGTCAATCCAATTTGCTTTGTAAGTTACTGTCTTTCGGTCACTAGAAATCTCGGCATCCTTAAATGATACAGACTTTACCTCTTTAGGAAATGTCAACTTAATATTATAGTACGATTCTTCAAAATACTGCATAAATTCCTTATCGTTTTCATCGGTGTCATCAAAAAGATCAGACATGGATTCCAGTTCTTCTTCTGTAAAGTCTACAGCTGTTAGTCTCTCAAACCCATTAGCAGTCATTTCATAAGTTACCCTTTCGTCATCGGATCCCATAAACTTCCCGATGGGCGATCCATTTTTCATGGCATCTAGCTGATCGCCTTGACCATTAAGATTTTGCACTTTTTTGATTTTTTCTTGTATATCCCTTAAATCCTCTAACGACTCAAAATTTAATCCAATTCCAATATCCATTACACCCTCATCTTCATTCATTTTCATGGTCATAAACATATCCCTTACAGCTTCCATTGCCTGACGCTTTTCCTCAGGTAAAGCCGCAATACTATCTTTGTAAGTTTCCATTATATCAGCAAAAACCATGGTTGTGTCCATAACTTCACCTTTCTCTTTCTTATCTGGATCGGTCTGACCTCCACCCATTTTATCTGTAAAGGCTTTGACTGCATCACCCATTTCATAAGTCATTAGGTATTCACCTGATTGTTCATCATTAAAAACAATCGATTCAGTAACATTACAACTCGAGAAAAAAACAATAAATAGTAATAAGGAAAATATAATTCTCATATGCACTTTTTTAATGTATTAAAGTGCAAAGATACGGATTTATCGTTCAGGGTTATTTAGAATAACCAAAGCTGCAATAACGCCAGGAACCCAACCGCAAATCCACAATATGAAGGTAATTAAAAAAGACCCACAACCTTTATCTACAACTGCTAAGGGTGGAAAAATAATAGCTAAAATAACACGCCAGATACTCATAATTTCGTTTGATGATTTGATGCTCTTATTGGACGCTATCATGTTAAATTTGTTACACTTATTACATTGTAACTGTAAGAATTTTATAAAATTACGTAGATTCGTTTTATGCAATTAAGATGTTTTATAGTATGCTTAATGATAAGCTGGGTTGCAAAGGCGCAGTACTCGTTCTCTGGCTACACTATACCTAGTGAATGGCAAAATACAGTTTACCTTTCTATTGTAGAGGATTATCGGAAAATGTCTGGGGTTTATTCCGAGCAGATTATTGCAAAAACCAGAGCAGACGAAACTGGTTTCTTTGAATTTAAAGGTAATATGCTTGATGCTGAAAATAGAATCTATCGCATTCATGTTGACAAATGCCCCGAAAACCGAGCCGATGTTAATCACTTTAATGGGCATTGTAGCGATAGTGAAAAATTGCTTTTTATAGCTAAAAATACGGACACATTAAAACTTCCTTTTTCCTTTGGTAATCAGGTGTTCTGCCAAGTAGAATCCAACAATCCAAAAGCCAATGCGTTTTTGAGGATAGACTCACTTAAAAACGAAATGCGGTTCGCCTATTCTGAAGTTAGAACAGAGGCTAACCGAAAATTAAATAACAAAAAATGGTTTAAAACCTTACAGAGTTTTGGAGAGAGCCTTAATGAACCAATCGCAGAATTGGCCATTTATGCTTATCTATCGGATAGAACCAGTGATTTGCACAGTTACTATGTTCAAGATTTAAAAGACAATTCGTATTATGACAACCTCAAAGAAAGGCTTGAAGCCACCTATCCTAAAGCGCCTTACACCGTTCAGTACAAAAATGAATTAGCGGCTGACCGCTTTATGCTCACTTCATCCAAAGAAGACAACAGCAACTCCTTTGATGTATACCTTTACCTTATTCTTGCCACTTCAGTTTTGATTAATTTATTCCTTCTCTACAACAATTTGAAAAACAAGAGATCTCGACCTAAAAATTTAAAGTCTAAACTATCCAAACAAGAACAAGTTGTATTAGAGCATTTACTCCAAGATAAAACAAATAAAGATATCGCAGAGGCCTTATTTTTGAGTGTAAGCACCATAAAAACACATACCAATAACATTTACAGAAAATTAGAAGTTCAATCCCGAGACGAAGTAAAATCTCTGTTTTTCAAATAGTTATAAAATTCAACCTCAGTACTAGTACCGATTTCCAACCCTTTATTTTAGATATTTTCACTTCCAAGTTTGAAGTTTGTTTTCAAATGAATCAAAAATTTTTAAACTATGAAACGAACAGTAAACACTATTCTAATTTTTATCCTTTCCGTAGGATTATTCAATGCAACTTCAAACAAGATTGAAAGTAAAGCAAGTAAAGTAGCGATCATTTCATTTGAAAGTGAAGTCATTGATTACGGAACCATTGAGCAGTATTCTGACGGCACACGATTATTTACCTTTACTAACGAAGGTGATGCAGCTTTGTTAATCACCAATGTAAGGACCAGTTGCGGTTGCACTGTACCAAGCTATTCAAAAGAACCCATTTTACCTGGAAAATCTGGAGAATTAAAAATTAAGTATGACACTAAAAGGCTTGGCGCCTTTACAAAAACCATTACGGTAACTTCTAATGCTGAAGGTGGTAACAAAATCCTAAAAATAAAAGGGAATATTGTGGCTTCAAAATAATTGGAAGCTCACCTCAAACAAAACTGCTAAAAACTATTATTCTTTAGCAGTTTTCTTTGTTTTATACTTTAAATAAATACCTTAATTTTGCCGTCCTAAAGGATTTACAAAATGCAACTTTCAGAACAAGAATTAGTAAGACGTCAAAAGTTAGAAAAATTACGCGCATTGGGGATTAATCCCTATCCAGCCGATTTATATCCTGTGACGCACACTTCCAAACAGATAAAATCTGACTATGAAGAAGGTAAAAAAGTGGTGGTTGCTGGTCGTCTTATGGCAATTAATGTTCAAGGAAAAGCTTCTTTCGCTCAATTACAGGATAGCGAAGGACGTATCCAGGTGTATTTTAACCGTGATGAAATCTGCCCTGGTGAAGACAAAACATTGTATAATGATGTCTTTAAAAAACTAATCGACTTAGGAGATTTTGTTGGTATTGAAGGTGAATTATTTACCACAAAGGTTGGTGAGAAAACCGTAATGGTAAAGCAGTTTAAATTATTAAGCAAAGCTTTAAAACCACTGCCAATCCCAAAGCAAAAAGATGGAAAAACTTACGATGCATTTACAGATCCAGAACAGCGTTACAGACAACGTTATGCAGATTTAGCTGTTAATCCACACGTAAAGGATGTATTTGTAAAGCGTACAAAGTTGTTCAACGCTATGCGTAAGTTTTTTAATGATGCTGGTTATTTTGAAGTTGAAACACCAATTCTACAACCCATTCCGGGAGGTGCTGCTGCAAGACCATTTGTAACGCACCACAACACCTTGGATATCCCATTGTATATGCGAATTGCCAATGAGCTATATTTGAAACGACTAATTGTAGGTGGTTTTGAGGGTGTATACGAGTTTTCTAAGAACTTTCGTAATGAAGGCATGGACAGAACTCATAACCCCGAGTTCACGGCAATGGAAATCTACGTAGCGTACAAGGATTACAACTGGATGATGGAATTCTGCGAAAAACTATTAGAGCATTGTGCTATTGCAGTTAACGGTACAACGGAAGCCACTTTTGGTGAACATAAAATCAACTTTAAAGCGCCTTACAAGCGTATTACTATGCGCGATTCTATATTAGAATTTACAGGTTTCGATATTTATGGTAAAACTGAAACTGAAATTAGAGCCGCAGCCAAAGATATGGGTATTGAGGTAGACGACACCATGGGTAAAGGCAAATTGATAGATGAAATATTTGGTGAGAAGTGTGAGGGCAATTACATACAACCAACGTTTATTACGGACTATCCAAAAGAGATGAGTCCATTGTGTAAGGAGCATAGAGAAAATCCTGAATTAACGGAACGCTTTGAGCTCATGGTTTGCGGTAAGGAAATTGCCAATGCCTATTCTGAGCTTAATGATCCCATAGATCAGCGCGAGCGTTTTGAGCATCAATTAGAATTGGCTAAAAAAGGGGACGATGAAGCGACAGGCACTATAGATTACGACTTTTTACGAGCTCTAGAATACGGAATGCCTCCAACCTCAGGTATGGGTATTGGTATGGATCGCCTCGTTATGTTCTTAACCAATAATCAAAGTATTCAAGAGGTTTTATTCTTCCCACAAATGAGACCTGAGAAGAAAAAAGTAGAATTAAGCGATAACGAAAAAATTATTTTTGAGATTCTTAAGAAGCAACAACGCATGGATTTAAATGAGCTTAAATCGCAATCCGGACTCAGCAATAAAGGTTGGGATAAAGGCATTAAGGGCCTTGGCAAACACGGCCTAACGAAGGTTGAAAAGACCGATGAAGGGTTGTTTGTAGAAATGGTTTAAGATTAAGTAAACTAAAAAAGGAATTGCGATATGCAATTCCTTTTTTATTTAAAATCAATATACATTTTAAAGTACAACTTGCTGATTTCGCCTTTTTTACTATTTTCACATTTACTATAAATCAGTTGGTTACTTTAAAATGAAAAAAATCGCGCTTCTATTCATCGTTCTGATAACATCCTTTTCTTGTGAAAATGATGACGTTATAACACCTGTGCAAGACCCATTAATAGTTGCAGAATTTAGACCAAATCTATCGGAATTAAACCTGTTTACAGGAGACCTAAGTGATTTAAACATATCTTCACGTGCTTTTAAATATGAGCTTAATTCACAACTCTTTACAGATTATGCCCATAAGCAAAGATTAATTGCATTACCAGAGAATACATCCATGCAATACAATGGAGACGGTTTACCAATTTTCCCTGACAATACCGTTATCGCGAAAACCTTTTACTACAACAATGACGAGCGTGACCTAACTTTAGGAAAGACAATTATAGAAACACGCGTCCTCATAAAAATCAATGGAGAATGGGAAACTGGAGATTACAAATGGAACGCCGACCAAACAGAAGCAGTTTTGGATTTAAATGGTAGTGTCGTCCCTGTAACTTGGATTGATTCTGATGGAGAAACAAATTCCATAAGCTATAAAATTCCATCCAACACAGATTGCTTTACCTGTCATCATACATATGATTATACAACACCAATTGGCCCAAAACTAAGAAATATGAATTTTGAAATTAGTGGTATAAATCAATTGAATGACTTCATTGATCAACAGCATTTAAGTGGTTTATCAAGCAATTCAGAAGTTTCATCTATCGTTAACTGGCAAGATACTTCAGAATCTCTAGAAGATAGGGCTAGGTCGTATTTTGATATTAACTGTGCACATTGCCACATTGAAGGCGGTGATTGTGAAACACAATCTACCTTACGACTGGCACTTGAATCTTCTCTGGAAAATTCTCAAATAGTTCAAAGAAAATTTAGTATTTCACTACGGATTTCAGAATACAATGAAGGCTTTAGTATGCCATTTATTGGTACAACCATAGTACATGATGAAGGTGTCGCTTTACTTCAAGCGTACCTTGACACACTATAATTGCGCGTTAAAAAAATTATAAAATAGGTTTTAGAGCTGATGGGTTCTTAGTAGAATCCTTATTTTCATGCAAATTTTTTAAAACCGACTAAAGTGAAACGACTATCCATTAAGCTACTTTTTGTAGCTTCTGCTTTTTTGGCTTTTTCATGTTCTACAGCTAAAAAAGCCAGCAAATCCAAAAAAACTGATGCCACAGCAATGGCAAAACCAGCTGGAAAGAAACCAGGAAAAAACGACCCAAAACCTTACGATAAAGTAATTACTAAAGATGCCAAAAGTGATGAAGGTCTCTTTACGGTTCATTCTTTAGACGATAAGTTTTATTACGAAATACCGGATTCTCTTTTTGACAGAGAAATGTTAATGGTAACTCGTATCTCAAAAACTGCTAGCGGCCTTGGTTTTGGTGGTGGTAAGCAAAATGAGCAGGTATTACGCTGGGAAAAGAAAGGCAAAAAAGTAATATTACGCGTTGTATCCTACAATGTTACTGCTGCTGACTCTCTACCTGTAAATGAAGCGGTTAAGAATTCAAACTTTGAGCCCGTTTTATTTACGTTTCCTATAGCAGCTTACAGCAAAGATTCTACTAGTACTGTTATTGATGCATCGCCATTATTTGAAAAAGATGTAAAATCCCTTGGCTTACCGCAATTCAGAAGAACAGGGTATAGAGTCACTCGTTTAGAAAGTGACAAATCGTTTATAGAAAGCATAAAAAGCTATCCAAGAAATATTGAAGCGAGACATGTAAAGACTTATGCTGCAGGTCGTCCACCTTCAAACTCAAGTACAGGTAGCATTTCTATTGAGATCAATAACTCTATGATTTTATTACCAGAAAACCCAATGAAACGCCGCTATTTTGATGAGCGTGTAGGCTGGTTTACAAGTAGTACTACGGATTATGGTTTAGAAGATCAAAGAAGTAAAACATTGACGTATTTAGACCGATGGAGACTGGAAGTTAAGGATGAGGATTTAGAGAAGTTTAAACGTGGTGAGCTTGTAGTACCAAAGAAGCAAATTGTTTACTACATAGACAGGGCGACACCAGAAAAATGGAGAAAGTACATCAAACAAGGTATTGAAGATTGGCAAGTGGCATTTGAAGCTGCAGGATTTAAAGAAGCCATTATAGCTAAAGATCCTCCTTCACCTGAGGAAGATCCAGAATGGACACCAGAAGATGTTCGTTATTCCGTCGTAAGATATTTGGCTTCTCCTATACCTAATGCCAACGGCCCACACGTTAGTGACCCAAGAACTGGTGAAATTTTGGAAAGTGACATTAATTGGTACCATAACGTAATGTCCTTATTGCGCGGTTGGTTCTTTGTACAAACTGCAGCCATTAATCCAGAGGCCCAAAGTCCAGAATTTAAAGATGAAGTTATGGGACGTTTAATCCGTTTCGTATCTGCTCATGAGGTTGGACACACCCTTGGTCTTCCTCATAATATGGGAAGTAGTGTTGCTTATCCTGTAGAAAAATTAAGAGATGCTGAGTTCACCCAAAAATATGGTACGGCACCATCCATAATGGATTATGCACGTTTTAATTACGTGGCGCAACCTGGTGATGAAGGTGTAGCCTTAATGCCAAATATTGGGCCTTACGATAAATATGCTATTGCATGGGGTTACAAGCCTATCCTAGACAAAACAGCTGAGGAAGAAAAAGAAATCCTCAATGAGTGGATTTTAGAGCATGATGGCGACCCAATGTATCGTTTTGGTCATCAACAAGTTGGTGATATTCACGATCCTAGTTCACAAACTGAGGATTTGGGTGACGATGCTATGCTCGCAAGTGAATATGGTATCAAAAACCTAAAACGTATTGTGCCTAACTTAATTGACTGGACAACAGAAGCTGGTGAAGATTATGATGATCTAGAGGAAATGTATGGTCATGTAGTATCTCAATTTAATAGATACATGGGCCATGTTGCCAATAATATTGGTGGTGTTTATGAGCATTATAAAGCTGCTGGACAAGATGGCGTTGTTTACACACCTGTACCTAAAGAACACCAAAAAAGAGCGATGGCATTTTTACAGGAAAATTTGTTTTCAACCCCAGAATGGATGATTGACAAGGATATCTTTGACCGTATAGAATATTCTGGCTCTATAGACCGTATAAGAGGTTTACAGGTAAGATCATTAAATACGGTTTTAAGCTTAGGAAAAATGCAACGTTTAACAGAAGCACATACTTATGACGACAAAGCATATTCTTTACCTGAAATGATGAAAGACTTACGCCAAGGCATTTGGAGCGAATTACGCACGGGTAAGAAAATAGACACGTATCGTCGTAACCTTCAACGAGCACATATTGATAGATTGGCCTATTTAATGACAGCTGAAAATCAAAGTGGAAGATCTCCAAGTCCATATATTAAAGCTACTGCAGTAAACACAAGTCAATCTGATATTAGAGCTGTAGTAAGAGCCGAGTTGAAGACCTTACGTTCGCAATTAAGAAATGCGCGAGGTGGTGATGCTATGAGTAGAATTCATATTGCAGATGCGATAGAACGTATCAATGATATATTAGACCCTAAAGTTGTAATTGCTAAAGAAGATTAAGTTTCATTGATAATAAACTTGAAATTAAAAGGCTTCAATTGACATTGAAGCCTTTTTTATTCTAAAACTTCAGCTATTGCTGAGTGATACTCAGCAAATTCAACGAGATTATTATGATTTCCATTTTTAATGGTTATAAAGTCTAAATGATCAATATCTAATTGAGAGAGCTTTTTTGCAGATGAATAGGGTACTACATCATCCTCAGTGCCATGAATAATGGTGATTGGACAATCTGTTTTCTTTAGATAACGAAACGTAGGAAAACGATATTTTAAAAGCATATTTACAGGTAACATTGGAAATCGTTGCTTTGCAACATCTTCAATACTATAATAGGGTGTTTCTAAAATCAGTTGTTTTGGTGTATTCTCAGATGCCAAATAAGACGCAATGCCAGTACCTAAAGACCTTCCATACAACGTGATTTCATTCTCCTTGTAATGCTTTAACAAATAATCATAACAGTATTGACCATCCTTATAAAAGGCACCTTCATTAAGCTTACCCTTACTTTTACCATAGGTTCTGTAATCCATTATTAAAACATCATAATTTTTCTCGACGAAGTATTCGGTGATAATACCCCAGCGGCTTAAATCGCCAGCATTACCATGAAAATAAAGAATCACTCCTTTAGGATTTTCTGTTTTAAAATGAAGGGCATTTATGTTCGCTCCTTTATCGGTATTAAAAAATATTTCTTCAAAAGGTTGATTAAAACGGTATTCGTAATTCTGCTCTAAAGTCGTCGGCAGAAACATCATTTTTTCCTGTAAAAAATAAAGTGCAGATGCGATCATAACATACAAACCTATAAGTACTATGAGTACTTTTTTAAGCGTTTTTCTTAGTTTTTTTTGAAGAGTGAATGACATTAATACTTGTGGTTTCGAGATCTATGGTTTTGGGTTCGCTATTCAGAATATCATCGAGCATCTTATGATAGGATTCAAAATTGTTCAAATTTTTATGGCCGCCTCCTATAACGGAATGTAACTTGGTTAATTTAGGTTGTATTTGTGCCAACTTCACGCTTGTTTTATAAGGAATTAACTTATCATGTGTACCATGGATAATATGTATAGGACATTGTACGTATTTTAACCATTTATACGTTGGCAAAGGATACTTGAGTAATAAAGACAAAGGCATAAATGGAGCATATCGTGCTGTAACTTTTGTAAGGCTATAATATGGCGCATCTAAAATGAGCATTTTAGGGCTATTCAATGAAGCCAATTTTGTTGCAAAACCAGAACCTAAAGAGCGACCGTAAAGTATGATTCGGTCTTCTGTGGTTTGTTCCTTTATTTTGTTGTAAACTAATTGCAAATCACGTTTAATGGCCTTTTGAGATCGTTTTCCAGTACTTTTACCAAAACCTCGGTAATCTACCATCAAAACATTGTAGCCATGTGTTGTAAAGTCTACAGCAAATTTCCCCCAACCCTTTATACTTTTAGAATTTCCTTTAAGGTATAAAACCACACCTTTACTTTCTCCTTTTGGAAAAAACCGAAGCCCATTGATTACAGCACCGTCTCTTGTTTCTAAGTTATATTCTTTGGTTTCCTGATTTTCATAATCGAACTGAAAATCTTTAGGCAACTTTTCAGGCTTAAATAGCATGTAATCTTGCAAATAATACAAAGCAACGCTAATAGCAATGTAAAAACCTAAGATTAATAAAGCTGTTGAAACCCAATAAGCCATAGAATGAAAATTACTTTCTACAAGATACAAATTAATGGTTATAGCCATTTTAATCATACAAAAACTATCTCTATTTAAATAACATTATAAAAAATCACTATTTTTAAAGAATTGAATCAATACACCATTATCAGATGAAAAAATTAATTCTAATCCTTCTCTCATTTATAGCGTTTAACCTTAACGCACAAGAAAAAATTGAAGTTAAAAAAGAAAACACTAAGAGTGAACAACAGAAGTTTACGCAAGGCAATGAGGCTAAAGCACTAGCCAAAAGCGAGACCAAAAAACTAACTAAACAGTTAGATCTTTCTTCCGAACAACAAGAAAAAGTATATGAAGTTTACCTGAATCATTTTGAAGGTGAGTTTAATAGAAAACAAAAGATCAAAAAAATGATGGATTCAAAAGACAAAGGGAGTAAAGAAAAAATCAAACAACAATTAGGAAAGCAAAAGCGTGGAGGCAGCGAGGCTTTAAATAACAAACTCAAGGAGGTACTAACTACGGAACAGTACGAAAAATACTTAGAAAGAAATAAGCTTCAGCAAAAAAACAAACAAAAAAAGCTAAGAGCAAAGAATTAATCGGTTCGAAAAAGAATTAATGCCATTTGGTTTAAATAAAATTATTATTTTAGTGACTTATTTATAACTAAACAATCCATAATGAAAAAGATAATCACATTAGGTTTATTCGTTTTCGCAATGTTCTTAGGAACGGGATCGCTAACGGCTCAGTCCAACAAAATTGAGGTAAACAAAATAGCTTCTGAAAAAACTGGGGAACTCATACAGCTTATTAAATGCGATAATGACCAAAAAGACCAAGTATATTTAGCACTTCAAGAATATACACAAGCTACATTAGATTTAAAGAATGCTGCAGTGGTAAAAGAAGGTGCTGTTGAAAAAATAAAAATGCTATTGGATACGAAAATGCAGGGTATTTTAAATGAGACCCAGTACCAACGTTATGAAGCTTATTTTGAGGAAAACTTAAAAGACTTATAAATTTTATAGAATTGACATAAAAAATAAAAGCTCCAAAAATTCGGAGCTTTTTTTGTTATAAAACCTTTGCAACTTCCTCAACCGCTGCGATGGTTTCATTTAAGTCTTGATAGGTTAATGCATCGCTTATAAACCACGTTTCAAAAGCACTTGGTGCAATATAGATTCCTTGGTCTAACATACCATGAAAGAATTTTTTAAAAGTCGTATTATTTCCCTTTGCTGCGCTATCAAAATCCACCACAGGTTCTTCAGAAAAATGAACCGAAATCATTGAGCCAATACGGTTAATGGTATGGGTCACATTATTTTTTTTTAAAGCCTCGGTCATACCATTATGAAGATATTTAGTCTTCTCTTCTAGCCGATTCATTAAACCTCTATCTGCCTTTATGGCTTTGAGCATAGCTAATCCAGCAGCCATCGCTAAAGGATTACCGCTTAAAGTTCCTGCCTGGTAAACAGGACCTAAAGGTGCCAAATAATTCATTATTTCATTTCGCGCCGCAAAAGCTCCAACTGGCAAACCACCTCCTACAACTTTACCAAAACAAACAATATCTGCATTTATACCTGTCAGTTCCTGAACACCACCATTTGCCAACCTAAAACCAGTCATAACTTCATCAAAAATTAAAAGAATATCACTGGTATCACATATATACCTTAAACCTTCTAAAAAGCCCTCAACAGGAGGAATACATCCCATATTACCTGCCACCGGCTCTACAATAATAGCAGCAATTTCGCCCTTATTAGCCTCTACTAAAGTTTTAACATTCTCAATATTATTATAGATAGCGAGTAAAGTGTCCTTTGCCGTCCCTTGCGTTACACCAGGACTATTAGGAGTACCAAACGTTACGGCACCACTACCTGCTGCAATTAAAAATGAATCGCTATGTCCATGGTAGCAGCCGGCAAACTTTATGATTTTATCTCTTTTTGTATAACCTCGTGCTAAGCGAATAGCGCTCATACACGCTTCAGTACCTGAATTGACAAAACGGATTTTATCTATGTTTGGCACCATAGAAACAGCGAGTTCTGCAATCTCAGTTTCTAGAACGGTGGGCATTCCAAACGAAGTTCCTTCCTTAGTTTTCTCTACTACAGCATCTACGACTGGAGGAAAGGCATGACCCAACAACATTGGTCCCCAAGAATTTATATAATCTATAAATCGGTTACCATCTTCGTCATAGATATAAGCACCCTTTGCCGATTTAGCAAAAATTGGCGTACCACCAACAGCTTTAAATGCTCTTACTGGTGAATTAACTCCACCTGGTATTACTTTTTGTGCATCCTTAAACAATGCACTGCTCCTTTGATATAACATATTTAATTTGGAATCTTTAATTCTTGACCAATAGCAAGCGTATTAGAACTTAAGTTATTCATACTTATAATAGCGTCTACGGTCGTATTATAGCGCTTAGACAGAGAATACAGTGTATCACCCTTAGCCACGATGTGTATAGTGGTCCCACTATTCACTCTTACAATATCGATTGATTTGTCACTTGAACTTAAAACCTCTTGATCATACTCATAAAGTTGGTAACGTTCTATTAAACTAATCAATTTATCAGGATATTTACGGTCTGTAGCATAGCCAGCTTTTTTTAGGCCCTTAGCCCATCCCTTATAATCATCGGGTTTTAGTTTGAAAAGATCTTGGTATCGTCTTCGTTCTGTTAAGAACCTAGAATGGTCTTCATAAGAAGATACGGCTTCCTTGTATTTTCTGAAACATTCCTGGGAGCGGTCATCATCATGGTAAATTTTTGCACCTGTCCAACCATGGCATTTAATTCCGAAATGGTTGTTAGCCTTAACAGCTAGTCTCCCTTTACCTGATGCCGACTCAAGAATTCCCTGTGCTAAAGTAATGCTTGCTGGTATCTTGTATTTGCGCATTTCTTCTTTAGCGATTTCTGCATATGTTGCTATGTAAACAGCCGTAGAGGTTGGTGGCTTAACCTCTACCTCGTTTTCGGTAGATTCAACCTTATCGTTTTTATCAATTTTCACGACTTCCTCAGTCTTTGTCGTCTCCTTATGCTGCTTCTTTTTTGTTACAATCCCTTTTTTTGGTCCACACGAAAAAGCAAACATAACTATGATCAAGGCCATATGTTTGACACTAATTTTTATTCTATTTGAGGCCATCCTTTTTGTTTCAGTCTTATATTCATTCCTTCTATACCCTGTAATCCGCCAGTATGAATTGCTAGTATTTTTGAACCGTCAGGAAAAAACTGCTTTTCTATCAAATCAAAAATACCGTACATCATTTTGCCTGTATAGACAGGATCTAGTGGAATATGATATCTTCTGTTAAAGTCATTAATAAACGTGATTAATTCTGGCTTTATTTTTCCATAACCCCCAAAATGATAATCCGTTATTATATCCCAGTTATTCTTTCTTGCAAATTTACGAATATCCTCTTGGATAAAATCACCTTTTAAGGCTGGAAAACCCAATATTTTCTGATGTGGCTTTGATGCATTTATTAATCCAGAAATCGTGCCACCCGTGCCAACACAACAACAAATAAAATCAAAATCGCTATCCTCATCGTTTAAAATCTCTTCGCAACCTTTTACTGCCAAATCATTGGTACCGCCTTCAGGAATTAAATAAAATTCACCAAACTCAATTGTGAGATTCTCTATAAAATTATTTTTTGACTTAAGTCTGTATTCTTCTCGAGAAACAAACTTGAATTCCATACCACAAGATTTTGCAAATTTTAAGGTTGGGTTAGACTCTATCTTCCTATTTAGCTCATCACCTCGTATAACACCAATTGTTTTAAACCCACTTGATCTACCTGCATAAGCTGTTGCTGCGATATGATTGGAATAGGCTCCTCCAAAAGTCAAGAGGGTAGCTTTTTTAAGTTCTTTTGCTTTTAAAATATTGTATTTAAGCTTTCTGTATTTATTTCCAGAAATAAAGGGATGAATAAGATCTTCTCTTTTAATTACCAGTTTAATAAAGGAGTTTTTCAATCCTACAGTCTCATTTATAACCTTTTTATTCTGTATCATATTAAAAACTATAATAACCAATAAAATTCCAAAAAGGCCTCTTTTTTAAATAATTGAGATCTTTTTCGTTTTCAAAAGCCTCTCGTTCAAAAGAAATATTACGATAGGCCATTTTCCTATTCTTATATTGTAACAATCGAATGTAAAATTCGAGTACATAAATTACAAAGAATGGAATAATCAATAATTCTAATTGTTGTTTTAAATGAATCTTTTCATGATTAATCAATACCCTATTTTCTTTCAATGTTTTACTTTTTAAAAGCAAGAAAGGAAAAACAGTCATACCCATATATCCATTAGGTACTAAATATTTTGAAATCAATATCACAATTTTTCCGAATCAAAAATCAATCCAATTTACATTATCTTTGTAAGACATGAAAAAATATGTCCCAATAGAAGAAGGTGATTACTACCTAACTCCAGAAGGTTATCGCTGTTTTACTGAGCAATACCACCTAAAACGTGGCTATTGTTGCGAAAGCGGTTGCAGACATTGTCCATATGGTTTTAACAAAGAAAAATTAAAAAAGAAATAATGCATATAACAGAGTTATCATTTAAGGATCACATATTAGAAGGCATACCGGATAATTTACCTCAACCAAAACCTTATGATTCAAAAATAAATCATGCACCAAAACGAAAGGCTATTTTGTCTCCTGAAGAAGAAAAATTAGCTTTAAAAAATGCATTGCGTTATTTTGATAAAAAACATCACTCTATCTTATTACCAGAGTTCAAGGAAGAACTTGAAAAATACGGTCGTATTTACATGTATCGTTTACGACCTGATTATAAAATGTACGCACGCCCAATTGATGAATATCCAGCAAAATCAAAACAAGCTGCTGCTATTATGTTGATGATTCAAAACAATTTAGATTATGCTGTAGCGCAACACCCACATGAGTTAATTACTTATGGTGGTAATGGTGCTGTATTCTCAAACTGGGCTCAATACAGACTTACCATGAAATATCTCGCCGAAATGAACGACGAGCAAACCCTTGTAATGTACTCTGGTCATCCTATGGGTCTATTCCCTTCACATAAAGAAGCACCAAGAGTTGTGGTTACCAACGGTATGATGATTCCAAATTATTCTAAGCCAGATGATTGGGAAAAATTCAATGCGCTTGGTGTTACGCAATACGGACAAATGACGGCTGGAAGCTATATGTATATCGGTCCACAAGGTATTGTTCACGGTACAACGATTACGGTTTTAAATGGTTTTAGAAAAATTAATAAACCTCCTAAAGGACACATTTTCGTCACTTCTGGATTAGGTGGCATGTCAGGGGCACAACCTAAGGCAGGAAATATTGCAGGTTGTATAACTATTTGCGCTGAAGTTAATCCAAAAATCACCCAAATAAGACTAGACCAAGGCTGGATCGATGAAAAAATCACTGATTTAGACCACCTTGTAAAGCGTGTTAAAAATGCTCAATCCAACAAAGAAACGATCTCAATAGCCTATCTAGGTAATATTGTTGACGTTTGGGAAAAGTTTGATGAAGCTAATATTCATATCGATTTAGGAAGTGACCAAACCTCACTGCACAATCCTTGGGCTGGAGGTTACTATCCGGTTGGACAATCATTTGAAGTCTCAAACGATATGATGGCAAACAACCCTGAACTTTTTAAAACCAAAGTTCAGGAAAGTTTACGGCGACATGCCGCCGCCATCAATAGGCATACTGAAAAGGGTACATATTTCTTTGATTATGGCAATGCCTTCTTATTAGAGGCCTCTCGAGCAGGTGCGGATGTGATGGCTAAAAACCCTTCTATTGGCCGCGAATTTAAATATCCTAGCTACGTCCAGGACATCATGGGACCCATGTGTTTTGATTATGGTTTTGGGCCTTTCCGCTGGGTTTGCGCTTCAGGTAAACCAGAAGATTTATTAAAAACAGATGCCATTGCCTGTGAAGTTTTAGAGGAAATCATGAAAAATTCACCTACTGAAATACAACAGCAAATGGCTGATAATATTCAATGGATTAAAGGAGCGCAAGAAAACAAATTGGTTGTAGGTTCTCAAGCCAGAATATTATATGCTGACGCAGAAGGTAGAATGAAAATTGCTGAAGCCTTTAACAACTCCATAGCAAATGGAGAAATTGGATATGTTATTTTAGGTCGTGATCACCATGATGTTTCAGGAACAGATTCACCTTACAGAGAAACCAGCAATATTTACGATGGTTCTAGATTTACTGCAGATATGGCAATTCATAACGTTATTGGAGATAGCTTCAGAGGCGCTACTTGGGTAAGTATACATAATGGTGGTGGAGTCGGTTGGGGCGAAGTGATTAATGGTGGTTTTGGTATGGTTCTTGATGGTACTAAAGAAGCATCAACACGACTTAAACAAATGTTGTTTTGGGACGTTAACAACGGCATTTCAAGAAGAAGTTGGGCAAGAAACGACGGTGCAATTTTCGCCATTAAAAGAGCTATGGAAGCCGAACCTAATTTAAAAGTGACGCTTCCAAATCAAGTTGATGAAAATCTATTAGAAAACCTTTAAAAAAAAGCGATATGAAAAATTTGCAAAATTTTTACGAATACTTTTCAAATAAAAGTCTCGTGAGTAATACACTACTTAAATTTACTCCGATTTTGGTTTTTACCATCCTTCTATCGTCTTGTAGTTCTGTGCGAGTTGCAGCCGATTATGACAGGGAGACTAATTTTGACCAATACAAAACCTTTGCATTTTTTAAGCCGGGAATTGATAAAGCAGAAATTAGCGACATTGATAAAAGACGAATTCTTAGAGCTATTGAAGCTGAGCTTATGGCCAAGGGTATGACTAAGTCCGAAAATCCAGATATGTTAGTTAGTATTTTTACAAAATCGACTCAACGTGTAGATGTTTATAATAATGCCTGGGGAGCCGGAGCCTGGGGCTGGGGAGGTTTCAACCGTTGGGGTTGGGGCTGGGGACCAGGTTTTGGTTGGGGCGGAAATAATGTTTCAACAACAACAGAAGGGATGCTATTCATTGATTTTATAGATACGGACAAAAAGGAGCTGTTCTGGCAAGGTTCCGGGACTGGATATTTAGTTACCAGAAATGTAGAAAAAAAAGAAGCCCGTATAAAACAATTTGTGGCTAAAACCTTGGAACAGTTTCCACCTTCAAATTAAAAACATTAAACTGCCTATGTAAAGCACTGACTACTCAGTGCTTTTTTTTTGTTTATAATCTAAAAAGCCTATTGTTTTAAATATTCTATCTTTGCCGACTTGAAAACGATAACGTTATGATTTTAGGTCAAACTACAAGAAAGAATTTTACGCAAAACCCAAAAGACGATATCCTATCAGGTCTTACGGTTGCACTTGCCTTAGTGCCAGAGGCTGTGGCCTTTGCTTTTGTTGCAGGTGTTGATCCTTTGGTAGGATTATATGGGGCGTTTATGATGGGAATTATCACGGCATTGTTTGGAGGACGTCCAGGCATGATATCTGGAGCTACCGGAGCAATGGCTGTTGTGATGGTTCATTTAATTCAAAAGGGAAATGAAGTTGGCATTAATCTAGAAACGCCTATTGATAACCTTGGTCTACAATGGTTATTCATAACCTTACTATTTGTAGGTGGTATCCAAATTCTGGCAGGTATTTTTAAACTTGGGAAATTTGTGAGACTCATCCCCCATCCAGTCATGATGGGCTTTGTAAATGGTTTGGCAATAGTTATATTCTTATCGCAATTAAAATTATTTCCTAATGCTGTACCTCAGGACATCTCATTTCTTAATAATACTTCAGAGTGGTTTACGGCCTTATTCTCTAATGCAGCTTTTTGGAAAATGATGGGCTTTATAGGGTTAACGATGGGAATTATGTACGGCCTTCCAAAACTCACCAAGAAAATCCCAGCTGCCCTAGTAGCTATAGTAATTGTTGCTTGTATAACCATTTTTGGTGGTATAGAAGTAAGCACTGTGGGTTCTTTTATCGCTGAAGGTGGTGGTAAAGGCTTGAAAGGTGGGTTGCCAACATTTCAAGAACAGATTTTTGGATTGATTCATACTCTTGCCGGCCATTGGGACACTATAATATCAACCGCTTTTATTCTAGCGGCAGTTGGTTTAATTGAATCTTTAATGACTTTAAACCTCGTAGATGAAATTACAGGTACTAGAGGGAATGGCAATCGCGAATGTATTGCACAAGGTAGCGCCAATATGTTAAATGGTTTATTCGGTGGTATGGGAGGTTGCGCTATGATTGGTCAATCCATCATCAATGTAGATTCTGGTGGTCGGGGTCGTCTATCAGGAGCATTTGCTGCTCTAGCCCTACTTGCTTTTATTTTGTTCGCCGCACCATTAATTGAACAAATTCCAATTGCCGCACTTGTTGGTGTGATGTTTATGGTGGTTATTGGAACCTTTGCTTGGTCTAGTTTTAGAATTATCCGTAAAATCCCTATTTCTGATGCTATTGTACTAATTGCAGTATCAGCAATAACCGTTTGGAAAGATTTAGCTGTAGCAGTTATTGCTGGTGTAATTATCTCTGCCTTAGTATTTGCATGGAAAAATGCGACGATGATTAGAGCTCGAAAACGCATGCAATCTGATGGCACAAAAACCTATGAGATTTGGGGACCCTTGTTCTTTGGGTCTATTCAAAGCTTTAACTCAAAATTCGATGTGGAAAATGACCCGGAAAATGTTGAAATTGATTTTGTAGAATCACGTGTTAGTGATCACTCTGCCATGGAAGCTATTTTCAACTTGGTCAATAAGTATGAAGCGGCCGGAAAAACCTTAAAGCTTAAACACCTCAGTGAAGATTGCAAAGCCTTGATGTACAAGGCAAGCCCAAAATTCAAAGAAGTTATATTAGAGGACATTAATGATCCTCGTTATTATTTAGCAGCGAATCCTGAAGAATTTACTAAACCACTCTCGGAATATGACTTATAAAAAAAGCGACTCGATTGAGTCGCTTTTTAATTAATAATCCAATAATTCCTCAATTTTTACTTTCACCTTTTCAGTAGAAGGAATCATCGTTTGTTCTAATGTTGAATTTAGTGGAATCGCAGGCATATTTTCACTACCAATCGTCATTACTGGTGCATCTAAATATTTAAAGCACTCTTCTTGAATTTTTCCTGCTAATGCTCTTGCAAAGCTATTATTAGATGGCTCTTCAGTTACCACGAGACATTTACCTGTTTTTCTCACGGATTTCATAATAGTTTCTTCATCCAATGGAAACAGTGTTCGTAAATCTATGATTTCAATTTGGTTGCGCATGTCTAATTCGCCCGATGCATTATATGCCCAATGTACACCCATTCCGTAGGTAACAATGGTACATGTTTCTACATCATCCTGTTTCCAAATTTCTTGTAACACCCAGGCCTTGCCAAATGGCAGGACATAATCTTCAGCAGGTTCAATAGACGTTGCGCCTTGCGTTCCTGGTACTTTTGACCAATACAGACCTTTATGTTCAAAAATCACCACAGGATTTGGATCGTGGTAGGCTGCTTTCATTAAACCTTTAAGATCAGCACCATTACTTGGATATGCAATCTTAATTCCTCTAATGTTTGTTACCACACTTTCAACAGAAGATGAGTGGTATGGTCCTCCACTACCATAAGCACCAATCGGCACACGTAAAATCATGCTTACAGGCCATTTACCATTACTTAAATAACAGCTTCGACTTACCTCTGTAAACAACTGGTTTAGTCCTGGCCAAATGTAATCGGCAAATTGAACCTCAACAATAGGTTTTAAGCCTACGGCACTCATCCCAACTGTTGAACCTACAATAAAGGCTTCTTGAATAGGTGTGTTAAACACGCGATCGTCGCCAAACTTCTGAGCCAATGTAGCTGCCTCTCTAAATACACCTCCTAGCCTACCGCCAACATCTTGTCCATACAATAAACATTCTTTATATTCTCGCATTAATTCTTCTACAGCAAATAATGCACAATCTACCATTACTACTTTTTCAGCACCTTCTGGTGAACGATTGCCTTTTTCTTCTGTAATTGGAGTTGGCGCAAAATCGTGGGTGAATAAATCTTCAGGAGTCGGGTCTTGAGCTTTTAAAGCTCTTTGAAAATCATCTTGTACTAAAGTTTTAACCTCATTTTCAATGGTTTGAATTTCTTTTTCCGTAAACCCGTTATCTAATAATTGCTGTTTTAAGACTGGATATGGATCTCTAGACTTTGCTTCTTCCAAGTCATCTCGATACCATTCCATACGTACACCTGACGTATGATGGTTTAACAAAGGTACTTTAGCATGCACTAAAAACGGACGACGTTCATCTCGGATCGTTTTTATAACTTTTTTGAGTGCCTCATAACTTTCGATAAAATTAGCACCATCAATGGAAATGGCTTCCAATCCGTGAAAGCCTTTTGCATATTCTGCAGCATTTTGGGCTCTGGTTTCAGCTTCATTAGCAGAAATATCCCAACCATTATCTTGCACTAAATACAAAATAGGCATTTGCTTTAATGCTGCCATTTGGAAGGCTTCTGCGATTTCACCCTCGGTAACGGACGCATCACCTAAACTACAAACCGTGATTGGTTTAAGCTTGGATTCTTCATTGTTATTTTGAATAAAATTAGGATTCTGAAGCCCTTGCTTTTCAAGATACTGCATTCCCATTGCCACACCTGTCGCAGGAATGGCTTGCATGCCAGTTGCTGAAGATTGATGCGGAATTTTAGGTTTATCAGTATCTTTTAAACTAGGGTGCGAATAGTAAGTTCGTCCTCCTGAAAACGGATCCTCTTTTTTCGCCAAGACTTGTAGCATCAAATTATATGGAGTCATTCCAAAAGCCAATAACATGGCGTCATCCCTATAATAAGGAAAAGCATAATCTTGCGGCAACAGTTGCATACCTAAGGCCGTTTGAATGGCTTCATGTCCCCTAGAAGTTGCATGAACGTATTTCGATACAACTTTAAAATTGTCCTCATAAAGTTCAGCCATCGCTTTGGCCGTATATAAATTTTTAAAGCCTTTCTTTAATGTCTCTTTGTTCATTCTAAGCTAATTCTTGTTCAATCTTGGTCATCCAACCAAACTTATCTTCAATTTTTCCTGTTTTTATGGCATTTAAAGTATCATTCACATCAATGCCTACTGGACTTTCATCTGAAATATAAATCTCCCCTTCGTCTGTCCCTATGCTTTGAATGTAAGCAATCCCTACGGCCGTACCTGTACCGAAAGCTTCTTCCAAAGTTCCGTTCTTTGATGCCTCTTTTATTTCATCTATTGCTATTAGGCGTTCAGTCACTTTGTAACCTTTGTCCTGTAGCAGGTCTATGACACTTTTTCTAGTAATGCCATCCAAAACAGAACCATCAAGTTTTGGTGTTATAAATTCACCATTTATCTTAAAGAAAATATTCATGGTTCCCACCTCTTGAATATACTTATGTTCTGCGGCATCTAACCACAACACTTGATCATAACCTTTTGCCTTTGCTAATTCAGTAGGTCTAATTGCTGCTGCATAATTTCCTGCAGCTTTAGCTTCTCCGGTTCCACCTTGTGCAGCTCTTATAAATTGCTTTTCTGCCCAAAGCTTAATTCGTTTACTAAAAAACGGTCCTGCAGGTGAGGCCATAATAATGAACTTGTAACGTGTGGCAGCACGCATACCAATAAAGGCCTCGTCAGCATACATAAAAGGTCTTAGATATAATGCACTGCCCAATTGTGGAGGAATCCAATGATGCTCCAAAGCGACTAATTCCGTTAGTCCTTCAACAAAAAGTTCTTCAGGAACGTTTGGCATTCCCATACGATTAGCACTTAAATTTAATCGCTTAGCATTTTGATAAGGCCTAAAGAGCATTGGAATATTATCGCTGTCTTTGTATGCTTTCATTCCTTCAAAAATAGCCTGACCATAATGCAAAGCCATAGCTGCTGGATGGGTTGGTATTGGTTTTAAAGGTTCGATTCTTGGGTTACCCCATTCACCGTTATCATAGTCACAAATGAACATATGATCCGTAAAGGAAGTTCCTAATGGAATATTGTCGAAATCTAAGGTATCTACTCTAGATTGCTCTACTTTAGTAATTTGAATGTTATAACTCATGATTATTAGGTTTATGAGATCCTGAATATTTCTCAGGATAATAAATCATTATATTTTTCTGTTGGTATCAAATTGTTCTAAGTAATCCGCCACACGGCGCAGAAAACTCCCTCCTAAATAACCATCTACAACGCGATGGTCAAAAGACAATGATAAATACATCATACTTCGTATAGCGATTTCATCACCCTTTTCAGTTTCAATAACTTCAGGTCGTTTCTTAATTATGCCTAGTGCTAAAATGGCGACTTCTGGCTGATTGATGATAGGTGTTCCCATAACACTACCAAAAGTACCAACGTTTGAAATCGTAAACGTACTGCCTTTAATATCGTCACCATTTAATTTATTCTCCCTGGCTTTTCCAACCAAATCATTCACGTTTTCGGCTAGTGATTTTAAATCTTTGGTATCTGCATTTTTAACTACCGGCACAATTAAATTACCACTAGGTAAGGCGGTTGCCATACCAATATTTATATTTTCTTTGACGATAATCGTATTGCCATCTACAGAGGCATTAATATTTGGAAAGTCCTTTATAGCCTTTGCAACAGCCTCTATAAATAAAGGAGTAAAGGTTAACTTTTCTCCATACGTCTCTTGAAAGGCCGCCTTATGTTTGTTTCTCCAGTGGACCATATTTGTTAGGTCGGCTTCCACGTAGGCGGTAACGTGAGGTGAAGTGTGCTTGGAATACACCATATGGTCTGCTATCATGCGGCGCATACGGTCCATTTCAATTAACTTACCATCACCCTTATCAAAATTAAGTTGAGGAATACGGTATGCCGTTGGGTCTTGTTGAACAGCTGGTTGTGCATACCTATAAGGTCTACCATCCTCAATATAATTAAACACATCACTTTTTCTTAATCTACCCTCTTTCCCCGTTGCCGGTATACGCGCTAATTCTTCGTAGCTGATATGATGTTCCTTTGCAATTGAAATAACAAGTGGCGAAAAAAAGGTGTTTGTGTTCGGCAATGTGAATGACTCATTGCCAACTGATTTTGGAGAAACCTCTAATCTTCTTTTCTTATTAGGTTCAGTCGTATCTTTGGGTGTCTTTTCCTCAATATGTTTTGACTTTTGCTTCTTGGTGGATATTTCAGTTTTAACATTATCACCATCTGATTGAATAATTGCAATAGTCTCCCCTATTTTGACAACATCATTAGGCTTATATAAAAGCTCTTTAATAACTCCTGTTACATTGGAGGGCACTTCAGAATCAACTTTATCTGTAGCCACTTCCAAAAGCATTTCGTCTTCTTCTATAACGTCGCCTTCACCTTTAAACCAGGTGATGATGGCAGCCTCTGTAATACTCTCGCCTAACCTAGGCATTTTAAACTCAATTGTTGCCAATTTTATCAATTTTAATCAAGTAATAAAGATACTGCTATTAGATTTTAACTTTTGTTAAAAACCTATAAAATAAATTATTTAAGGATAATATTCTGTTATATTTAAATATTATAGTTTTTTTTACTTTTAAAAATTACTTATTGATTCGTCTAAAAAATTATTTTCTATGGCTTATGTATTAGACAAAACTGATGCTAAAATTTTAGCGATTTTACAAAAGGATAGTAGCAGGACCACAAAAAGCATCGCGAAAGAGTTAGGTATGACGACCTCACCAATTTTTGAGCGCATAAAAAAACTAGAAAAAGAAGGCTATATCAAGAAATATGTAGCCCTATTAAACCATAAAAAACTAGGCCTAAAACAAATTGTTTTTATGGGCATTACCTTACAAGGACATACAAGAAGTTATCTTGAAAAATTTGTTGCTCAGATTAATGGCTTTCCAGAAGTCATAGAATGTCATCGTGTGAGCGGCAATTTTGACTACCTTTTAAAGCTTGTTGTAGAAGATATTGAAGCTTACGAACACTTCATTATCACAAAACTCACATTATTGCCCTACTTAGGCAACGTACAAAGTTTAATTACACTTTCTACTGGAAAAGCGACTAATGAAATTGATTTAAGTAGACTTTTATAACCCTGCCTAACCCTTAAACGTTTCTCTCAAAGTTTTGTAGATGTCATCCTGTAATTTTCGGTTCTCAGGAACTTCTCTTAAGGGTTCTACTTCCCTTAGGGTCTCATGACATTCTTTTGGCAACTGCTGATACAATTTTGTACCCTTTGTTTTCCAAGCTATCATCTCATCGCTAACTTGTTTAATTACTTTAGCTGGATTACCCACAACAAGGCTTCGTCTTGGTATGATGCTTTCAGCTTTAATAAACGCCATTGCACCGACAATACATTCATCGCCTATTTCGGCATCATCCATGATCACTGTATTCATTCCAATAAGACAATTTCGTCCTAAATTTGCACCATGAATAATAGCTCCATGACCAACATGAGCACTTTCTTTTAAGATTATAGACTTTCCAGGAAACATATGAACAGTACAGTTCTCCTGTACATTTACTCCATCTTCTAGAATTATTTGCCCCCAATCACCACGAATTGCAGCACCTGGACCTATATAACAATTCTTACCGATAATGACATTTCCAGTAACGGCCGCCAAAGGATGTACAAAACTACTCTCGTGAACGACTGGTATGTAACCTTGGAATTCGAAAATCACTATTTAAATCGTTTTAAAGTTTCTTTGGTAAATTCGCTTAACACCAATGTCCCACTTATAGCGGCACGTTCAGCTAATAATTGATCCCAGTCTTCTGTACCTTTCCAAAACATCTTTTTCATCTCCGCCATAGCTTCCGGATTGTAATTGCAAAGTTTTTCAGAAAAGATTTCAACAGCTTCATCAAGCGCTTCAGTACTTTCAAAAACTTGTGTAAACAATCCTTTATTTAGAGCCCATTCTGCCGAATAAAAGGTATTAGCATCCATAGCAATTTGAGACATTCCACTTAGCCCTAACTTACGCTGCACTGCTGGACCTACCACAAATGGCCCGATACCAATATTTAATTCACTAAGCTTTACAGCTGCAAATTTTGTAGCCATACAATAATCTGTTGCAGATGCTAATCCTACACCACCACCGACGGTCTTCCCTTGTACTCGACCAATGATGAATTTTGGACATTTTCGCATGGCGTTAATGACATTAGCGAAACCCGAAAAAAATACTTTTCCCGTGGCTTCGTCATTGATGTTAATGAGTTCATTAAAACTTGCTCCAGCGCAAAATGTTCTATCTCCCCCACTTTTTAATACAATCACTTTGATAGCATCATTTTTACCTGCTTCAGTAATAGTTTCAGCAAGTTTGGCTAAAACATCGCCAGGCAATGAGTTGTGTGCAGGATGAAAAAACTCGATGTATCCTACTTGGTTTTCTATAGTTTGTTTTACGTATGGTTGTTGTTCTGACATAATTCTAAATTAATCCAAATTGTTCAAAATGATGGTTTAAATGCTTTCTTTCCAATAAATAAGATTCGTAGCGATTCAATTCGCCAAAGACTAAATTTTTAAGCTTGGCTTCAGGATTTTCCTTAAAAAACTCTAAGTACTTTTGACGCTGTTCTTTAAATTTTTCAATCGCTGTTTGCAAATCCTGATGTTTTAACTCATCTAGCTTATCCTTTTCCAACTGTGGAAATTGAGAGTTCTGTGGAAACTTATCATAGTTGTACAAACTTGCATGCACCTTGTCTAAAATCTTTTCTGGTGTAGCAATTTCAAAGTCCTGAATTTCACCTGAAGCAATTTTGTAAGTATACTCAAGATGTTCTATCATGTGCTGTGGCGTCATAATACCCCATTTTGGTTTTGCATCAGCTGTCAACTTTGCAAGACATTCCTCAATTTTCTTATCAGTCATCTCAACGAATGTTTCTTGTTTCTTTTGCACCATTGTTAAAATGGTAGCCACTGCCACTAGCGGACTGTCTTTAGCTGTTTTTTGATGCTCTGGTCTATTTTCAAAATTCGCATCAAATACCTCAACATGCCATTTTACAATGCCACTTGGGTGTTCTGCGGAAGCCACATCACGATCTACCTTTTCTTTACAAGTCAACCGTACATAAATCGTATCGTTGTGGTATAATGGTCTTAAAAATCGGATAGAATCCAACCCATAATTTGCCGCTACAGGTCCTTTATTTGGATGAACAAATAAACCTGCTGCAGCCGAGATAATAAAATACCCATGAGCGGTCCTTTTTTCAAAAATACTTCCATCTAAAGATGTAATATCGGTATGGGCGTAAAAATGATCCCAAGTTAAGTTAGCGAAGTTTTGAATATCTGAATCCGTTATTGTGCGCTTATGCGTTTTTAGAGACATTCCTGGCTTGATATCCTCCCAATAGTATTTGAACGGATGATCTTCTGCCTCTTTGTATTTTGCATTTTGTTGATAGATCCCTGTTATCTCTGTAATGGTTGTTGGTGTCCCTTGAATCGCCGTTCGTTGCAAGTAATGCTTAATACCACGCATGCCGCCCATTTCTTCGCCACCACCAGCGCGTCCTGGACCTCCGTGCACCAAATATGGTAATGGTGAACCGTGACCTGTACTTTGTTTTGCCATTTCACGATTAATCACTAAAATTCTACCATGATGACTGGCAGCATTGATTACATAATCTGTGGCAATTTTATCATCAAAGGTTGCAATAGAAGACACTAATGACCCTTTGCCCATTTGTGCTAGCTGAACGGCTTCATCCATGGACTTGTAAGGCATAATGGTGCTTACTGGTCCGAATGCCTCGCGCTCGTGAACCACAGTGTTTTGTAATGGATTGTCGGTTCTGAACACTACAGGACTTATAAATGCTCCTTTTTTGGCATCTGCTCCTATGGTTTCAATTTGATCTAAATTACCATAGACCATTTCGGCCTCTCTACTAATGTCAGCAATAGAGCTTTTTACTGCTTCTACCTGTTGCTTACTTACCAATGATCCCATTCTTACCTCTTTAAGTCTTGGGTTTCCAATAGTAATTTTATCGAGCTCTTTTCCTAAAGCCACTTGCACGTCTTCAAGTAAATTTTCTGGTACAATTATTCGTCGGATGGCCGTACATTTTTGTCCCGCTTTAACGGTCATTTCCTTACGGACTTCTTTAATAAATAAATCGAACTCTGGTGTTCCAGGTATGGCATCTTCACCTAAAATCGATGCATTAAGTGAATCTGCTTCCATAGTAAATGGTACAGACTCTTCAATTAATCTTGGATGTGCTTTTAATAATCTCCCTGTTGAAGCAGATCCTGTAAAGGTCACCACATCTTGTGACTCGACTGTATCCAAAATAGTTTTAACTGTTCCATTTATAATTTGAAGCGCGCCTTCAGGTAAAATGCCTGAATTAATAATCTCTCTAGCTACTGCCTCTGCTAAATATGATGATGATGGCGCAGGTAAGACTACGGCTGGTACACCAGCCATCCAGTTAACCGCACATTTTTCTAACATACCCCAAACCGGAAAGTTAAAGGCGTTGATATGCACAGCAACCCCTTTTTTAGGGACCATGATGTGATGCGCCATAAAGCGACCTCCCCTCGACAAATCCACAGGATCACCTTCGACGTGGAAAGGCTGATTAGGAAACAACTTTCTGAGTGAAGCATTAGCAAAAAGGTTTCCAAATCCACCTTCAATATCTATCCAACTATCGACTTTTGTCGCTCCTGTTCTGTAACTTAAATCATAGAAACTATCCTTTCGTTTGGTGAGGTACAAAGCTAATTTCTTTAGCATATTACCACGTTCCTGAAAGGTCATTTTGTGCAAGACCTCGCCACCCTTTGTTCGTCCGTAATGAAGAACTTCTGGAATGTCCAATCCTTCCACTGCCCAATTTGTAAAATGTTCACCTGTTACGGCATCGTAAACTGGTACCCCTTCTTCTTTTCCCGTAGTCCACTGACCTTGAACGTAATGCTGAATCTTATTCATCATTCTATTATTTTGAGATTGTTGATTAACAATTTTGAAGTTTACACTACATCAAAATTCATTAACCTTACATCATTAATTTTTATACTTTCTCGATAATACAAGCATAACCTTGTCCTACACCAATACACATGGTTACAAGCGCATATCTTTTGTTTTGTTCTTTAAGTTCTAGTGCTGCTGAATATGCTATTCGAGTTCCTGTAACTCCAAGTGGATGACCAATAGCAATTGAACCACCGTTTGGATTTAATCTAGGATCATCATCCGCTAAACCCCAAGCTCTGGTACAGGCTAGTGCTTGAGCAGCAAAGGCTTCATTTAGCTCAATAATATCCATATCACCCATGGTTAAACCTGCTTTTGCCAAAGCTTTGTTAGAGGCCTCAACCGGACCAATACCCATAATTCTAGGTTCTACACCAACCACTGCAGAGCTTACAATTCTTGCTAACGGTTTAAGATTATATTTTTTCACAGCCTCATCTGAAGCGATAATGGTTGCGGCTGCACCATCATTTAAACCTGAAGAATTACCTGCCGTAACACTTCCTTCCTTTCGGAATGCTGGACGTAATTTACCTAGAACATCTAACGTTGTATTAGGTTTAACAAATTCGTCTTTTGAAAAAAGGATAGGCTCTTTTTTGCGTTGAGGAATTTCAACTGCAACAATTTCCTTTTCCAAGCGTCCATTTTCTTGCGCTTTAGACGCTTTCATCTGACTCCAATACGCGAATGCATCTTGGTCTTCTCGTGAAATAGAATACTTTTCAACAAGATTCTCCGCTGTCATGCCCATGCCATCCGTGCCGTACATTTCATGCATTTTTGGGTTTACAAAACGCCATCCAAATGTAGAATCGTACATTTTTGAATCTCCACCAAAAGCGCTTGATGGTTTTGCGATGACGTATGGTCCGCGCGTCATATTTTCCACACCACCAGAAATAAAGATATTTCCATCACCAGCTTTTATAGCACGATTTGCGTGAATGATTGCAGACAAACCAGAACTACATAATCTATTTACGGTTTCTCCTGGAACTGTATATGGTAAACCAGCAAGTAATGATGCCATACGTGCTACATTACGATTGTCTTCTCCGGCTTGGTTTGCACAGCCTAATATTACATCATCGTATGCTTCCTTAGGGATACTTGGGTTTCGTTTTACAATTTCCTTAATCACCAAAGCAGCTAAATCATCTGTGCGTACCGCTGACAATGTTCCTTTGTAGTTTCCTATTGGTGTTCTTATGCCGTCTATGATGTATGACTGTTTCATTATTCTTTTAATTTAGCTGATATTGCTGCCTTTTCAATTATTGGTTTCATTATTAATTCTTCATCAACTTTATAAAAACTATTGATAACCAATGTAGAATCATCATTAATTTTCTTACAGTATATAGCAATAATAAAATTGCCATTTTCATTGGTTTGATTAGTTTTCATCAACAACAACTTTATACCATTTATTTCAACTTCTTTTTTAAAACCTTCTTTTTGGCTTTTCATCATTTTTGCCTTGATTTCCTCATAAGCTTTAGGCATAAGATTAAACTGCATTGCAGAAGATTGGGTCTTAGTATAATAAGAATTACCCAGCTTAATTTCATATACAGAATCGTCTACTTCAACATTGAATTCCGCTTCAACAAAATTCAATTTGTCTTCTTGACAAAAGCAATTCAAACTAAATAAAGTTGCAAATAAGAAAATTAGTTTATTCATTACTCCCAGTCTTTCTGTGTTCTGTAAACAATACCTTTAAACAAAGCTACTAATTCATTATCACGTTTTACTTCAACAATATTAAAACCTAGTTTATTTTTCACTTTTTCAATCACCGATACCGCAATCAAATAATCACCTTCGTCTAAGGCCTCTATATGATTTATACTGGTTTCAATAGAAACTGCATATTTACCATGTGTATTGGCGGCAAAACCAAAAGCCGTATCTGCTAAAGCATAACTAATACCGCCATGAGCTTTACCCATACTATTTAGCATCTGCTTTTTAACGGTCATTCCCAACCTACAACGACCAATCTCACATTCTAAGATTTCAATACCCAACCATTGGCTAAAGGGATCGAGTGACAGCATTTTATGTGGTATTTTTTCTCCTTGCATTAAAAGAATGTTTTGTTTTCTCGTTTCATTTTACGCAACAACGGACTGCATCTATAGCGATCTTCGTGATAGTCATTATAAAGCCCATCTAGCATGTCTACACACCAATTGATTCCTTTATCGTCCGCCCAGGCCAACAAACCTTTAGGATAATTAACACCTTTAGTCATAGCATTATCTATATCTTCTGCAGAAGCAATGTTTAAAAACAAAGCATCGGCTGCTTCATTGATAAGCATTACCAAAACACGATTGAAAATGTTTTGCTTCAAAGACTCTTCGACTGCGCTCAGAGCGACATTCGAAATTTCAATTATCTTTCCTCTTTCATCATAATCATAATAGCCTTTACCGGTTTTTCTCCCTAAATAACCTGCTTCACTTAACCGTTTCTGAGTGAAACTTGGCTTATATCTTGGGTCGTAATAAAAGGCTTCAAATACAGTTTCAGTTACTGTATAATTAACATCGTTTCCTATAAAATCCATAAGCTCAAAAGGTCCCATTCTAAAACCACCGAGTGTTTTTAGACTATGATCAATAGTTTCAAAATCAGCAATGCCTTCTTCATAAATGCGTAAGGATTCTCCATAAAAAGGTCTAGCCACTCTATTCACAATAAAGCCAGGTGTATCTTTGGCCACTGCAACTGTTTTATTCCAACTTTTAATGGTTTGAACCGATTTATCTAAAACGGTTTTTGAAGTTTGAATAGCAGGAATAACCTCTACCAATTTCATTAATGGTGCCGGGTTGAAAAAATGAATTCCGATACAGCGTTCTGGCTTTTGCAAAGATGAGGCAATGGATGCTATAGATAAACTAGAGGTGTTTGAAGCAATAATGCAATCTTCTGAGACAAAACTTTCCAATTCTGAAAATACTTTCCTTTTAATGTCTAGATTTTCAACGATGGCTTCAATAGTTAGATTTGAATCTGCTAACGCTTTTAGACTATTGACATAAGTGATATTTGACTGGATCCTGTTTTTCTCTTCAGCATTGATTCGCCCTTTTTCAATAAGTCTTTTCAATATTTTATCAAGACTAGCTTTTGCCTTTTCTAAGGCATTCGTATTAGTATCATACAATTTTACGGTATAACCTGCTGTGGCTGCCACTTGTGCAATGCCACTTCCCATTGTTCCTGAACCAATAATTCCTATATTCATATTTTTATGTTAAAATGGAAGCTTAGTGACATCCACATTTCCTCCAGATAATATAATTCCTATTTTCTTTGATTTAAACCTTTCCTTTTCTCTCAAAACCGCAGCAAATGGCACAGCGCACGACGGTTCTATGATAATCTTCATGCGTTCCCATATTAATTTCATGGCTCTAATAATCTCTTTCTCGTCTACTCTTATGATACGGTCAACATACTTTTGTATAATTGGAAAATTTCGATCTCCCAGATACGTTCTTAAGCCATCAGCCACGGTATTTGTTGTTGTATTCCTTTCAATTTTACCCGACTTTAACGACCGATAAGCATCGTCTACCTCAAAAGGTTCTCCTCCAATAACTTTACAATCATTACCAAAATAATGTGCTGCTAATGCCGTACCAGCAATAAGTCCACCTCCACCAACTGGTGCCAAGATGATATCTAAATCTGGCCGCTCTTGCAGCAACTCTATTGCTGCCGTACTATTTCCCAAAATGACTTCATCTTGATTTGAAGGATGCAAAAATGTTGCTCCTGTTTCGTTTTCTATACGTTCTGCTGTTTTTTCTCTGGCTTCTGGGGTGGATTCGCATTCAATAATATTTCCACCATAGGCCTTTACAGCTTCTTTCTTTACTCGAGGTGCATTTTCTGGCATCACGATATAAGCCTTTACTTTTAGCTGTTTTGCAGCTAATGCAACAGCTTGGGCAAAATTACCCGAAGAATGCGTTACTACTCCTTTTTGTCTCTCTGCTTCCGTGAGGGCTACAATAGCACTGGCTGCACCACGCATTTTAAAGGCACCCATTTTTTGGAAGTTTTCACATTTAAAATGGATCTGTGCACCAACCATATCATCAAGTAAAGACGACTTTAAAACAGGTGTACGATGAATAAATGGTTTTATTCTTTGGTGTGTATCTGTAAGTGTTTTTTTATCCATAGGTATGAGATTCTGAAACAAATTCAGAATGACAAAAACTACTATTGCCCTTTAAATTTAGGCTGACGCTTTTCTATAAAAGCGGCCACACCTTCTTCATAATCTTCTGTTTGAGCTGCTTCTATTTGTAATTTAGATTCTAATGCCAATTGTTGTTCCAAGTTATTAGTTAGTGATTGGTTAAAGGCTTCTTTTATTTTTCCTAATGCTAATGTTGGCATTTGGGCTAACTTAAAGGCTAATTTACCTACTTCCTTTTCAAAATCGTCCAATGCTGTCACTTTATAAATCATACCCATTTTCTCGGCATCTTCTGCTGAAATTTTATCTCCTAGCATTGCCAACGCCAGTGCTTTTTGAAACCCGATTAATCTTGGCAAAAAGAAGGTTCCTGCACTATCTGGTATTAAACCAATAAGACTGAAAGCCTGTATAAAGCTCACCTTTTCATGAGCTACAACAATATCGCAAGCTAATGCAATATTAGCACCTGCACCAGCAGCCACGCCATTTACAGCAGCTATAATGGGTTTTTTAATACTTCTAATTCGAGTAATAATAGGGTTGTAATGTTCTTCTAAAATCTTTTTAAATCCTGGATTTAACTCTGGAGAGGTGACTTCTTTTAAGTCTTGACCTGCACAAAACGCTTTTCCGTTTCCGGTTAGCACTATTGCTCTTACTTCTGGATTGGTTTCGCAATCGTCAAAAACTTGCTGTAGGTTTAACGCCATTTCACGGTTGAAGCTGTTAAAAACTTCTGATCGGTTTAGTGTGATGTAGGCTATATTGTTTTCTAGATTTAATTCTATTGAATTGCTACTCATACCTTGTATTAATTTCCTTTAGATCCTGAATCAACACTTTGACAAGCTCAGTGTAACAGTTCAGGATGACAAATCATTTTAAACATTTAAAATAATCAAAGGGCTCCTCGCAATCATTACACTTAAACTGTGCTTTACAGGCTGTAGAACCAAATTGACTTATCATTTTTGTATTTGTACTTCCGCATTGCGGACACTTCACTAGTTTTTTTCCTTCTAATAGCACAGACTTATCGGCCTCTGCGTCTAATGGTGCTGCAATACCGTAATCCTCAAGAGCCTTTCGTCCTCGCGGTGTTATCCAATCTGTGGTCCAGGCCGGATGTAATATTAAATCTACGGAAGCTTTATAACCTGCTGTTTTTAAAGCTGCTTTTATATCGTCTCCTATAATATCCATTGCAGGACAACCACTGTAAGTTGGAGTTATTTCAACCTTTACCTCATCACCTTCAATCACTGCAGAACGAACTACACCCATATCTAGAATAGACAATACCGGAATTTCAGGGTCTGAAACCTTCTCCAGAATAGTAATTAGTTCTTCGTGTATAATCGGTTGTGTCGTTGTCATTTTATTTTAATGAAATCCTAAAATTTATTTTTGGATAACAGCTCATTTAATGATTACCATTCCATATTAGGATAAGCACGTTGCATATATTGTAATTCTGCTAATATATAGCCCATGTGCTCTGTATGAATCCCTTCCTTACCGCCTTTTTGAAAGTATTTCAAATCTGGTACTTGCAATTTGGATTCAGTGAGTACTTCTCCTATCTTTTGATAGTAAGTCTCTTTCAATTTAGAGACATCTACACCAATACCTTGATCTACCATATTTTTACAAGTAGAAGTTACCTGAAATAATTCGTTAGTGTAAGTCCATAAATCATTAATGGCCTCTTGCATTTTAGCTTGGCTTTCTTCAGTGCCATCGCCAAGACGTTTTACCCAATCTGTTGAAAAACGGGTATGATATCTAACTTCTTTAATGCTCTTTTTTGCTATGGCTGATAAGGTTAAATCTTTGCTTTTCTCTAGTTCTGTTAGGAATAAGAGATGAAAAACATCGAAAAGAAACTGTCTTGCTATAGTATAGGCAAAATTTGTATTGGGCTGTTCTACCAGCAGTACATTTTTATAATCACGCTCTTTTCGAAGCATGGCAATATCATCTTCAGATCTACCATCTTCTGCAACTTTTCCGGCATATTGAAAATAACTGCGTACCTGACCAAATAAGTCTAAGGAAATATTGGTGCAGGCAATGTCCGTTTCTAAACTCGGCCCATGACCTGTCAATTCACCTAATTGCTGCCCAAGAATAAGTGAGTTATCAGCGATCTCTAATATGTAATTATATAAATCTTGGTTTTTCATTTTTACTCAAATTGAGATTTTTGAATTGCACTTTTTTTACATGTGTTTAACCTCATCAGGAACCTCATAAAACGTTGGGTGACGATAGACTTTATCTTGTGCTGGCTCAAATAACTCACCATTATGCTCAGGGTTGGAAGCCGTAATATGTTTTGACTCTACCACCCAAATACTTACCCCCTCATTTCTTCTGGTATACACATCTCTAGCATTCTCTAGCGCCATTTCTGCATCTGCTGCGTGAAGACTACCAAAGTGACGGTGCTCTAGACCATTTTTACTTCTTACAAAGACCTCCCAAAGCGGCCAATTTTTTTTGTCTGCCATAATTTGATTTATTGTAAAGACCTATCCAGCCTTTTTTGTTTGTTGCTTTTCTTTCTTCTCAGCGTAGGCCATGGCGGCATCTCTTACCCAGGCGCCACGCTCCCAAGCTCCTACTCGAGCTTTCATTCGTTCCTTGTTCATAGGACCATGTCCTTTTACCACTTGCCAGAATTCATCCCAGTCAATATCACCAAAATCATAAGACTGTCGTTCTTCATTCCATTTTAAGTCAGGGTCTGGAATGGTTAAGCCTAAGACATCAGCCTGTGGTACAGTTTGATCAACAAATTGTTGTCGCAGCTCATCATTAGTTTTACGCTTTAATTTCCATTTCATGGATTGTTCTGTATGCACAGATTCTGCATCTGTTGGTCCAAACATCATGAGACTCGGCCACCACCATCGATTTAGTGCATCTTGAGCCATTTCTTTCTGCTCTGGTGTACCTTTAGCTAGCTTCAACATAATCTCAAAACCTTGTCTTTGATGAAAACTTTCCTCTTTACAAACGCGAATCATGGCTCTAGCATAAGGTCCGTAAGACGTATTACATAATGGCACTTGATTAATAATCGCAGCACCATCTACCAGCCAACCAATAGCTCCCATGTCTGCCCAAGTAATTGTTGGATAGTTAAAAATACTTGAATACTTTGCTTTACCTGTATGCAATTGCTCATACATTTCTTCTCTAGAAATACCTAAAGTTTCTGCCGCAGAATACAGGTATAATCCATGTCCAGCTTCATCTTGCACTTTAGCAAGCAATGCTACTTTTCTCCTTAATGAAGGAGCTCTAGTAATCCAATTACCCTCAGGTAACATACCTACAATTTCGGAATGCGCATGTTGAGAGATCTGTCTTATATGGGTTTGCCTGTACTTCTCAGGCATCCAATCCTTAGGTTCGATTTTCTCATCACGCTCAATGCGTTCATTAAATTGTCTTTCTAAACTCTTAATTTGCTCTTCACTCATAATTTTAGCTTTACACTATTGGCCATAAGCCACAAGCATGATTAATTTTTCTTTTTCTATATATTTTTTCTAGACATCAAAGTCTACAACTACTTTGTCTGTTTTGGGCACAGCCTGGCAACTTAACACTAAGTTTTGGGCCAACTCATCGGCTTCCAACGCGTAATTAATCTTCATTTCTACTTCACCCGATTTTACCTGACATTTACAAGTACTACAAACTCCACCCTTACATGCAAATGGTAAATCCGCTCCTGCGTTTAAGGCGGCATCTAAAATATTATCATAATCTTTGGTCATGGTAAAATTAAACTCTTTGCCACCATCGATAATAGTAACTTCTGTACCTTCTACCTTTTGCTGTGCTAAACGTTCTTGACGCCTAATATCTTCCTCTGATAACCCTGATACAAACAATTCGAAGTGTATATTTTCCTTAGGTAAACCAGCTTCAATTAAATAATTACTCACATAGTTTACCATTTGTTCTGGTCCACAAAGAAAAACCTCATTCGTGTCTGGAATATCTATGAAGGTTTTGGTTAAAACATCCATCTTCTCATTATCAAACCTACCATTAAATAGTTCTATGTCCCGTCGCTCCTTGGTTAAAAAATAATAAATTTCAAATCGGCCAAAATAAGTGTTTCTTAATTGCTCAAGTTCTTCCTTAAAGATAATGGATTTTGCTGTTTTGTTCACATAAAACAACTTACAAGTAGACTGTGACTCAGAGGCTAAATGTGTTTTTATCATTGATAAAATCGGTGTAATGCCACTACCAGCCGCAAAAAATAAATAGTTTTTTTCTGATTTGGGATTAGTATGAACACCAAACGTTCCACTTGGAGGCATCACCTCTAAAACCTCGTCTTTTTGAAGGGTTTGGTTCACATAGGTAGAAAATTTACCACCTGGAATTTGCTTTACAGCGACGCGCCATTGATGTTCCAATGGACTAGAACACAAAGAATAAGAACGTCTTAAATCTTCTCCGTCTATAATTTGGCGTAGCGTTAAATGCTGTCCTTGGTGAAATTGAAACTTCTCCCTTAAATCTTCTGGGACATTAAAGGTTAGTACCGAAGTATCCTCAGTTTCCTTATAAATATCTGCCAATTGTAATTTATAAAATTCTGCCATATTAAAAGGTGGTCTATAAATCAACCCTACGAAATCGTTTTCGATTATTTAACTAACAATTGTTAGTTTACTCAGCAAATTTATAAAATAATATCTAAACTATTTGTTAATTCCTTCGACAAGAATTTGGTATAACGTCTCAGACAGCTCTTGAAGATCTAGATCCTCTTTTTTTGGTATCCAAAGATATAAGGACCTAAGGGTTGTTAGAATCGAGAACAACATCACTTCAGGCTTTACATTTATGAGGTCACCCGAAGTGATACCTTCTTCAAGAATTTTTCTAAAATCGTTCTCATAATTAGCTCTGAGCACTTTGTAATACTCTTGTTGGTTTTGTAAATGCATCCAATCATTATTTAAGGAGGCCATACCATAAATATTCTGACTAGACAGCCTTACATGTAACTCTATAATTTGTCTTAGCTTTTCTTTACAATTATCATTAGATGCTTTGATTAATTTCATTCCATCGGTAAATGCTTCAGCAATGGAAATAATTATCGTATTGAGAATATCTTCTTTTGAACGGATATGATTGTATAGCGAAGCTGCCTTTATACCCATTTCGGCCGCTAAATCTCTCATGGTAACTGCACTATAACCCTTTTCCTTAAATAGCTTGGCGGCAATGCGTATAATCTCAGATTTCCTGTTTTCTATTTTGTTTGTCAAAGTTTAATATCAATACGTTTAAAATCGTTCACCGACTCTATAGTCGATTGGTTATATTCCAATTTCCATCCCATGGATTTGGTAAGTATGAAAAATTTAGACAGTTCACTAAGAAGTCTGTTTTGGGCATTGGCCTTTAAATCGGATGATTCAATTTTCTTCATCAAAGATTCCTTTACAATATCCCTAATATTATTGTAATCATTGGCTTCAAACTGATTCAAAAAATCAGCTTGTATATCATAGTATTCTAAATCTGGACTAATATTAATTTCTTCTTTAGGAATAGATATAATCCTTAAAGTTTTGCCAACCTCATCGATTTCATACTCCAATTTGCTTAAATCATAACCTACGGTAACATCTGCATTAACAATAACAATTGCTTGCTTTTTTGCTTCTAGCAAATCTGAAAAGACTGCCTTTGAATTTTTATAGGTAAATACTTCACTAAAATGCCCTTCCGTAACTACTAACTTACCGACATTTTTTACTTGTTCTTTGATAAGCGCCGTGTTCTCCTTTAATGTAATGCGCTCTTCCTTCTTTTGATTGCAATATCTAAACGTGAATAAAACTATCAATGTTAATATGACTCCGAATAAAATTTTTCGCATAGGCTAATTTAAGAATTATTGTGCTTTCATAATTTACTATCTGACAAACTGATTAAATAATTGTAATTTAGAAGGCATAAAATTATTCAACAATGACATTATATAATTCCATTCGAACTCTTTCTATACTTTTATTGGTTTTAATTTTTTATAGTTCCTGTTCTGACACTCCTAAAGAATCGGCTACTATGCTTATCTATGGTGGTACCATCTATACTGTAGATTCTACCAAAACCAAAGTAGAAGCCATCGCTGTTAAGCATGATAGAATACTTTATGCTGGCAATTTAGCTGAGGCCGAAAAATTCAAAACAGATCAAACTGAACTCCTAGATT
The DNA here is from genome assembly GCF_042676105.1 of Winogradskyella aquimaris. Taxonomy (NCBI): domain Bacteria; kingdom Pseudomonadati; phylum Bacteroidota; class Flavobacteriia; order Flavobacteriales; family Flavobacteriaceae; genus Winogradskyella; species Winogradskyella aquimaris. The sequence continues at coordinate 907,590 of NZ_JBHTJQ010000016.1, read as the reverse complement.
TAAAAGGAAAGACAATGACTCCTGGGTTTATTGAAGGTCACGGACATTTTATGGGTTTAGGATACAACGAATTGAATTTAGACTTAATGAATACTACAAGTTACCAGGCCATAGTTGATGCCGTTGCAGAACGTGTTAAAACCGCAAAACCTGGTGAATGGATTACAGGTAGAGGCTGGCACCAAAGCAAGTGGGATAGTATGCCAGCGGAAATAGTCCATGGGTTTCAAACACATCATTTATTAAGTGAGGTGTCACCAGACAACCCCGTTTATTTAAGACATGCCAGTGGACACGCCGGTTTTGCAAATGCAAAAGCTATGGAAATAGCGGGACTAACCGAAATGGCATTAGATGGTTCTAAAACCTATGAAGTTGAAGGTGGCGAAGTTCTAGTAGATGCTTTAGGCAGACCAACAGGTATTTTTAATGAACGTGCACAAACATTAATAACACAACATATTCCTCAGAAAACACCCGAAACGGACAGGAAAGCATTTGAATTGGCTGTAAAAGCCTGTCATAAAAATGGTATTACCAGTTTTCATGATGCGGGCATACCAAAGGAGACTATTGCACTTTATGAGCAAATGAAAGCGGAGGGTAAAATGGGAGTCAGGATTTATGCCATGCTTACGGGCTGGGACGAGGAATTACTAAATCAGTGGTACAAAAAAGGAATAATGGTAGACGATGATCATTTGTTCACGATACGTTCTATAAAACTTAATTGTGATGGAGCACTCGGCTCTCGTGGTGCATGGCTGTTAGAACCTTACACGGATAGACCTGATCATTTTGGACACGAAACTCTACCTATGGAATTTGTAAAAAAAACAGCAATTAATGGACTCAAGCATGGATTTCAAGTTTGTTCGCATGCCATAGGTGACAGAGCCAATAGAGAAATTTTAGATCGTTATGAAATTGCGTTCAATAGTATGCCGAATAAAACAAATAATCATAGATTTAGAATAGAACATGCACAACATTTGCACCCTGAAGATATACCACGATTTGCCGAACTTAATGTTATACCCGCCATGCAAGCTGTACATATGTCTTCTGATAGACCATGGGCTATAGATAGATTGGGGGAAAAACGAATAAAAGAAGGTGCCTATATGTGGCAGTCCTTACTTCAAAGTGGTGTTCCTATTGTAAATGGAACAGATGTTCCGGTGGAACCTATAAATCCTATCGCTAGTTTTTATTCTAGTGTAAGTCGAAAAACTTTAAAGGGGACACCCGAAGGAGGCTACGAACCCGAACAAAAAATGACGAGAACTCAAGCATTAAAATCATATACCCTTGATGCTGCTTATGGTGCTTTTGAGGAGGACATCAAAGGATCTATTTCAGTCGGTAAATTAGCAGACTTTACCGTTTTTGATCAGGACATCATCAACATACCTGAAAATCAATTACTAGACACAAAAGTAGTCATGACAATCCTAAATGGCGAAGTGGTTTTTAATGCTGAAAAATAAAAAACATTAGTTTCCTTCTCCAATGAAGGCCTAACTAATGTTTGGGTAACGATTAATAGCGTAACAAAGATAAGGTTCTTCCCAATGTTCTATATTACTGAATATTTATCAGTATGTTAATTGTATGTATCCTGTTTTAAATTCATCGATATTTTAAAACTTCTATCGAAACACTAGTCCTTTTAACTTATAAAAGCGTCCCGTGTCTTGATTATACTGTTAGCAAGAGTATAAAAAATATCTTTATCAAAAGTATTTACAAAGCGATTTGCTTCCCTAAATACTAAGGCTCACTCGTAATGACTAGACTAACAACCATACTTTTTTTGTTTTTGGCGACTTTTATGTACAGCCAAAAATCAACCCTGTTAAAAAATATCAATTACAGAGCAAGTGAGTTACAGCATAACCTTAACCAAGAGGGAGATACGTTAATCTTAAGGGGCGAGCGAACAATTGATAAAGTTGAAATTTTTAATGATGATTTTCAAAAAGTCTATCTGGTAAATGGACTAGAGACAAAAATCCCTTTAACCGACATTCCTGTTGGTAAGTTCATCACTGAAGTAAAAGTAAATGACAAGCTCATCATCATTACACTTTTACGGCATGATAATTTTGAAGAAACAACCGAAAACATCAAAGAAGAACAAGAAGCGACAATAGTACAGCGCAGTACTTCTGGACAGTCAACCTATCAAAATGAAGCAGAAGGGAAAACTATTTTACCTATTGAAAGCGAAGAGCCGTTGATTGAAACGCCACCAAAACCTGTGAAGTTCTATTGGATTGTTAAAAATATCAACAAAGGTCATAGCTCTAGTAAAAAAATGCGTATCGGTGATAAGGAAGTTGTTGACCAAATGATTGCTCAACATGAAATTGATCTACAATTAAGAACAGGAAAACATAATACATTAACCATCTGGGAAGTGTATAATACCACGAAATTCTTACGGTTTAAAAGACAACATCCTGATTACGCAACATTAAAGGAGGCTGACTGTTTTAATACCAAACCCATTTATAAATCAGAAGGTGATTAAGTAACAACTATTTTTTCAGCTCTAATTTTTCCGCAAAATAATCGCAGAAATCGCGCATAGTAGCCGTCATTTTTTCATCTTGCGTCGCTCTTAAAAACGTATCACTCATAGTCACCAAGGTTTGATGAAAAAATTGTTTCATTTCATCAACAGGCATATCCTTAGTCCAAAGGTCTATTTTTAATGTCTCTTGAGCTTTACTATCCCAAACTGACAACATTATAGCTTTAGCCTCTTCATTTTTAATTCCACCGTCCTCTGCTGACCAATTTAGTTTCTCAGGTACTCGGTTTTCATCAAGTTCTACTTGTAATTCTATCTTTGATGTTATGGTTCTAGACATTATTTCCTTGGTTTAAATTTTGAATTATTAAAAATATCCTCAGGTTCCTTCTCCATTATAGTCATTACGTTTTCTTCCGTATTTTCAGCATAGGCTCTAACAATTTGCCAACCTATATATTGACCTAGCCGACCTGGCGATTCGTTATCTAATTCCAGATAAAACTTGGAGTAAGGTGCATCTGCTATAAAACGACTCGGCAATTTACTGTCGGTACTAAAAAGTAGTTCCTTTTCAATAAAATAGCTCCATATAGGACTTTCGTTGGCCTGTGCCCATTTCAATTCTTGTTCAGTGTAACCTATTTTTTCGGCATCTGATTTAAAAGGAATCATGACATCCTTAAAATAAAGCAACTTCCCAAAGTAAATGATTTCATCCAAAAACGTACTTCTGTTGGCTTGATAAATGTACTTTCTGGCATAACCTTCCGCTATTTCTGGTATGAGTTGCTGTCTTTGCATATTCTTTGCCAAATATCTTGGGATGTTCTGATAAAACTCATGATCTTCACCCAGAAAATTATCTAACGCAATAAGAAGCAACGAGTCTGTAACAATCGTCTTATTTCTGTAATCTACGTCATTAGTCAATGTAACAACTCGTGGAATACTAAAGGTTTTATCGTAATAGGCTAAATGCTGAAACAAACTTTCTAAATCACTTTTTTCGTCTTTAAATTCATTGAAAACCTTGCCCACCTCACTCAATAATTGATCTTGCAAGGTGTCATTGATTCGATAAATCCATACAGAATCTGGAACATGTTTTGAAAACAAAAATGGATAGGCGCCTTTTAGTTTTGGGAGGTCCGTAGGTCTGGCTGATGCGAAGGCTTTATCAAAACGCTCGACTGTAAAGTCCATTTCAATTTTGGAAATGTCTTCTTCGAGCTTTGAATCCTCATCACAAGACACTAGTACAAGACTACCTATGATTAAAATGAAAATTCTCAATGACATTTTACGAAACATTTTTAATCCTAACACGATTCCGTTATTTTTGTTGTGCAAAGGTACGTTTCTTTGTTTTAAATTGTAAACATTATGCAAACAGAAAAGGTTGTAAATCATATTGTAAATTGGTTAAAAGACTATGCAACAAAAGCTAAAATGGAAGGGTTTGTTATTGGAGTTTCAGGAGGAATAGACTCTGCTGTAACATCTACACTTTGCGCCATGACAGGTCTAGATTTACTTTGTTTAGAAATGCCAATTCACCAAGCTCAGTCTCAAGTAAGCAGAGCGCTTAACCACATTAAATGGTTAAAAGAAAAACACCCTAATGTAAGCATGACACAGGTTAACTTAACCCCTGTTTTTGATCAACTTGTTGATGAATTACCGAGTGTTAAAAATGAAGAAAGTCGATTTATGTCTCTAGCAAATACAAGAGCACGATTAAGAATGTTGACCTTATATTATTTTGCTGCTTTAAAAAAGTATCTAGTTGCAGGCACAGGAAATAAGGTCGAAGATTTTGGTGTAGGTTTTTTTACAAAATATGGAGATGGAGGTGTTGATCTAAGTCCTATTGCCGATTTACTAAAGAGTGAAGTTTACGAAATAGCACGATATTTGGGCGTTAATCAAGAAATCATCGATGCAGCACCAACAGATGGTCTTTGGGGAGACGACAGAACAGATGAAGACCAAATTGGTGCTACCTATCCAGAATTGGAATGGGCTATGAAAATGAAGGACGAAGGCAAAACGGCCGATGACTTCACAGGTAGGCAAAAAGACGTGTTTAAAATTTTTATGAGCTACAACACCAGAAATCAGCACAAAATGATTCCTATTCCTGTTTGTGAAATCCCAGTAAACTTAAAATAAGACATGTAGTTTATCGATTAAATTACTCATCCTGGTTTTTTTTTACCTATCTTTATAAGACCAATCTCCGCGATACGCTTGACTTAGTAATATTGTTATTACACTTATTAACCCTAACCAAACCAAAAATCAATCATCATGATACGTATTCTGATAGTTGACAATCACCCTATTGTAAGAACAGGATTAGAACTGTTTCTAAACAGTAAACCCGATTTAAAAGTTGTTGGTAAGTTAAGTAGTGGTATTGAAATTTTTGAATTCGTAAGACGTCATGAGGTAGATGTCATTATATCTGAAATTGATTTACCTGAACTTAACGGTATCACAGCACTACGAGCCATTAAAAAAGAAAATAAATCTATTAATGTATTGATGTTTAGTCATCAACCAGAAGAGATTTACGCCATTAGTACATTAAAAGCAGGAGCCTCTGGCTACCTTAACAAAACTGCCGATGCAGAAGCTATTGAAGCAGCTGTTAGAAAAATACATGGCGGCGAAATTTCCTTAAGTGAAAAAATGGATAAGCACTTACGCTACGAAGATACTCGCAGAAGTACAAGTCGTATGTTTAAAAAACTATCCACAAGAGAAGTTGAGGTTTTAAAACTTTTGTCAATTGGCAGAAAAAACAAGGAAATTGCCGAGGAGCTAGATATTAATGAAAAGACGGTGAGCACCTACAAAGCGCGACTTTTCAAAAAGCTTAATGTAAATAATATTGTGGATTTAATTCATCAGGCAAAGCATCATAACCTAACATAGTTAACCACCTATAACTTTACCAAGTTTACGAGATAAAAGCATTTTAAGACCAAGATAATCCTTAACGTCTTCCATTATGGATTGTGTATTTACATTTTCTCTTAAGGTATCATTTTTATATTCCGCTACTTTTTGGTCTATTAGATAACAACGTAAGCTTAAGATGGTCTGGCTTACCAATTGTGAAACCGAATGGTCCTTTTCCTTTGGGATAATTTGATTACGTTGCCAATCGTGAAGTGTATACTTTTCGTCTTCCATTAGAATACTGGTCACTTCAGAAGCCGAATCTTGATCTAACTGATTGATGAAGTCCTTGGTGGAAAAGTTTTCATCTTGGTTTAATCTATCGATGATGGAATAATACAATTCTCTGAATTTTTCGTTAGAAAACATCATCTCATCCTCCTGAAGATCAAGATAGATTTTTTCAAAAACACGTGCTTCATGGATTGTTGGTTCTAGGATTAAATCCCCTGAAACCTCATCTTCTTTTAAAATCAAGTCTTCAAATTGCTCCGTTCTGTCGCCATACAACATTAAGATTTCGATAATCTTTCGCTCTAGCTCATACTGAACATTGATCTTTAGTTTTTTTCTTTGTTCTCCCTTATGGACCTCAAAAGCCTTCTGCTCTTGCTTGTATTTTTTGTTGGCCTCCTGAAATTCCTTTTTATTGATTTGTGCCAATGTACTGAACAAGACATTCTCACTAATATCCATAATTGAGGCACATTCTCTCACATAGATTTCGCGCTTTATGGCGTCAGGAATTTTGGCAATACTATTAACGATATCTCTTATGGTCTCTGCCTTTTTAATAGGATCATTGTTCGCTTCCTTAACCAAAAGCGATGCTTTAAACTGAATAAAATCCTTGGCATTTTCATTGAGATATTCTTTAAGTTCTTCTAAGGTATTTGACTTGGCAAAACTATCTGGGTCTTCACCATCAGGAAAGGTACATACCTTAACATTCATGCCCTGTTCCAAAATTAAATCTATACCACGAATAGATGCTCTTATACCGGCAGCATCACCATCAAAGAGTACAGTAATATTATTGGTAAGCCTATTTATAAGACGAATTTGTTCAGGCGTTAATGCCGTACCAGAAGACGACACCACGTTCTTAACTCCCTTTTGATAAAACTGAATCACATCAGTATAACCTTCTACCAAAAAGCAATTATCTTCTTTTGCTATGGTTTTCTTGGCAAAAAACAAACCATAAAGAACCTTACTTTTATGATAAATATCGCTTTCTGGAGAGTTAAGATATTTTGCCGCTTTTTTATCGTTGGTCAAAATCCGTCCACCAAAACCAAGCACTCTTCCGCTCATACTATGAATCGGAAACATGATACGGCCCTTAAATCTATCAAACCGTCTTTCGTCCTTAACAATGGTTAGGCCTGTTTTTTCTAAAAACTCTAGTTTATAACCTTTTCCTAAAGCATCATCTGTAAAGGCTTGCCATTGATCTAAAGAATAACCTAATTGGAACTTCTTGATGGTGTCTTCGGTAAAACCGCGCTCTTTAAAATAACTCTTACCAATGGCCTGACCTTGATCTGTGTTGTGTAATACTTTTTGAAAATACTCATTAGCAAACTCACTGACCAAATACAAACTTTCCTTGGCATTGGCCTCTTCTTTTTCCTCGTCTGTGCGCTCTGTCTCCTCTATTTCTATATTGTACTTTTTCGCTAGGTAACGTATGGCTTCTGGATAGGTAAAATGCTCGTGTTCCATTAAAAAAGTTACTGCATTGCCTCCTTTACCACTTGAGAAATCCTTCCAGATTTGCTTTACCGGAGATACCATAAAACTGGGAGTACGCTCTTCACTAAACGGACTAAGCCCTTTAAAGTTACTACCTGATTTTTTTAACTGCACAAAATCACCAATCACCTCCTCTACGCGAGCAGTTTCAAAAACTTGTGCTATGGTATTTTGTGAAATCAAACTTTTAGTCTTACCGTTCTTAATACGGAATATAGAATATTAAATTTAGTGCAATTTTGAATTTCTGCCTACGCAGAAATGACAAGCGTGTAAAATTAATATAATCTATTTGTTTTAAAAAAAGCTTTTCATACTAATTAAAAGCCCTAATCCATTTCTAGATTAGGGCTATTTAACACTCAAAAAATGATTGGTTTAATCCATATCAAACCTTAGTCCTAAAGATATATTGTTTTGGTCAAAAGCTTGATCTTTAAATAACGGGTTAAGATCATACTTTACATAAAGGGCTGTATCTCCCCAAGCTAAATAACCACTTAATCCATACACAAACTCATTGACTTCAAATCCGCCACGTTGTTTGTCTTTAATACGGTTACCATCTTCCTTATATTTTAGCTTTTGCATGCTACCTATATTAAGGCCCGCATAACCACCTAACCCTATTTTTAACTTGTTATGTGTTGAATACCTAAAGTAATCCCCTTTATCTATTTTTTTAGATGGTCCAAACTCTAAATGTACTGGAAATACAAGATTTGTAGTTCGAAATTTAGCTTTATTCAGTTCTACAGGAAATTCCTGAAGCGTGATTTCATCATTCGTGTTTACAAAGTACTGATTATCTTTTATATCCAATTTGTTCCATTGGAATGAGAATCCGTATTTTAATCTCCAAAAATTAGTGTTATCAAAAATCCGTGTTTTCCAGGCATAACCAAGTTCCATAAATCCAGAGCCACCAATCTTATAAGGTGAGTCGTCGAGATTCTGACCTTCAATAAGAGCATTGTTAAATCCTATCGCGAAGACCAAATCACTCGTAGTACGTCTGTCATATTTGCGAGGTTTATGCACTCTATTCTTTTTGCCAAAGAAAACAAACTCGTCCTCATAGTCTTCGTCACCACCAATTCTAATTACAAAAGATTCATTGTCGTCTGAAGAGTATATCGAGTCGTTTCGTTTTAAAAGCTCAATTTTGTTATCTATAATTGCTAATCTATTTTCAATATTGGCGGCTCTTTTTTCTGCAGCCTCCTTTTTTAACTCCTCTGCTTCCGCAGCAGTAATTTGCTTGGCATCTAGACGCTCGTTAATAGCTTCTATTTCTTGTTTTAAGAATTCTCGTTCCTCTTTTTCAATTTTAGCCTTTAAAGCTTCGAGACTTTCAATTTTGTAATCTACTGATGTCTTTTTGAGACTATCTACTTCCTTATTCTGTGCATGTGTCGTAGCAAATGTTAATGAGATAATGGCATAAACTACTAATCTTGTAATTGTGTTCATAACTGTTCGTTTTTTGATGATTTATAATTGTTTTATTTGATTCTTAATATTCTGCCCCTTATTTAATCATTGCGATGCGCTACTGCCGTTTTTACGGTTTGATATCCGTCTTTTAGTGCCTCGTATACCTTAGTTCTAAACGATTGCCCCATTTCTTCTTCTACATCTTCTAGTAGCAATTTTGCATCTACAGTTCTGTTGGCATCTTGCAATATCTTATCTTTAAAAAGTTCTTTACTAGCGACTTTTAAAAGTGAGTCTACCTCTCTATCTGTTGTGGCGGTATTCTCTGCATTTAAATCTTTAAGAGCCTGGGTAACTAACGTTTTATCTATTGCTGTTTCTTCTATTTTGGTTATCTGATTATTTTTTTTGGTATTGATATCTTCTGGCTGAGCCTCCTTTTTGTTTTTATTATTTGCCAATTGTGTTTTTGATTTTGTCTTAACGAGAGATTTGTAATCCATAATTTCAGGTTTATTTCCATTATCCTCCTGTTTTATGAGTGTTTTGTTATCCTCATTTTCAGACACCAACTCTACTGCATCATTATCTTTTAGTAATGGATATTCTAAAGTATTCGAGTTTTCTTTCACAGTCTCTTCAACAAGTTTTGGCTGATTTTCTACCTCAGAATTAGATCCAAAATTTTGTGTAAAAACAGCCAGCATCACAATTATGGCAGCAGCAATTCCCATCCACCAAAACCATGGATTTTTGGATTTTTTTTGATCAGCGTCTAAACGTTCAGACAGTTTAGCCCAACTCTCTGGTGAGGGTTGCAAGCTGCGCTTTTCCAGCTTGTCTTTTAATTGTTCTTCAAATTTAATTGGTGCCATAACTGCTGTTGTTTAATTCTGTTATCTTTTTCTGAAGCATTTGTCTAGCTTTGAACAATTGGGACTTTGATGTCCCCTCTGTGATGTTCAATAGCTCTGCAATTTCATAGTGCTTATAACCTTCGATAGCGTACATCACAAATACCATTTTATAACCGTCAGGTAGACTATCTATTAATTGCTGAATTTCAGCAACCTCGATATTAGATTTTATATTGTTGGTATAGTCTTGCTCTAGATAATCGTCCTCTGCAGCGAACTCAATGTGCTTTTGTTGTCTTAAAAACGAAATAGCTTCTCTTACCATAATACGTCTAACCCAACCTTCAAAACTTCCTTCCCCTTTAAATGTTTTGAGATGTTTAAAGACTTTAAAAAAGCCATTTAGCATAACCTCTTCTGCTTTGTGCACATCTTTAATATAGTATCTACAAACACTTAACATTTTTGGAGCGTGCAACTCATACAGTACATGTTGTGCGTCGCGGTGATTCTTCGCTGCCCTTTGTATAAGTTTAGTTTCGTTATTATGAAGTTGTATAACTTTCATCTAGTTGATTACGATTGCTCTTCTATTTGTATAGACGCAAATATCTTGCTAATGGTTGTCTGAAAGTTATAAAAAAATGAAAATTATTTTTAAATATCTGATTATATGTGATTTATGAATGAATCATAATCAAACTAAAAGTGCTACAATTCATCTAAGCTTGAATAAATAAAAGATTGAAATGTTTGCGCTTATCATTTATACTACTAATTTTACAAGAAAACCTCTATGAGATATTATATCTTTTTTTTATCAATTATTACAACTGTTTTTAGTTGTAAAAATGACGACAACCAAGTAAACGATCCTGTTATTCTTTCTGAAAATATCGAAGTGTATGAAGGTAATGCTATTGAAAATGGCTATGTACTCGCCATTGAAAATGGTGGTACCAATTCATATTTATTAAATAAGGAAGGGTTCAAAGTTTATGAGTGGACCTTTGAAGACAATCTAGGAAACGATATAGAAATTTTACCTAACGGTAAATTAGTTGGTATATTTAAGGTTGAAAATCCTGAAATTGCATTTGGTGGATCTGGTGGTATTATCAAAATATTAAACCCTGACGGAAGCACAGATTGGGAACTTCCATATGCTTCAGCAGATATGATATCGCATCATGACGTTGAAATGTTACCTAACGGCAATGTTCTTTTTATTGTTTGGGAACGCATTGACAGTGCCATTGCCGCCGAACAAGGAGTAAATACAACCACAACAGATATTTTTCCAGAGGTCTTAGTTGAAGTAAATCCAAGTACTAATGAAGTGGTTTGGGAATGGCATAGTTTTGACCACATTATTCAAGATCAATTTAGCAATTTACCAAATTATGGTGATGTAAGTGCTAATCCTCAATTAATTGATATTAATTATGACGTTGTTGATAATGGTGACATTATGCATGCCAATGGTATTGATTATGACGAAGAAAGAGATGTCATTTATTTAAGCGTTAATTTTTATAGTGAAGTTTGGGTTATAGATCATAGTACAACTTCTGAGCAAGCAGCTTCAAACTCTGGTGGCAACTACAATAAAGGTGGTGATTTACTATATAGATTTGGTAATCCAAGCGCATATAAAAATACAGTAGGTGAACGTATGTTTTTTAACAATCACTTTCCTAACTTATTGGAAGGTACTGAACCTGGTGCAGGAAATATACTTGTCTATGGAAACGGTGTAACCCAATCTACAGTTTTTGAATTAGACCTACCTGACACATTCACATTAACACCAAATACAAATAATGAACCCAATATAGTCTGGAGTTTTACTGATCCAGATTTATATTTTGGCAGAATATCTGGTGCTGTACGTTTACAAAATGGTAATACACTTATCGCGGAAGGAGATTATGGTTTTTGGGAAGTTACACCTAATAATGATGTTGTTTGGAAATACTATGGGCAAGGAATACGTTTTTGGAGATGTTATGGCTATTTACCTGACGATGAAGCCATAATCAACTTGGATATTTTTTAAATTACTTTTTTCTATCTATAACATAGTTTACCATTAACTTTAATGAAGCTTTAAAGGGAGATTCTGGGTAGTTGTGAAGTAAATCTAAAGCCTCTTGCTGAAAGTCTTTCATTTTCTTAACAGCGTAATCTAATCCGCCATTAGACTTGACAAAAGCGATGACTTCTTTAACGCGCTTTTTGTCCTTATTGTGATTTTTTACAGAATTAATCAACCAAGATTTTTCCTTTTTGGAACAGTTATTCAGCACATAAATTAAAGGCAAAGTCATTTTTTGCTCTTTTATATCTATACCTGTTGGTTTGCCTATTTTCTCCTCACCATAATCAAACAAATCATCCTTAATCTGAAATGCCATACCAATAAGCTCTCCAAACTTGCGCATGGTATCCACTTCTGGGGAATTTGGCTTAACCGATGCTGCGCCTAAACTACAACAAGCTGCAATTAATGTTGCTGTTTTCTGGCGAATAATATCGTAGTAAACTGCTTCTGTAATATCAAGCTGTCTGGCCTTTTCAATTTGAAGCAGCTCACCTTCACTCATTTCACGTACAGCAACAGATATAATTTTCAATAAATCAAAGTCATTATTATCAATAGAAAGTAAAAGTCCTTTTGACAACAGATAATCCCCGATTAAAACCGCAATCTTATTTTTCCAAAGCGCATTAATAGAGAAGAAGCCTCTGCGTCTGTTACTATCATCCACTACATCATCATGCACCAAGGTTGCGGTATGGATTAATTCTATAACCGAGGCCCCTCGGTAGGTGCGCTCGCTTACCTCTCCGTCATTAAGCATCTTAGCAACTAAAAACACAAACATAGGGCGCATTTGCTTCCCTTTTCGGTTAACAATATAATGGGTTATTCTATTAAGCAAGGCTACTTTACTAGCCATGGATAATTGAAACTTCTGCTCAAAGAGATCCATTTCATAGGCTATGGGTTGCTTAATTTGTTCAGTTATCTTCATTAATGCATTTAAAACTTTACGAAATTACGAATAAAGCCTGTTTTTATCATTAAAAATTGAATAATACAAAAATAACAAGTATGATAAACAAATATTTGTAACTTTAAGCAATTAATCTAAAAACAATCTTTATGAAAAAAATTACTTTATTAATGGCATTAGTCTTCTCCTCTGGTCTAATGTTTGCTCAAGTTTTATCTGAAGACTTTGAGGGAGGGTTATCATTACCCGCCGGATGGACCAATAATGAAATTGCACCCATGGGCGGTACTTGGAGTTTTGCAACAGGAGGTGAAGCCATAGGATATGTATCACCCAATACTATTTATTACGATAATGGTCTATTATTTGGTAACTATGCCGTCTTTGATAGTGACGGTCTTGGTAACGATATGACAGCAGAGGAAGCTGCACTAGAAAGCCCTGCTTTTGATGTATCTGGTGCTACAAATGTTATTTTATCTTTTAATCATTTTTTTACTGCTGGTTATGGCGGTCAAGGTTTTGTTGAAGTTTTCAATGGCACTACCTGGGTTCAAGTTGCTTCTTATTCGGGAGCTGACCCAAACGATTCCTCTTTTGGATTAGAAGAAATTAATATTTCTACTGAAGTAGCTGGTGTTTCTAATGCTCAGGTTCGTTTTAGATGGGTAGGCGACTGGTCGTGGGGCTGGGCTGTTGATAATATCGAAGTTAATGCACCAAGTTGTATTGACCCTTCTGGTTTTGCTGTTGGTCCAAATGGCGTTACTACCACAACCTTTGATATTGAGTGGACCGACGCTAATGGAGGTGGAACTGTTTTTGATATTGAGTGGGGTGTTGAAGGTTTTTTACCTGGACTAGGAAATATGGTAAATGATTTGGCAGCTACTAGCTATGAATTTACTGGTTTAACACCTGATACAGATTACGAATTTTATATCACTGCAAACTGTTCGGGCGGTAATGGTGACAGTAATCAAATTGGTCCTATTGGGTTTACTACCAACTACGATTGTTCTCTATATGGACTACCTTTCTCTGAAGATTTTTCTAATCAAAATGCGTTTAGTTCATGTTATGATATTGAAGATACTAATGCAGATAACACTTCATGGGGATATAACAATGGTAACGATTTTGATGGGGATGCCGTAAATGACCCTGTTGCACTAATTTTTCCGCCAAATCCGACGGTTGCCAAAGATGATTGGTTGTTCTTGCCTGTAGCTTTTGACGGAGTAGCAAATGCAGACTATGATTTGACGATAGTTTACAACGTTTTTGATAATCCGGTAGCTGGCAGTGAATCTTTTGACATAGTGGCTTTAGATAGTCCATCTTCATCAGCTGCAATGCAGACAGTAGTTGGATCGTACAGTGGTATTACTCAAGCTGGAGCTGGAGTTGCTGATCTACTGCCTAATGCTTACACAAGTACTGCCACATATACACCGGCATCTGATGGTGTTTTTTACTTTGGAATCCATGCTACTACACCTCAAGTTAGTAGTGCAATCATTACTGTTTTCAGTATAGATGTAAATGAAACCTTAGGTCTTAATGACTTTGAAAACAATAACTTTTCACACAGCTATAATAAAAACTTAGAAACATTAACTCTAGAGTCTTCTAATTTAGAAATGACTAATATTGAAATTTATTCCATATTAGGACAAAATGTAATTTCTAAGCCTTTATCTAACACTAGAGAGGTTATAGATGTTGCGTCATTAAATGATGGTGTTTACTTAGCAAAAGTATTTGCAGATGGTGGTTCCAAAACTATCAAATTTGTAAAGAATTAGGAAAACAGTTTTAATCATTCATAAAAAAAGCGGCTGATGCCGCTTTTTTTGTCCTATTTTTTATTGGCCAACTGACCACATGCCGCATCAATATCCTTTCCTCTACTACGTCTTACGGTTACCGTAATATTATTAGCTTCTAAAACCTGAACATACATATCTATGGCTTTGCTGTCTGCCTGTTGAAACTCACCATCATCAATAGGATTGTATTCAATAAGGTTTACTTTACTTGGAGCAAACTTGCAAAACTCTACTAAGGCATCTACGTCTTTGCGCTTGTCATTTATACCTTTCCAAACCACATACTCGTATGTAATTCTGTTTTTGGTTTTAGCATACCAGTATTCTAAAGCTTCTCTTAAGTCCTTTAAAGGAAATGTGGCATTAAATGGCATAATTGAAGTTCTAACTTCATCTATGGCAGAATGCAAGGATACCGCCAATTTAAACCTTACTTCATCGTCTGCCATTTTTTTAATCATTTTTGGTACTCCAGATGTAGATACCACTATACGCTTTGGAGACATCCCCAAACCTTCAGGTGATGTAATTTTATCAATGGCCTTAAGAACATTATTGTAATTCATTAATGGCTCTCCCATACCCATAAAAACAATATTGCTCAATGGGCGGTCGTGATACAATCTACTTTCATTATCAATTGCTACAACCTGATCATAAATTTCATCTGGATTGAGATTACGCATACGTTTTAATCTTGCTGTAGCACAGAATTTACAATCTAAGCTACAACCTACCTGAGAAGACACACAGGCCGTTGTGCGCGTTGGTGTTGGTATTAATACTGACTCTACAATTAAGTCGTCATGAAGTCTTACTGCATTTTTTATCGTGCCATCAGAGCTGCGTTGCATCTGGTCTACCTTGATATGATTAATGACAAAATTATCCTCTAGCATTTGACGTGTTTGTAAGGATATATTGGTCATATCTTCAAAACTATGGGCCGACTTTTGCCAAAGCCACTCGTATACCTGATTTCCTCTAAAAGCCTTATCTCCTTGCTTTACAAAAAAATCCCTGAGTTGCTCTTTGGTTAACGCTCTTATATCTTTTTTTTTCACTTCCATATATTACAAAAATAGGTATTTATAAATGTACCTGCTCTTTAAAAAAAAAGCCTCTACTTCATATTAAAATCTTCACGAGTAGAGGCTAAAATCTATAATTTATGATATCACTAGATGATTAACATGGCATCACCGTATGAATAAAATCTATATTTTTCCTTTACGGCTTCCTCGTAAGCATGTTTTACAAAATCATGGCCAGCAAAGGCTGAAATCATCATTAATAAGGTTGACTTTGGAGTATGAAAATTAGTAATCATACTATTAGCTATGCTAAAATCATAAGGCGGGAAAATGAATTTATTGGTCCAACCTTCGTAAGGATTTAATCTTCCGTTAGAAGATACTGAACTTTCTATTGTACGCATAGAGGTTGTACCAACCGCACATACACGCTTTTTGTTTTCAATACCTTTGTTTACAATATCAGCAGCACGTTGACTGATGATTATTTCTTCACTATCCATTTTGTGTTTGGACAAATCCTCTACTTCAACAGGATTAAAGGTCCCTAAACCGACGTGTAATGTTACCTCAGCCATCTCAACTCCTTTAATTTCTAAACGCTTTAATAAGTGCTTAGAAAAGTGTAAGCCGGCAGTTGGTGCCGCTACTGCACCTTCATTTTTGGCATATATGGTTTGGTAACGTTCTTCATCCTCTGGTTCAACATCTCTTTTGATGTATTTTGGAAGTGGTGTTTCCCCTAATTCCGTTAATTTTCTTCTAAAATCGTTATACGATCCATCATAAAGGAAACGAAGTGTACGCCCTCTAGAAGTGGTGTTGTCAATAACCTCAGCGACTAAAGTTTCGTCATCACCAAAATAAAGTTTATTACCAATTCTTATCTTACGTGCTGGATCTACCAATACATCCCAAAGACGTTGATCTTGATTTAATTCCCGAAGCAAGAACACTTCAATACGTGCACCTGTTTTTTCCTTGTTGCCATACAGCCTTGCTGGAAAAACCTTGGTGTTATTCATAATCATCACATCTCCCTCATCAAAATAATCAATAATATCTTTAAAAAGTTTATGTTCAATAGTTTGATTAGCTCTATCTAGAACCATTAAGCGCGATTCGTCTCTGTGTTCTGCAGGATGTTCGGCCAATAACTCTTCTGGTAGATTGAAGTTAAAATTTGATAATTTCATAGGTGATTACGTGTTTTTTTTGAAGTTGCAAATATACAATCTCAAAACAGGCCTTGTCAAGTAATTGACGGTTTATTTTATTTTGAAGCCTATACTAATCAAGTCATCCCAAAATTGGGGATAGGATTTGCTCACTACCTCCGCATCTAAAATTTGCAGTGTGGTCTTTAATCCCAAAGGTGCAAATGCCATTGCCATTCTGTGGTCGTTATAGGTGTTTACAGACACGTTATCATTTATAGATTTGGACCTACTTAGGTGCAGAGATTGGTCTGTAATTGTTACTTTACCGCCTAGTTTCTCTAACTCTGTTTTTAGTGCTACTAATCTATCTGTCTCCTTAATCTTTAAAGTATGTAGTCCCTTTAGAGAACATTCCAAACCAAGACCAAATGCTGTAACAGCAATTGTTTGAGCAATATCAGGAGCATTTCTTAAATCGAAATCTATGACTTCTTTATCTTTTACCTCGACCTCTTTTTTAAGACTTATAGAATCCTTTCGATGTCTAGTATTTACACCAAACGCTTTATATAATTCTGATAACACTGAATCCCCTTGTAACGAGTCCTTTTTATATGACGTCAAATTCAATTCAGTACCGACACCACTTAAGGCTACAATACTGTAGTAATAGGATGCTGAAGACCAGTCTGACTCCACTATAAATGTCTGACTTTTTAGATCTTTAGTTTGGGGGTTAACCGTTATTATGTTATTATCAAAATTGGTCGTTATGCCCAATTGACCTAATAAATGCAAGGTCATTTGTATGTAAGGAATAGAGGTTATTTTTCCTTCAAGAGTTAGTTCTATACCATTGTCTAATCTTGAAGCTATCAACAATAAAGCAGAAATATACTGACTACTGACGTTTGCCTTTAAAGTAACTTTTGATTTAGTTAACTTTTTACCTTTGATTCTTAGGGGTGGAAACCCTTTATTTTCCAAGTATTGGATATCGGCACCTAATTGCTTGAGAGCATCTACCAATATTCCTATGGGTCGCTCCTTCATTCTAGAAGAGCCCGTTAAGGTAATTTCACTTCCCTCTCGAATAGAGAAATAGGCCGTTAAAAAACGCATGGCCGTACCTGCATGATGAATATCGATGACATCCGCATTTGAAGCCAAAGCCTTTTGCATTAGTTCTGAATCGTCCGAATTGGAAAGATTGTTAATAGCTATCTCAGGATATAATGCTTTTAAAAGCAATAAACGATTAGATTCACTTTTAGATCCTGTAATTTCAATTTGAACCTGACGATTAGGAACTGAGGATTTTAAAATATGAATATCCATGCAAATAGGTATCTAATATTGAAAAACAAAACTACTTCAATTTTTCATTATTATGATGTCTGTCGTGATCACGTTGAGTCTTTTTATCCATCTTTTTATCAAAAGAGGCCTGCAAATCAATTCCTGTTTGGTTTGCTAAGCATAAGACCACAAAGACTACATCTGCCAGTTCCTCACCAAGATCCTTGTTTTTATCACTTTCCTTTTCACTTTGTTCACCATAGCGTCGAGCAATAATACGTGCAACCTCACCAACCTCTTCCGTCAGTTGAGCCATATTGGTAAGTTCATTAAAGTATCTTACACCATGCTCCTTGATCCAATTATCTACTTCTTTTTGTGCGTTTTTTATGTTCATGGTTCTGCTTTTACTAATACAATTTGCTCTTTTTGCTTATTGACCATTTGATTAAAAAACTCTTTCAAATAAGGGTAAGTTTCTGGTCCCATCATTGATTTATTTAATTCAACAGAAACTGTTAAATTTATATTGTTCCCCACAATTTTAGGAGAAAACAGAAATTCACCTAGATCTTCTGGTAGTTTTAAAATTAAAGACTCAGGGATAGATTCTGCAACATATCCCTCCGGAAAATTAATATTAATAATCTGTTTTTCTTTAACAGGATAGCCAAAATCTACTGGAAACTCTCTTTGTTCTAATTTAAAAGGATTTTCAAAGGTTTTTAAAAATAGATTTGGTTCTATATAGATTTTACCATCTAAAATATCAGCTGAAGATTCTTTATAAAATTCATAGGTCTCTGAAACATATCCCTCATAGGTATCTGCATTATTGACTTTATAGTTTGATATTTCAATATCGTTAAGTTGTTCTTCTTTTGTCGATAGGTAATTATCTAAATCTTGATCTTTAAAGCCTTTTCTAAAACTATATGCACTATGGTTTGTATATCTTGACATTACACTGCCTTCTAACCCACCTTCTTCATTTATTGTTGCATTTACCATGTACTGAGTAATACCAGGATCTGGATTTTTAATCCCAACTTTTCTCCATACCATGTTATTATTGTCAATTAAAACCCCCTGCCAATTATAGTCTTTTATCGGTAATAAATTAATATCACTAAACTCGTCGGTAGCATCCAAAAAATATTCCTGGTCATTTAAAACTACATAGGCGATTACATAATTTAGCCTATCCACCGTTGGAAAATATGGCACTAGATTTTCCTTTGTACTAATGACTACCGGATTGGCATCTATACCGGCATATCTGAGCATAGCTACAAGTGTTAGATTAATATCACCTGCATTACCCTTTTTCTCATTTAGTGCCTTTTTTATTCCTTTTTGAAAGTATTTGCCATCTATTCCATTCCAACTAATTTGTTCTTTGAGATACTTAAAAATAGCCTTCATTTTATTTTTGGCATCTGGATGTTCTGCGATTATGATATCCAACGAATCATCAAACGACCTTGTTTTATCTAACTCATTTCTATAATCATCTGAACTTCCAATGGTTTGAGCAACATCTTTCCAAGAGGTTGAGTAATATCTTGTTCTTTGACCTGGCACCAATATAGAGGTTAGTTCAAAGAGTACGCCTGCTCTATAATTATTAATATTGTTAACGTAACTTTCATCCTTTAAAGCAGGCACATCCTCTAAAGTATAATTAAGTACATCTACGGTCATATTCATGCGAACGTCCCTTTTTCTAGACCGCTCTGGATAAAACGAAATATGGCCTTTATTTTTAGTATTAAAATTATAGCCGTCTGGTGTTCTCAGTTCGGCTTCGATCTTCT
Source organism: Winogradskyella aquimaris (assembly GCF_042676105.1). Taxonomy (NCBI): domain Bacteria; kingdom Pseudomonadati; phylum Bacteroidota; class Flavobacteriia; order Flavobacteriales; family Flavobacteriaceae; genus Winogradskyella; species Winogradskyella aquimaris. Next base: position 887,867 of record NZ_JBHTJQ010000016.1, on the reverse strand, counting down.
TGATTGGAATATCGTACTGAAACCTGAACTCTTCTATATTGAAATAAAAAGGCGATGTAATCTTATAGGATATATCCAATACAGATCCTTCCTTAACATTTGGCATTGTAAACTTAACTTGATTGTAATTATAGCTGTATTCACTTTTAAATATCTGATCCTTATCAAGCTCCGTTTTCTTTATTTTGCTCCCCTCTAAATTGAAAGTGTAAGCTTTAATTTTACTTACCTTGTTTTTTGTTCCACGACTCTTAAATAAATTAAAAGTTACTGTGGCTTTATCAAATCCTTCTTTATTATATACTTTGATTCGTTCATGAATTTCTGTCACCAACTCTACTGAAGAAACTGTAGAACTAAAATATGTTTTTTGATTTCTGTAAAGTATTGCTGCATTAGCGGAAGAGTCCTTTTCATAAAACTTTTCATTAAGTTCTTCTTGAGATACTTTTCCGAACTTAACTTCTTGAGTTATGGATTTTTGAATAAATACTAGGCTGAAAGTAAAAACTAAAATTAGGTTTTTGGTCATGATTTTTAAATTGCTTTTAATACGATTTTTGAGTTATCCCATTTTTTTATATCCTTCATAAAATCTCTGAAGGACTTATAGGCTGAATTTGGGTATTCACCTCTTTTGATAAATAATTTCCTTTTATATGTAATTGTATTGCCCTCCTGTTTTATTTGAAAAGAGTACTCACCAAAATCGTTCTTAACAGATACATTATCTGGTAACGCTTCTACTTCAAATTTAGACGGTATTATAATGCTATATTCATCCTGATCTAAATAGCCCCTGGAAATTTGCACAGATTGTTTTCTACTTCTGTATCTACTCGGCACATAAGTATTTATATTAAACATATTTGGCACCAATAAAAACTTATCACCAATCACTGTAATATAATTATCAGTAACGATATCTAATTTTTCAGTAAACTCAGCGATGTTTTTATTATTGATAAAACTGTAATCTTGGATTTGTAGATTATTTATATTATCCCAATTTCTTTTGTAAAAAAGCTTAACATCTCTATCATCCTGTCTTTCAATACCAAATCTATTGTCATATTGTAGACCCTTAGTTTTTCTAACAATTTGTGATTTTAGACCACCATTTGAATCAATAATAATTTTGGCCATTGTATTTTGCGTGTTCAAGCTGTCTACATAAACCTTTGTTCTAATGATTTCGCTTTTATCGGGTTTTACAACCAAGACATTCCTATTATCCGTGAAGTCTCCAATAAAGTTAAACGGATATAATTGACTTGTACAATCTACCCACATTAATTCTTCATTATTCTTCTCTGGGATAGCCAGGATAATATGATTTCCCTGCTCTAAAGATGCAAAATCATCCTCTAAGTCTACGATATCCCTTCCAGCTTCAACGATACAGTAGTAGGACGGTACACCAGCAATTTCAAGTAATGACTGCGCATAATTTGTAAGACCTTTACAGTCACCATACTTTAGTTCATCGACTTCCATAGCGGGTATGGGTTGTACACCACCAATACCAACCTGAACACTTATATATCTTGTATTCTCTTGAACAAATTCGAACACTTTTTTTGCTTTTTCAACAGGGTCATCTATGCCAGATGTCAAATTTTTGATCTCTTGCTTCGTTTTTTCTGAAACGGCTTGCCTATCTCTCAACAAGGCATCATTAATCCAAGCCCCAAACTCCTCCCAATTTTTGGCCTTCCCCTTAACACCATAAAATTGAAAATTTTCAACCGCAACCATGAGCTGTGGTGTTATTTTTGAAAATGAAGGACCAAAATCTTCATATAAGACTGGCTTTACATTTTGTATACTATAGTCTAAAGTATTCTCAGTATTAGAACCTTTTAAATTATATCCTTTGAAGTATTTTTCCTTATATCTCAAACCCAAGCCTACTTTATCTTGAAACGTGTAAGTTGCATTTTCTACACTCACATAATAGGTTGGTATGGGTCTCCAAGTTGGTATAGCAGCAGTATTTGATGTGATTGTTTTGCAATAAAACTCAACGGTATAAGGATAAGTAGGAGACGAATAGCCCATAAACATAACCCTAGAATCCGAATATAAGGTTCCACCATCAACAGCACTATGATCTGCGAAATCTCTCTTTTTAAATTTCTCTATTTCATTACCGTTTGCATCATAAACTTTAGCTAAAATTTCTTCAATCTCTCTATAGTTATCATAGCCTTGGCCAGCTTGTATAGCGGATATTCCATTTTCATTTAAAACGGTTACAATTCGCTTTTCAACAATATGCACTTCGTCTTCTTCTTCAATAGACACATCTACCGAATAATACCTGACGACTGCATTTGCTTTAACTTTTAATTCAGTTGGAATAGAACTCGATTTGTATAACTCTTTTGATTGTGAAAAGGCAGCAATAGTGAATAAAAGAACAATCGCTGAGGTAAGATAATTCATGTAGGATAATAATTGATTTAGTTTGGCTGCACAATATAAAGAGTTCTATCAGCGTATCAAACATTTTCTGTATTAATTTCCTTACATCAATGTAATATTCGTTAAAATGTATGTACAGGCTATTCTCTGTTTTTGGAATCTATGATTATAGTAACCGGACCATCGTTTACCAAATGCACCTTCATATCTGCACCAAACTCACCTGTTTGAATTGCCTTACCTAAACTATCTTGTAATGTTTTTACGAAATTCTGATATAATGGAATCGCTATATCTGGTTTAGCGGCCTGAATATAACTAGGTCTATTTCCTTTTTTGGTATTTGCATGCAAGGTAAACTGACTAACAACTATGACCTCTCCATCAATATCTAACAAGGATTTATTCATGATGTCATTTTCATCAGGAAAAATGCGAAGATTTACAATTTTGTTGCATAACCAATCTATATCTTCTTGTGTATCTTCGTTTACAATTCCCAACAATACCAAAAGACCTTTTCCTATCGATGCTACTGCGTTGTTGTTAATAACTACTGAAGATTCTTTGACGCGTTGTATGACTATTTTCATTCCTTATCCCAATTATCAGTTCTGTAGGTTTCCTCTTCACCTTCTAAAATCTGAAGATAACTTCGATACCTAGAATAAGACACCTCATCATTTTCTAGAGCTTCCTTAACCGCACATTTTGGTTCTTTTAAATGCAGACAATTATTGAATTTACAGTCTTGCTTTAATGCAAAAAATTCTGGGAAGTAATCTCCTACTTCTTCCTTTTCCATATCCACCACTCCAAAACCCTTTATTCCGGGTGTATCTATGATTTTAGCATCAAAACTTAAATCAAACATTTCGGCAAAGGTGGTCGTATGCTGACCCTGCATATGTTGCTCGGATATTTCTTTAGTTTTAAGCTCTAAAGACGGTTCTATAGCATTAACCAATGTAGATTTTCCAACACCAGAATGCCCGGAAAACATACTCACTTTACCCTCCATCATTGCTTTTACCTTGTCAATATGATATCCTGTAGCTGCAGATATTTCAATACACTCATACCCAATTGACCTGTAGATACTTTCTAGATATTTAACTTCGTGTAACTTTTCGTCATCATAAGTATCTATTTTGTTGAATAATAGAATAGGTTTAACAGAATACGCTTCGGCTGTTACTAGAAATCGATCAATAAAACTTGTAAAAGTAGGTGGATTATCTATGGTTATCAATAAAAACACCTGATCAATATTAGCAGCAATTATATGGGTTTGCTTAGAAAGATTTACAGATTTACGTACTATATAGTTAATACGTTCCTCGATACGATGAATGACACCAGTTTCTGTATTGTTCTTCGTTTCAAGCTCAAACTGTACTTTATCACCAACGGCTATTGGGTTTGTACTTTTAATGCCTTCAAGTCTAAATCTGCCCTTAATTCTGCACTCATAGAATTTACCGTTCATTGTTTTAACGGTATACCAACTTCCAGTAGATTTATAAACTGTTCCTGTCATTCAACAATTAAATAATAACAAAGTAACAACTTTTCATTAGAAAAGTCTTTACTTTTATAGATAATCAAAACTTAACACAATGAAAAAAAATTTCTTACTAGCATTAGCCATTATTGTAGGCTTTATTTCGTTTTCTTTCATTAATAAAGAAAACACAAAAGACGAAAAACCAACAAACCAAGTTGAGTACAAAGTAATTACCAGTGTAGAATCTATTGTTCCTAATGGATTGGGACGTTCTAGACTTATATCTTCTAATGTTGATAGAGATTATTCTGAATTCACCTCCGAACAAACCGAAGAAGACAAAACAAGAAACAAATCGAAACGAAAAGATATTCGTGTTAAAGATTTTGAGGAAACCAAACTCCTTAACTTTTATAATTTAGGTGGAATTCGTTTCCAAAACATTGTGGCTAACGATGCCCTTGTTGCTTCTAAATTAACTGCAATGGGTAGCGAAGGCTGGGAACTTGTTTTTGTAGCTAGCTCTTCTGAAAGTGATGCTGGAAAAGATGATGGGCAAGGTATTTTTGTAACCAGATATATCTTTAAAAGAAACTTATAATTTCAGTATTATATCAAAAAGGCTCACAATTGTGAGCCTTTTTGATATAGATTTAGCGATTAATTATCTCTTCTTGATGGTTAATTGATTCTTGATGAATAGCTTTAAACATTCTCAGTATAAATTCTTCACTTAAATTCTTCTCCTCACCTTCAAGAATCATTTTACCCAAAATTTCATTCCAACGCTTATTTTGAAGCACTGCAACATTATATTTCTTTTTTAAGGCACCGATATCATCAGCAACTTGCATGCGCTTACCCAAAATTTCGATTAGCTGATGATCTATGACATCAATTTTGGTTCTTAGTGTATTTATTTTGTTTTTAAACTCTGCTGCTTCGCCCACTTCTTTTCTAATACGCAAATCTTCAGTATATTTAATTAGGGTTTCTGGAGTAATTTGTTGAGCGGCATCACTCCAAGCATTATCGGGATCGTGGTGTGTTTCTATCATCAAGCCATCATAATTAAGATCTAATGCGGTCTGACTTAAATCGAAAATGATATCTCTACGTCCTGCAATATGCGAAGGGTCTAAAATTAAAGGTAGATCTGGAAAACGGTTTTGTAAATCTACCGCAATCTGCCATTCCGGATTATTTCTGTAACGCGTTTTTTCATAGGTTGAAAACCCTCTGTGGATGACTCCTAAATTTTTTATATCTGCCGTATGAAAACGCTCTACTGCACCTAACCATAATGATAAATCAGGATTCACAGGGTTTTTAATCAATACAGGTTTATCAGTTCCCTTTAAAGCGTCCGCAATATCTTGAACTATAAACGGGCTAACCGTTGTACGTGCTCCAATCCAAAGGATATCGATATCGTGCTTCAAGGCTAATTCAACGTGATTCGCATTAGCTACTTCTGTAGTAATAAGCATACCTGTTTCTTCCTTTGCCTTTTGAAGCCATTTTAATCCCAAAGCACCAACACCTTCAAAATTTCCTGGACGAGTCCTCGGTTTCCATATACCTGCTCTAAAAACAGTAGCATCACTATCTTTTAATTGATGTGCTATCTTTAAAACTTGATCTTCTGTTTCTGCACTGCAAGGCCCTGCAATCACTAATGGATGCTCCAAATTAAATGCATCTAACCAGTTCCTTAACTCTTTTTTGTTTTCCATTTTTCTATTTTTCTTCTTTTTCTAAATTTTTATTGTATTCCATTTAATATATCCTTGATGTGATTAGTAGTTTCCATTTCCTTAAAAACCGCATCAAAATTATCCTCTTGCATTAATTTCTTAAAATGTTTGAGGTTGTTTATATACTCGTCTAATGTTTCTATAACATTAGTTTTATTTTGCTTAAAAATAGGAGTCCACATCGCTGGTGAACTTTTTGCGAGTCTAACTGTACTGGCAAAACCACTGCCTGCCATATCAAATATATCGCGCTCATTCTTTTCTTTCTCAATTACCGTTTTTCCCAACATAAATGAGCTTATGTGAGATAAATGTGATACATAAGCAATGTGTTTGTCATGGGCTTTAGGGTTCATGTATCGTATACGCATGCCCAAAGCCGTAAACAGCTCCAATGCTTTTTCCTGAAGCTTAAAAGCTGTTTCTTCGACTTCACAAATGATATTGGTTTTGTTTTTAAACAGTCCGCAAACTGCTGCTTCAGGACCAGAAAACTCAGTACCAGCAATAGGGTGTGCTGCTATAAAGTTTCTGCGCTTTGGGTGATTTTTAACCTTGAGACAGATTTCTTCTTTTGTAGAACCTGCATCAAACACTATGGCTTCGTCTGAAACAAGATCTAATACTTTTGGCAAAACCTCTAAGGTCGCATCTACAGGAATAGCCACAATAACAACATCGGCTTGGTTTAAATCATCTAACATTGCCTTTTTATCAATGATGCCAAGAGATTTTGCTTTATCTAAATGTGCTTCACTTTTATCTACACCATAGATAACACAATCTAGGTATTGCCTTTTGATATCCAAGGCAAAACTACCACCGATTAACCCTATTCCTATGACAAAAATATGCTTCATTCCTTTCAAATTCTCGCTATCGCTTGCTTTATTATTTCTTCTGTAGAACATAATGAAAAACGCACGTAGCCTTCGCCATTACTTCCAAAAACTGTTCCGGGTGTTATGAATATAGAATGCTCTTTTAAAACTAAATCCGTAAACTCTTCAGACTTTAAATGTGGCGGTAATTTTGCCCAAACAAACATGCCTGTAGCATATTCATCATAAGTACAGTTTAAAGCCTCTGCCAATTTCCAGATAAGTTCACGTCTTTGTTCGTAAACGCTATTTAAACTTACAAACCACATATCTGAGCATTTTAAGGCTTCAATAGCCCCTTTTTGAATACCGTAAAACATGCCAGAATCCATATTACTCTTTACTTTTAAAACAGCACTGAGGTGTTCGTATCTACCAACCAACATACCCACGCGCCAACCAGCCATATTAAAGGTCTTACTAAATGAATTTAATTCTAAACACACCTCTTTTGCGTAGTTGTAACGCATGATGCTTATTGGTTTTTTGTTTAAAACAAAGCTGTATGGATTATCGTTTACGATTAAAATATTATGACGCCTTCCAAAGGCTATCACTTCATCATAAAACTTGTTTGGTGCATTGGCTCCTGTAGGCATATGCGGATAGTTTATCCACATAATTTTAACCTTGCTTAAGTCCAAGCGCTCTAAAGCAATAAAATCTGGCAACCAATGATGCTCTTCAGTTAAATCATAAAAAACAGGTTTTGCCTCCAATAATTTTGTGACTGCAGAATAGGTTGGATATCCGGGATTTGGAATCAAAACTTCATCTCCTGGATTTAAGAAAGACATAGAGATATGCATAATACCTTCTTTACTTCCCAAAAGAGGCAACACTTCCGTCTGACCACTTATATTAACTTGGTATCGTTTTTTGTAAAAATTAGCTATCTCTTCTCTTAGTTCTGGCAGACCTTGGTAACTCTGATATTTGTTAGCTCCTTCTTCATCTAAGCTGTCCTTTAGAATCATGGTCGACTTAAAAGGTGGTTCTAAATCTGGACTGCCCACTCCAAGATTAATAATGTCCTTTCCCTGAGATTTCAAAAAAGCAACCTCTCTTAACTTTTTAGAAAAGTAGTATTCCTCGACTTGTTTTAAACGGTTGGCTACTTCAATCATGTTTTTGCATTTTTATATTCACCTAACACTTTAAAATTCTGAGCCATAATCTCCATGATGGCTTGTGCTTTTTCATAATCCTCGTAATTATTAAAAGTAACGTCTACAAAAAAAGCATACTTCCATGGTGTATTAATTTTTGGCAAGGATTGTATCTTAGTTAGGTTCAGTTTACAATCACTCATCACATTAAGTATGGTTGCTAAGCTACCACGTTTATGGTCTAATTCAAACTTTAGAGACGCCTTATTTATTCCTTTTTTGTCAAGATTTTCATTCTCTCGCATTACAATGGCAAAACGTGTTTCGTTATGCTTTATGGTTTGAATGCTCTCTGCCAAAATATTCAGTTGGTACAAACGTGCCGCGCTTTTACTCGCTATGGCTGCAATACCTTCTATTTGATGTTCTGCAATCTGTTTGGCAACATCTGCTGTGTCTTTAGCTTCTACCAACTTAATTTGCGGATAATCTTTAAAAAATGTTTTGCATTGTAGCAAGGCCATTGGGTGTGAATGCACTTCTCTTATGGTATCTATTCCCTTACCTTCCAATGCCAGTAAATTATGCTGAATATCTAGATAGTACTCACCTACAATACTTAAATTATGATTATCTATTAATGCATAATTAGGTATGATGGAGCCTGCTATAGAGTTTTCCAATGCCATCACTATAGTATCCGTACTCTTTTTCAAAAGGCTTTCTACAGCAGTATCAAATGACATACACTCTATGACATCTGCTTCATTGTTAAAATACTTTTGAGCCACTTCGTGATGAAATGACCCTCTTATTCCCTGTATGGCTATTGGTTTTCTCATAACAAAAAAAGTCTCGAATAAATCGAGACTTTTTAAACTTATATTTTACAACTAAAACATACTAAGCCTCGTTTCTTTCGTTAAAAAAGAAATAAAACCAGTTGTAATATGTTCTTGTTGATTGTATCATTATTTTGTTTGGCTAATGTAATTAATATTTTTAAAAATCAAAATTGTCATTTGTTCTTTTTTGAGGTTGCGATAAAATTTTAAAGATTTTATAATAAACCATGTACGCTGTTAGATATTATTTATTTTTACTCAAATATTCTAGAGTATGTCTATTGAAGTCAAAAACATTTCAAAATTATATAAAGATCAAAAAGCACTAAACGATGTTTCGTTTAAAGTAAATGATGCTGAAATTTTAGGCTTTTTGGGCCCAAACGGTGCAGGTAAATCTACCATGATGAAAATCCTCACGACTTACATCAGAGCTTCTGAAGGTGATGCCAAGGTAAATGGATTTGATGTCGCCAAGGACAAAAAGAATGTGCAAAAAAGTGTAGGCTACTTACCTGAGCACAATCCATTATATACAGACTTGTATGTTAGAGAATATCTAAACTTTAATGCCAATGTTTATGGCGTACCAAAAAATAGAATTGATGATGTCATTGAGCTGACTGGTTTATCACCAGAAGCCCACAAAAAAATAGGACAACTCTCAAAAGGTTACAGGCAGCGAGTTGGCCTAGCAAATGCCCTATTACACAATCCTGATGTGTTGATTTTAGATGAACCTACAACAGGTTTAGATCCAAACCAATTGGTAGATATCAGAAATCTTATCAGGAATATCGGTAAGGAGAAAACGGTCTTTTTATCTACACATATTATGCAAGAGGTCGAGGCGATGTGTGATCGTGTTATTATCATTAATAAAGGTGAAGTTGTTGCCGATAAATATTTGAAAGATCTGAGAGAAGGACAAGAGCAAGTGATTATTGTGGAGTTTGATTATCGTGTAGAAGACACCTTTTTACTAAGATTGCCAAAAGTAAGCGCGGTAAAAAATCCTGATGGCTTTATCTATGAAATTACCTTTTCTACCAAAGAGGATATGCGCTCTCACGTGTTTGATTTTGCTCATGATAACGAATTGAAAATTCTTCAATTGAATCAAAAGAATGCCAGTTTAGAAAGTTTGTTTAGGGAATTAACGAGTTAATAAATAGAAGCCCATTTTAGCCTTCCCAAAGGGAAGAAATTAAGTGCTAATCAAAAAACAACTGACCAGTATAAACACGCTCAATATCTACAAGCGGTGGCTCATTAACGGAAATAAGATTTCCTGTTCCTCTTAAGATGCCTGTAAGTGACAATTGCGGATTTACAATCATGTCATTACTACCTCTGTGATTAACCTCTACATGTTGAGTTATTAAATCTTCACCTTCAAAACGTCCAGAACCCGAGAAAAACCCAACAAACAAATTTTCAACTTCACCATCAATGTAATACGATGAAATGTTGTTAGATATGATATCTAAATTTTCAGAATCTAGAGACAGCCTAAAATCACCAACGGTAAAATCTACATTCTCGTTAAAGTCTTCAGAAATCAAGATCAAATCTTGAAAAGCTAACACACCATTAGATGACACCTCATACTGCGAAGAAGTTCTTATTTCTATAAGATTTGGCGCTTCGACATAAATTTTTGTAATGCCATAGTCCCTAACATAGTTACATGTGTTATCATCGGTAAGTACTAATCTATTACCAATGACCTCAACCCTTACATCGTTGACTAAATTTTCTCCAGTTTCAACAGTGACTTTGTATTCTGGTGCTTCAGTGATGATTAACTCTATATCCCTGTTTACCAAAATTCTTTCAAAACCAGCAATATCTACCTCCTGCTGAATGATATTACCTGAAGTTTGAAAACAATCATTAGCGTCTTCGCTATTGCAAGCAAACACAAGTAAAATCCCTATGTAAATTAATCTTTTCATAATCTAACTCCTATCCCAAATTCAACCGCTTCGGCTTTTGCACCATGTGACTTTAAAGTGATGGCGCCAAAAAATTTCTTTCCAAAATAACGTTTTAAACCAATCCTTAAATACGTTCTTCCTTCAAAATCAAAAGGATAATACACATAATAGCCAATTTGTGATTCAATAGACATTCTATTGATAAACAATTCGTGCCCAACAAACAATCCAACTCGTTTGTAATCTTCGTCTCCGCTAACATCCAACTCTGGAAAAGAGACCGATTGATAATAGATGAGTTCTTCTAAAAAATTGGAAAAAAAGACGTCGGCACCAAATTGGATGGCATTGACATGGCTCAACCGTTTGTCTGCATAAGCAGAGAGAATATAAAACGGAAATTGTCCGCTACCAATAATATCACTCTGATTAATGCCACTTCTAAAGGCGATATTGTACTTTATACGTTCTGTAAACCTTTCGTCAGTAAGATTATCTATATATTCGGCTTCTTCCTCATCCAAGCTATAGGTTACCCCTAAATTTAATGTCATTGAGTTAACACTAGTGTTGGGCGCTTTTACATTAGCATTTGAGTAATGCACCAAAGACAGGCCTCCCTGTAATCCGAATCGATGGAAAAGACGCTCTTTTTTATAATTAAGCATCACGTAAGTAGAGCTCAACAAATGAGAACCAAAAGCTATGTTTTTATGATTCTCGACTTTATCATAAGGATTGGTATTATATGCAATCCCTTGCCCAATCCTAAACATTAAGTGGCGCTTAAAAAAGTAAAAATTATAATGTGCGTAGAGTCCGTAATTTTCACCTAGCACATCGTTTTTTAAATCCTGATAAATAAAGGACGCTCCATAATCTGGATAGTTAAAACGTTGCTGCCAGGCTTCCTCACCAAAGGTTTTCTTATTCCAACTTAAGATCATCCCTTCGGGATGTCCTGTAATAAGATGCAATATATCATTATTGTGAAGTGCAATAGTTCCTGAGAAATAATTGACATCTAAATAAGAATGTGATGCATTATCGTTCTGGGATAACAATAAAAGCCCAGAGCAAACTATAATACCTGTAAGCCAGTACTTCATAATTAATTGGTTACCGGCAAAAGTAATAGAATAATTAATTAAAAAATACAGTTACTAACAAAGATAATACCATTAATAATAGTAGCTTTAAAACAAAACCGAGTTCTAATTTATACTTTTTCATGAATTTGGGTTTTTCGCAAATTTGAACAATAAATAAACGACCAAGCTTAGTTTTAGGGAAATAAAACGTTATGAAACCATTAAACAAATTTGCCTACATTAATCTTCTGTAAATGCCTTGATAATTTTATGATATCCGAGAGTACTCCTCTCGCAGTTACTACTTTACCAGCACCAGCACCCTGTATTACCAAAGGCTGCTCTTTATAAGTTTCCGTATAAATTTCAAACAAATTATCCGTTCCTTTCAATTGTCCTAAAGGAGATGCCTTAGGTTCTGAAATCAGCTTTACTTCGAGCGTATTACCAGCCGTATCCAACCAACCCACATAACGTAATACAGATTCGTTTTTGAGTTTTAGTTTTTGTGCACTAAATACGTCATTTAACTGATGGGTTTGCACATTGAATTGTTGCAATGTTGCACTACCATTGAGATGTTTTGGCACCAATGGTTGAATTTTCACATCGCTCAATTCTACATTGATACCGAGCTCTCTAGCTAATATTAATAGTTTTCGGGCCACATCTTTTCCAGATAAATCATCTCTTGGATCTGGTTCTGTTAGCCCTTGATTAACTGCATTATTTAACACCTGATGAAATGGCAATTCTCCTTCTGAGAACTGATTGAATATATAACTTAATGACCCCGAAAACACTCCTTTTATTTTTGTTATTTGCTCACCAGATTGAAGTAAGCCCTTAATAGTCTCTATAATTGGTAATCCAGCCCCAACATTGGTTTCATAAAGAAACTCTTTGTTGTTTGCCTTTAAAACGTTCCGCAATCGTTTGTAAAAGTTATAGTCTAAGGTATTCGCCACCTTGTTGGCAGCAACGATGTGAAATCCGTTTTTAATCAACGTTTCATAATGGGCTATAAAATGGTTACTTGCAGTTACATCAACAGCAATGGCATGTTCTACGTTTAAAGTTGCAAAATGATAGATGACATCTTCAATAGTATAAGGCTCTGAAAATTTTTCGAAATCCAATTTCCAGTTCATTTCGTTATCATTCGCAAAAAAAGCCAACGTAGAATTCGCAATCACAGGAATTTTAATCGCGATGTGTTGAGATTTTAAAAGTTCGGATTTAATCTTTTGTATTTGATGGATTAATGTAGAGCCTACATTACCAATTCCGAATACAGCTAGATGTATGGTCGTCATAATGTTCTTGTTTTAATCTGAAAACTGGCCTTAATAATTTGGTAAGTTGCTGATGTTCTATTAAAAAAGCATCATGTCCATCCTGAGATTTTAGTTCACCAATGGTGACGTCTTCCTTTACCGATTTTAACTCTACAAAAGTGTTCCAGTTTTCATCGGATTTAAATAACAAATCAGAGTTAATGGTGATGATATGGATATGAGATGTGATTTGTCTCGCCACCTCTATAAAAGTCCCTCCTCCTTTTGTAATATCAATAGTTTTTAAAATTTGGTTCATCAATTTATAGGCAGATAACTGAAATCTGTTTTCAAGTTTTTCTCCATGATAGGCCAACCATGTTTCTATTTTAAAAGCATCCTTTCTTTGCTTTTCTCGTTTGAATTTGGCAGCAAACGACTCTGGTGTTCTGTAAAAGGTCATTGCATGCAATCTTGCATCAAAAAGTGGCTGAGACGAATGGCTTAGTATTTCATCTTGAATGTAACAATTGCCAATTACCCAATCTGTAGATTTCCAATCTGCAGCAATTGGCACGACATATTCAGCTAGGTTTGGTCTAATTGCAGCCAACTCCCAAGTAACACCTCCACCAACCGAAGCACCTATAATTGCATACAAGCTATGTATACGTAACCTATTTAAACCCTCTGAAAAAATGCGAGCAATATCTTTAGCAGTAAAATCCTTATAATCATCTACAAATAATTCTTCAATTCCACCATAACCATTCCCTGGGCAATTAAAGGCCAATACAGCATAAACATCTGTATCTATAACCTTGCCTTTACCCACAATATCATTCCACCAACCTTGTTTTCCAGCAACACAAGAATTACCAGTTAAGGCGTGATTAATCAAAACAATAGGGCTTTCATCTATAGGTTGTCCAAAATTTTGATAGGACAATCTTAGGTTCAACCTCTTCCCATTGCACAATTCAAAATAATCGAGTTCTATATATTTAAGAGCGTTCATTACATATGAATTTTAACTTAGTTACAATACTTCAAATTAGACTGAGCAAAAAATTCGCTTAGTCCAATTTTTGCAACTCCAACAGATTAAACTAATTGGGATTTCTTAACCCTATTAAAAGACTCTTTTAGATCGGATTTTAAATCTTCAATGTTTTCTATACCTACGGAAAGTCGTATCAAATCTTTAGTCACCCCTGTACTTTCCTGGGCCTCGTCGCTCAATTGCTGATGTGTTGTACTAGCTGGATGAATGATTAAAGACTTTGTGTCACCAATATTGGCCAACAATGAGAACAGTTGGGTTTTATCAGCTATGACTTTTGCAGCTTCATACCCACCTTTAACACCAAAGGTTACTATTCCACTTTGTCCATTTGGTAAATATTTATTGGCTAAATCATAGTACTTACTAGATTCCAAACCAGGGTAATTTACCCAAGACACCTCTGGCTGTTCTTGCAACCACTTGGCAAGTTCTAAGGCATTTTCGCTATGTTTTTTTATGCGTAATTCTAAAGTTTCTAAACCTTGAATAATTTGAAACGCATTAAACGGGCTTAATGCTCCACCATAATCCCTTAACCCTTCAATTCTCACTTTAGCAATAAATGCAGCTTCTAGAGCTTCACTATATACCAAACCATGGTAACCTGGAGAAGGCTCTGTAAATTCTGGGAATTTCCCATTTGTCCAATCAAAAGTACCTGCATCTATAATTACACCTCCAAGTGCAGTCCCATTACCATTAATATACTTTGTTAACGAGTGAATTACAATATTAGCTCCATATTCAATCGGATTCAACAAATATGGTGTCGCTACTGTGTTATCAACAATTAATGGCACTTTAAATCCTTTTGCCGCTTTAGAAATGGCCTCGATGTCTAAAACATCCAACTTTGGGTTCCCTAAAGACTCAATAAAGAATGCTCTAGTATTCTCTTGAGCGGCTTCTTTGAAGTTTTCTGGATTGGAAGGATCTACAAAAGTTGTAGCAATACCATGTCTAGGTAATGTTACGCTCAATAAATTATAGGTGCCACCGTACAAACTATTTGAAGCTACAATATGGTCTCCTGCTTTTAATAAAGTAAGTAGAGATGTAGCTATAGCAGATGTACCAGATGCTGTTACCACAGCTGCTATGCCACCTTCTAAAGCTGCTAACCGCTGCTCTAAAATATCGTTTGTAGGATTGTTGATTCTAGTATAGATGTTACCGGTTTCAGCTAGGGCAAAAAGATTAGCTGCATGATCTGAATCGTTGAAAACGTAAGCTGTTGATTGGTAAATTGGCACCGCTCTTGTTCCACCATTATTATTTACATCATGACCTGCGTGCAACGCTTTTGTTGCAAATTTTTGTGTACTCATTTTTCTAAGTTTTTGAGTTAATAAATAATTAAACCAAAAGCCAAATAAACTTCATTATGAAGCGTACTTAATAGAAAAATGTTATGAAGAAAATGCCAATTACAGATGAGTAATTAGTCTTGAGTTATCTATCCGAACTGCAAGAAATGACTTGCACATTCAAGTAGAATTTAGCACCTTCTCAGTAAGTCTAAGGGTTGCTAAGGCTTCAAAGGGTCTATTCCCTCCACCTTTCTTGATAACATTTCAGTAAGTCTTTGAACTTTGTGAGTACAAATATTGCGTTACAAAAATTTAAATTCAAAGAAATTTCTGAACATACTGTATTTACTTGCAATAGAGTATTAATTGCAAACTATCAATTTAAACTTCATGTGCCACTTTAAGATTTCATTATCATTTGAAGATGCGCTATCTTAAATTTAATCTCTATTTTTGCCAAGATTTAAAAAGAGGAAAAATTTGTCTGATTGCAACCTCTAAAGCTGAAAGAGATTCAGTTTTGATAAAAATGCTAAAGCAGTTCGTTTGTCAACTTCTCTAGCATCCAAGCAATCTCAATTTTTAATAAACAAAAATAGGATTTATGTCATATTTATTTACTTCTGAAAGTGTTTCGGAAGGACACCCAGATAAAATTGCAGATCAAATTAGTGATGCATTAATCGATCATTTCTTAGCCTTTGACCCAGAGTCTAAAGTAGCATGTGAAACATTAGTAACTACTGGGCAGGTTGTTTTAGCAGGAGAAGTAAAGTCTAATACCTACTTGGATGTACAAAAAATAGCCAGAGATACGATTAATAAAATTGGTTACACCAAAGGTGAATATATGTTTGATGGCAACTCTTGTGGTGTCATCTCCGCTATACATGAACAATCTGAAGATATTAATCGTGGTGTAGATAGAGCTTCTAAAGAAGAGCAAGGAGCTGGTGACCAAGGTATGATGTTTGGCTATGCTACAAACGAAACCAATAACTACATGCCTTTAGCATTGGATATTTCACATCTCATTCTTAAAGAATTGGCTGCCTTACGCCGCGAAAATAAAGATATCACCTATCTAAGGCCAGATTCTAAAAGTCAGGTGACTATTGAATACAGTGATGATAACACACCACAGCGTATTGATGCGATTGTGATTTCTACACAACATGATGCTTTTGATACCGATGATGCCATGTTAGCAAAAATCAGAAAAGACATTGTCGAAATTTTAATTCCGCGCGTAGTGGCAAAAGTGCCAGAACACATTAAGCCACTATTTACGGACGATATTAAATATCATATTAATCCAACAGGGAAGTTTGTAATTGGTGGACCACATGGAGATACAGGCTTAACCGGAAGAAAAATTATTGTGGATACTTATGGTGGAAAAGGAGCACATGGTGGAGGTGCATTTTCAGGGAAAGATCCAAGTAAAGTTGATAGGAGCGCTGCTTATGCCACCAGACACATTGCTAAAAATTTGGTTGCTGCTGGTCTTTGCGACGAGGTCTTGGTGCAAGTCTCTTACGCGATAGGTGTTGTAGAACCTATGGGAATTTTTATAGATACTTATGGCACCTGTCCTTTTAACCTAACGGATGGTGAGATTGCACAAAAAGTATCAGAAATATTTGATATGCGCCCAGCTGCTATCGAGGAACGCCTAAAACTTCGTCAACCAATGTATAGCGAAACTGCAGCCTATGGCCATATGGGAAGACACAATGAAATTATTACTAAAACTTTTGACCAACCTAATGGTGAATCTAAAACTTTAGAGGTTGAATTATTTACTTGGGAAAAGTTAGATTATGTAGATAAGGTTAAAGAAGCTTTTGGCTTATAAGAAGTTTCGTTCTCAATATTTAAAAACTCTGATTAATGATCAGAGTTTTTTTGTTTGTAGTATTTAGGTAGGAGTTTTAAACCTACATCTGTTCTATCTACACAATGTCTTTTTTGAGACTTACTTTTAACTAAATCAATTCACTATGAAAAGAATTAAAAATTTCCCAAATCTTGTTTTAATGCTTTTATTATCATTATTTATGGCAACCTCGTGCCAAAAAGACGATCGTCAATCTGGAAATAATGATCCACAAGAAACTATTCCGGACACCTTCTCTGAGTATTTTGGTAATCAAATTTCTCGCGACTTTTTAGGAACGGTCATCGATAAAAACCATAATCCAATTGAAGGAGCTACGATTACCATTGGCAGTTCAACTGCAACTACAGACAGTAATGGTGTTTTTATGATTAATGGAGCTACGGTTAATCAACGCTTTGGTTACATTAAAGCTGAAAAAGCGGGATACATTCACGCCTCACGAAGCGTTGTGCCTTCTAACGGCACCAACAAAGTGACCATTATGATGTTAGAAGCTACAATTGTAGGTTCTGTAACAAGTGGAAGTTCAGGAACCGTAACCACAACCGATGGAAGCTCTGTAAGTTTTAATGGTAACTTCATTAAAGAAGATGGTTCTGCTTATTCTGGATCAGTCGATGTGATTATGCATCATCTTGACCCTACTGATGGGGATATGCCATTGCAAATGCCTGGTATGCTTTATGCCGAAAATGAAAATGGTGCAGAACGTATGCTTCAGACTTTAGGTATGCTTGCCGTAGAACTTAGAGGTTCTGGTGGTGAAGATTTAAATTTAGCTGATGGCTCTACTTCAGAGATTAAAATTCCTGTGGATGCTAGTTTAATAGGTATTGCTCCTGCAACCATTCCGCTTTGGTATTTTGATGAAACCACTGGTTACTGGAAAGAAGAAGGACAAGCTACACTACAAGGTAATATGTATGTGGGTGCGGTATCGCATTTTAGTTTTTGGAATTGCGATATTCCCGCAGAAGCCATCACCCTTTGTGTAACAACAACAGATGATGAAAATACAGCTTTAGCAAATATGTCTGTATCTATTACAAGTGCGACTTTTGGTACAACTTATGGCTATACTAATGAGAATGGCGAAGTTTGTGGTTATGTGCCAAGCAATGAAAGTTTGGTGCTTAATGTTTACAGTTACGACTTATGTGGCGATACTGCTTTACATACGGAGACTGTTGGTCCTTTTACTTTAGATTCTAGCATAACGGTTATTGTACCAGATAATCCTGATATCGTTCAAGAAACTGTAGTAGGCACATTCAATACTTGTGATGAAAACGCCGTTACAAATGGTTACGTGCAACTCAGCTATGCCAATCAAACCTTTACAGATGCTGTAACCAACGGTGAATTTGAAATCAATCTTTTACGTTGCTCTGATAATAATACATTTGCTATTGAGGCTAGTGATTATACTAACCTACAAGTCACTGATAGTATCAGCTATACCTTTACGACACCTTTAACAAATATAGGAACCATCTCTGCATGTAATGCTGTAACTGAGTTTATAGAATACACTATTGATGATGGTGAGAGTATCTTAATTTTTGAAAATATTTCTGCTAACTTCTATGCAGAGAGTCCGAATTATCCCGGACCAACCATCGATATTTTTGCATCAAGTAACAATCAGGAAAACTGCTATTATATGTTTGGAGTCCTAAATGATCCTGACTATTTAGGCACTTATGATAGTTTTGCTTTTGACGGCACGGTTTCAAATGATACAGGCTTCTTTATTGGAGAATGCTTAAATGTAGCACCTGAAAACAACAACATCACTTACAACCTTACCGCTTTAAGTGACGTTGGTGAGTATATAGATATTAATTTTAGTGGTACTTATGAAGACTATCAAGGCAATCCGCACACCATTATTGGAGTAGTGCATGTACTTAGAGATAACTAATTAATCTGTATAAATTAAGGTTTTGATAAAACTCTCAAATCTAAACTTTAAGATTTGAGAGTTTTTATTTATAAGAATTTTAACGCCATGCCTTTAGCGTTTCTCGTAATTTCGACTCAAATATTCATCATCAATCATCACATGAAGTCAAAGACAACATACATTTTAGCATTTATTATTTGTGCTTTTTTGCTGTCATCTAGCAGCACACTTAAGGAAAACACAGATCAGAAAGAGGATACCAATACATTGGTTGAACACTTAGGAAAACCTATTGATATTAATCTTAAAGGAACTGTTGTTAACCACAACAACGAACCTTTAGATAGTGTTACCATTACCGTTGGAAATCGCACTATTCAAACCGATGCTCGAGGTCAATTTGAAATAAAAAATGCTACGGGTTACGAGAATTTTTTACCTGTAGAAGCACATCGAAAAGGGTATAAGGACACTTTTCTTAGTCTGAATTCAGAAGTTGAAAATAGTGAGATAGACATTAGGCTAACAAAAAAAGAGAATACTTGTCTCTTTTGGTTTTGCAAGCACAATCACAATCTTCCTGTTTCTGCGAATTAGATTTTATTGAATTTTCATACGCAACCCTTTATTGATTTTGGCGTCTATTAATAAATGCTAAAATCAATCGCTATGAAATCAATCCAACTTTTTCGTTTACTAACAATTGTATGTCTTATCTGTAATTTTTCATGTCAAATAGATGATGGTTTTACAAATAATGATTCCCAAAACACTACTTCAGATACGTTCTCTCAGTTTTTTGGCAATGAAATTTCCAGAAACTTTTTAGGAACGGTCATCGATAAAAATCACACCCCAATTCATGGTGTAACAATTACAATTGGTAATAAAACCGCAACAACAGACAGCAACGGTATTTTTGTTATTAATGGTGCGACTGTTAATCAACGCTTTGGATACATTAAAGCTGAAAAAGCGGGATACATCCATGCCTCTCGAAGTGTTGTACCAACTAACGGCACCAACAAAGTAACCATTATGATGCTCGACGCAACTGTTACAGGATCGGTAAACAGTGGAAGCTCCGAAATCGTAACCGCTAGCAATGGCAGCTCTGTAAGTTTTGACGGTAACTTTATTAAAGAAGATGGTTCTGCTTATTCTGGTTCAGTCGATGTGATTATGCACCACCTTGATCCTGCAGATGAGGATATGCCGTTACAAATGCCTGGTATGTTGTATGCTGAAAATGAAGATGGTGAAGAGCGTATGCTTCAGACTCTAGGTATGCTTGCTGTGGAACTTAGAGGTTCTGGTGGTGAGGATTTAAACCTAGCTGAAGGCTCAACTTCTGAAATTAAAATACCAGTAGACGCAAGTTTAATGAGCATAGCTCCTGCAACCATACCGCTTTGGTACTTTGATGAAATCAATGGCTATTGGAAAGAGGAAGGCGAAGCTACTCTACAAGGCAATATGTATGTGGGTACAGTATCTCACTTTTCGTTCTGGAATTGCGACATACCCACTAAATCTAGTGTTTTGTGTTTAACTTTAACCGATGACAATAATGCACCATTAGCAAATTTTCAAACTTCTATTACAAGCAGCATTTTTGGAACAACTTATGGCTATACCAATGAAAATGGTGAGGTTTGTGGTTATGTGCCGGATGATGAAATTCTTGAACTCAATATTTTTGGATCCGTAATCTGCGATACAAATGTGTTGCTCACACAATCTATTGGACCTCTCATTAATGATACCAATATTACTATTGTTGTACCAGATAATCCCAGTTTAGTTCAGGAAACAATAACAGGTGTTCTTAATGACTGTAATGGTGATGCAGTGACCAATGGTTACGTACAAATCAATTATGAAGGCCAAACCTTTTTAGATTATGTTACTGAAGGTAATTTTGAATTTCAAATTTCAAGATGTACAAACAGCGATAATAACAGCTTTTCATTAGTTGGTAGTGATTTCTCCAATTATCAAACCACAGAAAGTTTAGAATATACATTTATGTCACCTATAACCGATATTGGAATCCTAAATGCCTGTTTTTCCCAAGATGAGTTTATTCAATATGTCATAGACGACTCAATTGTTGTCACCTACACGGATTTTATTGATGTCATTCTGGGCGATGATAGATTTGTTATCTATAAAACAACCAATGGTGCCTTCCTAGCAGATTTTCCAACTCAAATTGGTAGCTACTCGGTCACCGCTGACAATTTTAATATCTTTAATTTCAATGTTCCTGGGAGTGGTTATATTTTCACTGGACAAGAAAATGTCACAATTAATGTCACCTATATAGGTAATGGTGTTGGTGATTTTATTGACATGAATTTTTCTGGCACATTTCTTAATGGAGGTACCACTCGAACTATAGCTGGCGCCGCGCATGTTAGGATAGATTTATAAAATAATTGGTAAATATTTAAACATTAAAAAGCCTTTACAGATGTAAAGGCTTTTCGTTTATAATGTATAAGTTAACCTAAGCGTAATAAACCGTGGTTGTATAAATGTTTCGGAATTAAACACAGAGATATTTCCTGCACCATTACTAATATTAGAGTCGATATCTAAAATATTAGACGCTCTAAGCGAGTATTCCCATTTGGCATCTCTGTCTTTTCTATAACGTAGCGACGCATCCCAAGTTTTAAATACTTGAGTCTGACCATTATTTTCTTGCTCATTATAGGTAAACTCTGTAACAAACGTAAGCGCATCCCAGATGTAGGCGTCAAACTCAATTGAAGGTGCTCTTGTAATAAATTTTGTAATATTATTACCCTGATCGTTATTAGTTTCGCTAAAACGATAACGTAATCTCACATTGGGCGCTTCTCTAAAATTGGTACGTAGTTCTGGTGTATAGGTTTGCGTAAATCGTTCATTCAAGGTCTGTCTACCTTGTATAAACTGATTCAATTTACTGTAATTGAAATTAGTTCCAAAACGCGCTCTTATTTTCCCAAAGGTACGTTCCACACGCCCAAATAAAGACGCATTCTCATCTGCGAATTGGGAGTTGAAAAACGAACTCGTTCTTATCACACTTTCAAAATTGGTTAACGAACGGATTTGATCTTCATTTCTGGTGTAGTTTAAACTCGCAAAAACATTGGTATAATTAAACAAATTAAAACTGCTGTAGAACAGTCTGAAATTATGGGATAGCGCATTAACCAGTTCAGGATTACCAAATTGTATACTATTAAAGTTATTGAGCACCAAACCTTCTGCGATATTGGTAACATCGGTAAAGGTATTAGTCATATTGTAATTAAACTGTAAGGCTTCACTTTTCTTAAATTGAATACGCGCTTCAAAATCGGGCAATACATTGAAGAAGTTATCTTTAAACGTGTCTCCATTTTGTGTGTTTTGGTTGCTATACGCATGGAAAGATACTCCAGGCGTTATAGTTAATTTACCTGTTTTAAACCTATAATGCACTCCTAAATACACATCACTAAAACGATACTCTACATCATCGTTAAATGCCGACAAGGCGTTACCTTCTAGGTCTGTGACATTTGGAGTAGGATCTAAACGTGTACCATCATCCAAAAATTGAAATATATTCGAGTTGAATTTCTGATTACTAAATATGGTTCCTAAAGTAAGATTAATGTTACTCTTAGAATTTAGGATATTGAAATAATCCAATTTAGCATCTAATTGATTGGTTTTTACACGTCTTTCTTGGTTTAAATCATAACTGAACTGATCTAGGTCCAAACCTAATCCTGAAGCTGTATTATCAAAAGCATCGTTATCAGGATCCGTATTATTGGTTGGATCATTACCTAATAAGGCGTTGTAAAACGGATCTTCATCTCTAATCAAATGTTGGGCTTCAAAGGCAAAAATATTGTTTTCATTTAGCGTGTAATAATAATTCAAGTTCTGATTAATACTAAATGGATTCACCTGATCTAATTGATTGGTATTACCAACTATGGATGAAAACAGATTCTGACGTTCTTCATCATCTGAAGTACGTGCTAATATATCATAATCTAATTGGTTGTTTACATTTGGCTTATATGATGCGCTCAACTTGGTAACAAATTGATTAGTCGCCTCTCTACCTGTAGAAACAGTTGCTTCATCTGGCGGAATTGTTGTAGATTCATCTATTGGTGTACTTGGATCATCCTCTACCTCAATATAATCTATGAAAGTTTCTTCTCGCGTTCTTAAACGACTACTGTTATAAATTAAAAAACCACTCAAATCAAGTGCCTTATTAGGCGAATAACTGAAGTTAGCCGATGCTAATTTAGTAACCACTTCTTGGGCATTGGCTATATTGGTTAATCCTCCAAGTCCGTTATCTCCAAGATTAATGTTAGTACCACTGGTTCTGCTTGGCAACCTGAAGCCACCACCAAAACCTCGTATATCTCTATTGGTTAAGGCGACCTCACCTATATTGTTCATATCACCAATAAAATTAATTGTGTATTTAGGACTGTAATAAAACAGTTTGGGCTGCACAAGGTATAACTCGTCATTTGGTGAAGGTGCCGCGCCAACGCCAGCAGTGACGTCACCAAACCAAAAGTTCTTTTTGCCTTCCTTTAATTTAATGTTGATGGCTACATTATCCTGATTGTTTTGAACACCACGCAACTGCCCAACTTCGGCATAATTACGAAGCACCTGTACTTTATCTACAGCATTTGAAGGAATATTTTTGGTTGCCAGCTTGGTATCACCATCAAAGAAATCCTTTCCTTCCACCATAATTTTAGAAACCGTCTTACCTTCTACTTCAATTTGTCCGTCATCATTGATTTCTACCCCTGGCAATTTAGCTAACACATCTTCCAGCTTTCGCTCGGAGCCATTTTTAAATGAATCTGCATTATACACTAGCGTATCTCCTTTTATGGATACTGGCATTTCATACGTCAACTCTACAGCATCTAATGCTGTATCTGGCATCAACGTAAAATCTTTATTGATATCCGTTTCTGCTGTAGTAATGATTTCTTCATAAGTAGATAAGCCTATATAACTTACCTGCAACTTGTACTTACCATTTTTACCAAGCGATAGGGTGTACTTTCCTTTGTCATTGGTTACCGCATATGACTCTAAACCATTGGTTTCTTGATTAATGGCAATGACATTGGCCAATTCTAAAGGTGTGCCAATACTATCTTTTACAACACCTTGCATTTTAATTTGCGCAAAAGTGCTACTTGCCACTACCAAAAATAGTAGCGTTAAAATGTTCTTCATTTTTTGATTGTGTTAGTTTTTTAATTTCTTCTGCTGCGACCTCCTCGTCTCCCACCGTACATGTCTCGCATTTCCTGCATTTTTTTGGTAATAATATCGTTGTATTCCGCTTTGGTGACCTCGTCCCCTTTTTTTGGTTTTACAATCTCTTCCTTTTCTTCGGGATTCATAACAATTTTAGTGCAAAGAATAGTGGTTCTGTCAGCATTAACCTCTAAAATTAAACCTGGCAATCCCCAATAATCGTCTGGTCCTTGATTGATAGGTACCTGCGGTGTGTACCAAGCCACTACTTCTATAGTTTTTGGCACTTCAATCTCATTCATAGGATCGTCATCTTTTTTTATAGAGTCATTTTTCTTTTCATTCTCAGTTTTGTCACTATCGTTACGACGTCTCATACTTCTCCAATCAAACTCGTCCACAGTTTTTGTAGCAGTTGCCTTAAAGCACGTGTATTGACCTATTTGCTTCGTCTCTGTTCCCATTTTCCACTCTAAGCCTTGCAACTCATCTTTAATTAAAAACTGCTTCCCAAAGAATTCTTGGTCTTGCAATAGTTCTTTTGTTTTTACATTTTTATACTTTGGTCCACCGGTAAAACTACTCGCAAATCCTCCCCAACTTCTTCCAGAGCCTGGTGTTTCTAATTTTTCGTCCTCTTTATAAATAGATTCTTCCTTATTAAAAGTCAAAATGTATTCCTTTTCAAGGAAACTTTTCATTCGCTCTTGAATACGTTTTTTTTGCTCAGGACTCATTTCGCGTCCTCCCCACTGATCTAGATCCATCGTGGTTTTAGACATATAATACGCTTTGCCCTGAAAATTTTGTTGTGCAAATGAAATTGTACTAATACATAATAAGAATATGAGGGATAGGGATTGAAATGGTTTTTTCATGTGATAAGTTTAATCTTGTTAACAAATGTAAATTTATAGTTCTAAGTTGATACTTAGACTTTTTTAAATGTCATTTGTTGAATCTAATTGCGTTAAACTTGTGTTAATAAATTAACCTCGACGTCTTCCCATGCGATTATTTCGAAATTCTTTCATCTTGGCCACAATAGTGTTTTGATACTCTGCTTTGGTAATTTCTTTTCCTTTATCAGGTGCAGTAATTTCTAATTTCTCTTTAGGGTTTAATACTATTTTGGTACATAACATTATCGTATTTCCTGCGCTTACTTCTAGAATCAATCCTGGCAATCCCCAATATTCCAATGGTCCATGACCTACTGGAATCTGTGGTGAATACCATGCTTCTACCTCCGTCATCTCTATTTCTGGAGTTTCATTTGATGTGCTTGTAGAGTCCGATTCGGTTTCGTTTGCATTATCACTATTACGTAATCTGCTCCATGAAAAATCATACCAGGCTAACTCACTTGTAGGTATAGATGCTGTAGCTTTAAAACACATATAATTTCCTATTTGCTTAGTTTCTTTACCTAATTTCCAATCTATATCCTGCAGTTTGTCCTTTACTAAAAACTTTTTTCCGTAAAACTCTTGGCTCTGAATCTGCGTATTAGTTTTAACATTTTTGTACTGCTTGCCTGGTGAGAAATTTTTACCCCATGAATCCGTTGCACCAGACATGGCATCTAGTTTCTCATCCTCATAAAAAATAGCTTCCGCCTTATTGAAGGTTAAAATATATTCCTTTTCTAACCTATTTTTTAATCGTGCTTCGATTTGTTTCTTTTGAGCTTCACTTAATCGTGCTCCCCATCTTCCAAGTTCCATCTTAGACTTAGAGACGTAAAAGGCCTGACCTTGAAATTCATTAGAATTACTATAAGAATCTACAGTGGTGTTGGTTTCCTGATGAAAACCCAAACAAATCAAAAAGATGACAAAACTAAATTTTAAGAGTAATGATTTCATGACTAAACAGCTTGGTTAATATTATTGTTAAACAAATATATCCAAACATTAAACAAATAATACGCTGTTTATCATAAAATTAACAAGCATTATTGCTACAAAATTAACCGCCAATCGTTATACTAAAACTGTTACCATCATTTCTATCTCCTCGTTTTGGCCTATAACGTTCCATCATTTCCTTAGCTTTCTTTTCCATGATATCGTCATATTTTTCCTGATCAACTTCTTTACCTTTGTCTGGCTCAGTGATTTTTACTTTTTCCTTTGGGTTAAGTACAATTTTGCTACAAACTATTGTTAGTTTTCCATCATGTACTTCCAAGATTAAACCTGGTAATCCTTGGTAATTATCTGGCCCATGATTTACGGGAATTTGTGGGGTGTACCATGCGGTTACGGTTCGTTCCTCCATTTCTGGCTCTTTGCTCTCCTCTTCCTCTTCACCATTAATCACCACACGTGGCTTTTCGACCATCTTGGTATAGGTTGCCTTATAACAAGGATACTCACCTATATATTTAGTTTCTGAACCTAAATTCCAATCTATGTTTTCTATATCGTCCTTAACCAAAAATATTTTACCATAGGTATCCACCTGCTCAGTATATCGCTGCTCTTTTGTATTCTTATATAATACATCAGAGCCACCTCCTCCTCCAATAGACACAATTTGAAAATCACCACCCATGCCAACGTTTGGCTTGTCTAATTCTTCTTCTTGCTTATAGGTTGATTCTTCCTTGTTAAAGCTAAGTGTAAAGGTTTTTTGAAATTGCTTTTTCATTACCTCTAACATTTTCATTTGCAACTCGTCATTCATTTGGGTACTATCTAACTTAATATCCACCTGTCGTTGTGTCTTATACGTTGCAATACCTTGAAACTCTTGCGCATTAACAGAAGTGAACACAGCTGTTAATGCCAAAACTAAAACTCTGATAATTGTTGTCATTTGATTGATTTTTCTAATTTTTATAATAATTTATGGCTGATTTCCTAAGTTTTGAAACTATAGTTAAAAATTCTTGAGGTTCACTCGAGTTACCTTCAAACGAATAGGTCATAGTAGATCTTTTACCATTAGACATCATATCCCCATTGCAGATGAGACTAAACGAAATAACTTCATCTCGTTCTGTTTCTTTGAGGAGATTCTCTATATCTTCTAACTTAAATGTTTTTTCAATATCTTCTACAGAATCTACAGTCACCACGACATCAAGATTTGTGATTTTTATGTGGGAGACATTACTGGTTTTACTATTTAATTGACTTTGAGAATATCCTAACGTTGTTAGGATCAGTGCTAAACAAATTACTACTTTTTTAAACATAACTGTTGTTTTTATTGATTAATACACAGCAAATATCTAAAGTAATCTCTGTTATCTGAGTTAACTAATGTTAACGTGTGTTAACCGATTGACACTAAGTAGTTTTTTACCTTTACTTTTGATGTATGAATGATAAAAGATACAAATGGATTTTGTATACCATAGTAACGGTCATTATTGTTACAATTGGCATACAGGTGTTTTGGAATTACAAGAACTATCAGTCCAACAAACAACAACTTATTAATGACGTGCAGATAAGTTTAGATAAAGCTGTGGACGATTATTATGCCGCCTTGGCCGAGCGCACAACAGTTGGAATTTTCTTAGAAGGTGACCAACAAAAAGATGCACTAAAAGATGGAGGCCATATTCAAAACTTTTTAAAAAAAATCGATCAAGACTCTTTTGGTTTTAAGAATCTAGACCAAATAGATATCAATAACATAGAAGGTGTTACCGTACTTACGGGCTCAAAGGCAGACTCCATGTCTAAGATTATTGATGAACAAATAAAACCAGCCAAAAGTGAGGACTTTAAAAAGAGACTGGATAGTATTAAACAAGCTAAGAATATCAAGGATATTTCAGAATTTGAAATTTTAACTTCTAAAATTGTTGTATCCATAAGTAGTGATAGCCTTAATGTTTCTGAAGTAGATAGTTTATTGAAAAAGGAATTTGATCGTAAACACATTGGAATAAATAGTGAATTGACATTTTATGAATCGCAGGTTAAACGCCAAGTAGCGGCCATAAAGGATTCTTTACAAAATAAAAAAACTCTAAGTCACAAATTTGACCTTAAAGCGGTTTCAAATTCTTCATTTCTTCCTAAAGGAAGTATTCTAGAGCTAAATTATAGCAATACAACATTTACGGTTTTAAAGCGTAGTCTTGTCGGTATTGTTATTTCAACTTTTTTAATACTGGCCGTAATTAGTTGTCTAATTTATCTTCTAAAAATAATTAAACATCAAAAGCAACTCGCCGAGGTCAAAAACGACCTTATCAGTAATATTACACACGAGTTTAAAACACCTATTGCAACAATTGGCGTTGCACTTGAAAGTATAAATAATTTTAACGCTATTGAGGACAAGGCGAAAACAAAAAACTACATTAACATGTCTTCGCAACAGCTAGAAAAGTTGAACTTAATGGTAGAAAAGCTATTGGAAACCGCAACTCTTGATAGTGATAAATTAGAGCTCAAGAAAGAACCTATTGATATAGTGAACTTAATTAGTGATTTGTCGCACAGGTTCAGTGTTCAATATCCCGAAAAGGAATTTAACACAAGTCTCAAAGTAGAGCATTTAGAAGCCGAAGTTGATATTTTTCATTTTGAAAATGCCTTGAACAACATTTTGGATAATGCCGTAAAGTATGGAGGAGATATGATTTCTATAGATTTAATTCCGAAGGAAAAACGTTTTGAAATATTAATTTCAGACAATGGAAACTCCCTATCCAAAGTAAATAAAGAACGTGTTTTTGAAAAATTCTATCGCGTTCCTAAAGGAAACACACATGATGTCAAAGGGTTTGGTATTGGATTATACTATACCAAATCAATTATTGAAAAACATGGTGGCAGTATTAATCTAGACCTAAGTAAAAATTTAACCACTTTTAAAATTACACTTCCAAATGGCTGAAAAAATTAAAGTCCTCCTTGCTGAAGATGAAGCGGCTTTGGGACAAATTATAAAAGAAACTTTAGAAACCAGAGATTTTGAAGTCGTGTTGTGTGGTAATGGCGAAAAGGCATTTGAAAAATACAACTCAGAACACCCTGAAATTTTAGTATTGGATGTCATGATGCCCAAAAAAGACGGTTTTACCCTGGCTAAAGAGATTAGAGCGATTGACGATACCATCCCAATCATTTTTTTAACTGCTAAATCCCAAACTGCTGATGTCGTTGAAGGATTTTCTATTGGTGGGAACGATTATCTCAAAAAACCGTTTAGTATGGAAGAGCTCATTGTACGCATTCATAATTTACTGCACCGCACTAGAGTTCAAAAAACAACGGAGCATTTAATTATTGGGCGGTATACCTTTGATTTCCCTAAACAACAACTCTCGTTTGAAAACGGTGAACCCGAACAACTCACCCATAGAGAAGCTCACTTATTATTTCACCTCATAAAAAACAAAAATCAGGTTTTAGACCGTTCCTTAATTCTAAATAAACTTTGGGGAAATGACGATTTTTTCTCTGCAAGAAGCATGGATGTTTTTATAACCAAACTCAGAAAAAAACTAAAAAAAGACGAGAACATTCAAATTATAAATGTTCGAGGTTTTGGATATAAACTCACGGATTAACATCTTACATTTTTCCTGTATACTGAATTATATCAGTCACTCACATGATATTTTTCAATTTTTAAAAAAGATCCTGAAACAAGCTCCGAATGACATTAGGATTGGTGCAATTTTTGTATTTTTCTGTCATATATGAAGTATTCCGTTTATTTCCTCTTACTCATTAGTCTTTCGGTATTGGCCCAAGACAATATTCTGTTGCAGACTAAGGATTCCACCAAAATAAAGGCCAAATCCATTTTTGGTGTAGATACCTTTGGTACCCTATATTACGCTACAGATGATAATACCTTTAATAAAAAAACAAAGGATACTACAATCACCTATACAAATTTTCAATTAGGTGAAATCACGACAGCAAACACCTTCAACCCCTTAAAAATTAACCTTTTTTATAAAGATTTCAATACTGTCATTATTTTAGACAATCGTTTAGCTGAAGTATTTAAAGTAGACTTTAACACGCTTCAATCTTATAAAAATGTAAGTTTTGTATCTACCGGCTTTGATAATACACTTTGGATCTTTAATCAAGACCTGCAGCAACTAGAATTATATGACTATAAAAGCAATAAAATTAGATTAAAAACTGTACCTGTGCAGTCTGATGTTTTGGATATTAAGAGTGATTATAACAATTGCTATATGCTTACCGAAAAATACCTTTATGTCTATAATTATTTTGGAAGCTTAATTGCGAAACATCAAAATATTGGATATGACAGTATGGCTTTTAGTAAGGCGCACTTAGTGTTAAAAAAGGAAGATAACCTCTTTTTATTATCTAAAAACAGTCATGAAATAAAACCTATTGATTCTCCTATTTTGTTAATAAGTCAGTTTTTGGTAACCAATGAAACCTTGTATATTTACCACGACGAAATTCTGCGTCAATACCAACTAAAACTACAATAGATTATGCATTTTGCCATTGCAGGAAATATAGGAGCAGGTAAGACCACTTTGACTAAACTATTGGCTAAACATTACAAATGGGAAGCCCAATTAGAGGATGTAGTAGACAACCCTTATTTAGATGATTTTTACAATCAGATGGAGCGCTGGAGTTTTAATTTACAGGTTTACTTTTTAAATAGCAGATTTCGTCAAATCAACCAGATTCAAAATAGTGGTAAGGATATCATACAAGATAGAACCATATACGAAGATGCTCATATTTTTGCACCCAACTTACACGCTATGGGCTTAATGACCAATCGTGATTTTGAGAATTACTCGTCTTTATTTGAATTGATGGAATCTTTTGTAAAAGGCCCTGATTTGTTGATTTACTTAAGAAGTTCTATTCCTAATTTGGTAGCTCAAATTCATAAGCGTGGTCGCGATTATGAAAACACCATTAGCATTGACTATTTAAGTCGTCTTAACGAGCGTTATGAAGCATGGATAACAAAATATGATAAGGGAAACTTGTTAATTATAGACGTTGACCATTTAGACTTTGTCGCTAATCCTGAAGATTTAGGTGGCATCATTAACAAAATAGATGCGGAAATAAACGGTTTATTCTAAGCAATAAAATTGTGTTCTTTAGCATGCTTAATAGCCTGAGCGCTACTTTCGACCAGTAAGACCTTTGTAGTTTTATAATTATCTAAAAGTGATTTTACTCTTTTCATTTTTGCTTTGTGCTTTACGCTACGTAGATATATAGCCAAAATTCTTTTAGGAAATTCTTCTGCTATTTTTATATAGATATCTGGATCATTCTCACCGCTATCACCAATTAGTATAAAAGGTAAATTTGGATAGGTTTTTAGTAAATTAATAATCTCTCTTTCCTTTTGAGGTTTTTGATTTTGAGGTTGTCTTCTTAATAAATTACTCAAGTTCCTCAATAAAATGGGGCCCTTCGGAAAGTCATGTTGCCTCAGAAATAACTCGAGATACCGATATAAATTCCATGGACTATGACTGACATAAAATATTGGATTAACATTTTGACCTGAGACTCCTCGATGTAACTTATGGTAAAATCCTGCTGCACCTTCGAGCGGAATTCTGTTTTTAGCATGTTTAAATACCGAGTTGTATATGACCTTCCACTTTAAGGTACTCACCACACCTGTATGCAAAATGGTATCATCTATATCACTGGCTACACCAAATTGGGCTTTGGTAGATGGTATCAAGATCTCACCTGGGAATTTATTGTCATTCTGAATGGTTCTTTTAATATTAGCATCATTATAAGACAATTCAAAAGATAGCCAACCTTCGTTATTGGTAAGTTTAGATAGGTCTTTTAAGTTAGCATCGATCTTAAAATAGCCATCTCTATCTGTCTTTCCGTTCAAGACTTTACCGTTGGGTAGACTAACCTTTATCCCTACGTTTTTTATTTCATCCGTTTCAAAACGTTTCCATGTATTAACAATAAGATGCCAAGTATTTTGATTCTCAAGATCAATGGATTCATCTTCTAAAGCTCTTCCTCGCGCATAGAAGTGCGTATCGGTACCATAACCTTGAAAGGCAATTATTTGAAGTGGATCCTTTTTAAACATCTTTTAATCTTAATACGTAAAAATAAAAAAACCACGCTGTTTAGCGTGGTTTTAGTAGATCGATATTACTAAAAATCTTATTCTTTTGTAATCTTAACTTCTTTAATAACTTTCTCAACTTTATTAGCATCAGTTTTGATTGATGCTTCGAAAGCTTCAAGTTCTTTTTTCACTTCAGCTTCAGTCCCTTCAAAAACAATGGTTTCAGAAACTTTTTCACCTTCTTTTACCGTAGAATAGTTTACTGTAGCTTTAGCCATATCCTTTGCATCAAGAGTCATTTCTATCGACACTTCATCTTCAATATTTGCCAAACCTTCTTCAGAAGAATGACCACCTAAAATCGGTGCAATCACTAAACCAACTAAACACGTTAATTTAATTAATATGTTCATTGAAGGTCCAGAGGTATCTTTAAAAGGATCACCAACAGTATCTCCCGTTACTGCCGCTTGGTGAGGAGGTGAAGGATTATCCTCTTTATGCTTGTAAAAGGTTTCTCCATTAATTTCTACTCCAGCTTCAAATGATTTTTTAGCATTATCCCAAGCACCACCAGCATTATTTTGGAAAATAGCCCACATAACGCCAGAAACACAAACTCCAGCCATATAACCACCCAAAACTTCTGCACCAAGTAAGAAATCATCATTTACCAATGCTGTTCCAATTCCCATAACCACCGGCGTGACTATTGTAATAAGACCAGGAATTACCATTTCCTTTAAAGCTGCTTTTGTTGAAATGTCCACACATTTCCCATACTCTGGTGTACCTGTACCTTCCATAATTCCAGGTATTTCCCTAAACTGTCTTCTTACTTCTTCAACCATTTGTCCTGCTGCCTTACCAACAGATTCCATAGCCAAGGCCGAGAATATTACAGGAATCATACCTCCAATAAATAATGCTGCTAAAACCGGAGCTTTAAAAATATTGATACCATCAATACCTGTAAAAGTTACGTAAGCAGCAAATAAAGCTAGCGCCGTCAGCGCTGCAGAAGCAATAGCAAATCCTTTACCTACTGCTGCTGTTGTATTACCCACAGAATCCAAAATATCTGTACGCTCACGAACGTGAGGTTCTAATTCACTCATTTCTGCTACTCCACCGGCGTTATCAGCGATAGGACCAAATGCATCTATAGCCAACTGCATTGCTGTAGTTGCCATCATAGCTGATGCCGCTAAAGCCACACCGTAGAATCCTGCTAATACATATGCACTCCAAATTGCCACGGCAAAAAGGATCACAGATAAGAATGTAGACTTCATCCCTACAGCTAATCCTGAAATGATATTGGTAGCTGCACCTGTAGATGAGTTTTTAACGATTTTTAAAACTGGTGTTTTACCTAAGCTTGTGTAGTAAGCTGTAACCAAAGAGATTAAAGCACCCACAGCCAAACCAATAGTAGCTGCATAAAATACGTGCCTAGATGGTATAACCTTTATACCCTCACCAAAGAATTTCATTTCCATGGTCATTGGTAACATCCAACGGATCAAAAACCACGACGCCACCCAAGTAATCCCGATGGAAACCCAGTTACCAGTATCTAAGGCTTTTTGCACTACGGACTCTTTAGCATCGTTATTAGAAATACGCACTAAAAAGGTTCCTAAAATAGAAGCTAAA
This sequence comes from Winogradskyella aquimaris, assembly GCF_042676105.1. Classification (NCBI taxonomy): domain Bacteria; kingdom Pseudomonadati; phylum Bacteroidota; class Flavobacteriia; order Flavobacteriales; family Flavobacteriaceae; genus Winogradskyella; species Winogradskyella aquimaris. The sequence goes on along the minus strand of NZ_JBHTJQ010000016.1, from coordinate 853,836 downwards.
ACACCCACGCCAGCAATAACCAAAGGCAACAAAATAGGTCCCATATTACTGAAGGCATCAATGAATTGTGTTGTAGCAGACATGTCTCTTATAACATAATTTCCAAGTACCATTGCAGCTAAAACAGTAGCAACATAAGACCCGAATAAATCTGCCCCCATACCTGCAACATCACCAACATTATCACCAACATTATCTGCAATAGTAGCAGGGTTTCGCGGATCATCTTCTGGTATTCCTGCTTCTACTTTACCTACTAAATCCGCTCCAACGTCAGCCGCTTTGGTGTAAATTCCTCCACCAACTCTAGCAAATAACGCTATACATTCAGCACCTAAAGAGAATCCAGCTAATGCTTCCAATGCAACTGTCATTTCCTCATAAAAGCTACCCTCTCCTGTTACAAACATCTTAAGGAAAATCATAAAGAATATACTAAGACCCAAAACAGCTAGTCCAGCTACACCAAGTCCCATTACCGTTCCGCCTCCAAAAGATACCTTCAAGGCGTGAGGTAAGCTCGTTTTTGCAGCTTCTGCTGTTCTCGCATTGGCATCAGTCGCTATACGCATACCAATATTTCCTGCTAAACCAGAGAATACCGCACCAAAAATAAACGCGACAATAATTATCCAATGGGTTGTTGGCACTATATAAGATACAACACCTAAGGCTACTGAAGCCATGACTACGAATATTAATAACAATCGATATTCTGCAGCCAAAAATGCTAATGCACCTTCTTTGATTGATTTAGAAATGCTCTGCATTTTTTCATCACCGGCAGGTTGTTTTTTTACCCAAGACATTTTAATGAACATAAAAAGCAATCCTACAATTGCCAATGCCATTGGTACATAAATTATGTTTGATTCCATATTATTCTATTATGATTAGTTATTAGCTTTTAAAACTGGGCAAAAGTAGTAAATTAAAGTTAATAGAAAAACCCTTTTATCGTGAATATAAAAGGGTTTCTCAATTTCTATCCATTAGTAATCTATATCATAAAATCACCGTTACTCTTGTGAGAGCTATGATTATACCTATCAATACACTTTTTAACAATATCCGTTGCTTCTTTGGCGTCTCCCCAACCCCCTACATCAACTTTTTTCTCTTCTAAGTCCTTGTAAACCTGAAAAAAGTGGGTTATTTCGTCTAAACGATGTGGGTTAAGATCACTTATATCTTCTTTCAAGCTCCAAATAGGATCTGAAACCGGAACACAAACGACTTTTTCGTCAGGTCCTTTTTCATCAGCCATATGGAACACACCAATAGGCTTTACTTCCATGACACACATAGGGAATGTTGGCTCATGACCTAACACCAAAACATCTAAAGGGTCTCCATCTAATGCCAAGGTTTGTGGAACGAAACCATAATCTCCAGGATACATCATTGAGGAGAAAAGCATACGATCAAAACGTATTTTCTTCAATTCAAAATCATACTCATACTTGTTACGGCTTCCTTTTGGAATTTCTATTAAAACGTCAAAGGTTAATTGTTGTTCTTTTGTCATTACTTCATATTTCTGGTTGCAAATATATAATTTAGTCCTTATTAGACCTACTGACCTAACATTTATCAAAAATTAAAAAAGGGGGCCATGAGCACTCCCTTTTTATGAGATGGCTATTAGAATGTGTTATTGAAAAATGTTCTCTGGTATTAGTGAGAGTGCGACATGTTTATCATTTTCAGGCTCCAAGGTTGTAATGTATGTAAAAGTACCTATTGGTGAACCCACAGTTAAATCAATACGTCCGAAATGATTATCTCTATCTATACCGTAAATCACTCCATCTTTACTGGTTTCAAGAGTTCTGATGCCATCCAAGTATTCATCATTCGGAAAGTTGACCTGATTGAGCTCAACAATCTCCATGACATTTCCGTTGAAATCTGATACCACAATCTCATCCCATCTAGTGATTAATAATTCACTATTATTATTGGTATACTCAATACCCATACCCTCGTTTATAGATATATTTTCACCATCATGCACTAATGGCATAAAGCTAAAAATCGTTCCATCTAGGTTCAAAGTAACCAATCCTTCATAGTAGTCCAAATTATTATCATCATTAAAATCATCCCAATAAACAGTAGCTAAGATTTTTCCATTATAAATTTCAAGACCTGGAAGCGCATACCAATCATCATCAAGATTAGCGTTAAGAATTGTTGCTTCCAAAGTTGCAGGATCAACAGTGAAAATAGCACCATTATTGTAATCTGATCGAGAACTGGCATAAATCATACCATTAGAATCGTTGTAAACAATATCTCTTAAACCGGTTAAAATCTCACCATTATAGGTTATAGTTCCTAATGAAGAAAGCGAACCGTTATTGGTATTAATTGCAGAGAACATACCAGTATCGGAATTATATACGACCATAATGTCATTTATAACAATCGGATTGTCATCATCGTCATTATTACAAGCTACAAAAGTAGAAATGAATAACAACATTGCTAAAATTTTTACTAGTGTTTTCATACCCTAATATTTAAAGATTAATAACTTTTTTTTAACGCTCTAAATATATAAGGGCAACTGTGATTAGAAAATGATTATAGTCAGACTCTTCGTATAAAATGATTCCGATCAGTCTTTTAAAAATAGAAGCCAAAACTACCGGTAACTCCAAAACGTCTAGCATCTGGATTGTCAAGGTAATTACCCCTGAAATTGAAGTCGATTCTTAGAATTTTAAAAATATTAGCCACTCCAATACTATATTCGTAATACATTCTTGTATCTGGAGCTATTAAGGGAAATTCGAGTGGGTTTCCGGTTGTACTCAACGCTATATTTTCATCTGATAGTTCACCCCAAACACCACGTAAACCGACAATAGCTCTAAGATTGTATTTTTTTAGGAATGGAATTCTCGAAAACAAACGGCCATTAAAATTATGCTCAAAATGTACGGAGGTATAGGTATCTGTAACAAACTCATAAAAATCGAGCTGAGAGAAAGTATTGTAAATTGAAAAATAGGTTTGATTACCTGGTACGACGCTCAATAATCCTAGTGGCACTTCACCAAATGTTTTTCCAGCTTCTATTGAAGTAACGAGTCGACCAAAACCACCGACTTGCCAAGGTTGGATGTACGAAAATTGAACTTTGGTATAATCAAAATCACTATCAAACCAGTTGCGATCACCACGTGTCACTTGGGCAAATAAGCGCGCAAAATTGTCATTTTTGTTTTTGCGTTCCACTCCAAAACCTGTCATTTGTCGTTTTGGAAAAAAAGACAAAGACAAACGGCTTTCAAACTGTTTAATCTCCGATGAAATACCCGTAGGTGATTCAGGGTCGTTATAGTCCAAACTAAATGTTGGGGATGCTGACCTTAAAGACCTGAAACTTCCATCTATTCGGACTTCAAAATTTCGTGTTGGTTCAATAGAAAATCCTAGATTGGTAAGATTAATATTGGTCAATTTGTCATTAGCTCCTGCCGTAAAAACGGCATTAGATGCCAAGCTTCGTCCTAAAACATCGGTCGAACTCGTTAGGCTTGCACCAATCTGTTCAACATCACGTCTATTACCACCGAAAATAATCAATCGACTGCGCTTATCTAGCAACCACTTACCCGAAATACCGTATTTAAATTTGTCATCTCTAAAGCCATAAGCCAAAAACCCTTCTAACCTCCATAAATCATTTGGGCCAAAATAGGTCCGACCACCAGTTCTAAGTCTTACACCTTCAACCTCATTAAACCCAAAAGTTGAAAAAATAGGTCCATAATCAAAATTAATGCTCGGGAACTCTATGTAGCCCGAAGCCAGAATACTCCCCAAATTATAGAGTCTTTTGAACTTTTTTACAGTTTTCAACGTGTCTAACATCTTATAGACACCCTTTTCATCTTTATTTAGAGCTTCTAATCTATTCTTTTCCCAGAAATCATCCTCTCTATTGTAAACGTCTTCATCATAATTATATACCACCTTATCATAGAATTTTTCATCTTTGGGTTCATTAAATTTATAATTATCATAAAGGGTCGTTCGCTTACCATAGACCCCTCTGGACTTTTCCTTCTTGTTTAGGGCAAAATCGGATAAGAAATAATCACGCTTTATCAAGAATACAGAATCATTTAAAACCTCAAACTCTTGCTCAATATAGATTTCCTTTACCCAGTTGATATTAGCACTCTTGGATGCTTGAAGATTTATCTCTTTTATAGCGTAAGTTGAGTCATTAACCCAAAAATCACCTTTAAAAGTCAATTCATTTTTACGCCTTGGATAATAAATAATGTTGTAGCACCATTTGTTATCAATATAGGCACTATCCGACAGCACATAGTTATAGCTTTGTATACCTGTTCTTCCGATAGGACTTACAAAACTTTTATCGAAAAATTTTAAGTAATTATCATAGATATTGTATTCAGAATACAAATCGTCTATAAAATCTATGATCACCTGATTATTACTGAAACCAGAGTTTTTGTTTCCTACTAAATCTTCCCGCTTTTCATTTCTAACATTATCTCCATAGACCTTTTTCACGGACTCATTTAAAAAGATGGGCAAATACGTTTTACCAGTAACTGAAGAGGTATCAATCTCCTCGAAAACAAATTCCATTCCCTTGAATAGTTTACTTTTTATAAGTGTACTATCTATAGTATTTAGATCAAATTCTACTTTTTCATATTGGTCGTACTCGTATTGCCTAAACTGACTTAATCCATTTTGACGTTTTCGTTCCCATATCTTTTTCAGAATACCTATAGCAGGATTTTCAGATGCTTTTTTAGATTGCTTACCACTAACAATAACCACTTCTTTTAGGGATTCTGCCTCTTCTTTAAGCACAAAACGCAAGTTATAATTTACTTTTTTTGTCAGTGGATACTCTAAAACTTCGTAACCAACAAAGGAAATCATTAAAGCGTCCCAGGTTTCCTCAGATTCGAGGTAAAACCGACCATCCTCATTTGTTATCGTACCTTCTGTAGACCCCTTAAAAACTACATTTGCAAAAGGAACGGGCTCGTCATTTACATCAAAAACGTAACCACTCACCTTTGTTTGCGCAAAAGCAGAGGTTAAACCGGTAAATATAAGGGCTATTAGTAGTTTGAATTTCATTTATTAGTTTTCATCTGAGACTAACATCAGCTGTAGTTTGCCAACAACTTTTTAATTGGCCATCTCATAAATCCTGTTCTTCTTCGTATTTAAAAACAAACTTCATCAACAACCATGCTACATTCTGATTTTTGGTTATTGATGAAGTCTATTAAACGCAGAAAACTGCGATTTATTTACTTATACATTACTTTTTTTACTGCTTTGATAACATCATCGCTATTTGGCAACCACTCCTCTAAAAGTACGGGTGAATAAGGTGCTGGAGTATCTGCAGTATTAATCTTAACAATTGGAGCATCTAAATAGTCGAAGGCTTCAGATTGCACTAGATATGTAATCTCAGTGGCAACATTACCAAAAGGCCACGCTTCTTCCAATACAACAAGTCTGTTTGTTTTCTTAACAGATTCCACAACAGCCTTTCTATCCATAGGACGAACAGTGCGTAAATCTATAATTTCGCAAGAAATACCTTCTTTTTCAAGTTCATCAGCCGCCTTGTATGCTTCTTTGATGATTTTTCCGAATGAGACAATAGTCACATCAGTCCCTTCACGTTTAATATCCGCAACTCCTAATGGAATGGTATATTCTCCTTCAGGAACTTCACCTTTATCACCATACATCTGTTCACTTTCCATGAAAATAACTGGATCGTCATCCCTGATTGCAGATTTCAAAAGGCCTTTTGCATCATACGGGTTTGAAGGAACAACCACCTTAAGTCCCGGTGTATTAGCAAACCAGCTCTCAAAAGCTTGTGAATGCGTTGCTGCTAACTGACCAGCAGATGCTGTTGGCCCTCTAAATACAATTGGACATTTAAATTGACCGCCAGACATTTGTCTAATTTTTGCAGCATTATTTATAATCTGATCAATACCAACTAAAGAGAAGTTAAATGTCATATACTCTACAATAGGACGGTTACCAGTCATTGTAGACCCTATGGCAACACCAGCAAAGCCAAGCTCTGCAATTGGAGTATCAATAACACGCTTAGGCCCAAATTCGTCAAGCATACCTTTAGATGCTTTATATGCACCATTATATTCTGCAACTTCTTCACCCATCAAATAAATGCTTTCATCTCTGCGCATTTCTTCACTCATGGCTTCCGCTATAGCTTCTCTAAATTGAATTGTCTTCATTATTCTGTTTTTATCGAATAGCAAAAATAGGAATAAAAGAAAAATTAAGTAAATCAATTTTCTTTAAAATTTATTATGCATGCATAGTAAAAATTCGAAATAAAATAATTAACTTCGTATCCGCATTTTTTGAATGCCAAAAACAACGAAAAAATTGCAAAAAACAGAAGTTTTACGAGGATTCAACGAAATCGTTTTAGTAGAATTTCGCATTGTATCAATAAACTAAAAAGTAAAAATAAGTATGAAGATTTTAGTATGTATTAGCCATGTACCTGATACGACATCAAAAATTAATTTTACAGATGGAGACACTAAATTTGACACCAATGGTGTTCAGTTTGTTATTAATCCAAACGACGAATTTGGTTTAACAAGAGCGATGTGGTTTAAGGAAAAACAAGGTGCTAGTGTAGATGTTGTAAATGTAGGAGGTGCAGAAACCGAACCAACTTTAAGAAAAGCCTTAGCCATTGGTGCAGATACTGCTATAAGGGTAAATGCAGAACCTACCGACGGATTTAAAGTTGCAAAGCAATTAGCGACAGTGGTTAATGATGGAGGCTACGATTTGGTTATTGCCGGAAGAGAGTCCATTGACTATAACGGTGGTATGGTTCCAGGTATGCTGGCAGCCATGACAGGCGCTAATTTTGTAACCAATTGTATCTCTTTAGATATTGAAGGCACTAATGCAAAAGCGGTTAGAGAAATTGACGGAGGTAAAGAAACTGTTAGTACATCACTACCTCTAGTTGTGGCAGGCCAAAAAGGAATTGTAGAAGAAAGTGATCTTCGCATTCCTAATATGAGAGGGATTATGATGGCTAGAAAAAAACCGCTAACCGTGGTTGAGCCTGTTGATGCCAACTCTGAAACTAAAACCGCCAATTTTGAAAAACCTGCACCAAAAGGGGCGGTTAAGCTAGTGGATGCAGAAAACATTGACGAATTGGTAGATTTACTGCATAACGAAGCTAAAGTGATCTAAACTGTTTTTTCCATTAAAAGCAGGAATCTAAAATTAATTTAAGAAGTATTAATTACATCCTGGAACACATTCAGGATAACAAAAAATAAAAAAATGTCAGTTTTAGTATATACAGAATCAGAAAAAGGAAAATTTAAAAAAGCAGCTTTCGAAGTCGTATCTTATGCCAAAGCAGTGGCAGAACAGTTAGGCACCACGGTAACTGCTGTTTCTATTAACGCCAACGATAACGAAAACTTAGGTGTTTATGGCGCCACTAAAGTATTATCCGTAAAAGATGAAGCACTACAAAAGTTTAATGCAAAAAAATATGCAGCAGTTATTGAGCAAGCAGCCAAAAACGATGGTGCAAGTGTTGTTGTATTAAGCTCAAGTGCAGATAGCAAATATTTAGCGCCATTATTGGCAGTTGGCCTAAATGCTGGTTATGTTTCAAATGTAGTTGAAGCACCATCTAGCACTGCTCCTTTTACTGTAAAGCGCACAGCCTTCACCAATAAAGCTTTTGCAAATACAGAAATCCATACAGATGTAAAAATTGTGGGCTTATCCAATAACTCCTTTGGTATAGTTGAGGGCGAAGGCACAGCAACAGTTGAAGATTTCTCACCCGCAATACCAGATTCTGGTATTAATGTAGAATCCGTTGATAAGGCAGCAGATAAAGTAAGTATTGCTGACGCCGAGATTGTAGTATCTGGAGGAAGAGGCCTTAAGGGTCCGGAAAATTGGGGTATGATAGAAGAATTAGCCGACGTCTTAGGAGCTGCAACAGCTTGCTCTAAGCCGGTATCTGATTTAGGATGGAGACCTCATAGTGAACACGTAGGGCAAACAGGTAAACCTGTAGCATCAAATCTATATATTGCAATAGGTATCTCAGGAGCCATACAGCATTTAGCAGGAATTAATGCTTCTAAAGTAAAGGTTGTGGTGAATACAGATCCAGAAGCACCATTCTTTAAAGCTGCTGACTACGGTGTTGTGGGTGATGCCTTTAAAGTCGTGCCAGAACTTATCGAAAAATTGAAAGCTTTTAAAGCTCAAAACGCATAATTTTATTACCTTGTAATAATAAGGACTGTTTAAATTTAGATTTTCTTAATAGAAATACGTTTTATCGAAAGTATTGAGAAAAATATCCAATTCTGCACTTTGCAGTTGGTAAAGTCCAAATTTAAACAGTTCTTTGTGTTTTAAAATTCATGAGTTTAGTTCGTTTAAATATAAAGGGAATTTCCTATAGCCAAACACAAAATGGCGCGTATGCCTTAATCCTTAATGAGGTTGATGGAGACCGAAAACTTCCTATTGTTATTGGTGCCTTTGAAGCGCAATCCATAGCTATTGCTTTAGAAAAAGAAATTCGTCCACCTAGGCCTTTAACTCATGATCTTTTCAAAAATTTTGCCGACCGTTTTGATATTGTCGTAAAGCAAGTAATCATTCATAAATTGGTAGATGGTGTTTTCTACTCTAGCCTTATTTGCGAACGCGATAAGATTGAAGAAATTATAGATGCCAGAACCAGTGATGCCATTGCTTTAGCATTGCGTTTTCAGGCACCAATATTTACTTATAAAAATATTTTAGACAAGGCAGGTATCTATCTAAAAGTCAATCCCAAAAAAGAGGATGAAGAACAAGACAGTATACTTGTTGACGATCTAATTGCTGAAGAAATTGAAAATGCAGTCGCCGATCAAGAAAGTTATAAAGATAAATCGCTTGAAGAACTCAACAGTCTTTTAGAAGAAGCGGTGAATAACGAGGACTACGAAAAGGCGGCCAAAATAAGAGACGAAATTTCTAAGCGTTAATCAAGACTACATTTTATGAACTCCATTTTCAAAGCCCTTCTTGCTATATTTATTGGACTTTCTTCAATTTCAGCACAAGAGCTTGAAAAAACATGGCAGTTTACCAGTATCGAAAACTCCGAAACAGGTAATAAAATAACCGTTTCAAAATCTGATGTATTGAAGTTTAAGGACGGTGACTTCGATTACAAACTCTTGGCCAAGGATAATCTTAAAGCTTCAGGGCACTATACGCTCCAAAATAATCTCCTGGTACTTTATTACAACAAACCTAAAGATACCATTAGAAAATACAAGGTTAGAGAGTTTACCGATTCCACATTGGTATTCACCGAAAAGGCAACTAAATACAGTTTCAAATCTCTCAAAAACCAAGTGGTTCTTGCACAAACACCTCTGTCTAATCAAAATACGATAATACCTAGCCAAGGCTTCTCTTTGAATAGTCTATGGCGAGGAGTTTTAGGCATGTTTACACTTATTTTTATTGCCTTTTTATTTAGCAGCAATCGAAAAGCCATCAATTGGAAGACAGTAGGGATAGGATTAACCTTTCAATTACTTATTGCTATTGGTGTACTAAGAATTGGATTTGTAAAAACTGCTTTTGAATGGGTAGGTAGTTTATTTGTTAGCGTCTTAGATTTTACAAGAGCTGGAAGTAAATTTTTGTTTGAAGGACTAGTGGTTGATATGGATACTTTTGGTTTCATTTTTGCCTTTCAGGTTTTACCAACAATACTTTTCTTTTCAGCATTAACATCAGTTTTATTTTATCTGGGCATTATTCAAAAAGTAGTTAAAGCCTTTGGGTGGCTACTTACCAAACTTCTTAAAATATCGGGTGCCGAGAGCTTAAGTGTGGCCGGAAATATTTTCTTAGGTCAAACCGAGGCACCATTATTAATTAAAGCCTACCTAGAAAAAATGAATAAGTCTGAAATCCTTTTAGTCATGGTAGGTGGTATGGCAACCGTGGCAGGAGCTGTATTGGCGGCCTATATTGGTTTTTTAGGTGGTGATGATCCTGCAATGCGCTTAATGTATGCTAAACATTTACTTGCAGCATCCGTTATGGCAGCACCAGGCGCTATAGTGATTTCAAAAATTTTATTTCCTCAAACAGAGGATATTAATACCGATGTTAAAGTCTCTCAAGAAAAAATTGGTTCCAACCTATTAGACGCCATTGCCAACGGAACTACAGAAGGTTTAAAATTGGCTGTTAATGTTGGTGCCATGTTATTAGTATTTGTTGCCTTTATAGCTATGATTAATGGTATTCTAGGTTGGTTTGGTGATGTCACCTCATTAAATTCATGGATGGCAGAAAACACACCCTATCAGTCATTTTCACTCGAAGCTATTTTAGGGACTGTATTTGCACCTTTGATGTGGCTCATTGGTGTAGCCAGAGAAGATATGATGATGATGGGGCAACTTTTGGGTATTAAATTGGCAGCTAGTGAATTTGTAGGTTATATTCAACTTGCCGATTTAAAGAACATAGCTAATACCACACATTTAAACTATAATAAATCTGTAATTATGGCAACTTACATGCTTTGTGGGTTTGCCAACTTTGCCTCTATCGGTATACAAATCGGAGGAATTGGTTCCTTAGCACCTGGACAACGAAAACAATTATCAAAATTTGGAATGAAAGCTTTACTCGGCGGTACGATTGCCTCATTAATTTCTGCAACTATTGCGGGCATGATTATTGGTTAATTTAGTTAATAACTTTTTATATAATAACAGAGCTTCAAGCCATTGCTTTTGAAGCTTTTTTTTATTTTCGTTTTCTAACATGCTGGTTATATTTTAGCATGTTATTTTCTATTCTATATTTAATTAAATGAGATTCCTACATTAGTAGGTCATGTTATGAAACAATACCACGATTTAGTAAAGTACGTTTTAAAAAACGGTAATGAAAAGGGAGATAGAACAGGCACAGGCACTAAAAGTGTTTTTGGTTATCAAATGCGTTTTGATTTAAATGAAGGGTTTCCCATTGTAACCACCAAAAAATTACATCTCAAATCTATTATATATGAATTATTATGGTTTCTAAAAGGTGATACCAATATTCAATACTTAAATGAAAATGGTGTAAGAATATGGAACGAGTGGGCTGATGAGAATGGTGATTTAGGCCCTGTTTATGGACATCAATGGCGCAATTGGGCAGATGAAGAGATCGATCAGATCAAGGAAGTGATTGAAACCTTGAAAAATAACCCAAACAGTAGAAGAATGTTGGTTTCTGCATGGAACCCATCGGTATTACCAGATACGTCTAAATCCTTTTCAGAAAATGTGGCAAACGGTAAAGCAGCTCTGCCTCCTTGCCATGCTTTTTTTCAATTCTATGTCGCAGACGGAAAATTATCCTGCCAATTATACCAGAGAAGTGCTGATATTTTTCTGGGTGTTCCTTTTAATATTGCTTCATACGCCCTATTAACATTGATGATGGCACAGGTTTGTGGGTATCAACCTGGGGAATTTATCCATACGTTTGGTGATGCTCATATTTACAATAATCATTTGGAACAATTAGAGCTGCAGCTGTCTCGAGATATTAGACCGTTACCAAAAATGATTCTTAATCCTGAAGTTAAAAATATTTTTGACTTTACGTTTGAAGATTTCACCCTTGTCGACTACAACCCACATCCACATATTAAAGGTGTAGTTGCAGTATAACTATTAAAAAAAAGTCATAAAAAAAGCGCCTAAGAGAAGGCGCTTTTTTTATGGTTAATAGCACAAAATAATTATAAATTTAAAACACCGTTTTCGGCACCTGCAAAATCATTCCAAGCGTATGCATCTGCCTGCTCGTCATTAACATAAGTACCGTCAACAACATATCTAAATTCATAAGAGTTATCACTCTCTAAGTCTACAGTACCTTTAAAGGTACCATTCTTTAATTTCTTTAATTCAGTAGCTTCAGTATTCCACTCATTAAAGCTTCCAACAACCGCTACACTTTTTGCCTCCTCTGCAGGAACAGAAAATGTTACCTTACAAACTGGCTTACTTTTTAAATACTGCTTTTTAATTGCCATAATAATAGATTTAATAATGGATCAAAAGTATAAAAGAAAAAAACAGAAATTATAGAATAAGTGACTTTAAATGAAAGAATTATCATTTTCATAAAATAGACTTTACATTTTGGCAAACTACATAATTTTTTAATGTAAAATTTACGAGATATTTAACTTATTAAATCCCTCTTTAAAGCCTGATAATCAACGATATCGTTTTCGAAAACCGTAAGATTAGATTCCTATGAATTAGCGATAACGTTTTAGTGAAAAAGAAGTATCTTTATCTGATAATTTTAGGATTATGTTCGGAAAGAAAAAAACAACTTCGACAATAGATCAAGACCAATTAGAACTCATTGAATACGCCCAAAAACGTATCAAACAAAAAAAGCGACTATACATTCATTTTGTAATTTTTCTTATTGGTGCTGTTTTCTTAATTCTTGCCAATACTATTCTTGGTATTGGTAAAGATTTTACTATTGCAGGTATTGATTGGTTTGTATATGCCATACTTATTTGGTTATTTTTATTTGTCTATCATTTTGTAAATGTGTTTATCACCAACAAGTTTATGGGCAAGGACTGGGAAAAACAACAGTTAGACAAGCTCGTAAGTCAACAGCAAAAACGTATTGAAAAATTAAAAGAAGGGTTTTTGAAAGAGGAAAAGAAGATTGCGCAATCTCAGGCCTACAATGAAGCTCAAAAGGACACAACTGAAGAAAAAAAAAACTCCATTGAGTTAACAATCATTGTTGCCGCTGGCGAGGATAATGCTATTGGTAAGGACAACGATCTTATCTGGCATCTCAAGGATGATTTAAAGCACTTTAAAAAACTCACTTCTGGACATCATATCATTATGGGACGTAAAACTTTTGAAAGCTTCCCTAAGCCATTACCTAATCGTACACATATTGTAATCACCAGGCAAAACAATTATAAAGTACCTGATGGAGTCATTGTAGTTAGTAATCTTGAAGATGCCCTTGATGCGGCCAGAAACGACAATCAACCTTTTATTATTGGTGGTGGTGAAATCTACAAGCAATCTATCAACCTAGCAGATAAATTAGAACTGACCCGAGTGCATGCTACTTTCGACGGTGCGGACACCTTTTTCCCAGACATAGATTTAAATCAATGGAAGGAGATTAGCAGAACTACTCATGATGCAGATGAGGATCATAAATATGCATTTTCGTTTATAACCTACGAGAAAAAATAAATATTCCTATTTTTGCAGCACTAAAAATTAGTCACATGAATGCATACGTATTTCCAGGTCAAGGTGCTCAGTTTTCAGGAATGGGATTAGACCTTTATGAAAACTCACCTTTAGCACAAGAGCTTTTTGAAAAAGCAAATGATATTCTTGGTTTTTCCATTACGGATATTATGTTTGAAGGTTCTGATGAAGACTTAAAACAAACCAAAGTCACACAACCAGCTATATTTTTACACTCTGTAATTTTAGCAAAAACCTTAGGCGACAGTTTTAAGCCTGATATGGTTGCTGGGCATTCTCTTGGTGAATTTTCCGCGTTGGTCGCTTCTGGTGCTTTAACCTTTGAAGATGGGTTAAAACTCGTATCACAGCGTGCGCAAGCTATGCAAAAAGCATGTGAATTACAACCAAGTACAATGGCGGCAGTTTTAGGGTTAGATGATGATGTGGTTGAAAAAATATGTGCTATGACTGAAGGTGTTGTGGTTGCCGCGAACTACAACTGTCCTGGTCAGTTAGTAATTTCTGGCGAGGTTGAAGCGGTGAACAAAGCTTGTGAAGCTTTAAAAGAAGAAGGAGCAAGACGTGCCTTGGTATTGCCAGTTGGCGGTGCATTTCATTCACCTTTGATGGAGCCTGCGCGCGAGGAATTAGCAGCAGCCATAGAAAACACAATGTTTAGTAAGCCTAATTGTCCTATTTATCAAAATGTAACAGCCTATGCCGTTACAAATGAAAATGACATAAAAGCTAATTTAATTTCTCAATTAACTGCACCTGTTCGTTGGACACAATCTGTACAGCAAATGATTGCAGATGGTGCTACACACTTTACTGAAGTTGGTCCTGGTAAAGTTTTGCAAGGACTGGTAAAGAAAATAAATAGAGAAGCAGATACTTCGTCAGCGATTTTTGAAACTAATATTTAACACCCAATTCAGTTTTGAATAGAAACATCTTTATTGTACTTCTAATAGTATTTAATATTGCCGTAGATCAAATTACAAAAGTTATTGTTAGGGCAAATATTGAAATTAGGGAAGTTATAGAATTAATTGGTGATAAATTCATTCTCACCAATGTTTACAACAAAGGGGCCTTTCTTGGAATGGGCAGTGATATGAATCCTACTTTAAGAACCATATTCTTATTGATTTTGCCTACCATAGTTTTAGCCTACGTGATTTACTATATAATAAAAACAAAAGAATTGGATCGTTTGAGTCTTATCGCATTTTGTTGTATCATAGGAGGTGGTGTAGCCAATGTTTTTGACAGAATTGTATTTGGCAAAGTCACCGATTTCTTTTTTATAGATTTAGGTGGCATTTTTAAAACCGGCATATTCAATGTTGCTGATATTTCAGTAACAGCAGGCATGATTATGTTGCTTCTCAGTGGTATATTTAATAAAAAGAAAGAAGAGAGACAAGAAACTGCTTAACGCGCAAGTTGGCAATCTTCACAATCTTTGATTTCACCGTAATAGGTTTCACGATATTTATGAAGTGTTTTGTAAGGAATACTAAGGAATTGCTTTTTGATGTATGTGACTTTAGTGTTTAGTACACCCATCTTTTTTGAGAATCTTCCTTCTTGCTTTGTTTCTCTTTTAATGCTTATCAGTTTCATGGTAATCAATTATCATTAACTACAAAACAACAAAGACTTTAAAGCAATCACAAGAAATAAATGTTAATTCCAGGTTAAGCCTTTTTTAGATTATCATATTGAAAATCAGAAGCTAAAATCGTTGAAAGATTAATAACAATATATTGATTTAATTACAAGTCTTACAATTGGTCACTGTGCTAATTTTGACTAATTTTTGTAAATCACACCATCTTTCATCACAAAAACCACATTTTCCATGGTCGAAATGTTTTTGGTTGGGTCATCATTTACAGCTATTATATCCGCTATAAAACCCTCTTTAATCTGACCCAGTTGGTTTGCCATATTTAAAATCATAGCGTTAGTGACTGTTGCACTTTGAATCGTTTCCATAGCTGGCATTCCTGCTTCAACCATATAAGAAAACTCTTTTCCATTCTCACCATGATAAAACACTGCGGCATCTGTACCAAAGGCAATACCAACCCCTGCTTTGTAGGCCCTCCCAAACATATCTTGAATTTTTGGACCAATATCTAGAGCTTTAGGCACCACAACATCTGGATAGTATCCTGGTATTTTAGCTTTATCCGATACAAACTTACCTGCAGTAATCGTAGGCACCAGATAAACATCATACTTTTTCATAAGCTCCATAGTCTCCGCACTCATCAGCGTGCCGTGCTCTATAGTTTTTACACCGCCTAAAATGGCACGTTGCATACCTTCGTCACCATGAGCATGCGCTGCTACGTGAAACCCGTAATCTTTCGCAGTTTCACATATAGCTTTTATTTCTTCGATGGTAAATTGCGGATTTTGACCGCTTTTGGCTACACTTAGCACGCCTCCTGTTGCTGTAATCTTTATTAAATCAGCACCATTTTTATAACGCTGCCTTACTGCTTTTTTGGCATCATCAACACCATTAACCACACCTTCTTTTGGCCCTGGGTTTCCAATTAAATCGCGTTTTGCACCATTAGTTGGATCTGCATGGCCTCCTGTTGTAGCTAAAGCGTTTTCAGCTGTAAATATTCGAGGTCCTTCAATTTTACCTACGTTTATAGCATTTCTAAGAGACACATTAACACCTGTACCACCTACATCTCTAACTGTAGTAAAGCCACTCATTAAAGTTACTTTTGCATTGACGACTGAATTAAACGCTATATCAGCATCATTCAATGTATAGTCTTCTAAATACGACTTTGGATTGGTTTCGCTCTCAATATGCACATGCATATCTATAAGACCTGGCATAACAGTTTTAGACTTTAAGTCAATTACAGTATCTTCAGTGCTATTAGGATTCTGGTAGCCCTTTGTTACAGAAACTATTTTGCTCCCTGAAACCACAATGGTTTGCTCGGTACGTATTTTCCCAGACTCAGTATCTATTAATTTCCCACAATGTATATAGGTGTTTTGAGCGGTTAGAACTATTGAAAAGACGAATGCTAAAATACTGAGTGATGTTTTCATGTCTAATTAATTTATTTATTTCTGATTTTTTGTTCCCATTTCCATGCTGAAGCCATAGCATCATCTAAAGTCAATTCTGTTTTCCATCCTAAAACATCATTCGCTTTTGTTGTATCTGCATATGCTGCCGTTATATCTCCTTCTCGTCTACCAACAATCTGATATTTTAAAGTTTTACCTGATACCCTATCAAACGATTGAATAGCCTCAAGTACAGAGCTTCCCTTACCTGTCCCTAGGTTAAAAACTTCATAGTTTGCTCTATTTTTTCCTTCGATAAGACGTTGTAAGGCCACAACATGAGCTTTAGCTAAATCTACGACATGTATATAATCTCTGATACAAGTGCCATCAGGTGTTGGATAGTCACCACCGAAAACAGACAATTGCTCACGCATCCCAATAGCAGTTTGTGTTATGTAGGGGACCAAATTCTGAGGAACACCTATCGGCAATTCGCCTATCTCTGCTGAAGGATGTGCACCAATAGGATTGAAATATCTTAGAGCTATACTTTTTAAATTTTGATTTACCTTACAAGTATCACCTATAATTTCTTCACCAATCTGCTTGGTATTTCCATAAGGAGATTCTGCTGGTTTCACAGGTGCATTCTCAGTAATTGGCAACTCATCTGCCTGCCCATAGACTGTACACGATGAACTAAAAATAAAATTAGGTTGAGCCAGCTTGGTTAGTTCCTGGAGAAGATATACCAAGGTTGTTATATTATTTTCATAATACATCAAAGGTTCTTGCACACTTTCTCCTACAGCTTTGCTAGCAGCAAAGTGAATCACACCTGCGATATCATTATACTTTTGAAAAAAATCAATGACATCGTCCTTAATTTTAAGGTCTATTTTTTCGAAATGTGGTCTGACACCTGTTATTGCGCTAATACCGTCTAATACCTCTATGGAGGAATTACTTAAATTGTCTATAATAATGACCTCAAATCCCTCATTTTGTAATTCAACAACAGTATGCGAACCAATAAACCCAAGACCTCCCGTTACTAGTATTTTCATAGGTTAACTTTGGTTAATGAAATTAAGTATTGTTGTTGTGATAAAGTTGATTTGCTCGTCATCCAACTCAGTATGCATTGGTAAGGATATAACTGATTCAACTAATTGGTTTGTAACCTGAAAGTCCTGTTCGTTATAACGCTCATCTTTATAAGCTTTCTGCTTATGCAAAGGTATTGGATAATAAACGCCACAAGGAATATTATGTTCTTGTAAATGTGCTACCAAAGCATCTCTATCCACATTTTTTAAGTTTAATGTATACTGATGAAACACATGGCAATCACAAGTATCACAAATACCTTCGCAAGATGACCTGCCTGAAGGTGTTGTAATTTTTGGATGGTTTTTAAATGCTTGCGTATACTTTCTAGCAGCATTACGCCTCGCCTCATTGTATTTGTCTAAATGTGGTAATTTAGCATCTAATACAGCTGCCTGAATGGAATCTAACCTTGAATTTACACCCACCACATCATGATGATAGCGCTTATACATACCATGATTAACAATACCTCTTATGATATGTGCTAAATCGTCATCATTAGTGAAAATAGCACCTCCATCTCCATAACAACCTAAGTTTTTTGAAGGGAAAAATGATGTTGAAGCCACATGACCAATAGCTCCTGTTTTTGTTTTTGTTCCATCTTGATGCGTGTAGTTAGCTCCGATACCTTGGGCATTATCTTCTATGACATACAGGTTATGCTTCTTAGCCAAATCCATAATAGCATCCATATCTGCGGCTAAACCAAATAAGTGAACTGGAACAATTGCTTTTGTCTTTGGCGTAATCGCTTTTTCAATTGCAGCCACATCTATATTAAATGTTATTGGATCTACATCGACTAACACAGGTGTCAGTTGTAATAAGGCAATAACTTCTACTGTAGCTGCAAAGGTAAAGTCTGCAGTAATTACCTCATCACCAGGTTTAAGCCCTAAGCCCATCATTGCTATTTGAAGCGCATCTGTTCCGTTAGCACATGGTATCACGTGTTTCACACCAAGATAATCCTCTAAGTTTTTTTGAAACTGATGAACCTTTGGTCCGTTTATAAATGCTGCGCTTTCTAAAATCTCTTGAATTGAAGGATCTACAATATCCTTTATTTTTTTATATTGACTCTGAAGGTCAACCATTTGAATTTTTCTCATTCCTTGAAGCGTTATAATAAATTTTGAAAAGCACTTTTATAATGCTCTAAGCGAAAATACGAAATTGTAACCGCTAAGCCAATGCAATTAATTGAAAGAAATGTATTTTAGCACAAATCTAAATTATTGAGACTAGTCTATACTATAGGAATCTATTTAACGGGAATTGTTTTAAAAATTCTTTCAATTTTTAACGCCAAGTTAAGACTAGGAGTAAATGGCCGAAAAGAAACCTTTAAAATTTTAGAGTCGACTATAGATAGTGAGGATAAAACCTTTTGGTTTCATTGTGCTTCACTTGGCGAATACGAACAAGGTTTACCAGTTTTTGAAAAATTGGTGGAAAAATTTCCAGACTACAAAGTGGTACTCTCATTCTTTTCTCCTTCTGGTTATGAAGTAAGAAAGAACTCGAAAATAGCAGATACCGTCGTTTATCTTCCTTTAGACACAAAAGCCAATGCCAAGCGTTTTTTGAATATTGTAAACCCTGACTACACCATTTTTGTGAAGTATGAAATCTGGCCAAACTTTTTGTACGAATTAAAAAAAAGAAACCACAAGGCCATACTTATATCTGCCATATTTAGAAAGTCTCAAAGTTTTTTCAAGTGGTATGGTGGATTGATGACATCTTCGTTATTGGCATTCAACCACATATTTACCCAGAATGAAAAGTCTAAAAAACTACTTCAAACAATTGGATACCATTCGGTCTCGGTCACAGGAGATACACGCTTTGATAGGGTCTTTAATCAGTTAAATATGGATAATTCAATAGATTTTATCCAAGAATTTAAAGGTGATAAGCTATGTGTCGTGTTTGGCAGTACATGGCCTGATGATGATAAACTCTATATGAATTATATCAACTCCCTAAAATTTAAAAATTTAAAAATAGTTATTGCTCCACATAATGTAAAGCCCAGTTACATCCAATCCCTTAGGTCTCAAATAAAGGCAAAAACGATTTGCTTTTCAGAATGGTCAGAAGAAAAAAAACTTTCTGAATTTGACATCTTTATCTTAGATACAATAGGCTATTTAAGCAAGGTCTACAGTTATGCAGATATCGTTTATGTTGGTGGAGCTGCAGGTACAACCGGCCTACATAACATTCTGGAACCTGCTGTTTTTGGCATTCCCATTATTATTGGAAAAAATTACAGCAAATTTCCCGAAGCAAAAGCACTAATTGAATTGGGAGGAGTCCATGCTGTTTCTTCACCATCAGAATTTGAATCTGTATTTGACGTCTTAGCTTCCGATAATTTAAAGCGTCAAAAACAAGGTGCAATTAATATAGATTACGTTAAAAAAAGTAAGGGAGCTGTCATCCAAATACTTGATTATATACGTATATAAACTTCAATTCGCTTTTAATAAATTTTAAAATTTCGTTTAAATTATTAAATTAGAGCATTAACAACAATTAACACTAAAACTATTAAAATGAAAAAAGTTGTATTAAGTTTAGCCTTAGTTGCATTTTTAGGCTTATCATTAAACTCTTGTAGAGAAACTAAAGAAAAAACTGAAGACGCCGTAGAAAATGCTGCAGACAAAGCTGAGGGAGCAATAGATGATGCAAAAGACGCTGCTAACGACGCTATGGATAGTGCTAAAGACGCTGCAAATGATGCCATGGATAGCGCTGAAGATGCCGCAAATGATGCCATGGATGCCGCAAATGATGCTGTAGACAGCGTTAAGGAAAGTGCAGAAGATATGGCAAATGACGCTAAAGATGCTGCCAAAGATGTTATTGACGATGCAAAAAAAGCTGGCAATGATGCCATGGATAAAGCTGCAGATAAAATGAAAGGTGATAATTAATCCCCTTTTGATTTTAAACAGATAAAAAAAGCCTGAAGTGTTCTTCAGGCTTTTTTTATTTAATTAGTTTAGTTTGTTGACTCTGCAAGTTTGAGTTCACTTGGTACGATAATGGTTTGTAAGTTATGATCCTCTTCCTTTAAATTGTCAACCAATAATTGAACAGACATTTCACCGATCTCAAAGGCCTTTTGATGAATTATCGAAATCTTTGGGCTAGATAGCAACTGTGTATGTTCGTAACCAAAACCAACTACAGACATTTCCTTTGGTATGACCTTTCCTATTTTTTTTGCCATGTTTATTGCTATAATGCCAGTAATATGATCAATAGATACTATAGCATCTATGTTTTGATGGTTCTTTAGATAACTATGAATGCGAGCCTCAACATCCTTAACTTTACTGAGCTTCAAAACGTCTGGTTTTAGATTTGCGTCTTCCATAGCCTTTTCATATCCCTTGATTCTAAGCTTACCAACACTTAGCTCTTCAATATTGCTTACCAATAAGATGTGTTTACGCTGTTCGGTTTTAATTAGATATTCTGTGGCTTCGTAAACTGATTTAAAATCATCTACTACTACTTTATCACAATTAATTTCATTAACCACTCTATCAAACATCAATACGGGAATTTTACTATTTACAACCTTATTAATATGCTCTGTTTGTTCAGTGACCTGACTTTCTCTGGCTACAGCTATAATAAAACCATCAACACTACCATTAGACAATAGCTCTAGGCTGCGTTTTTCTTTTTCCAAAGACTCGTCCGATAGACATATAATGATGTCGTAGTTATTAATGGTCGCCCTTGTTTCTATACCATGAAGAACTTCAGCAAAAAATGGATTAGTGACCGTTGGTAATATAACACCAATGGTTTTTGTCTTATTAGTCTTAAGCTGCTGTGCTATACGATTAGGCTTGTAATTGAGTTTGTCCGCTAATTCGTTAACCCTTCTTTTGGTATTCTCACTGATCTCATGGCTATCATTTAAGGCTTTAGAAACTGTAGACACAGAAATATTCAAGAGCTTTGCTAATTCTTTTAAAGTAGTCATAGTTAATTTTTTAGTTACATAAAAAAGAGCGCATTGTAAAAATACGCTCTTTCTGTTAGCTATTAATCAATTTAGGCTATTAATTTTTGATGAGCTTAACCGTTCTTGTTCCGTTTTCACCTTCAATTTTTGCCATATAAATTCCATTGTTTAAGCCTGATGCATCAATTATAGCCTCATTTGAATTTGGTGTCATTGTAATAACTTGTTTTCCTTGAATATCATAAACCCAAACGGCTTTAATTATTTGGCGATTCGAATCGATATTCCAAATTGAGTTTGTTGGGTTAGGAGACACACTAAACAACTCAGTACTAAATTCATTCGTTGAAAGTAGGTTTTGAGTAAAAATGATGTTATCTACATACACAATTCCGCTATTATCTACACTATCATTTAGCGGACTAAATTTCCATTGCCATAATGCCGTATCCGCGAAACCAATATTGGTGAAAAATGACATTGGAATTTGCACTCTAGTCCAGGCCTCATTGACAACAGGTTCTTGTACACTGATTTGATATTTATGCTCTGTTATTGCACCACTGTTACTTATTAATACAAAATCAAAACCAACTACAGTAGGACCTGCCCAATAATCAAATGATACATAGTTATACGAAGACACGTCATCAGGACCTCCTTCACCCTGTCCCCAACCAGCAACACCAAAATTAAATTTAAGCGCTTTATTCTCAGTAGCCGAAGGATCTAAGTCGGGTTCACCGGACAACGTACCAAAGTCATA
Organism: Winogradskyella aquimaris; assembly: GCF_042676105.1. Classification (NCBI taxonomy): domain Bacteria; kingdom Pseudomonadati; phylum Bacteroidota; class Flavobacteriia; order Flavobacteriales; family Flavobacteriaceae; genus Winogradskyella; species Winogradskyella aquimaris. The sequence goes on along the minus strand of NZ_JBHTJQ010000016.1, from coordinate 831,491 downwards.
AGCGACTGGGAAAGTAGTGGTAAAACCTGAATTATCGTTATAGATACTATATACTTCAGCATTTGGCGCATTCGGGAGATTTGCAGGACCAGATGGTATTGGATCTGGTGGTATTACTGCTCCATTCGGACCATCTATATTATCTATATAGTAAGTGCCGGACGATGTATTACCTGGACCTGAATCTGCAAACAATACTAAAATTGAATAATCGTTTGCTAAACCAGAACCAAAATCCAGAGTTATAGTTTGCCATCCTGCAGCTGAAGTACTAAAGTAAAGTTCAGTTGCTACTGGTTGGCTTGAAGCACCCTCTAGTTTTAACAAATGTGTTCTATTAGAGGCATCTGGGGCCCAGAATTCTAACGTCATGGTGTTATTACTATCATTAGACAAGTCAATGTATGTACCCATGTTTAAAGATGCTCCGTCAAAGTCTGCACCATTACTTGTTAATTCTAATACTTGGTTCGAAGTATTCGTTGGGTCTGTGACTACAGCTGCTGTAGCACCATTAAAAGCACCCCAGTTATCATCTTCTGCAACTTCAAAATCTAAGGGTAAAGATTGTGAGAATACATTACCGCACATTAAAAGTGCAATTGATAAAATACTATGTTTAATATGTTTCATTGTTTTATTGATTGTTATAGTTGAATTGATTTCGCAGAGAACCTAAGTGCAATTAATATTCGCGACATTAAATAGTACTATTTGGTTTAAATTAAATTAAAAAAGGCGAGTCTAAATATTTAGACTCGCCGTGTAAATATATTGTTCTAAAAACTAAAGGTTTTAATTTTTGACCAACTTAATTGTTTTTGATCCGTTAACACCTTCAATTCTTGCCATGTATACACCTGTTTTTAATGAAGAAGCGTCAATTACAGCCTCATTAGAATTTGGAGATAAGCTAATCACCTGCTTTCCTAAAATATCAAAAACCGCCACATCATTAATAAGGTTTGCACTTGAAATATTCCAAACATTGTTTGTTGGGTTAGGGAATACTTTAAACTCTGATAACCCGAACTCTGGATTTGAAAGTGTTCCACCATAAAAATATACATTACTTAAGTAAACTTCCTTAGAAGCTAGGGTACTTCCTAAATCCAAGGTATTAAATTGAATTAAAGATAGATTCGATAGATCTACTGGAGAACCAGCACTATCAATATCCCCAAAATCGTTTAAATTCATACCACTAGGAATCTGTAAGTCAATTGATACCCAAGTCCCAGACTGAGCGGCAGAAAACTCATATCGCGCAATATTAGCACCATTAGCACCTGGATCTGTGTCTAACAAACGTATTCTTAAAATATCATTATCTGCTAGGTTATCACAATAAACATCTAAATGTAAAAATGCCGCAGGAGTTATGTCTATGAAGGAATTTCCTGGAAAAAAGTTAAATTGGAAACCTGATCCACCAGTTATCATTCTAGCTTCTTCGTTTCCATCAGTATTTAAATCAAAATTTGTTAAAGTACCACCAAAAACATCTACTTGAGGCACTGTTACATCCGTGAATACATCACTCAAAATTGATATTGCTGGAACCGAAGGAGGAGTTGGCGCAGCTGGTGGTAAAGCAGGTGCTTCTGTAAAATTAACTGTATAAGTTTGCATATCTACCCCATTAGGTGCAGTAACATCTAAGGTAGCCGAACCAGGTATTCCTGGCGCCTGAGTTACATTCACATTTGATGACCCATTCCCTGCTTGTGTCGCCACACCAGCAACAGTCGGTGGAGTTAAAGTACCATTTGGTAATTCTACATTGTATGTTAATGTATTCGATGAAAATCCTGTCACGGTAACACCATCCAGTGTTAAATCGGATAATGTTGCATCTTCATTTGGATCAACTACAGTTCCTACCTGTACTATATCGTCAATATACCAGATACCACCATTACCGGCACCCACTGTAGAGCATCCACCACCTTCACAACCTGGATCATAATTTGGTTGAATAACTAATACCGGATATTGTTCCGTACCAGTTAAACCTGGTTGTGTAGAAAAATCAAAAGTAACTTCAACCCAAGTATTAGCAGTATTAATAACAACATCTCGGTTGTAAGTCGGTTCCATATTTAATCCATTTTGGATTTGAAATCTGATGCTTTGACCTGCAAATGGGGCCCATACTTTCATTGTAAATTCAGTTCCATTTGCTAAATCAATCAAGGGTAAACCCGGAGTTTCAAAACCAAAACCTGCAAACCAATCTGCAGTATCTGGTTTGTTAACTTCCAATACCCTAGTAGAAGTGTTAATTCCAGATTGGTCAGGATTCACAATATTTCCAAATCCCAAATTCCCAAATTGAAATTGCGGCGCAGTTGTGCCGTCTTCGAAATCTATAGGTAAGGATTGACCAAAAGTCAAAATCGTACCTAATAGAAAAATTAAAAAAGTAATTTTCTTCATAATCATTATTTATTTTAGTTATTTAATAATTCCATGCAATTTTTGCACTGTAATTGCGTTATTTGTAAAGATATTGAATTAAACCTAGTTATTCGTTAATTTTACCTTAACAATAGTCATACAATAAATTGGTTTTAATCTCAAGCTGTATACTTACCTAAATCTACTATCACTATTAGGTTTTACAAGCAAATAACCATTTTCAAAAACAATAGATACAGACTTGATGTAGTGGTAATGTAGTGATAAATTATTTTTTGCTAAACCTCATTAAAAGTTAATACTTTAATTTTTCGTGCTTATCCCAAAGCCCCCAATATGCTCCTACTTCACCTTCTGGCCCAACTTTCCATGACTCATCAAATGAGGAGAAATAAAATATTGGGATTTCGTTTTCCTTTGTCCAATTGATAGCATCAATAAAATATTTCATAGCAGCCTCTTCACCTGCAATTGCTCCTCTTAGACCACCGCCACGACTTGGCCATCCTGTTTCGGTTATAATAATAGGTTTGCCTTGTGCCGCGTCTACCACTTGACCAAACATAGCCTGCATGTGTCCGAGTGCGTACTCAATAGGACAACCTTCCCAATAAGGATATAAATTTGCTAAAACAACATCTGTACTTTCTACTAAAATTGGATGACGTGAAAATTCATAATAAGCATCCACATAACCCACGGGAATATTCATGCCAGTAAGTGCTTCTTTAACACGGTTAATGTACCCAACTAACTCTTCTAAGGAGAGGTCATTTCTATAAAGTACTTCATTTCCAACAGCTGCTACATCAACACAACCTTCTTTTGCTAATTGTATAAGGCCTTCTATTTCCTCTTCGTTGTCCTCTTTGTCATCTCCAAGCCACGCACCAACCAACGTTTTTAGACCATGTTTCTTAGATAGACGTGCTACATGCTCGTTACCTTCCACACAAGAAAATGAACGAATCCATTTGGTATAAGGCTTTAGTATTTTAACACGACGCTCAACCTGTTCTACAGTAATTGTATCACCTGGTCTTTGGCCATCTTCATACATACTAAAACAAATACCATGCATGCCGTCATTTAATGTTTTTCTCCATAACGCTTTTAAGTCTTCCAATGAATACTTTGAAAGATCAATACCCTGGGTTAAAGTTTGTTTGTACCTAGTAGGCTTAAAATAGAATTCTTCTCTGTATGACATTTTTATTTTTTAGTTTTTGTTGATAATTATAATTCTCCTCTTCGTTCAACCAATTCTCGTTTAATCTCTCTAGCCCGTTCTTCATTAAGGCTGTATTTCCACATTACCCATACCGCAAGAGCGGCAGTAGCTGATGGTACTATTATATCTGCTATTCGAAGATTGGTCATGGTTTCAATAGATTGCTCAGTAGCATTTGGATCAAAACCAACAATACTTAATATAACACCACCTAAAACTAATGCAATGGATTGCCCAATCTTTACCATTAACCAATATATAGCACCAAACGTTCCTTCTTTTCTAGGCATCCCATTTTCTAATTCATCCAAGTCACAAACGTCTGCCGTCATGGACATCATTAAGGTAAATAGACCACCCATACCAAATGCAAATAATGGTATAGGCACAAAAATTAACCATGGTATTTCACTTCCTGGTTCAATACTAAACCAAGACATACCAACATTTTCTAAAGCCGGATTTAAAGTTTCAAATAAAGATCCTACACCAGAATTCAAACTTTTTCCAAGTCCAGTTTGCGCAAATTGGCTGTTTAATTCCTTATCAAAGCCCCACCATTTACCTATATAACCAATAATGGATAGCACAGTTGAAATAATAAATGCATTTTTCTTACCCCATTTATTAGCCATTCTAGAAATAATTGGTATGACTATAAATGCCGTGATTATAGCATTGATCGTATTGAACCAAGCAGGCCATGTACCTGCTAATTCATAACTACCATTATACATGTAAAATACTATGATGAATACTCCGAACGCAGCAACCAGCTGAAATCCGTTGAATACTAAGAACGTTGCCCCACACAATTTCATAAAAGGACGATTCTTTGACACCTGAACGATTCCGGCAAGCAAATCCTTCATGTTGGCTGCTAATGTTTTAAAATTGATTTCTTTACGATTTTCCATGTGTGAAGAATCGATTCCTTTACAAAAGAGTGCAGGTAATATCCCAAAAACAACACACATCACACCAACGATGAGTGCCATTGTTCGTACACCTTCGGTTTGGGTATTAAATGTTTCCGTATCTGGTATAATAACATAAAGCCAAGGCACTATCATCCATGCAATCTGCCCCATTGTATTTGAAAATGCCATTAGCCTCGTACGCTCGTTGTAATCTGATGTCATTTCATAACCCAAACCAACTAAAGGAGTGGCGAACATGGTGTTACCTATTAGGAATAACAGTTGTAAAATCATGACATGCCAAATGATATAGCTCTGTGAAGCGTTATCATCTAATTGCCACATCAGAAAGAATAATAGTCCACTAATAATTGCACCTACGAATATGTATGGTCTTCGTCTTCCCCATCGTGATTTTGTGTTATCAGAAATGAAACCCATTATAGGGTCTGTAATAGAATCAAAGATTCTTGGTAGACCTCCTAAAAGCCCGGCCCAGAGTGGATCAACACCCCATGCTGTTAGTAAGAAAAACTGAATAAATACGCCTAATGTTCCAGGCAGAATATTTAAAATAAAATGACCAGCACCAAAAGCTGCTTTTTGACCAATAGGTACCTTAGTTGAACTCATATTTTTCTTATTTAGTTGGTATTATTATAGTTTGAATCGCTTGCGCGCTAATATTCACACTAGTTCTTTTCTCATTCAGCCACAAATTGAATTGTTTCGCTGTTTTACCTTCGTTAAAAACTACCACTGCTGTTGAGCCATCTGGGTTTTTTGCAGCCGTAATCATTAAGTCAGCATCCGATTGGTCTATACCCAAAACTTTGGCACCTGGTCTTATATATTTGCTGAAATGAGCCATGATATAATATAAAGGTGTAAAGTAGACCTCATCATTATCTTCATCTACAATTACTGGCGCTATACACCAATTTTCAAACCAATTTGGCCCACCTTGTTTATTCAAAACCATATTCCAATCTACCCAACCGTCTACCCAATTATTAAGACATCCAATAATATCTCTCGCATAACGGTTTGCCGGTGCATATTTGGGATGTAAGTACTTTTCTTCTTCCTTTGCCCAATCCCAGCCCCAATCTGTAGCTTCTTTTTTCCAATACCAAGCATCATCTTTCCATACTGGAACTTGTGCATCAATACACCCTTCGGTTTCTATAAGGTACTTATCTGGTGCTTTTTGATGCGCATACTGAAGGTCTTCAGCAAATATTTTATACGTGCTCTCATACCAATGTATGGCCGTACCATCATAATATTTGGAAGATTCTTCTGTAGCATACATCACGTCTACCCACTCTTTTAAACCTGCTCTGTTTTGATCATAACCTAAAATAATCTTGTCACCGTAACCATCAGCTTCTAGCTTAGGACCTAAGTGATTTTGAACAAAATCGGTCATTTCTTCTGGTGTAAAGTGCATACTCTCCCAATTATTCCCATTACCATGAGGTTCATTTTCTACAGTAAAGCCCCAAAGCTCTATACCTTGATCTTTATAAGCTTCTATATATTTAGAAAAGAACAAGGCCCATGTTGGATAATACTCTGGAAGTAGTTTACCTCCAACCCATTCTTTATTATCTTTCATCCATGGCGGTGCTGTCCAAGGTGACGCAAACAGTTTGAAGCCGTCTTTAGAAATAGTCTGAGCTTCCTTAATCATGGGAATTAAATCGTCCATATCCTCTTTGACAGAAAAATCTTTTAATTCCTTGTCTTCGGTAGGAGTGTAAGAATACTGATCTAATGAAAAATCGCAAGAATTCATGTGTGTTCTACACAACGAATAATTAGCACCTTCTTCACTGAAATAAGCCTTCATTATAAGGTCTCTATTTGTTTTGCTCAACTTATTAAGCAAATAAGCTGAAGACTCTGTAAATGCACCACCAAAGCCTGTAATGGTTTGGTATTTTTGATCTGGTAGAATGCGAACAATTGGTAATGTATCTATTTCTTTATCGTTTACCATAGGCTTTATGGATGTCAATTGATTTCCACTAGCCGAAGTTTCAAAAATTTCAACATTTAGTTGTTCTGGTTGTGTATTGCAACTCATAGCTGATATTAAAAGACAATAAATACTGGTTTTTAATATTTTCATTTTATTAATGTTTTGCCATAATATCTTCCTCAGACGGTGGTACCAACACATCTTCTAAAAGTGCATTTTTATCACCATTGTATGTTTTAGTGATAGCATTTCCATTTCTGGTTAATCCTTCAAAAATTCCTTTATCTACCAAATCCCAAATAGGATATTTTGCTTTGCCGTCTATAGTAAATAATCCGAAATGATTTTCAGAACCATTAGGATTATGAGAGTCCTTCCACTGTTCATTGAATGCTTCAAAATAAAAACATGAAATCTTGGCTCTATTAGTCCATCGTCTCATTAATTTATAATATAAGCCTTGTTTATATTCATCAGTGGCTCTAGAACCATTTGGCCCATAATACCCAGTGGAAGTTGTTGCCCATCCTGTTTCTCCAATATGTACAGGTTTATTGACACCAACGCTTTTCATATAATTAGTTACACTATCGTACTGTTTTTGGGCAAATTTTATAGCGCGTTCCATGGCCATTTCAATTTTAGTCGTATCCGGCATATTCGCATGAGCTTCGGGAACTCCCCAAAATTCTGGATTATAATGCGTGTTGTGATAAGGATAGGTATGCATTGAAATAAAGTCGACTGATTTAATTAATTCATTTAAATCATCTACATGGTACCTGCTCTCACCGCCTCCCCAAGACGCGAAATCATCAGAACTGGTAATCCATAAGTCTTTAGGTAATTTACCCTCTCCTTTTAACTTTTGAAGGTGTTTGACCCATTTTAAAATAACCTCTGGTTGAACATAGTAAGACGTTGCCCATTTTACCATGGCCTCATTACCTACGGCAATAATCTTAACAATATCTGGATATTGATTTGCCAAAGCAACGGCCCTTTTGATCTCACCAGCATTATTGGGGCTTTCAACATCATGATTAGGCGCTTTATCCGTCCATGCATTAAGACAGTCTATCCAAGCACCAAGCATTACGTACATTTCAAAATTTTCATCTTCCTTTTTCAATTCTGATATTGCCTTTAATACATTAGAGGCATGTGGTAATTTTGGTTGTACATTATAGGTTCTAAGTAACTTAACTCCCATAGCTGAAAGAATCCTTAAGTCCTCTTTTAACTCTGCAATAGAGGGTTGACTATCCCTAGTCTTTCCTCTATATCCACCATAAGAAATAGCCAGATAATCTGGATTTCCTAATATCTCTTTTGCTGTCACTTCTTTTTTAATTTGGGTTAAGGGCTGTTGTTCCCTGTTCTTTTCACTTTTGCAAGATATCATGAACACGATAGATAAAATACATACTGATATTCTTCTTATTTTCATGATGCTTACTTTTTTATTTTAAATAGTCTTCTTTAATATGAACTGTAATATGCTCTACTTCACCCAAACGACTAAACACTTTGTCGCTGGTATCGTTATCCAAACGCATTTGATTAAATGTTTTTACCGAGCCATTTTTAAATGAAACATTTGTTTTGTAATCACTACCTATTGAATACACAACAGGTACCTGACAAAACGTAAATGCCAATTGACCTTCGTTAACATTAACCGTAGCCTCATCACCATTAATATTTACATATTTAAATGTTTGTGCCTCAGCCAAGAACTCGTCTTTTCTAAGCATACAAGGATCAAAAACCAACAGACCATCTTTAACAAAAACACCTAATTCGCCGAAACGACTTAAAATATCCTCTTTAACCTGACCTGTCATTCCAGGCTGTTGCGCACCCTTTCCTGCTGGTGTATGCGAATAAGGATCGGTTGGGAAAGCACCATATAATTTTGGCGATTTGTGAACACCTATACCTTCATTAATCTCATAATAATGTTCTAAAAGTCTACCAATAACCTCTGGAGAGGCATTTTCAGCAATGGCTTTTTGGCAACACTCCATTACAGCTAGTAACAACTTAGACACCATATGCCAATATATAGAACCTAAACCTTCATAGCCATAAAAGGTACCTGAACGGCCAGTGAATGCTTTATGATTAAATACGCTTTCAAAAATTTGAATCACTTTTGCTTGCTCCGTTTCTACTAATTCCTTGTAATTCGTTTCTCTGAGGTCGTTTAGTGCCTCCTCTAAATCATTTGCATTCTTGAAGTTTCCATTAAAATGATAGCTGCCATTAATATCCTTTTTGATGATCCGTGTATTCCCATCTGAAATTAAGGTCTTTAATAATTTTGAATCATTTACAGCTTCGGATGAAATGATGTTTCGTTCCATGAAGCCCTTAAGATTTTTATATGGATATAAAACGTAGCTATATTGATCTTCCCTAAAAAGCTTACTTTGTTTTAATCCGTCTAAAACCGCTAGATTCTCCTCAGAAGATAAATAACCAGAACTTAACACCGCAACTTGTCCTTCTAACATTTCATCCAAATATGATATGGAAACAGCTTCGTTTCCTTCAACCGTCATTAAATTATAAGCATGATAAAGATTATCATTTCTTTTGTTCGCTCTAATTGAATGTTCTAAATGTTTTATTGCAGATTTCGTAAAGTCTAATACTTCATTCAAATTAATCTGTACCTTATCTCCAGAGAATGAGTTGTTGTAAATTCGATCTCTGTAGTTTCCACCTGCCTGGCCAATAATGTCCAGAATTTGTTTCCTTTTACTATCATCTATTGCGCCATTTAAAATTGCTTCGTTTTGAATGAATGCTGATTTTACAGTACTAAAAAATTCTGCAAGCTCTGATGAAACTTCAATCTCGCTAGTAGACGCACTTTCAAACACTCCTTCAAAAAACTTTAAAAATCTTCTCAAGTAGTAAAGTGTTACCATAGAAACACCATTACCAACAAGGGCATTATTGGCATCATTCCATTCAGGTCTTTGAGTATTCATCCAAATACCTCCTTCAGGAATAAAGTTTGAAAGTTTGGCAAGGGTTGTTGCCAAAATCTTTTCCATAAAATTGGCTCTAACAATAGACCCGTTTTTATACTGTAATAGCGCTCCGTCTGCACCAATTCTATTTCTATTTGTTCTGATGTTCTTATCTGAGTCCTCATCAAACTCAATAGTATCCTTTGGATTTTTTAATGTATCGTGGTAACCTTTTATTCGGTAAGGTACGTTAGCATATACAAAAATATCTTCCGTAAAGAAACTCTCTAATTTTCCAGGCTTATATTCCTCGATAAACTCTAAAAACTTAAGCAAGTAAATAATCTGGTGATCTCCCCAATATCCAATATATGACCAAGGATCATCTGGTTCTATAATTTCCCAATCAAAACCATCTTTTGTTATACGGTAAGGATTATAACCATCAAAAGTTGTAGCATTTAGAAACTTGTGAATCATATTTTCGATAAACTCAGGATAAGAAGCAGCAAGTGCCTCCCAGTTTTGGAAAATATCTCTCCAGTTACCTTCGTAATCTAAAATTTTTGAACCATCTACTTCACTTCGCGTATTTATTGAGAATTTATTCCATGGCCTACTTGGATCTCCATGCCTTCTACTAAACTTTAATGGCATGTACTCTAAACAAAGTCTTTTAAAATCTTTGTCCGAACTAGAGTTTGCGACGTGTTTTAGCTCACTTAACTTGAATTTTTCTGGCAAGCCATCCAATACATCCGCATTTTGTTTGGATACATTGATATTGGCATTGCTCAAGTACTTCTTTAAATCCCATTTTTCAATGGTATACCCATCATCAAAAATTCCTCCACGCATGATATTGAATAGCGTATTAGAGAAATGTCTTGTGTCTCTATAATTATCAGAGGTTAATTGTAAACCATCTGACGATGCATTAAGTTTTATAAGCTTTTTTGTACCAAGTTGAATGTTGGCCTCGACTTTTGCTGCAAGTTGGTTATCTGTTCCTATTTGCTTAGAGATAGCAACAATATCTGAGGAATCTTGATTAACATTCGCTATTATCATCCACTCTTTTGCAACTTTCGATTCAAGAGTTACTGAAGCATTTACAAAGTAAGCTCCCTTTTCAGCCTTTATATCGGTTTCTTGATTAACCTTGCCAAAATTCCTGAACTTGTCTAATTGTAAAGAAGACAATAAATAGTTTGGATTATCAATGCCTATTGACCAAGCTATATTGGCCTTGAGTGCTTCACTTGGTTCTGCTTTGTCCACTATTATGGCACTTAATGCAAAGATCCCTATACCAGTATCTTTAACCAATTCCGTTCTTTTATAGGCATCTACCAAGTTACTACTGGCGTTTTGTAAGGCACTACTAACACCAAATGGCATCACATTCTGAATACCATCTAACAACTCTACTTCTATAGAAGTTTCTGAATTGTTTATTAATGTTGATTTTTTAACAAAACCATACTTATTGCTAGAGCACCATTCATATCTAAAAGTTAGGTCCAAATCCAGATTAATTTCTTCAAAAATCAGGGCATTACCATAGACACTTTTATAAAGATTGCAGATGGTATTGTAGTTATCCTGAAACCTAATTGAAAATGGTTCCCAAATGTACTTTTCGCCATTTTTGGTGACCTGAAATATAGATTTTGCACCTGTTATCTCTGAGGATTCAGTTATTTTATCATCTGAATAATACGGAAATAATGCATACTCAGCATTTTTTCTTCCAGCAGTTAAACCTCCATTACTAGATATAAACATCCAGTGATTAGAGTCGCTAACAATACTCATAAAGAAAGGACGCATCTGGTCACTGTTAGAAATTTTAAAATAGTCCTTTCCGTTAATACTTACAGGTTCTAATTTTACGGCTTTATCTTGTGTAGTTTTCTTTTCCAAAATCTTAATGATTCAACGTTGGTTGTTAATAGATGAGGGTCAAAAAGGCCAAGATTATAAATCCTGACCTTTGAACATGGTATTTTATTTTTTAGTCGGCTGAATACACTCTTACATAATCCACATACATGGTTTGTGGAAATACTGTGTTTTCATTAGGGTTTCCATCAAATACACCACCGACAGCTAAATTGATAATCATGAAGAATGGTCCATTATCAAAAACCCAATCACCAGTTACATCCTCTGGTGTAATTTGGTTATATAAAACATCATCTACGTAGTAGTTAATATATCTTGGACCCCATTCTATGCCATAGACATGAAATTCGGAGTCTACACGACTATCAGTAAATTCATATTCTTTTACGATTGCATTTCCAGCTGAATACCCTGGGCCGTGTACTGCCCCACTTACAATAGTTGGCTTTGAACCACCATTTTCCATGACATCAATCTCACCACAGAATGGCCAACTAATTTCATCTATATTAGCTCCAAGTAGCCAAAATGCAGGCCACATACCTTTGCCATATGGCAATTTCATTCTGGCCTCAAAACGCCCATACTTTTGCTCAAATAAACCTTGGGTTAATAGTCTGGCTGACGTATAACCTGAACCTTCAAAATCTTCTTGAATTGCAGTAATTTTGAGCATACCATTTTCTACGACCACATTTTCTGGTCTATCAGTATAATATTGAAGTTCAGCATTTCCCCATCCATTATTACCAGTGCCTATATCATAGGTCCATATGGCCGGATTAGGAGCTCCATCAATATCAAATTCATCCTGCATTGATATGGTGTTAAAGTTTGTTACGTTTTGAGTCTCATCGGGATTACAATTTGTAATTAATCCCATGAGTCCGGCACAAAGCCCACTGCATATAAGTATTGATTTTAGTCTAATGTTCAAATTCCTATTTTTCATTTTTAGCTTTTTTTTTTAGTTTTCTGCGTAGAAATAAATATTATCTATAGATAAATTGGCAATATTATTATCTGTAACAAATAACATCATTCCAATGGCATCCCTAGAGGTAAGCCCATTAAAACTTGATAATGGAATATCAAACTCTACCCATTCGTTACTCAATAATTCCGTACCTAATATTTGAAATGATCCCGAAATACCATTGGGCAAGGTGAAATTATTATGCAGCTCCATATTTATATAGTCTGATGCGTCAACAGTTTCATTAACTCTAAACTCTATGTGCAAATGTGTCATATCTGTAGCATCTATAGGATCTACATCACTTCCGTCTCTACCATAAAATTCAATAGCTACGAAATTTAGCATAGTGTAATCAATGATGTTATTTCCATTTTCATTTACTGCACCACCCAGAGTCGTTTGAAATGGCTCATAGAACCCGTTGTAATTATCTACCGGTACATTAGCGAAAACATCACTAAATATTGAAATCACATCGATGTCAACAGCCTCTATTGTTAAGGAACCCTCTGCCGAAATACCACCTATACTCGCTGTAATTACAGCCGTATTATCACCGCCTTGTCCTGGGCCATCAACAGTAACTATTCCTAAGTCATTAACCGATGCCACAAAAGGGTTGGATGTTTCATAATCAAAATAAGAAGGTGCTGCTGACACAGTAATATCCTGTCCATCAGGGAGGTTTGCCGTATAAGTCAATCCAATTAATGGTACCGATGTATCGATATTGGCTTGGGCCGTTTGGTCCTGACCACCAAGTATTCTAGGTCTTGGTTGACCTAGCGTACCCAAGCTTTCAAAACGCAACTCATCAATCCAAAATGAATAAGATGCTCCGTTAGTGCTCTGTGTTCCCGCTGCAAACAAAAACAAACCTCGTTCTTGAACTAATTTAGAAGGGTCTGGAATAGGTATAATATACTTTTTCCAAGCTGTTGAAAGTACTAAATCACTAACACCAACCGCATATTTATCTTCTATAAAGTCTGAACCGAAACCAACCTCAATTGTTGCAGAAGTTGATGCCTTTGCCCAGAATGTTAAGGCGTCATATCCCGATAAGTCTCTTCCTTCACCGCGATCTTTGAAAATCCCACCTATGTAACCTCCATTTGGATCGTCTGGTGCTGGCACATCTATTCTGATTGAAGAAGAACCTTCATAAACCTCATTGTTATCTGTTCCAAATCCATTAGTGTTTGCGCCCGTTGCTGGATCAAAGGATGTAAAAAATTCATCTGTCAAACCTACTGGATCATCTATATAGATATCTCCGTTTGTAGGGAATGTTGCTAAGTCTACATCATCTGAAAAACCTCTTTCGCAACTTATCATTACGATAGATATCAATCCAACTAAAGGTAAGATGATGCTATATTTTAAATTTTTGTTTTTCATAATCATAGAATTTTATTTACCAATATTAATATGGATGTAAGTTCTTATTTCCCACTCTGTTCCATCAGGAAAACCAACAGGGCTTAGAGTCGGTGGTGAATTTGGATTGGTTGAATTCGGATCAGTCGCTAAAGGTGAATACCTTGGTGAGTTTTGGTCTAAAGACCTCCAAGTTCCTCTAATTCCTACTTGCGTACTCGGTAAAATAAACCAATCTGGTTTTCCAAGAGTTGTTGACACGTCTAGCATTAACTGTAAAGGAAAGGTCAAGTTGAAATCTCTGTGATAATCAAAAGGCCCCCAATCATTTACCTTAACATGAGACATTACCTTAAAGTTTTTATAAAGCATTCTTAAATCCCCACCAAAACGAGTAATGGTTCTATCAGAATCACCATTACCTTGACCATTACCGTAATAGAAATTACCAATAATTCCTAACTCAGGACTTAACTTAGAAACGATTCGTGTATGTGCTTCCCATAAATCTTCTGCCGGTGCAGATTCAGAAAACGCAAAAAATGTACGATTTGCTAAGAATCCAATGTGCGCATCTTGTGTAGTTGGTAAGTATCTGTAAACAAATCCAGCACTTACTGCAAATTTAGCGTCTTCTTCTCTATCATTATTCCACTCGTACATCCAGGTTCCAGGTGTAGGGTCGAAAGTGAATAAAATTTCACCTGCCGTAGTTTCTCTGTTACCACCTCTTACAGCGAAAGGATCATCAATAACATTTCTTAATCGACCTGGTGCAGGGACACCATTTGGCATAGGATCTACCAAGGGTTTCTGCCACATAAAGTTTGGTGCTACCTGTAAGTTACCAAAAGAATAGGTAAAACCTGATAGGAAGTTTGTCATATTACCGCTACCTGAATCTTTAAGTCTCCAACCTGTAAATGTTCTTGTTTGATCAGCACCTCCATTTGCCACTAGCCCCATGTAAGACCCTTGTGCATACCAATTGAATCGGCCTTTTTGATAAGTTACTTTAGCTTTTGCTCCCCAATTATCCTGGCTGTTAACTTGATCTACGACTACAACATCATTGTTTTCGTCATACATTTGGAATGAACTGCCATTTAATGGATTTCCGCCCCAAATACCACCTAAGGTTACACCAAAACTACCAAAATCTCTTTCGATGGCAAGCGTAGCACGCTCTGTTGGCCATGGTGGTATAATACCAGAACGTACTTGATTGGGATTTAATACACGTCTACCATTTTCATCAAATTCTAAATCCGTATTGAGATCTCTATGATAAATTCCGGTCACATCCCAATTAAGTATATTTCTCGAGTACTTTAATAACATCGTTGGGTTAGCACCCCACCAAAGTTGTGGACCGAATGCTGCTTTCAAACCTTCTAATTCACCCTTGGCATCAACTTCAATACCAAGGATCTCACCATTGTAGATATCTAGGTTTGGTCCATAGTTAGCTTCTGGATAAAGGTTAAAGAAATCACCTTCATAAGCCCAATGGTAATGACCTGTTCTGTAGAACCCTCTTAGATCAAAATCTTTTGCCTTCCATTCAAACTCAGCTTGATAAACGCGCAATCTGTTAAAATCAGCTATTTCTGCATCGATATTATTTCCACCTTCAACACCAACAACTGTAATTGGTCTACCAACATTCTCATAAAAAATTTCATTGATTGGGTTTTCTGCTACATTACCTAATATATTAAACTCAACATTAGCTCTCATATTGGCCGCTGGTTTTCCTTGAATACCCACGAAATACGATTGCATATGATCAAAACCTAATTGATTTGGAAATACATTAGCATTAGGATCTTCCGTATCTGGAGTAGTAATTAAACTACCACCCGTATTAAATGTTGTGAATTGTGCTGATAGCCTACTTATACTTAGCTTTTCCGCATCACCACCACCAAGAGCCGCTTTATCACCTCTTGCTCTCAGTACGGCATCCATTACATTGATGTTCTTAAAATAGTTATAGAGAAAATCCTGATTAACACCTTCCGCATAAGGATCAAATTGATGTACTTCTTTAAGAGCATAATATGCTGCTCTAGGATACAAGGTATATAACCCTCTTGAATCTGTTTGCCCTTTAGCACAAATACCAAACCATTCTTCATTCATATTATTTTGTCCTGGTTCTAAATCCATATAGTAACCACCATTAGGCCAAGAAGCATTATTATCGTGAACGTCAAGGTTTTTTGTTTGTCCGAACTTCCACCAGCCATCGCTAAACTGGAAGGTGAATCCACCTAATGAATTTCCTGCTTTACCAAGTCCTGCGGCATTTTGATATATATCTTTCCAATTTTCAACATCAAAGTATGCTTGCATATATTGGTCTTCCTTGTTGTCTTTTGCATTAAAAGCATCGGAACCAAACTCTGCAAATAGGATAGGCATATCTAATTCATCATTTACCCGTTGAAATGCATCACCAAACGACACCCCTCGGTACATGTTGGTTCCGTAAATATCTATATCTGTACATTCTTGTTTCACTAAATCTAGGTATAGTAAATCCCCATTACAAATTGCTATAGGATGCGACTGATCTATAGATTTAACTTCTTTAGCGGCGTCATTAAAGGCTTTGTAAAGTGCACGAGCCGCAGCTATTTTATTAGTGTCCTCAGCACCATCGATTGGAATCGCTTCAGTTTCTGCACCTGTCCATGATAAATGATAATTGTTTTCGTTTCCTATCATGTATAATAACAGACCTGGAGTATTCTTATACGTGTTGGCCATGTCAATAGCTTCCTGCATGAGAATTTCTCTCGTCGCTTCATCAGCATAGTCAGTTTGTGGTGTCCAAGCACCATTTATGGTAAGCCCATATGCACCAAAGGTTATATTGAGCATGGTATAAATACCATAGTTTTCATAAATATACTGAATCCATTTTGGCTCTAGACCATACGTTCTAATAGCGTTAACTCCCATATTTTTGAGAAGTAACATCTCTTCATCCAAGGCAGCTTTTATAATATCATCAGATCTGCCCCAGATACCTGTATCAGTTATGGTTGTACCAATAGGAACGTAATCCCAGTTCATACCATTAATAATCATATTTTCACCATTAACAGTAAGCCTGAAACCATCATCACTTTTTACGACGGATACCTGATCTGATTGTGCTAGCGTAAATGAAACAACCAGCATAAAGAGCAGTACAATTAGATTATTTTTCATAGATTGAATTTTATGTTTTTATTTGATTGCTTAAGGAAATCAGTCTTTTTTGTAAGTTACAGAACTTTTTTGACACTTAAAAAATGTGTCAAAAGGTCAGTACTATCATACTGACCTTTGATTTCAAACAATTAGACTAAATAATTATTGTCTTACAAACTTATATCTCCACCAGCCATCACCTTCAACAGCTATATCAACGATTATTGTATCGGCATTTTCAAACTCTACAATATATTCAATGCTATCTACCGCTCCAGATGGGTTGGCTAACTCACCACCATTAAATACTTTGGCTAAGCCTAAGAAAGCACCTGTACCGTTAATAGTGACCGTTCCTGCTCCTTCATCATAAGTATAAGTTGCAGACGCACTTCCATCATGTGGAAATACTGGTGTACCACATCCATCAGGATCTTGTCCTTGCCAAGCTTCTAGCCAAGTTTCAGAACCTAAAACATTTTCAAATGTTCCGTCTGCATTAAATACATAATCATCATCAAATAAACAGTCTCTTGTTGTGACATCTTCTGATGAACTAGAGAACCAAGACACATTACCTTGACCAGGACCTACACCAAAAGCACCTGCTTCTGGGGCGAACCTCCAAGTACCCACCAACGGATTAGCAGGTGGTGCCTCTCTCACTAATTTAAATCTCCACCAACCATCACCCGCAACAGCGATATCTACAATCATAGTGTTTTCATCTTGTAGTTCCACAATGTACTCTATACTTTCTACCGCCTCCGATGGATTTGTTAACTCACCACCGTTAAATACTTTGGCCAAGCCCAAAAAGGCACCTGTACCATTAATAGTTAATGTGTTATTTCCTGCGTCATAATCATATGTTGCAGAGGCTGTTCCATCATGAGGGAAAACTGGTGTTCCACAACCTTCAGGATCTTGACCTTGCCAACCTTCTAACCATGTTTCTGAACCTAATACGTTTTGAAACGTTCCGTCAGCATTAAATACATACTCATCATCAAATAAACAAGCTCTTGTTGTAATATCTTCTTCTGAACTTGAAAACCAGGAGACGTTACCTTGACCTGGACCTACACCAAACGCACCAGCCTCTGGTGCCAATCTCCAAGACCCTTCTAAAGCTGAAGGCGCCGGAGGTGCATCCTTAACAAATCTAAATGTCCACCAGCCATCTCCTGCAACAGGGATTTGTAAAGTTAATGACAAGCCATCATCAGATAGTATATATTGATATGTTCTTGATTCTGGTACTGTATCCGCTGCTCCAAGCTCTGCACCATTGACCACTTTTGCTAGACCCATAAATGCACCTGCACCGTTGATTGTAAGTTCACTACTTGTAAATTCATATGTTGCACTAGCAGTTCCATCATGAGGAAAAACTGGAGTACCACAAGCTTCTGGATCTGTTCCTTGCCATGGCTCTAACCAAGTTTGATCTCCTAGGACATTCTGAAACGTATTATCAGCGTTAAATACATACTCATCATCAAACAAACAATCTCTTGTTACTACATCTTCAGGAGAATTTGACCACCAAGATACATCTCCCTGTCCAGGACCTACTCCTAAAGCACCTGCCTCTGGTGCCAAACGCCAAGTTCCAAAAAATGGATTATCTGTTGGATCTGGTTCTGGTTCTTGAAAAATAACCGTGTAATCCTTAGAAATGGACACATCATCTCTTCCAGGCAAGGATGCTGTAACCGTAATAGTGTATGTAGCTGTTTCTTCTGGATATTCATAAGATACCATTGGACCGCTTGTTGTTTTTACAACATCACTGGGATTGTCATTATCATCAGGCACGATATCTGTACCGTTTGGATCTCCAAAGTCTACAGTGTAAACAATTCTTCCGTCTGGTGGAATTGTGGTTGCGATAACTCCCACTAAATTACCTTCTGGATTTAATTCTGCGATATTGAAATCCAATCCTGCTATTATGTTTAACTGATCATCTTCCTCGCAAGAAAATGAAACACTTAGCATTAATAATGCTAAAATGTAATAAACGCCCTTTTTAAATATTTTCATTTTTATTCTATTTTTTGTTCAACTTTTTTAATATCCTGGATTGCCCCAGCGTTCTTCGGCCTGAGCTAATTGAAGTTCTATCAAAGGAATTGGAAAAACTTCGTTCTTATTTGGTGTAAAGCCTTCTATAGTAGAGGCCGCTCTATTTGTTCTAACCAAATCAAAGAAGCCATGCCCTTCGCCTGCCATCTCTTTTCTTCTTTCTAGGTATATCGCCTCTAATAAACTACCTTCTGCCGAAGTGTAATCATGACTATTATCTCCATAAGCTCGAGCTCTGACTTGATTTAGATAGTTTTCAGCATTTCCACCACCACTTTGCGCTTCAGCTTCAGCTGCCATCAATAAAACATCTGCATATCTTATAGCTCGATAATTCTGCGAGTAATTTAAAGGATCTGCACCCACACCATCGTCTGCTTTTCTAGGCATGTATTTTTTATTGAAAAGTCCGGTGTCATCTCTACTTTGTGTATAAGAATCCTGGGCGTCTCTTAAATCAAAAAATGTAACATCTCGTCTTGCATCTCCATCTTCAAAAAGATCATACAATTCAACTGAAGGCAAACAAAATCCCCAACCAGAAGAATACACTGGGTCATTGTAAGGTGATCTTGGTCCACAAAACTGCGGGAAATACGTTCCTTGACTACATTCTATACAACCCCAGCCAGCTGCTTCTATACCAGTGTATTGGATTTCAAAAACAGCTTCTGAACTGTTTTCTCCTTCGCCCTCAAAAAGCATTTGATAAGTTTCCCCAGTTGTTAATGCATACTGGTTACTTGATATCACCTGATTCAATACCGTTGATGCCTCAGCATATTTAGACTGATCGAATTTAGCATGATATAAATATACTTTACCTAATAAAGCTTGCGCTGCACCTTTGGTAGCCTCATAAGGTAACTCTTGTGTCACAGGAAGATTAGCAATAGCCTCCTTTAAGTCTTCTTCAATGAGACTGTATGTTGTTGCTAAATCGGATACTCTTTCCATGCTGAACTCATCTTCTGGAAAGATACGTTCATCCATAATTCTTAATACGCCATTTCTATTTTCAGTTTTTAAAGGCACATTACCAAAGAATTTTGCCAATTCAAAGGTATAATATGCTCTTAGAAAGTATGCTTGTGCAATAATCTCTTCCTTACCCGCAAATTCACTCTTATTTTTAAACTCTAAGATAAAATTGGCTCTATTTAAACCAGCATACATTAGTCCCCATATACTTCTCAGTTGATTCTCATCTGATGGTGTATGAATCATAAGGTTAATATTCTGAAGTGTGGGTTGATCGTAATTAAACTCATCTCCACCAGCAGCATAATCTGGTGAAGCCACAATACCCGTAAGTACATTCCAGAACGTAGCTTGTAACATATCATACGCTCCTACAAGGGCGCTTTCATACTCTTCTTGATTATTAAAAAAATCAGAATCATTGAACCCATCGGGTTCTACTTCAACAAAATCATCTGTACATCCTATAGTGTAGAATGTGATGAAACTCAAAAAAATTATTAATCTCTTTTTCATAACGATTAAAAGTTTAAATTAATTCCTAACAAATAAGATGCGGCCACCGGATAAAATCCATTATCTATACCACCGCCTAGTGGATTACCATTATTGGCTGAAGGATCAAAGCCTAAGTAATCCGTAAGTGTAACTAGATTATTACCAGAAAGATAAATTCTAAATTTGTCAACTCCAACACTAGAGTTGAATTTTTCTCCGAAAGTATAACCTATCTGTACATTTTGTAAACGTAAAAACGAAGCATCTTCTACATGAAAATCACTAAAGAAATCACTATTAACATTAGCACCAGCCACCGCTCTTGGTGTACTATTGCTTGTTCCTGTGCCTTGCCATCTATCTAACATGTAAGTACCACGATTTGCGAATAAATCTTTTCGTTCGTAATTTCTTACCATTTCTTGACCCACAGATGCAAATGCATTTGCACTAAAATCTATGTTTTTATAAGTAAAGCCAATGTTTATACCAAAAGTGGCATCCGGTATCGGATCACCTAAGTTGGTTCTATCATCTGCAGTAATTTCACCGTCACCATTGGTATCGACAAATATTAAATCACCTGGTGCAACATCACCAATCGTACTATACGTACCAGAAGGTGCGCTTGCGTTTAATGCATCAATCTGAGCTTGAGTTTGGTAAATTCCATTGGTTTGGTAACCGTAGTAATGTCCAAGTGGTAACCCTGGTTCCATACGTGTAATATCTGTAATACCAAGACCCACACCGTATTCTCCACCTACTGGTGTAGTTCTCCCATTGAGTGAAATCACCTCATTCTTTATAGTAGTAAAGTTGAAATTGAAATTAAATCTAAAATCATCTGAAAAATTATCACTATAACCAAGCGCGAACTCTAAACCAGTATTTCTAACGGTACCTGCATTAACAACGGAAGGACCTGTTGCTGGTGCTCCTACACCTGTAACAGCAGAGGCTTGAGGAGTTAATAATAAATCTTTCGTTTGCTTTCTGTAGGCATCTGCAGAGATACTTATTTTATTATTAAATAATCTAAAATCAACCCCAACATTTGCTGTTTCTTGTTCTTCCCATTTTAAGTCTGGATTACCAGGTCTACCCGGTGCCAATCCAAATAAAAGGTCATCAGAACCAACATCGATAGTCGCTTGACCATCTAATCTAGTGATAAACGCAAAAGCAGGGATCCTATCGTTACCAATTATTCCGTAACTCGCTCTTAGTTTTAAATTACTTATCCAATTGACTTCGCTCATAAAATCCTCTTCAGAAACGTTCCAACCGACAGATCCAGAAGGAAAGTAACCGACATTATTACCATCTTGCGAAGAGAATTGAGACGATACATCACGTCTTATTACAGCAGAAAACAAATATTTTCCCATGTAACTGTATTGAACCCTTGTAAATAAAGATGCCAATCGAGAATCATACCAATCTGCACCATTGTCAAGTTGGGCATCTGTAAATCGTGGCTGTCTCACCATACCTTCATCGTAAATAGATTGTCCAGGTTGGTTAGTTCCCATCTCCGTTCTACCAACATCACCATAAAATCTACCTTTAGTGCGATATAAAGATGCGCCCAATAGAACTGTTAGGTCATGTTTGTCGTTAAATGTATTAGTGTAAGTAATAAAGTTATCCCATGTAAAATCGGTATAATCTGCACCGAAATCAACAACTTCATTAATAATCATATCATCCTCTAGAGCCGCTAGTGAACTTACTGTGTTTAAAGATTTACCACCACCATAATAAACTTCTGGTCTAAAAATATCGTCCCTTACATTGGCGTGATTACCTTGGAATCTAGAGGTTACCGTGAAATTTTTCAAGAAGGTATAATCTAAACCGAGTACAGCACTCCATCTTGACACTCTAGATGTATTATAGGTATCATTAATTTGTGCAACAGGATTGACAATTTCAATTTGAGATATATCATTTGCCAAAGCGAAACTACCATCGTCATTTCTAACAGGCATGGTTGGGTTGATGTTAACTGCATTATATAAAACGGCACCTATACCACCTTCAGCTAAATTTTGTTTCTCCGATAGTGTATGCAATCCATTAGCGGTTAATTTTAGATTCTCCAGAATATCATATTGAAAATTTAGTCTTGCCGTTAAACGTTCAAAATTGTTTTTACTACCACCAACAATACCGTCTTGATTTAAATACGATATCCCAGCAGAGTAGGCGGACTTCTCACTACCACCAGTTACGTTTAAACTTACATTAGATATTGCAGCACGTTCAAAAACTTCATCTTGCCAATCTGTTCCAGTTCTGGGGTAAACAAAATACTCTGTAGAACTTGACGCGTCATTCACATAGATTGCAAAATCTCTTGCATTCATTAAATCCATTTTTCTGCTTGTAAATTGAACTCCAGAATAAGAATCCAACTGAAACTTTAGTCCCGTATTTTTCCTACCAGATTTGGTGGTAATTAATATAACACCGTTGGCAGCCTGAACTCCATAAATACCGGCAGTAGCATCTTTTAATACATTAATCGATTTAATGTCATTAGGATTTAGAACTGATAAATCTGAAATCCTGTTTCCATCCACTAATATTAAAGGAGCATTATCCCCATTAGTGGTTATACCTCTAATTCTAATGTTTAAACCACTTCCTGGTGAACCAGAGTTTGAAGTAATGTTTACACCGGCTACCTGACCTTGTATGGCCTGTTCTACCCTGACAGGATTTAATTTTTCAATAGACTCCGAGTCTAAGACACTCACAGCCCCTGTCACCTCTTTCTTTTTCTGGGTTCCATATCCGATAACAACCACTTCACTTAATGATTGCGCATCTTCTTGTAGAACAATGTTGAGCGGATTGGCATTTTCAATTTTAATTTCTTGAGTTATAAAACCCAAATAGGACACAACCAAAATTGAATTTAAGGGTACATCAGTGATGGTAAAGTTACCATCAAAATCCGTTGAAGCACCTTTAGTTGTGTTTTTGATTACCAAATTAACACCTGGTAATGGCTGACCAGAAGATGCTTCTGTAACTGTACCCGAAACATCCACATTCTGACCCTGCGTTGCTATGCTCAAAAACATAGCAAAAAATGCAAAAATTTTGATTTTCATAGTTAGTCGAGATTAGTTTTAGCAACTTAGTACAAAATACTAAAGAAATCTTAAAAAAACACTATACAAAAAATATACATCGTAAAAAAAGACTTAAATATTTACGAATGTCATATTACATTACAGCTAATGACTGATTTTAAAAGGGATAAGAGCCATCTGTTATCATTCTATTTTCATTATAAATAGCAATAATGTATAGGTAATGTATAGGTAGAAAACCTAAAAGTATAGGAGTTATAACTCCAGTATGTAATCTGTAAGACTTTGTTCGTGGTCTAATCCCATTTTTTTACGCAATCGATATCGCTTAACCTCGACACTCTTATGAGAAATGTTAAGCAATGGAGCTATCTCTTTAGAAGATAGATTTAATCTCAAATAGGCACAGAGTCTTAAATCATTTGGCGTTATAGTTGGATGGAGTGTTTTTATCCTTTTCATAAAGTCCTTATCTACATTGTTAAAAGCTTCCTCAAAAAGTTTCCAATCGCTTGTATTGTTTAAATTGGTATTAATCAATTTGATTACACCTCTCACATCGTCTAAAGATTTGCTTTTAGATAAGGCATCTTTAATATTATTAAGCAACTCATTTCTTTTAACCAAATTCATCGTTGCTGTACCCAACTCACGATTTTTATTCTCTATATCCAACTGAAGATTTTGATTTTTGAATTGAATGAGCTGTCTTTGGTTTTCCAATTGTTCTAGTTCCAATTCACGTTGTTTCTTTTCTATAAGTTTTTGTTTTTGTAGCTGATAATATCTACTATTAAAGTATTGAATACCTATGAGAAGTAACAACCCTACAATTATGTATGTGCCGATGGCCACAGGTCTAAGATACCATGGCTTTTCAATTGAAAAATGGTATGATGCTATATTACTGGATTCTACACCTGCAGAATAGGCCTTTACTTCAAATTTATAATCACCATGAGGGAGATTTTCAAAATATGCTTCTGACTCAGCGGACCAATCACTCCAGTTATCATAAATACCTAATAATCTATATTGATATTTTGTTGCCGAAAAACTGCTGTAATCTACAATACTATATTTAAAAACTATATTGTTATTCTTATTTGCCAATTGAGGAGATTGGTCAAGACGTAGTTGAGCAGATTTATAATATAACGAGTTATTTGAAACTTGATCTATTTTAATGCTTTTGGCATCATGTTGTATTGCCCCAATATTTACTATAAGATAACCATCTGTAGTCCCAATTAAGAACTCATTTCTGTTAAGACTAAGAATATTTTCATAACCCACCTTACTGTTTCTAAGGTAATACGGAATTGGAATTGTATTGATTTTTGGCTTTGCCGATAACGCACCTGGCTCTATAAAAATAATGCTATTTTTAGAAAACAGCCATAACCTGTTTGTTAAGTCATCATATATCAATTTTCCTGAAACATAATTATCACCACTTATTAATTCACTGAGACCCTCATCCTTTTTAAATTTTGACTCTGCATTATCAAACACATAAACACCTTCCTTATTGGAATACAATACTCTGCCTTGGTATTTTTTGACACTCGATTTTGCACCATTTTGAATATCTAATTTTTCGGAATCTACAACTTTTTGATAACCATCATCTATCCGTACTTTGTATACCCCTTTATATTCATGACTTACCAATAATTCATTAGCATCAATAAACTCAAAGTATCTCGAAGAAATATTAAATCCTTCAATCTTATTTCGATAAGACCATTGGTCATTTTTAAATTCTATTATGCTTAAGCCTTTATAATTACCCTGAATCAATGAATTAGGCCTTCCCTCAATACTGTCTAAAGTCCAAGTCCCAATTTCTCCTTTAATCAGCTTTGCCTCATTATCTTTAATGATAAATGTTCCTTTATCATGACCACAAAATACGGTACCATAAAAATATTTTAAACTCCAAACTTGACCCTTTGTGCCTTCCACAAAATTGAATCTCGATTTCGTTGTTACCTTTTTATAGAACAAACCTTGGTTGGTTCCAAGATATATGTAGTCATTAACCTTAATCGACGCATAAATAGTTCCTAAGACACCTTGTTTATCCTTATAGACCCTGTATGCTGAATCAATATTTATACAATTAATACCATTATCTAAACCCAACCAGACATTACCATTTATCCCTTCATGCAGTGATAGTACAGTGTTATTGCTTAAACCATCTGACTGGCTCGCAGATAGAATCAACTTACCATTAGCCGAAATCTGTATTATACCTTGAGAAATCGTTCCAAACAGGAAACTTCCATCCTTTAATCGAATACTGCTATAAATGCTAAACCCATTAAGAATTTCATTTACTGTAGAGTTCCATGGACTCAACACACCATCTGAATAACTGTAAATACCTCTTTCTTTGGTGACCAACAACAGTGATCGGTCCATTCTGTAAATGTTTATGATCTCATTATCATTAAGTTCTTCAGAAGTGATGAACAGATGCTCTACACCATTTTGAATTTCATAAAGACCGTATTTGTTTTTTTGGAAGAAGATAGTGTCATCAACTCTAAAAATCTTATTTATTCTATTTTCAGAATCAATAATTTTAAAGCTATCATTCTCAACATTATATATGTAGATTCTATCTAAAGACTGAAATAAGATATAATTATCAATTTCTATTATATCCCAAAATTCTTCATCTTCCTTAATATCAATTTCGCGATTTTTTATTAACGAATTGTATTTTAAATTTCCTAAACTATCCTTTTCCCAATAGCCAAAATCCATGTAACAACCTGTGTAAATCCTTTCGTTTATAACTTTAACCGACCTTAATATGGATTGATTTGGTGTGGGAAATAATTCCCATCGCGCACTATTATACAGTAATAAGCCCTTGTTATTTGCGAAATAAGTTATACCGTTTTTATCTTGCGAGATATCCCAGTTTTGGTCTTCTGCTTGGTAATCTTGTGGCGAAAAAGTTTGTATAGGTGGGATTTCTTGCCCAAACATAGATGCAGACAAGATAAAGACAAAACAAAGAAAGAAATTTTTTAAGATATTCATTAAACAATAGCTGTTTATTAAATTAATCTTTCTCAAAACATCAACACAACATTAATGTTAAGCTACTAAAATAAGTAATTATAAGAACTTGGAGAACTTTTGTAGCGGTATTATAAGTCTGGACATCATTAAAAGTATGCATTGTTCTAGGCCAAGTCAGATTTATAATTAAAAATAATATTTTGAACAAATTCATTAAATCTTATCTCAATCAAGAATAACCTTTTTAATTTTTCCCCCTTACACATTCTTAACCTTTACGATATAAAAAGCTTCCTCGAAATAGAACATATCAATTTTATTTTCCATTTCTGACCTATAAAACAAATTCGAAGTTACTTTTTAAAAAAATATAGGAATTCCAATACTCAGGCAAAAAACAGAAAAGCCGAAACAAATGTTTCGGCTTTTTAACTGTACAGGCGGCGAGACTCGAACTCGCACACCTCGCGGCACTAGATCCTAAGTCTAGCGTGTCTACCAATTCCACCACGCCTGCAAAAGGATTGCAAATATAAACAATAGTTTCAATATTCAAATAGGTTTTATTTAAGAAAATAATCCTCTCATAATTGTTACTTTTGTTAGAAATCAAATTACTATTATGCAAAATATAAACGCTTACATCAATGAGCACAAACAACGCTTCATTGACGAACTCATTGATTTACTAAAAATTCCCTCAATAAGTGCAGATTCTACTTACAAAAAAGACGTCCTAAATACTGCAGATGCTATAAAAGAAAGTCTTCTAAAGGCTGGCTGTGACAATGTTGAAATTTGCCAAACCGATGGTTATCCTATTGTATATGGCGAAAAACTAATTGACAAAAATTTACCAACTGTTTTAGTTTATGGCCACTACGATGTGCAGCCACCAGATCCATTAGATTTATGGAACTCACCACCTTTTGAACCTGTAATACAAAAAACAGACCTACATCCAGAAGGTGCCATTTTTGCTAGAGGTGCCTGTGACGATAAAGGTCAAATGTATATGCATGTCAAGGCTTTAGAATACATGACTACAAATAATGAGCTACCTTGTAACGTAAAGTTTATGATAGAAGGTGAAGAAGAAGTTGGCAGTGCTAATCTTGGTAAATTCGTTGCTGCCAATCGTGAGAAATTAGAAAACGATGTCATTCTTATTTCAGATACAGGTATGATTGCCAAAGATGTCCCATCCATCACTACTGGACTTCGCGGCTTAAGCTATGTTGAAGTAGAGGTGACTGGACCAAATAGAGATTTACACTCCGGACTTTATGGTGGAGCTGTTGCCAACCCAATCAATGTATTGACTAAAATGATTGCGTCGCTTCATGATGAAAATAATCATATTACCATTCCTGGTTTTTACGATAAAGTTGAAAATCTTTCTGACGAAGAACGTGCTGAAATGGCTAAAGCACCATTTTCATTAGAGGCTTATAAAAAAGCTCTGGATATAGATGCTGTTTATGGTGAAGAAGGTTACACAACCAACGAACGAAATTCCATCAGACCAACATTGGATGTTAACGGTATCTGGGGAGGTTACATCGGTGAAGGTGCTAAAACCGTTATTGCAAGTAAGGCTTACGCCAAAATCTCCATGCGCTTGGTTCCAAACCAAGATTGGGAAGAGATTACGCAATTATTCAAAACACATTTTGAACGCATAGTACCAAAGGCAGTAAAAGTAAAAGTAAAACCTCATCATGGTGGCCAAGGCTATGTAACACCTATAGATGGTGTTGGTTACCAAGCGGCTTCAAAAGCTTATGAACAAACGTTTGGTAAAACTCCAATCCCTCAGCGCAGTGGAGGAAGTATTCCTATTGTCGCACTTTTTGAAAAAGAATTAAAAAGCAAAACCATTCTTATGGGCTTTGGCTTGGATAGCGATGCTATACATTCACCAAACGAGCATTTTGGTGTATGGAATTACTTAAAAGGCATTGAAACCATTCCTTGGTTCTATAAGTATTTTACCGAATTAAAATCGGTTGAATAATTTTATTCCTTTATGATTTTAAAGGTCGAAGCCTTTGTTTTTGACTTAATATTCACAAAATAAACTCCTGAAGCAGTACTATCGAATTCAATTTCAATGTAGTCCTGTCGGGAGTTTGTTTTTTTAACTACTCTTCCTGAAATAGTATTAACTGTGATATCAATTTCGGACTCTGTAAAATTATCAATCTTAATAATGGATTTCACCGGATTCGGATATACCTTTATTTCATTAGGTTGAAATTCCTCATTAGATAAAACGGAAAAATTAACGCAATTACTTATTTCAGTACAACCACCATTAGTGACCTCAACAGCATAATTCCCATTAGTTGATGGTGTAAAGGATTGATTGGTTGCACCAGATATTGGTGTATTGGTATCACAATTAATCCATTGATAGGATCCTGTTGCTTGATTAGATGTTAAATCTGTGGCCGTTTGTGTGACAGTATTATCCACAGCAATTAAATTGGCTTTAGTCGCCGTATAAGCCAATACTAATTTGGTTAACTCTGTCATATACTGAAAATCGATATCCTCTACTCTATCATTCGAGGTATGATAGTCTGGAGTTTGGTCATTAGTTTCCCAAGATTCACCAACTAAAACAGCAGAATAGCCTTGATTCCAAAAACGTGAATGATCACTAGCTGTTGTCCCTGGATTAACAACAATTTCATTTAAATCGAATGAATAGGTGTTTAAAATGCTGATTAAATCATCTTTAATAGCTATTGAATTTGCAATATTCCTTACATCAATATCAAAGTCATTATCACCTGCGGTACCCGGAGCATCACCATCATAACCAATCATATCCATGTTAATTACACCTAGGATATTGTCCCTTGTGTTGCCATTGGTTTCGTCAGCGGCTTGCTGTGCATAATAGTTGGCACCGCGCAGTCCTATTTCCTCTTCGTCCCAAAGGGCATAAACAATAGTATTATCAGCACATTGATTCGAAAGGAGTCTTGCTATTTCCATAACTGCTGCAACACCTGTTGCATTATCATCTGCACAATACGTGGTGACCGAATCATAATGTGCACAAATAATATAAATATCGTCAGGATTGGATTGTCCGAACTGCGTAGCAATAACATTCTTACCTGTCGTGTTAAAATCCTGAAATTCAACCGTTAGATTAGACATAGTCTCTAAATGCTCCTTTATGTAATCCGCTGCTAAATCATTATTACTATGAACACGAGAAGTTATAGTTTGTGTACTTCCATTAATGGTTGCTGACTGCTCTCCCGATAGTTGAGCTACACTAGTTTGTAAATTGGCAGTACTCACCTGATTCATTAAATCCTCTATAGTTTGACCTTGTGAAAAGCCAAATGCGAGGACACAGAACAGAAAGCTATTTAAAATTTTATTTGACATTTTATTGTTATAATTAACGGACGTACTTAGGTTACAGTTATAACCCTTTGATTAAAAAAGTCATTGATTTTTCACAAAGATAGAATTTTCAATAATGTCTATGCTGTCTTTTTAATTGCATTACATTCATTAAGACTCATCTAGATGTTAGAACTTTTGAGTAATTACATAAATTAACGGAATTTATTCCTTTAGGGGTAAGAACTTTTTACACTTTTATTTTAAAAATAAAGCTTTAGTAAGCCTTAAAATACTGCATTTATAAGGTGAACTATAGGAACAAATTCATGTAAATCATCAATTTAGCAATTTTTTTTACATTTACATTAACTACAAAAACTTAACTAGCTTATCATGAAATCGATACTTTTTTTTATTTCAACTTTAGTTTGCATCAACATCAGTTTTTCTCAAATTGAAAAAGAATTTTACAGGAGTGGAGAGCTTATGTCTGAAGGCAAAATGGTAGATGGGAAAATGGAAGGTAAATGGCAGTATTACTATAAAAATGGTCAAATCGAAAAGATTGAGAATTACAAAAATGATGAATTAGATGGAGCTTTTGTTAGTTATTATGAAAACGGAATGCTCGAATCTAAAGGCTATTTTAAAGAGGGAAAGGAAGATGGCGAGTTCATTGCTTATTTTGAAGATGGCAGTTTAATGGCTAAAGCCACACTTAATGAAGGCATTCCCATTGGTGAATTCATTCAATATCACGAGAGTAAAAAATTATTAAAAAAAGGGACTTACAAAAATGGTGAAGAGGTTGGTGTATGGTTAGTAAATGAATTCTACGACAATGACAACCTTAAAGCAGAACTTAAACTATTAGATGGTAAAATGAATGGTTTGTGCAAAGACTATTATGAAAATGGTCAGCTTAGATCTATCGGCATTATGGCAAATGACGAGCCTAATGGTGAGTATAAGGCTTATTATTCCGATGGGCAATTAAGAGAGGTTGGAGCCTATAAAATGGGTGAAAAACATGGAACCTTTAAAGAATATGATGAAGATGGTGAATTAGAAAGTATAAAAACTTACGCCAATAATGAAAAAAACGGCTATTGGAAAGACAAAAATTACAGCGGTGATGTAGAAGAAGGACAATATACCAATGGGAAGAAATCTGGTCATTGGAAGTTTTATGAAGACGGTAACTTAGAGGAAGAAGGGGATTATTTGAACGATAAAAGACATGGCTCCTGGACATTTTACAGCACTAACATCCATTCTAAAAAAACTCGTATAACTAAAAAAGGCAATTACAGTAATGGCGAAAGAGATGGCAAATGGGTCTATTACAATAGGGATGGTAACCAAAATGAATATACAATTTACGATAATGGTAAAGAAATCAGTAATGTAAAAGACGGTGTGCACTATACCTACAATACTGACGGTCCAGGAGTATATACGGACGGTGAAAAACACTACAAAAACAATAAATTAGTTAAAACAATAAAATATATTATTAAAAACAACACCATAGTCGATAAGGAAACCTGGGTAGATGGTGTGTTGGTATCTAAAGCTAGTGAGCCAAAGGAAACATTTTACCGTGTGTACTTTAAAAATAAATGCAGAGAGGATATTTCTGTTGCTATAAGGGGCGTCAACTTAAAAACTAACGAATGGGAGTCTAAAGGCTGGTACAATATAGCCTCTGGTGATGAAGCTTATATATACGATACCAAAAACGGCATTATATATTACTATGCAGCAAGTAAAAGTTTCAGGTGGAACGGCGACTATAAAAAATCTGTTCGAGGTCAAACCTACGATTTCAGAAAAAAAGATATTTCCAAAGATAATTACGGTAAAACAGAGGTTTTAATTACATGCAACAATTAATTTATTAAGGTTACTTTAAACTACTAAGCCAACACATTTTATTTATGGTCATCTTTAAATATTCAAAAAGTACTGCAACCATAATTTACAAATTAGATTTACTAAAGTTGCTCATTAAATCTTCTTTTTATTGTGCTTTGATATTGAAAATTATCAAGATATGAACCTATTATAAATAAAGGTCTTTTCATTAAAAAAACAGCGTTTAAAAGTTAAAACAAAGAAAGTGAATTGGAAAAATTTGACATTCGAATATTTTCTAATCCAAATTTTTATTCTACATTTGTAGAGTTATTTCTAATATTGTAGAACAATGGAACTTTCTAAAACCGAAGAACAACTCATGCAATATCTCTGGAAACTCGAACAAGCTTTCATGAAAGACATCTTAGAAGTCTATCCTGAGCCAAAACCAGCAACAACAACTGTTGCAACGTTATTAAAGCGCATGATTGGAAAGGGTTTTGTTGATTATAAAACCTATGGTAAATCGAGAGAATATTACCCACTCGTAAAAAAAGAAGACTACTTCTCTAAACACGTTAATGGGTTAATTAAAACTTTTTTTAATGATAGTGCTTCACAGTTTGCCTCTTTCTTTACCAGAAAAACAGATTTAACTAAAAAAGAACTAGAAGAGTTAAAAGCCATCATAGATAAGGAAATTAAAAATAAGTGATTATGGAACTGTACCTACTAAAATTTTCTGCTTGCCTTTTAGTCTTTTGGCTAGTCTATGTGCTGTTATTAGAAAAGCAACAAATGCACCGTTTTAAAAGATTCTACTTAATAGGTTCCTTTGCTGTTGCATTGGTCATTCCTCAAATTACTATTATTGAGTATGTAGAACCAATAGTTCAGAATTTTGAAGTTACTAGCAACTATGCTGCACAAGAGGCAGAACTTACCGCTGAACCCATTGAAGGCACCTCTGTTATTTCACTAGAAGCAATACTTTGGACCATTTATATTCTTGGAGCAATTCTATTTTTTATTCGCTTTATTGGCAACCTTAATAGACTTTATAAACAAATTTCAAAAAACGACAAACAACGTAACCAAAATTTTATTTACGTATTACTAAAGACCTATCGTATTCCACATTCATTTTTTAAATATATTTTTTTAAATAAATCTTTATTTGAAAACAACAACATACCTAAAGAAGTTTTGCTTCACGAAGAAACGCATGCCAAGCAATGGCACAGTCTGGATATTTTGTTCCTGGAACTGTTGCAAATTATCTTTTGGTTTCATCCATTGGTTTACATCCTAAAGCACCATGTAAAACTCAATCATGAGTTTTTAGCAGACGACGCCGTTTTACAACAAGGCTTTGTAGCTAAAAGCTATCAAAATATATTATTACAATTTTCATCAAACACTCACAATCAACAATTAGCGAGTGCCATCAATTATTCATCAATCAAAAAACGATTTACAGTTATGAAAACACAAACCTCAAAAACTCGTATTTGGTTAAGCACCTTATTGGTATTACCAATCCTAGCCATTCTATTTTACAGCTTTGCTGAAAGAGAGTATGTTCAAAAGAACAAAACCGAAAACCTTTTAAGAGAAACGAATTCATTTTTAGTTGTTGTTGAAAAAAAAGGAGACATCTTAGAACTTAGATGCGAAAATGGTTGCAAGTGGAGTCAATTAGTGCTCGAACCCAAATCGGAACCTTATATTATCAACGACTATGGTTTCTCTGAAGGCAAAACATTGGACACCGATGATTTCGCATTTTCTATCAAACCCAATCGAAATGGCGTTGAACTGAACGGTTTGAAAGGTACTGCTTGGATAGACCTTGCCTTTTCTTTACCAGAAAACAAAAAACAAGCCGTTAACCAGCTAGGCATGACAAAATCGACCGCTATTATTAACGCAGTGAAAAATGAAAAAGTCATTACCATAAAAGCCACCAACGATTTGCTTTATATAGATAATCATAAGTCTAGTCTTGACACCTATGTTAAAGATCTTAATAAAATTACTAAAAGCTGGACATCAAAAGATTTTGAGCAAACTAAAATAGATTTAAAATCAGAAAATTGCTCGCAAAGCTTTTTAAATAATCTAAATGAACTACATAAAAAAACTGATCACTTTTTAATTACTGTAATAGGTTCAAAAAGCATTATTAAAAATGAACAAAACCTACCTACAAAAAAAGAAATTTACGATTATAATGTTTGGGCTAAAAAGATACAAACAGAAAGTAAAAAGGTTTCATATGATGCTTCATGGTATCCTCCAATAGATGAACAAGACCTCATTAAATTTTCAGACATTTATAAAAGAATGTCATCACATCAAAAAAATAAGGCGGTTGAATTTCCGTTCCCCCGTCTTGACGTGAAACCTAATGAACAACAACAAGCAACTAAGCAACAAATAGCTGAATATAATACTTGGGCAAAAAAAATGAATACTGCTATTAAAAAAGCTAAAGAGACCAAAAATAAAAGCTATTATCCTGTAATAAAGAAAAAAGAATATAATAAATACTATAACATCTACAAAAATCTAATGTCAGAAGCACAGCGAAAGAAAGCTGAAGCTTGGCCAAATTTACCACCGCCACCGCCACCGCCACCATCAGTACCCGAGCCTCCAAAAGCAAAAAAGAATATAGAAGATACTCCTCCGCCTCCACCAGAACCAAAAGAAACTCACTCAGCATACATTATTGTAAATGGAAGACAAGTAAAAGGAAGTGAAATCATACTAACTATTGATGAGTTGAAAGATTTAAAACTATCCCTAAATGAAAGCGCCGTTAATGAATTTGAAATTATTTTTCCAGATAATAAACCAATGGTTATTCAAGGAAATAAATTAAATGAAAAAGCATTGACCAAAATCCAATACTTAGAAAACGAACAGGTTGTTTCTGTTTATGATATTAAAAACACTAAAAATATTGTTGTTCCGCCACTCCTTATAGTAATTAAAAATTAATTATTAATTAAAGAAAAAAGCCTCGAAGTTCGAGGCTTTTTTTCTTCTAAAAATGTAACAAAATCAAAGTTTTAGCGTTCTAATACTCTATAAGGCTTGCATTACACCTGTCTTATCATCAATCAATCAAAAAACAAACCGTTATGTTAAAACAATTCTTTATCCTGTGTTCTGGAGCAGATACAGACATCCTAAACAACTGCTCAAATGGTGAACAAAATAAATATGCTGGTATCGGTGCGACAGTATTCTTTACCGCCTTAATGGCTACCATTGCAGCCTGTTACGCCCTTTATACTGTTTTTGATAATTTGTATTATTCCCTATTTTTCGGGGTTATTTGGGGTTTGCTCATTTTTAATTTAGACCGCTACATCGTTTCTACCATTAAAAAGAGGGATAATTTTATAGACGAATTACTACAAGCTACACCTCGTATTTTGTTGGCCGTTATTATTGCCGTAGTGATTTCTAAACCTTTAGAATTAAAGATTTTTGAGAAGGAAATCAATCAAGTTTTACTAGAACAAAAGAATGATTTAACCCTTGCAAATCAAAACCAAATTGCGCAACAATTTAATCCTAAAATAGCAGAAACAGAAAATGAGATATTAGTTTTAAAAAGTGAAATTGATACTAAAGAAGCAGAAGTTAATGCACTCTATGACACTTACATTACTGAAGCAGAAGGTACTTCTGGCACCTTAAAACTTGGCAAAGGACCTGTTTATAAAGAAAAAAGAGAGAAACACGACGCTGCTTTAGCGGAGTTACAACAACTGAAAACCGACAACAAGGCAAAGATTGCAGCCTTAGAAAACCAAATTATAGCGTTACAAGGCGAATATAAAGCCAATGTTGCCGACTCACAACCGATTATTGATAGTTTTGATGGCTTGATGGCACGTGTCAATGCTTTAGGCAAATTGCCTTGGTTGCCTTCATTTTTTATTTTCCTGTTGTTCCTTGCGATTGAAACCTCACCTATCGTCGCAAAACTCTTATCTCCTAAAGGAGAGTTTGATTATAAACTCGAGGATCAAGAAACTATAGTAAAATTTTGGGTCAACCAACAAGTGGCCGAACGTCAACTATTGGTTAAAACAGATAATGATATAAACAATAAAGTTTATACCGAAATTGCTGATGAAGAAGAGGTAATGGATTACAAACGCAAAAAAGCTCGTGAACTTATGCGGTTTCAAGCTGATGCCTTTTTAAAGAAGCAGAAAGGTATATTATAACCTTAGGACTTTAAAGGTATTTTTCCAAATTTAATATTACTTTTAGAAGGACCTAAAACCTAATCGTAATGAAATTTACCTATATCATATTTGCACTTCTATTCTTTAACTGCAATAGTCATCAAGAGCAACAAAACAATACTTTTGAAACTGATAAATCAGAAATCCTAAAAGTTCTACACGCACAAGAAGATGCTTGGAACAAGCATGATTTGGAAGGATTTATGCAAGGGTATTGGAAGAGTGACACACTTAAATTCTATAGTAGTAGTGGTCTTAAAAATGGTTGGGAGAATACACTAAAGAATTACAAAAAAGGCTATCCTACGAAAGCTGAAAGTGGGACTTTAAATTTTGTGATTAATGATATTTCTAAAATTGAGGAGGGCAATTATTGGGTAATGGGCGAATACCATCTCAAGAGACCCATTGGTGATAGTGATGGCATCTTCATCATTATCTTTAAAAAGATTAATGGCCAATGGAAAATTATAGCTGATATGTCTTGTTAAATTAAAAAGTGCAAACAAACCGTTTATCTATCACCATAAACGCATTTGATGCACTTTTGTACAATTATTCTTAAAATGTATATTGGATTATGCAGCTACAATAGAACCAGTAGGCACTTGAATGGTTTCAGGCTCTTCAGATTTAAAATGGTCGTATAACTCTTTGCAACCTAGACCTACAATAGATAGTTTCTTAGATTTCACGATCGATTCATTATGTAATCGTGCCAAGGCTACTACACCTGCTCTATCAATGCTTTCGACACTTTCAATATCCAACAAGATGTTATCTAATCGATCAAAAATATTTTCAAAATGCGCATTAAAAGTTTTAATGCTAAGCTTATTTAAGGTTCCCTTAATTTGAAAACGGTTGTTGTAACTAGTAATTTGTAAATCCATAAGTCATAATGTTAAATCATTAATATTAATTTAGGGCTATTAATCTGTAAATTTGGTGCTATTAATCTTAAGGGATAGTCCTAATATCCGACATAAATTCGTTTATTTTCCAGAAATTCGACCAATGGTATTTTTGCTTGGATTATTTGAAATCGACTGTTGTTTTTTTCGATAAACAACACGTTTACAAATAGATATATTGTAAGAAAAAACATCTCTTAGCCTAATCTGCATTTTGAATTATGTGGGCTGCAATAGCCTCAGTTTAAGCTTAAACAGATTATTATTATAGTTTGAATTTACTTAGGAAGTCTATTATCTTTACACTATGAAATACAAATACAAGGTTGTTTTAATGGTTATTCTCGCAGGAATAACGCTATTTGGCCTCATCACTGGCCGCTACTTGTTTTTGGTATTCATGATTCCTTTGAGTTTTGATTTCTTCAACAAAAAGAATACAGATTAAATCTTTTTAACGTATTGTGTAATGATTACAATCTGCTGACCATCTACCTTTCCTTCTATATATTCAGCATTTTC
The DNA here is from genome assembly GCF_042676105.1 of Winogradskyella aquimaris. Taxonomy (NCBI): domain Bacteria; kingdom Pseudomonadati; phylum Bacteroidota; class Flavobacteriia; order Flavobacteriales; family Flavobacteriaceae; genus Winogradskyella; species Winogradskyella aquimaris. The sequence continues at coordinate 793,819 of NZ_JBHTJQ010000016.1, read as the reverse complement.
ATGATCTAATCTAATATTTCTAACTGCTGTACCCTGTTTGGCGACCATACTAGAGCCTTTGACCTTTAGATCTTTTATTAATACTACAGAATCTCCATGTTCCAAAATCACGCCATTAACATCGCGATGCACAATTTTGTTTTCTTCATCCTCTCCATCACCAGATGATTTTGCTACTTCTAATAATTCATCCTCAATGTAAAACATATTGAGCAAATCTTGCGTCCAATCCGCATCAATTCTGTGTAGCATACGCCATGCCATAACCTTAACTGCTGTATGTTCACTCCACATACTATCGTTTAAACATCTCCAGTGATTAGCTTCGATTGCATCGATATCGTTCATTTGAGTGATACATGTCTCGCAACCATATAGTGCCAATTCTTTTGCGTCTGGCACTTCATATGCCGAAAGTTTTTCGTTATTGCCACATAATTCACAACAATTATTACTTCGTTGCTGCAGTGTTCTTTCTAAACTCATCTAATTTCAATTTGAAGCAAAAGTAATCTTATTTTAAAGTTTCTCTTACTTTTTTAGGAAGTCCTTTTACGACCTCATCATAGGAATGGTCTATAAGATTTAGAATAAGTTTTGTGGATACATCTGTATGATGAATTTTTACGCTATTCCAAAGTTTTTTGTGCATATGATACCCAGGATTGATTCCGTTATACTCTGCACGTAACTCTTCTGCATAATCTGGGTCGCATTTGAGATTTACAAACCCTTCACCACTTTCCCACTTTGATAAGGATGCGAGTGCAAACATCTTATTACAGACTTTAAAAACCAGTACATCGTCATCAAAAGGAAAATGTTCGGTGACTTCCTTTTTGTTCAAACAGTAATTTCTATAGTCTTCTATGTTCATTTTAATAGTGGCTTATCATCACCTTCAATTTTTAAGGAAGAATAATCTAGTGTCCAACCGATGGTCTGCACCAAATTCTCTATCAACAGGATAGACTCTAAAGCTTCCTGCTTCGCCACATTATATAAACCGCTCTCAGGAATTTTATCCATTATATGTTCCTTTGCTTTGGTATGCAAATCCGTTAAGTCAGAAGCTTCAAATTTGTTAAACATCCCGTCTTTTTTATCGTAATAATTAATATCACTTTCTATCGATAAGACTTCGGGTTGTGGAAAATGAGATAAGACTACGGTTTTAGATTTTAAGTCAGAACGCACTTGCACCTTACTTAAATCGAAACCAACATGTGCTTTTGCATTAATTACCACTAACGCCTTCTTTTTGCTAGAAATTAATTTTAGGAATTTTTCCTTAACATCTTCATAATGATAAATCTCTGCAAAATCACCCTCTACCGTTATAAACTTACAAACACGTTTTATCTTGTCCAACAGCAAAATAGATTGCTCATTTGTTTTCTTTTGTGCTTTCCATTGTCTATAAATGGTAACCAAACCTAAAGTTACCAGGATACTAACTATAATACTAAAGAATATTTCCATAGGTGTAATTAAGAATCTTATATGAAGTACATGTCATTATACAATATGTCATGTAAGTTAGAGATGCTGCAATCATTAAGCATGATACCATATTAATCTATTCTAGAATTTTATATAAAATAGGTTTACTAGGTGTAGCATCGTTTTCAAAAGGTGCAATCTGAAGATTAAGCATATATACACCATCCTCAATCTTATTAGACACGTAGATCAACTCCGTAATCGTGGCATCCTTCCTAATCTTTCCTTTGGTGTTCCAAAAGGCATTATGAGCCTTTAATGCACCACCATCCTCCTCTTTATCCACACTTGGTAAATCCACCAATAAATGCTTTATACCTTTTTTAACCAATAGCTTAATAGCGTCTTCTTCGAGGTATGTCCAGTTGGTATTAGAGTACTGTTTTTTCTTTTTCTCATTGGTATTTGGCATTGTTCTTACCACCAAGGCCTCTCGTTTTTTATTGCCTATGGCAAATTGAAGTTGCTTGGCTGAAATCACATAATCCTCTCCTCGCTTTTCCGGAGCAACCGTAATGACTTCAGCTAGAAAGAAAAATTGCTTTAAATACTGATTGATAGAATATTTTTGCTCAGTTATATGCCCAACAGTTTCTGTATGTGTTCCATGTGAATGCGGATTAAACGTAATGGTATTAAAGTTTACGGAAGCACCTTCCTCTACACTAATGATACCGTTCTCAAAAACTTCAGGTACAATATTTGGCGGATCTATATACCAAGCATTTACATTTGAACTCCCCCCTTTAACAGGTATTGAAATATCCAAAGGTTGAGATAAATCTATTTTTAGCTTTCTTGAGTTGTATTGTATTTGTGCAATCAAATTAAATTAAGTTTAAAAAGTTCACTGGCAATACCGTCACTTAAAAATTGCCCTTTTTTGGTAACACGTAAGTGCCTATCATCAATATACAATAAATGTTGGTTTATAAAAACATTAGCCTGCTCAATTAGGTAATCTTTATAGGTTGAACCAAAATCCTGTTCTACCTTCTCCAAAGATACTCCCCAAATGGTCCGTAAACCTGTCATAATATATTCATTGTACCTATCGGTTTTTGTAAGGGTTTCCATTTCCATAGGTAAAGCACCTCCCTTTATTGCTTTAATGTATTTGGTATTATTCTTAACGTTCCAACCACGTTGGCAACCATTAAACGAGTGGGCTGACGGACCAATACCTATATAGGATTTACCTTGCCAATAAGCTGAGTTATTTTTGCTAAAATACCCTTCCTTACCAAAATTGGAAAGCTCGTAATGGATAAAACCTGATGCTTCCAACTTATCTTTTAGTAAGTGAAATTGTTCATGTGCTTGCTCGTCATCAACGTTATCAATAACACCTTTTTCTATGAAGGACGCCAAAGCGGTTTTGGGTTCAACGGTTAGGGCATAGCTAGATATGTGAGGGATATTGTAGTTCAATGCCATGTCAATATTCTGAAGCCATTGGTCATTTGAAGCACCTGGAATACCATAAATTAAATCAAGAGAAATATTATCAAAATGTTTTATAGCTTCCTCTAGACAAGCTTTTGCTTCTTCTGCATTATGGGCTCTGTTCATTAATTTTAAATCACTTTCAAAAAAGGATTGAATTCCAATACTGAGTCTGTTTATTGGCGTGTTTGATAATTCAATAATACGTTTCGATAATAAATCATCTGGATTGGCTTCAAGGGTAATTTCTGGACTAGTAACCACCTTATAATTATCGTTAACTGCACTAATGAGTAATTGTAATTCTTCATTTGTCAATAAACTTGGTGTACCACCTCCAAAATAGATGGTTTGTACTTCTATATCCTTAAACTCCGCCTTACGCAATTCTATTTCCTTGACTAATGCCTCAAGGAGTTCATCTTTCTTTTTTAATGACGTTGAAAAATGAAAATCACAATAATAACAAGCCTGCTTGCAAAAGGGAATATGTATGTAGATGCCTGCCATTAATTATTTTCCTTTATATCAAATAAAGTACTTATTCTTAAATCACAATATAATTTCAAAAACTGATAATAACGCATATCAAATTGACTCCCGTAAATTTCCCTTCTAGTTTCCCATGATTCATATTCTGGAAATATAATCTTAAACTGCTCATCTACAAAAGCGTTCCATAGTTTTTCAGACGCTTCAAAATTATTAATAAAGGTCGAGTCATTTTTATTAATCATTAGTATTTCATTAACCAAAGAATCTTTTACCTTATAGGATTGATAATAGCTTTCATAGGCCCTATCATTCATTTCTGCCTGTACTTGGCTAAAGATTAAAAGCGAGCAATTAAAAATTAAAAATGTGATAATACGTTTCATAAAAAATAGACCCTCCATTAACGTTGGATTGATACAGCAACCATTAAACTATTTTTTAACCCTATCCTCATTCTGTTTTACAAAAGCAGACCAGCCTGTGTAACTTTTACCCACCTCAACTCTACCTTGGTTGTAAAAATGACAAACTGCTGCTGCTAAACCATCGGTAGAATCAAGGTTTTTAGGTAATTCCTTTAGCTTTAAAGTACTTTGTAACATTTTAGCCACCTGTTCCTTACTAGCATTACCATTGCCTGTAATCGCCATTTTTATTTTTTTAGGTGAATACTCTGTAATGGGAACTTCTCTTGATAATCCTGCTGCCATAGCTACACCTTGAGCTCGTCCAAGTTTGAGCATACTTTGTACGTTCTTACCAAAAAATGGGGCCTCAATGGCTATTTCATCAGGATGATAATTATCTATAAGTTCTACGGTACGCTCAAAAATGAGCTTAAGTTTTAGGTAATGATCTTCGTACTTTTTGAGATGTAATTCATTGAGCTGTATAAACTGCATTTGTTTGCCAATTACCTTAATGAGTCCAAAACCCATTATGGTTGTACCTGGATCTATACCTAATATGATTTTCTCTTTTGACATTTAGTTATTCTCGAAGCCCTTAAATATACTGCTAAGATAACTATTGTTTATCAGCTTTAGTAGTCTTTTCTGATACAGCAAAAACTATTGGCAGAGCATAAGCCACTTTTACGAATTCTCCTTGGTGCTCGCCCGGTGTGAATTTTGGCAATAACTTGATAACTCGCTCTGCTTCTTTCTCAATTTCAGGATGCGGCCCACGAGTTTCAATATCCACGATATAGCCAGATGTATCAAATTTAAATCGAACAAAAATACGTTTCTTGCCGCTAGTCAACTTAAGTTCTTTTCCCAAACCAGTATTGAAATTTTTCAGGGTATGGTTCTGTATATAGGCCACAGTACATTTTTTGATTGCTTCTTTCGTACCGAAAGACTCGCAATCCGACGGATAAGGCACTTTATCAACAACCGCAAAAGGTATAAATTCTGATTCGTCAATTTCTGAAATCTCAATTTTTTCAGTAATCTCTATAGCTTCTGGCTCTTTTTTTATTTCCTTTTCTTGACCATAACTTAAAGCTGAAACTAAGGTTAGAGTGAAAAAAGTTAGTGCAGAATTTTTAATTTTCAATTTGGTGATTGCTTTCAATGACATCATATTGGTTTTTTTAATTAATAATCTCAACGTCAAATGCAACAATTATCATTCCATAGTTAATTATAAAAACTTATCTAATCACAATACTGACATCCACTTAAAGATACGGCAATACCAAAAGTAACATTGAACACACTTCCATTAAATGCTCCTAACCCATCAAGAACAGGATCGTAGTCATCCAAAGAGGTTAAACCATAGATGTAAGCTATGTCTGTGTATACAGACACTTTTTCGTTAATGGCATAATGTAATTCCAAACCTCCTAAAAGGTTTAAGTATGATTGCTTATTATCTCCTAAACAGCCAAGTGGTTTTACGAAACTAAAACCTGGTCCTGCATGTAAAATGGTTCTAAAGCGTAGTGGTAAAAAGCCTAAGTATTCTGTTGGATCAAATACAAATTGTGTATTAATGCGAGAATAATTGATTTTAAATTCTGGTGAACCATCATCATTTTTAAAACGATTAAACCCATAATCCAATTTTACACCATAGGTACGCTTAAACATATGCTGTATACCTATATTAACCGTTGGGAAGTTAACGGGTTGTGCATATGTACCATCTACAAAACCATCTGTAGTAGGATAATTAAAACCTAATGCAAATAACGCTTTCCATTTGCTTGTATCTTTAAATTGTGCATTACTGTGCAGCGAAACACAAAAAACGAGAAATAAAAATAACCGCAGTTTTAAATTAAGCTTCATGTGTTAGTTTTTGGTTTAATTTGCATCATGTATTATAATATACCTTACAAAACTAAGCAATTCTTATTTGTGCTCATTAAGCTAAGTATCGTTGTAGGTGCCTTATTTTTCATTTATTCAAGATTGACAGAAAACCAACAAATGCGATTGGGTGATTTTTTGGCTTTTTTGAAAGAAAACAACTCATTCTCGGCCAAAAACATCATTTTTTTAATCATTTTGACCATTTTTAACTGGTTTTTTGAAATTCTGAAATGGAAGACGTTAGTAAAAACCTTTAAGAACATTTCTTTTATTGAGGCTTTGGAACAAAGTTTAGGTGGATTAACGGCCTCATTAATAACACCCAACAGAATTGGTGATTATGGTGCCAAAGCAGTTTACTACAGCAAACCTCACCGAAAACGCATTGTATTATTAAATCTAGCTGGCAACATGTCGCAAATGGCAATAACCACATTCTTTGGAATTGTTGGCTTGGTCATATTTATAAATAGATATCAAATTGAAGTGGACTATTACAAGCTTGCAAGATTTGCTGTTATTATTATTTTAGTGAGCACTTTCGCCTTTTTTAGCATAAAGCAAGAAAAGTTTGGTATCAAAGGGTTTTCTATAAATCGTGTCATTGAGTTTATAAAAAATATGCCCTTAAAGGTTCACTTGTACAACCTTGTTTTGGCTTTAATAAGATATCTTATTTTCTCTTTTCAGTTTTACTATTTACTTACGATTTTCGGTGTAGAGGTCCAGTATTTAAAAGCTATGGTCGTTATTACGAGTATGTATTTGTTAGCCTCTATTATACCGAGCATTACCATATTCGATGTCGTTATAAAAGGAAGTGTTGCTGTATTTTTGTTTGGTTTTGTTCAGGTTAATGAGTTAACGGTTTTGTCGATAATTACTTTAATGTGGTTGCTTAATTTTGCCATTCCAAGTGTATTTGGAAGTTATTTTGTATTGAATTTTAAACTGCCAAACACAGACGAATGATTACCATTGTCTTCATAATTGTTATCCTTTTTTACCTGTGCTTAATAGGAAGCCTTGTTTTTGGTTTTGATAAAGTTGAAGAATTTAAATTGAAGGATTTAAAACCTCAAACTAAGTTTTCAATCATTGTCCCTTTTAGAAATGAAGCAGCAAATCTTCCAGAATTATTAGACTCATTTATTAAGTTGAATTATCCCAAAACACTATTTGAAGTTATTTTGGTTGATGATGATTCTGAGGATGATTCGATGAAAACAATTCGAAACGTTATCGATACAAAATCCTTTGAAAAAGATATCACTCGAACTGACATCATCACGATTATTAAAAACAATAGAATATCTAATTCTCCTAAAAAAGATGCGATAACTACAGCTATGAAAATGGCACAACACGATTGGATTGTTACCACAGATGCAGATTGTGTTATACCAAAATACTGGTTAGATGCTTTTGATGAATGCATTCAAACCAATCAACCAAATTGTATTGTTGCACCGGTGACTTATTCAGATGGAAGTTCGTTTTTAAAACGCTTTCAAATTTTAGATATTTTGAGTTTGCAGGGAGCTGCTATTGGTGGATTTGGATTAAAGATCCCATTTCTGTCCAATGGAGCCAATTTTGCCTACCGAAAAGCCTTATTTCAGTCAGTTGATGGCTTTACAGGAAACAATAATCTGGCGAGTGGTGATGATATTTTTCTACTTGAAAAATTTAAAAAAGAAGAGCCTAAAAGCGTTTTTTATTTAAAATCCGATAAAGCTATAGTGACTACAAAGCCTATGGCAGATTTCAAACCATTAATCCAACAACGTCTGCGTTGGGCTTCAAAGACCAGTCGTAACCCTAGTTGGTTTTCAAAATTGGTTGGACTTATTGTTTTTTCGGGGAATTTAGCGTGTATTGCCGTGCTTCCTGTTTTACTTTTGGGATACATAACACCGAGGATTGCCATAGCTTTATTGGTTATTAAATTGAGTATCGATTTTCTCTTATTATTTAAAACGGCTCGCTTTTTCAAACAGGAAAGCATCTTGTTTTCTTATGTTTGGTCTTGCCTTCTTTATCCATTCTTTAGTGTGTATATCGCTATATTATCTCTATTTAAGTCGTATCAGTGGAAGGGTAGAACTTTTAAAAAGTAACTTTTACTTAAGATATTTTTAATAGCTTTACTGAAACCAAGACCACAAATCACTAAAAAACTAACAAATGAAGAAAATTATTATCACAATACTGTGCTGTTTAGCTTTTCAGTTGAATTTCAGCCAAGAAACCTACACTGTTAATGGTGAATCTTTAGAGCTTAAAACCGAGATTGATGGGGATTTGGATTTACTTTGGAATGTTATAGATGGTCAATTCCGCTATTTTGTGAGAACAAAGGATGGTACTTTAACTGAATTAAAAAACACAAAAGACGAGGATAAAAATTATAAAGAAGAATATAAATCTACATTACGTAACCTTACCAATGGGATGGCTACGGACAAGCTTAAGTTAACACTTTACAGCCTTAGAAATTATTTAGATGCTTACAACGCTTCTGTAGATTCTAGTTATACTTCAACAACTACAGAAAGCAACGTACAGTTTCGGTTAGGGTTGTCGGGTGGACTTACAAATAATCCCTTTGTTGGTAATCCTGATAACATTAAAACACCTATGATTGGTGCCGAATTAGAAATTTATGAGGCTAACGTCTTACCTAGACATTCTGGATTTTTGCAAGCAAGATATACTTTTGAAAATGATGATTTTAAATATAGTACTACTGAATTATCATTAGGATATCGCTTTAGGTTTATAAATAAAGAGTCTTTTTCTATTTATGGACAAGTGAAATTAGCGACCTTGAACTTTTCCAATGTCACGTTCTTAAACCAGGATAACTTAGAAGTTAATTCAAACGAAACGGCATTTGATATTCCTTTTATATTTGGCATTGGTTCCGACATTAAAGTGGGCAATAACAGTTATATCACCATTATTTATGGCGAACTATTTGCACTGCTTTTAGATAATCAAGGGAATTTCTCTACCGATATTGCTGTAGGCTATAAATTCAATCTCTAATAATGAGCCTACGAAATTTTAGAACCTCCAATCCTGTATTCAACGATTATTTTTGGAATGATGGCAAATCGTCTTCAAACACAATGTCTGTAGCTGGCATTTTCATTAAATCCATGATTGGCATTTTGGTTATTGCAGCTATTACAGCCTATTTATGGAAACTTAACGAAAATGGAACATCCATGCATTGGTTTACTTTAGGCGGTATGTTAGGAGCTATCGTGATGAGTGTTTTAATTTCAGTACGTCATAATTGGGCACCTTTCTTGGTGCCGCTTTATATCATAGCCAAGGGCTTCTTTTTAGGAGGGTTTTCTGCTTATGCTCACCGTAACTTCCCAGAATTACCATACCAAGCCATTGGAGTGACAATTGTTACGTTTTTTGTAATGCTTTTACTTTATCAATTTAGAATCATTGTCGTGACTAAAAAACTACGAAGTGTTGTTATTACTGCCACGGTAAGTATTATGGTCGTGTATCTGATATCTTGGATTTTGAGCTTTTTTGGTATTAAAACCTACATTTGGGGAACCTCTTGGTTTGCCATTGCTTTTAATATTTTGGCTGCGATAGTGGCGTCCTTTGCGCTATTATTGGATTTTGATTACATAGAACGCTATAAAAATAAAGCACCAAAACAAAAGGAATGGTTGGCGACTTGGGGACTTTTAGCTACATTGATTTGGTTGTATGTGGAGGTGTTACGGTTAATGCAGAAGTTGGCAATCAGGTTCTAATCTATCCTTACAATCACAGGCAACTCAAAAGCTGTTTTGACCTGTTGACCTCTTTTTATCGCAGGAAATATTTTTGGAATCCCTTTTAAACTTTGACGCAATAAACTATCAATTTCTGGAATCTGAAACCGAGTCTCAGGCTTTATAGCAATATCTTCTATTTCCAAATGCCCTCTGTTATCAATCATCAGTTTTAACCGAATAGTATCGTTTACATCTTCTGAAACCACAATATTCTGGCTTGCTAAATAATGGTTAACGTGACTTAACAAGGTATTCTGAAAACATACCCTGCTATCTTCTTTTAGAGTCATACTATCACAACTACTAAAAGTTGGATACGTATCTACATCATTCCAATTGAAGGTTTGCAATTCTTCCTTGAGTAAATCTTCTGAATTTACTTTTTGATTCTCAAAGTAATCGCAGGCAGTTAACAGAACAAGTAATAAAAAACAAGCTAGTCGGTTCATTAGCACATTTCTAATAGCGAAATGTACAATAATTTTAGGATTTAATTCAAACCTAAAATATTGTAACTAAACTATTAATCTTGCGTCATATCATTGAGCTTTAATAGTTGATATGGAAATTTTTCTAGTTATACTTGGTATTATTCTAATGATCTTAGGTATTCTAGGCAGTTTTTTGCCAATAATACCAGGTCCGCTTACGAGTTGGGTTGGGCTTTTAGCACTGCACTTCACAAAAGGTGTACAACTTAGTAACACCTTTCTGGTTATTACGTTATTAGTCGCCATTTTTATCTATATACTTGACTATATTATTCCGGCTGTTGGTACCAAGCGTTTTGGAGGAAGCAAGGAAGGCATGATTGGCACCACATTGGGATTAGTTGTTGGATTGCTAACACCAATTCCCTTCGGAATTATTATTGGTCCGTTTTTAGGAGCATTAGTTGGCGAGATGGTACACCGGAATGATATTAATAAGGCCATGAAAGCAGCTTTCGGCTCATTTTTGGGATTTGTAGCCTCAACTTTTTTAAAGTTTATTACAGCCATTATCTTTTTCGGCTTTTTTATTGATAAGCTTTTGAAACATAATACCTCTTGGTTTTAAAACAAGAAAAAACCTAGTTATAAAAATAACTAGGTTAATCTTCTTGCTATTAACTCAACAATTACTAAGAGGGATTAATTAATTCTTGTTGACCTGAGGTAAAGGTATGACAACATATTAGATTTTTGTTGTGGTAAAACCACACACTTGCTGCGGAAAAACCGTAATTTCTAGCATTAGCAACGGTTTACAGACTATTTTAAATGGATTAAATATGCGGTTTTTTATTGTCTCCTTTATAAATATCCCTTTTCCCTGGCTTCTTGCAGTAAAGTTTCGTCCTTGCCATCCGTTACCGAAAACAATAATTTGAGTTGTTTTTTTCGCTTTTCGATGGCACTCATAGACAGTGGAATGTACTCGCTTAAACTTTTGGTTTTTATCCCTTGTGAGAGTAGATGTAAAATTTTTCTATTAATGTCATCTACATAAATTTCACTGGTAATGGTTTTCTTCACGTAGTTACTTACCGTACTGCTGTAATATGGTGGATATTTAAGTATCTGTTGAAAGGCATCTGCCAATTCCATGGAGGTTAAGTCACTTTTTATCAAAAACCCATCAGGATTTATTTCCTTGATAATATTGTGAATCCTAAACGACTCGTTAAACATCGTTAGAATAATAATTTTTGCCTTTGGAAGGACCTGTTTTGTGAGTAGGGCTAAATCTTCACCAGAGGCATACTTACCATCTTCTGAAGGTGGTAGACTTATATCAAAAAAACACACATCATAAGGTGTACTTTTAGCAGATCGATTTATCATCAATTGTGCCGTATCACAATTGTTCGCAGTATCAATAAGTAACGTTTGATCGTCATCTTTCGTTGCCATTAAAACATTTTGGTAACCCTCTATTATTATCGGGTGGTCATCTACCATTAAAATGTTAATATGCTTCATGTTTTATTTTATTCAAAGATTAGGGACATATAAAATCACCAAAAAAAATATCGATTGAAAACCAAGAATATTATGGCTCATTTCATGCTACTGAGGTTCTGTACGGAATCTTAACACTAACAGTCGCACCATTTCCAGGCTTCGAGGTAAAGGTAATTTTTCCATTTATATCTTCCACTCGGGATCTCATATTTTTTAAACCAATACCCTTTTTACTTTTAGATGTATCAAATCCTTCACCATCATCAATGATGTCTAGGCAAATTACATTTTTTTCTAATGAAATACTAATTTTGATGCTATTGGCTTTAGCATGTTTATAAATATTTTGCATGGATTCTTGGATAACTCTGTAGATATTAATTTTTGTCTTATTAGATACCATATCCCAGTTAATATCATCTGTATAATTAAACTCCTTTGCTAAGCCATAAGCTTGTGTTTGATTTTCAATAAGTTCAGAAACAATATCCATAAAACCAGAGCCAGAAACAAAATCGGTATTCAACTCATGGGAAATCTTACGTATATCATCCTCAATAGTTTTTAATTGGCCGATGTAATTTGAACGCGCTACCATGGCATCCTTACCTTCTTTAAAATTGATACTATCCAGGCTTAGTCTAGTACCAAAAAGTCGTCCCAGCACACCATCATGAAGCTCTTCCGAGATTCGTTTTTTCTCAAGTGTCCTCGCTTCATCAACTTTGTCTTGTTGACTCAACATTAAGTTGTAGATATCTTCATTAGCCTTTTGCTGTACTTGTATAAGTTTTAATTTTCTGTTTTTGGCACGTTGGGAGATTACCAAATACACAAGTATAGCCGTTAATAGTAGCGCTGTGGATAAAATAATTAGATAAAGGTTCTCTCTTGATATTTGCCTATTTTCAGCTTCGAGCTGATCAGTTTCAAATTCTATCCGTGCAAATTTATTTCTTACAGCTCGTTCTACCTTTAAAAGACTATCACTTAACTTAATGTGTTCTTTGAGATACTTGGTGCTTTCTTCACCCTCTGTTAGGTCTGCTAGAATCATCATGGATTCCAATAATAAGTCATTTATCGGTATATCTTTAGAGATCCTGTAGCTTTGCTTAGCATAGTTAAATGCTGAATCAAACTTTTTATTGGCTTTGTAAAATTTCGCTAGATCTATTGATGCCGCTAATTTTGTGTAAGCATCATCGATACTGTCAGCTATTTTAAAAGCTTTATTAAAATCCTTTTCTAAATTTTGGTAATTATATCCCCCCTTTAAAAACTTTGTGAAGGCATAATTATTTAAAATCAATGCATAAAAACTGATATCATTTTCTTTTAAATACTTATTCTGAACTAATTCTTCAAATATCTCTAGAGATTTATCCATATCACCTTTCTCCCGATATGCAAATGCTAAATTATTTAAGGTCATCAATTTTAGTGACTCGCTATCATCAATTAGTGTTGTAGTATTTAGTGCTTGATTATGATAATCTATGGATTGCACATAATTTTCAAGTTTTAATGAAACTATGCCTAGGAGATTGTACGCATAGTATTTATCTAAATTTTGAGTTTCATATGCATCTAAACTATTAATAATTTTAAGGGCTTCTATTGCATTTTGTTCACTTCCTAAATAATCTTTTTCATCATCTTGAATTGTTGCGATTGCAGTCAAAACAGCTGCTTTTTCATTCAAAATATTTAAGGCATCATAATATTTTAGCGCCTGTAGATAATAACTATAAGATTCCGATGCATTATCCTCTATCTGATAATAGTAAAATCCTAGATTATTACTAGAGTTAGCGATAGCAGACGAATCATTTAGCCTTTGAGCAAAGGTCAGGTTTTGAAGTGTAGAATCTCTGAACAAATCATACTCACCAGTCAGCAAGTAAATGTAAGAAAGGTTTCTCTCACTTTTTAAAAGGGTTGTATCGCTTTTAGTTCTTAATGAGAGTGCAACTGCTTTTTTAGCATAATTAATGCGTTCTTCCTTTGATAAGGAAGATTTTTTTGAAGTTTCTCTAAGTGCATAAATAGAGTCTAGTAGGTCATCTTTCTCTTGACCAAAAACGGAAGAAAAGAATAAAAAAGAAAGTAGAAAAAAAAATATTTTAACTTTCAATGGCGTTGTTTTATACGCTCAAAGTTATAATTTTTTCGAGAAGTATCTTCAACTAATTAAACAATAAGAATAATCAACAACTTTAGCCTGTAACATTAATGCTACAGGCTAAAATCATTTATATAAATAACAATTATCCTTGGGAAGGTAATTTCACCGACTTTTTACTGTGCGCCAATAAGTCAATTTTTGTTGGCTGCGAAATATTACTATTTTCAGCAGTTTCTACCTTATCAGATTGCACACCAGATACTGTTAACATGGCAATGGCTACTAAAGCTAAAGTAATTTTTAGGGTTTTCATAAGTATCAATTTAGGGTTATATAGTCAATATTTTAGTGTAACGACTTTCGCTACGCTGAGGGAAGGGAATGGATAATTAACTATTATAGGTCTAAACCTAAAACTGTACTAAAATAAAACGAGGGACGTTTTAGTTAAATGTAAAATGGATTTTTCTTGGAAGTTTGATTTGAGGGCTTACAAGAACCACAAATATATAAGTATTCGCATCATAAGCAAAAGAATCGTCGATAAAATGTATTATTTTATCGTTAAATTGCTTTATTTTTGTTCACATCTTGTTGAAAACACCAATAATCACAACGCTCAAAAACAAAAAAGCATCCCGATTTTCTGAAAAGAAAAAAGGAAAGCCTTTCATTGGTAAATATCCAATTTGAATTGGATTTCTACACTTACTCAGAATTTATTCTGAGCACAACACAACGTCTTTATATCAAAAAAGCTTCATGATCCTGAAGCTTTTTGCGGTCTGGACGGGACTCGAACCCGCGACCCCCTGCGTGACAGGCAGATATTCTAACCAACTGAACTACCAGACCGTTGCATTATTGCGAGGGCAAATATACACTGCATTTTTAATTCCGCAAACAAAAAAGAAAAAAATATCACCCTGTTAAACAAATTTTTGACGCTCAATCATGTAAGTTGTCAATATTTGATTAAAGCCTTTTTTTATATCTGCTTCAACATATTTAATTCGGTACTGTCCACATCTTAATTTTATACTATTAAAATAATTACTCACAGATTCTTGGTAGTTCTGCTTAATATTATTTGGATATAGATTGATGTGCTCACCGGTTTCGACGTCAATAAATCGTTTTGGTCTATTATCAAAATTAAACTTCAGCTCAGTGGACTTATCAAACACGTGAAACAAAACCACTTCATGCTTATTGTGCTTTAGGTGTCTCAATGCCTCAAATAATCTATCATCCTCTTCCGAAGTCTGAAACATATCCGTAAAAACAAATATCAATGATCTTCTATGGATCTTTTCGGCAATTTGATGTAAATATGTATAGGTTTCGGTGCGTTTTGAATTTGGTTGCGAAACTACCGCTTCACTTAATTTGCTCAACAACATTTGGTGATGGCGTTCACTGCCTTTTTCTGGAGCATAGAAATCATATGCATCACTATAAATACTAAGTCCAACGGCATCACGTTGCTTTTTTAAAATGTGCATTAATGAAGCACAAGCAAGAGCAGAAAATGCCGATTTATTAAGATTATCTATTGATGTACCAGCAGTTTGTGGATAGTGCATTGAGGTACTATTATCTAAAATGAGATGACACCTCAAGTTAGTTTCTTCATCATAGCGCTTGGTATAAAGCCGGTCTGTTTTTGCATACAATTTCCAATCAATGTGCTTGGTACTCTCACCTTGATTATAAATTTTATGTTCAGCAAATTCTGCAGAGAAACCATGAAAAGGACTTTTATGCATCCCTGCAATAAATCCTTCCACCACCTGTTTTGCAAGCAGTTCAAGGTTTTTAAATCCGCCTGCTTTATTAAGCTCTAATTGTACATCCATTATATATCTAAACTAAAAAAGGTTTACCGTAATGGCAAACCTTTTATCATTTCTTTAAGGAGTCTATTTATAAAAGTGCATCGATTGCCTCTGCATAAGCATTTTTTGGTG
This sequence comes from Winogradskyella aquimaris, assembly GCF_042676105.1. Taxonomy (NCBI): domain Bacteria; kingdom Pseudomonadati; phylum Bacteroidota; class Flavobacteriia; order Flavobacteriales; family Flavobacteriaceae; genus Winogradskyella; species Winogradskyella aquimaris. The sequence continues at coordinate 778,192 of NZ_JBHTJQ010000016.1, read as the reverse complement.
CTACACCTACTTGACGTCCTACAACCTCACCATTTTGAAAAACCAAAACTGTTGGAATGTTTCTTACACCATATTTTGCAGCAAATTCCTGGTTGGCGTCTACATCAACTTTACCAACTACGGCTTTACCTTCATATTCTTGACTGATTTCATCTATGATAGGTCCTACCATACGGCAAGGCCCACACCAAGCTGCCCAAAAGTCTACCATTACAGGCTTATCGCTTTTCAATACTGTTTCTTCAAACGTTGCATCTGTTATTTCTAATGCCATAATATTTAGTTTAATATATTTTACTTCTATTGATATTTGCAAAATTAGTCAAAAATTTTGCCAAACCTTACAAAGACAGTATTTGATTTGACTATATAGTCATTACTGCGTTTTATTGTATTTTTTTAGGACTTGCACAATAGCTTCATTAAGATTTTGCCGAATAACCCTATGGTCCCTTTCTAAAACAGCTATAGCGATGCTAGTATCTAAATCAGGAAAATAACTGACTACTGTTCCCCAATAACCATTATGCCCAAAACCTTTAACACCATTAACCTCAATTGGTGTCAGCCCCAAGAAATACTCACCTTCCATTGGTTGAACTGGGTCCGCCTTGGTATAAATTAAATCTAATGTACTTGGCTCATCAAAAATTTTATGGTTAAATAAACTATAGAAAAATACCGCTAAGTCCCTACTTGTTGAGGCGATGCCTCCACCACCATACAAATCCGCCGAATGATCTAAAACATAACTGTCTAAACCTTCAGATGTTGAATATTGATATGCTAATGGCAACGTTTCTTCTGGATAGTCTTCGAGTGAAGAAAACCATGTTCTATCTAACCCCAGCGTTTTATACTTTAATAATTCTCTAATTGATGTATAGAATGGTTTTTGGGTAATCCTTTCAATAATTTCAGTGAGCAATAAATAATTAACATCGGCATAAGAAAAAACCTCACCAGGATCACCTAAGGGCTCTCCCAATGCTGTGGCTAATTTTATTTGTTCGTCTCTTGTAAATCTATGGCTTGGATTCTTACTGAGCATATTCATGTAGTCATCCGTAACAGCGTAATCGTGAATACCACTAGTATGGTTTAGAAGATTAACAACTTTTATTAAATCAGTCTTATACCCATCATTTCTTAAAAGCGCTTTGGTCTTATCGAAAATTAAAGTATCGATGGCTTGATTTAAATCTAATTTAGATTGCTCCACTAATCTTAAAATAGCAGCACTGACATAAGTTTTAGTGTTACTTGCTATTAAAAAAGGATGATCAGGTTGAAGCTTGGATTTGTCCTTATCTGAATAACCCGCAGCTCCACTCCACGAAATCCCATGTTTTGGGGATTCTACATGGACCAAAAGACCGACAGTATCTCTATTATGTTTATAAATGGAATCTATAATAGTTTGAAGGATTTCTGACTTATCTTCAGATAATGTCGAAGATGCTTTGGAGTCTTTGCAACTAAAATAAATTGTAAACAAAACAAAACAAAACAAATACTTTATTTTTACCATGCGCCACTTTTTGTTGTGGTTTCAATCTCTTCTACATGGTTTCTTTCAAAAAACAATGATGACAATTGAATATTTTCACCTTTAACACCTAACATTCCTTCACTACCAACACACATTCTATAATATTTTTCCGTCGCCTGACGAAATTGCTCATAGTTCAATTCATTTTTTAGTTCATCGGGTATAAATACTTCAAGTGGATCTTCTTCAAAAGTACCATCAGATCCTCCATACGGTTGTTGGACTTTGCATTCATAACTCCTGCCATTTATACTAAAATAAACGATAGACATTACATGTTCATTATTTGTTCCGATAATTTGAGTATTCGTCCTAGCCGAGCAATAATTTATTTTTACTTTTCCCATTTTTCTATTTAGTTCAATTTGTATTTAACATCCAAATCCTTTAATTCATATAATAATTCTTGTGATATCTTAACTTTCTGCTTACGACTTGGCATGGTTAATTTTAGTTTTTCAGAATTGTCATATACTAAAAAATTTAAATTTTTATTTCCTTCATGCATTCGTATTAAATCTTGTAATTGTTTAATCACATCTGCTTCTAAATCATGAATGTTTAACTGTATGGATAACTTTTTTGCATAGGTTTCCATAACATCATGTAGCAACTGAAAATTGTTAAACTGGATTCTAGGATCCCCTTTCTGCCCAGTTTCTCTATTTGTCCAACCTTCACGCACATAGGCACGTACATAAACAAACGAATTAACTACAAAAAAATGCCTGAATTTTAAGTAATCTTCACCAAAAATTCTGAATTCATAACTATCGGTATAATCTTCGATAGTAAACAAAGCCCAACCCTTTCCTTGTTTACTTATGCGATGTTGAACATCTGTAACAACACCTCCAAAAGTGATTTCCCTATTAACTATGGATTGTAAATCATTAAAGACAGAAATGGTTCCATTACAAAAGTTTTTCATTTCTATCTTAAAATCATCCAAAGGATGACCAGAAATATAAATTCCTACCACTTCTTTTTCTCGAGACAGTTTTTCCATAGTACCCCACTCTTCACATGGTGGTACCTGTGGTTCTGGAATCTGCACGTCACTGGACTCACCAAACAGACTCACTTGAGCTGAATTTTCGTTTTCTTGGTACTTGGCACCATAACGCATGGCCTTTTCTAAAAAGGTAATACCATCACCATCATTTGCGAAATACTGTGCTCTATGCGTATCTTCAAAGCAATCAAATCCTCCTGCGTAGGCTAAACCTTCAAAGGACTTTTTGTTTGCTGCCCTAAGATCTACACGCTTGGCTAGATCAAAAATAGACTTGTAATGCCCTCCTTCCTTTCTGTTTTCTACAATGGTTTTGACCGCTCCGTGACCAACACCCTTTATGGCTCCCATTCCAAACCGTACTGCATTATCCTTGTTTACCGAAAACTTGTAATAACTCTCATTAACACTTGGGCCAAGGACTGGCAAACGCATGCGTTTACATTCTTCCATAAAGAAGGTTACCGACTTAATATCGTTCATATTGTTAGACAGTACGGCTGCCATATATTCTGCAGGATAATGTGCTTTTAAATAGGCAGTTTGATAGGCAATCCAAGCATAGCAGGTTGAATGCGATTTGTTAAACGCATAGCTGGCAAAGGCCTCCCAATCCTTCCATATTTTTTCTAATTTTTCCTTATCCATTCCCTTAGCCGCAGCCTGATTAATAAACTTTGGCTTCATTTTATCCAGAACAGCCTTCTGCTTTTTACCCATGGCCTTACGCAGTACATCAGCTTCACCTTTTGTAAAATCTGCTAGCTTTTGGGACAATAACATTACTTGCTCTTGGTAAACCGTAATACCGTAGGTTTCTTTTAGGTATTCTTCCATTTCTGGCAAATCGTACACAATCTCTTCCTTACCGTGTTTTCTATTGATAAAACTTGGAATGTATTCCATTGGTCCAGGGCGATACAATGCATTCATAGCTATTAGGTCATCAAATACCGTAGGCTTTAAATGCTTCATATGTTTTTGCATCCCTGGCGATTCATATTGGAAAATTCCAACGGTTTCACCCCTTTGGAACAAGGCATAGGTTTCTTCATCATCTAATGGAAAATTCTCTGGGTCGAGCTCAATACCATGTCTTGCTTTAACAATCTTAACAGTATCCTTAATTAAGGTCAAAGTTTTTAGGCCCAAGAAATCCATTTTTAGCAGCCCAGCACTTTCCACTACTGAGTTGTCAAATTGCGTCACATATAAGTCAGAATCTTTTGCTACCGAAACAGGGACGTAGTTAGTGATATCGCCTGGTGTAATGATAACTCCACAGGCATGAATACCTGTATTTCTAACAGACCCTTCCAAGACCCTGGCTTGGTTAACAGTTTCTGCTTGTAAATCGGATCCATCTGAAATATTTAGTAACTGATTAACTTTCTCTAGTTCTTCGGCTCTAAACTTACTAGCTAATTCTTTTTCGCTCTTACCAAATATTTTCCCGAGCTTGGACATATTCGGAATAAGCTTTGCTATATGATCGGCTTCGTTTAAAGGCAAGTCTAAAACACGAGCTGTATCTCTAATTGAAGACTTAGCCGCCATAGTACCATAGGTAATGATTTGAGCTACTTGATTGGCTCCGTATTTATCGATAACATATTGCATGACCCGGCCACGACCTTCATCATCAAAATCAATATCAATATCCGGCATACTTACACGATCTGGATTTAAGAAACGCTCAAAAAGTAAATCGTATTTAATAGGGTCTATATTTGTAATCCACAAGCAGTATGCCACCACAGAACCAGCCGCTGAGCCTCGACCGGGACCAACAGACACATCCATTTTTCTGGCTTCGCGAATAAAATCTTCAACAATCAAAAAATAACCAGGATAACCTGTGTTTTCAATAACACTTAACTCAAAATCCAACCGTTCTTTTATCTCAGGTGTAATTTCACCATATCGCTTTTTTGCGCCTTCGTAAGTCAAATGTTTCAAGTAGGCATTCTCACCTCGCTTACCACCATCTTTTTCATCATCTTCATGCTTAAACTCATCTGGTATATCAAATGCAGGAAGTAATACATCGCGTGCTAACTCAAAAGGTTCAATTTTATCAACGACTTCTTGAATATTCACGATGGCCTCTGGAATATCCCTAAAAAGCGCCTTCATTTCTTCGGTAGACTTAAAATAATATTCCTGATTTGGCAATCCATAACGATACCCACGACCACGACCTATAGGTGTGGCTTGCTTTTCGCCATCTTTAACACACAATAAAATATCGTGTGCATTGGCATTCTCTTGTTCTACGTAATAGGTGTTGTTTGTTGCTACAAGCTTAATATCATATTTATGGGCAAACTGAAGCAATACCTGGTTCACACGGTTTTCATCCTCTTGATTGTGACGCATCAACTCTATATATAAGTCATCACCAAAGGTGTCTTTCCACCATACCAAAGCTTCTTCAGCTTGATTTTCGCCAATATTCAGGACCTTACTGGGAATTTCGCCATAAAGATTTCCAGTTAAGCAAATAAGGTCTTCTTTGTATTGTTCTATCAGTTTTTTATCAATTCTTGGCACATAATAAAACCCATCTGTAAATGCTGCCGATGACAACTTGGCCAGATTATGGTACCCTTTTTTATTCTTGGCCAAAAGCACAATTTGGTAACCATTGTCCTTTCTGGTTTTGTCCGTGTGGTCTTCACATACAAAAAACTCACAACCAACAATAGGCTTAATGAGTTTACCCTTTTTTTCTTCACCTTTCTCTTCTGCTTCCTTATGTTTTGCTCTTACGGATTTGTTATAATTTGAGACTGCCTGAACAAAGTGAAATGCTCCCATCATGTTACCATGATCAGTTAGAGCAACGGCAGGCATATTTTCTTTAGCAGTGGCTGCGACTAAATCATTAATACTAATGGTAGACTGTAAAATTGAAAACTGAGAGTGGTTATGAAGATGTACAAATTCAGCATCTGCCAACTTTGCAATAGCTTCCTTATTGGTTTGAGTCGGTACTTCTTGCGATTGCTCCTTTTGCAATCTTTGATTAATCTTGGCACTTTCGCGCTTAAGATTAAGGTGTTTTAACCCTATTAGTTGAATAGGTTGTGGATTAGCTTCAGAGAATTTCTCGAAATAATCTGGTTGCACATCCAATTCTTCCTTGGTATACTCTCTTCTTCTTATCAGTTCTAAAAAACAACGTGTAGTCGCCTCAACATCCGCTGTGGCATTGTGAGCTTCAGCAAATGGCTGATTGAACAAAAACTCGTGTAACTCGGTCAGGGTGGGCAACTTGAATTTACCACCTCTACCGCCAGGAATTTTGCACATCTCTGCTGTATGCTCTGTACAGGTGTCTAAAACAGGAAGTTCTTGCAATTGGTTTGCAATATCCTCTCGCACAAACTCCGCACCCATGATATTAAGATCGAAACCAACATTTTGACCAACTACAAACTTGGCTTGTTCTAAAACGACATTAAATTTTTCTAGAACCTCTATTAAGGGTATGCCTTGCTCTTGCGCTAACTCCGTGGAAATGCCATGTATTTTTTCAGCATCGTATGGAATATTAAACCCGTTTGGCTGAATTAAATAATCTTGCTGATCAATACAATTGCCCATGGCATCATGTAATTGCCAGGCAATTTGAATAGCTCTTGGCCAATTATCAGTATCAGTTATTGCGGCATCCCAACGCTTTGGTAAACCAGTTGTTTCCGTATCAAAAATTAAATACATAAATGCTGTTATCTTAGACTAAATGGAACTTTAAAATTACTAAATAAACCCTCTTTTTTGAGCAAAAGTTATAAACAGTTGTAAACAAAAAACCACGCTTTCGCGTGGTTTTAAACTTAACCTAAATTAGTGTTATTATGACAACACTTCTTCGTAAAGTTTTACTGAGTTTATTGCTGCTTCAATTGCATTTCTTTGCTCACGCAGCAACTCAATTAATCTAGAAGGGAAATGGTTATTGCTCAATAACTCATTATATTCATCTAAACTTGCCTTTTCACCTCTCAAAGCCTCTTTTAAGATTGTTTCTTCATTGTTTGAAGAAAATGTAGCCTTTAAAGTCATCCAGTTTCTGTGCATCACTCCTTTTAAGCTACCGGACTCTTCAGGAATTTCTCCATAGGTTAGAATTTCGGTTCTTAATTGTTGGGCAAATCTCGAACGCTCTTCTGCTCTTTTTTTAAAGAACTTTTTTACTTCGACATTATCAACGTCTTGCATGGCTTTAATATATCCTTTTTCGGCATCATAATTTTTTACCAGTAATTCGTTTAATTTGTCTGAAACTATTTTCTCGTACTTCATAATATCATTTTCATTTTTTAATTTCAATAAGTTCTTTATAGATGCGTATTGTTTCACATCTGCATCTATAGTATAACATCGATATGCCTTCAAGTCAAATAATTTAACAAGTTTAACAGCCTTTAACAAAAAAGCGCCATCCGAAACATCGAATAGCGCTTTTGAACCGTTTTTGTACGTTTTATGCTTGTAGATAATCCGGCACACCATTTCCATCAGAATCGTCATTGGTTGGATCACCATCCATGTTGGCATCCTCGTCTGCTGTAAGTATACCATCACCATCATCATCATTATCTAAATAGTCAACATCGCCGTCACCATCTGTATCTATTGGGTTTCCATCTGCATCAACAGCCTCCAAAGATGTTGGTACACCATCCCCATCATCATCATCATCTAAATAATTAGGAATACCATCCATGTCTGTATCATCATTATTGAGATCACCATCTCCATTAAAATCTTCAAAAACATTTGCTACACCGTCACCATCGTCATCACCACAATCTAAGCTATCTAATTCAGCTTGAATAAGACCTTCGTCGTCACCACAGAATTGAATTTGCTCTTGTAAATATTGCTGATATTGGGCGCATTTCTCATCAAAATTACCAATGGTAGCTGTATTGTATTGTACCTCAGCTTCGTTTCTATTGTTTGTAGCTATTTCACAACTTAACTGGCAATCCCCTAGATCATCTATCATTTGCTGAATAGAACCATCTAGATCACCACAATAGTCACGTTGAGTCGTTAAGGCTTGACGGTAAGCGTTACAAGCCGATTCAAATTCTGCACTACTCACAAACTCCAAAGACGCATCAAAAGTGGACTGATAAGCTGCAAGGGCTGTTTCTGATGCCATCTCTGTATCTATACATGTCAATGGATCCGTAGGAATTGTCCCTGAGATTAAAGGCACCTTAAAAAATATACCATTAGTGTAGCCTACAAAATTTAAACCCGATGAGTCAAAGGCTAAAAATCTAAAGGTCCCCGTAAAGGTATTGTTGGTAACATCGATTTCTTCAATGACTATTTCTCCAATTTCCGGATAAATGGAAATACTTGGATCAGGTTGGTTATTGGTTGAAAATGTTGTTCCAAAACCATCAATATACTCAGCTTCCATAGAGTTTACAACTCCAACAACAAAAGTACCAGTAGTGACAGAAGGCACTCTTAAATTTACGGTTTCTATATTATTGGTCCCAGTAATGGTTAAAAAACCACTATTATCAATACTAGCGGAGAATGCTTTTGCTCTCCAAAGCTTGTTAGCCCTATCACCTTGAAAAGCTGGAGAATTGAATTGAACTTCGTCGCCACAGTTAAACACAGATAACAAGATGAGAGATAAGACAATTAGTTTTTTCATTATTTATGTAGAAATTATCCTCAGTTTCAAATATAACGAAACAAGAGGTTCAAAAGTATAATAATTTTTTATTCTAGACTTATCGGAGATGACACTTTTGTTTAAAGACAATATCTTTCAGTTAAAATGGCAAAAAGGCTTGAAAATTAAAAAATTGTATTATCTTTGCGCCCTCATTAATAACAGAGGTCGAGAACCTCACTAATTAATTATTATGCCTGTAAAAATTAGATTACAAAGACACGGTAAAAAAGGAAAACCTTTTTTCTGGATCGTAGCAGCGGACTCTCGCGCTAAAAGAGATGGTAAATACTTAGAAAAACTTGGTGCTTACAATCCAAACACAAATCCTGCAACAATAGACCTTGATGTAGACGGAGCTGTAAAGTGGTTAGAAAATGGTGCACAGCCAACAGATACTGCCAGAGCTATCCTATCTTACAAAGGTGCGTTGCTTAAAAAACACCTTGCTGGTGGTGTTAAAAAAGGAGCTTTAACTGAAGAGCAAGCAGAAGCTAAATTCAATGCTTGGTTAGAAGAAAAAGCCGATAAAATTCAAGCCAAAGCTGATGGCTTATCTAAAGCGAGTGCAGATGCAAAAGCAAAAGCACTTGAAGCAGAAAAAGCAGTTAACGAAGCGAGAATTGCAGCCAATGCACCAGTAGTTGAAGAAGAGGTTGCTGAGAAAGTTGTAGAAGAAACAACTGCATCTAACGAAGAAGAATAAAAAATTTATTTTTATACTTTTAAACCCTGACATGTATCGTCAGGGTTTTTTGTTTGATTTAAAATCTCATGAAAAAAGAAGATTGTTTTTACTTAGGAAAAATTGTAAAAAAGTACAGCTACAAAGGTGAGCTTTTAGTTAAACTAGACACGGATGAACCTGAACTGTACGAAAATATAGATGCGGTCTTCATGGACCTTAGAGGAAATCTTGTTCCCTTTTTCGTAGAATCCTCTCAATTACATAAATCGGATTTACTGAGGCTAAAATTTGAAGATGTGGATACCGAGGTAGATGCTGAAGCTTTATTAAAAAGCGAGCTTTATTTACCATTGGAGTTACTCCCAAAATTGGATGGGAATAAATTTTACTTTCATGAAGTTATCGGTTTTAAAGTCATAGATAGCAACTTTGGTGAGGTCGGAACAATCACAGCAATTAACGACTCGACAGCCCAGGCTCTTTTCGAAATTGACAGAAATGGTATTGAAATCTTAATACCCATGAATGATGAATTCATAGTCAACGTTGATAAAACCAATAGAACTATTGAGGTAAAAACACCAGAAGGGCTTATAGATCTTTACCTTAATGAGTAAGCCTTTTAAATTCAAAGAGTTTACAGTAAACCAAGACCGATGCGCCATGAAGATTGGCACGGATGGAGTATTGTTAGGAACTTGGACTTCATTAAAACACAATCCTTTTAATGTCCTGGATATTGGTGCTGGTACTGGGGTTTTAAGTCTAATAATGGCACAACGTAGCAATGCACAACAAATTGAAGCCATAGAAATAGAAGACAATGCTTTTGAACAATGTTCAGAGAATTTTGAAAACTCACCATGGAATGAACGTTTGTTTTGTTACCATGCTTCTCTCTTAGAGTTTGTTGAAGAGGTTGAAGATACTTTCGATTTAATCATTTGTAATCCTCCATTTTATTCTGAAGATTATAAAACCGAAGACAAAACTAGAGACCTGGCACGTTTTAATGATGCCATGCCTTTTAGACACATTATTTATGCTGTAGCCCATTTACTTGGGCAAGATGGCATATTTTCAACCGTTATTCCCAAAAAAGAGGAGAGTAGCTTTATTGAATTGGCTTCTAGTATTGGTCTTTCCCCTAAACGCATCCTTCACGTGAAAGGTCATCCTGAAGCTGAAATAAAACGCAGTCTTATTGAGTTTTCATATCATGAAACAGCGGTGAAGACTTCAGAATTAATAATTGAAACCTCGAGACATAATTACACCCAAGATTATATTGATTTAACCAAAGATTTTTATCTGAAAATGTAAAGCTTTGTTGGGCAATGAAAACGATTTCGTTACTTTTGCTTCCTATAAAATAAAAGATATATGAAGCCAGATTTATTCGAAGCACCTGACTACTATAATTTAGACGAATTACTCACCGATGAACACAAATTGGTTCGTGATGCAGCCAGAGAATGGGTAAAACGTGATGTGTCGCCAATCATTGAAGAAGCAGCGCAAAAAGCAGAATTTCCTAAATCCATTATTGGCGGTTTGGCAGAAATTGGTGCTTTTGGCCCCTATATTCCAGAAGAATATGGAGGAGCAGGTTTAGACCAAATCTCATATGGTTTAATAATGCAAGAAATCGAACGTGGAGATTCTGGCGTACGAAGTACAGCCTCCGTACAATCGTCTCTAGTGATGTATCCTATATGGAAATATGGCACTGAAGAACAACGCCAAAAATACTTGCCAAAGTTAGCTTCTGGTGAGTGGATGGGTTCTTTTGGATTAACGGAACCAGACCATGGCAGTAATCCAGGAGGTATGACGACCAACTATAAAGATATGGGGGACTATTATCTTTTGAATGGTGCTAAAATGTGGATATCTAATGCACCTTTTTGCCAAGTGGCAGTCGTTTGGGCGAAAAATGAAGAAGGGCGTATTCACGGTTTAATCGTGGAACGTGGTATGGAGGGATTTTCTACCCCAGAAACGCACAATAAATGGTCTTTAAGGGCTTCTGCAACAGGAGAGCTTATTTTTGATAACGTTAAAGTGCCAAAAGAGAACTTATTACCTAACAAATCTGGTTTGGGAGCACCATTAGGTTGCTTAGATTCTGCTCGATATGGTATTGCTTGGGGAGCTATTGGCGCTGCTATGGACTGCTATGACACTGCCTTAAGATATAGTAAAGAGCGTATTCAGTTTGGTAAACCAATAGGCCAGTTTCAACTACAGCAAAAAAAATTAGCTGAAATGATTACCGAAATCACCAAAGCACAAATGCTTACTTGGAGACTTGGTGTTTTACGTAATGAAGATAAAGCAACATCTGCACAAATTTCCATGGCAAAACGAAATAACGTAGAAATGGCCATTAATATAGCTCGTGAGGCCAGACAAATGTTAGGTGGTATGGGAATTACTGGTGAGTATAGTATTATGCGCCATTCCATGAACCTGGAAAGCGTAATTACCTATGAAGGCACACACGACATTCATTTATTAATTACAGGTTTAGATATCACAGGTTTAAATGCCTTTAAATAAAAAAGTAAAAGGTACTTACCTTGTCAAAATGCTTCTCTGATTTGAGAAGCATTTTTATTTTGATAATATATTAACTTTACTGCTATGAAGAAGAGAGCGTTTATTCTACTGATTTTCTTAGGTTTTTTGAACTGCAATAACAACGACGATTCATTACCAAGAACGCCTAAAACCTATGATATTTTATCCTTAGGAGACAGTTACACTATAGGTCAGAGCGTTTGTGAAACATGTCGTTTCCCAGAGCAATTAAAGGATAGTTTAAGTAATCGATTTCCTAATGAAGATAGTTTTAACCTTCAGGTTATTGCCCAAACAGGTTGGACGACCACAAGCCTCATTAATAACATCAACTCACAAAACCCACCAAACAGCTTTGATTTAGTTACGCTACTTATCGGCGTCAATAATCAATACCAAAACAGACCCTTTTCTTTATATGAAGAAGAGTTTCCAATTTTAGCTAGTAAAGCATTAGAATTGGCCCAAGGAAATGCCAACAGAGTAATTGTTATTTCAATACCAGATTATGCCTACACTCCCTTTGGCCAAAGTTTTGGATATTCGCCCACAACATCCCAAGAAATAGACCAGTACAATACTTTTGCTCAGAATTACTGTAATGCCAATGGCATAACCTTTGTCTATATTACCGATATTACACGACAAGGATTAGAGAATCCTGATTTGGTAGCTCAAGATCAATTACATCCTTCTGAATTAGCCTATTCCTTATTTGTTGAGCGTTTGTTACCAATAGCAACAGAAAAAATCCAATAAGTTTTACTACTTTAGAAAAAACATTAGAAATGTCTTCTAAATCGAGGTTAGATCGTGCCTATAAAAATGCTCATCGTATTCATTTTGATGACACCTCAAAATTCATTTTGTTTAGTGATTGCCATCGTGGTGACAATAGTTTTGCTGATGACTTTGCAAATAACCGAAACATATATTTTCACGCATTGAAGCATTACTTCAACGAAGGATTCAGTTATTGTGAACTTGGCGACGGAGACGAACTTTGGGAAAATTTATCATTTGATACTATCCTAAATGCCCATAAAAATGTCTACATGCTCATGAAGCAGTTTCATGAGGACAACCGTCTACATATGATTTGGGGAAACCATGATATGGTTTACCAAGACCAAAAGCATGTTAATAAGAATCTATCGACCTACTTTGATCCAAAAGTAGGAGGAGATGTTGAGTTATTTTGTGATATCAAATATCATGAAGCAATTGTTTTAGAACATTCTGAAACTAAGCAAGAATTATTTCTTTGTCATGGTCATCAAGCGGATTGGTGGAATTACTTATTCTGGAAGTTGAGTCGGTTTATGGTGCGTATTCTATGGAAACCTTTAAATGTGATGGGTATTGCAGATCCAACTAGTCCAGCGAAAAATTACAAAGAGCTTATTAAAATAGAGCGCAGGACTAAAAAATGGATTGTAGCAAACAACAACTTAGTTACTATTACAGGACATACACACAGGCCTCGTTTTCCAGAACCAGGCGATATTGCATTTTTCAATGATGGTAGTTGTGTGCATCCTAGAAGTATTACTGGACTTGAAATTGAAAAGGGACAAATTTCGCTCATCAAATGGCAAATTGCCACAACCGATAACGGTACTTTAAAAATAGTAAGGGTTCTTCTTGAAGGTCCTACACCTTTGATAGATTATAAGACGGCCTAAATATAAATCTTTATCATTAAGACTCTGGCGCTAACTCCACCTCTAAGCCTTCCAACTCTGGAGTAATTGGTATTTGACAACCTAATCTAGAATTTTCCTTCACATAAAAGGCCTCTGACAACATTGCCTCTTCATCATCTTGCATTTCTGGTAATTTGGTATCACTAAGCACATAGCACTGGCAAGATGCACACATAGCCATACCCCCACACACACCAATAGTACCTTCTGGTGCAAGTTCATAAGAACGTACAACTTCCATGAGATTCATGGCCATATCAGTTGGTGCATCAACTTGATGGGTCACACCATCCCGATCTATAATTGTAATTTTAACGTCTTGATTTTCCAAAATAAGTTTACTCAATGGCTTTAACAACAGCTTTTGGGGCTTCTTTGCGCGTACCATCAAATCCATCTACGCCAGCTACGGTGGTATACTTTAAAACATAACGCTTCCCAGGGTTGATAATTTGATAAGCGGCTTGACACATTAAAGTCGCCTCATGAAATCCGCAAAGAATTAACTTTAACTTTCCTGGATATGTATTAACGTCACCTATGGCAAAAATACCTGGGATATTGGTCTGATAGTCTAGAGCGTTGTTCACTTTAATGGCATTTTTTTCTATTTCCAAACCCCAATCAGCGATTGGTCCCAATTTTGGAGATAGACCAAATAATGGCACAAAGTGATCACACTCTTTTTTGAAAACTTTGGCCTCTCGTTTTATAGTCACACTTTCTAGTTGACCTTCACCTTCAAGACCAATGACTTCTGCTGGAGTAATTAAATTAATCTTACCTGCAGATTTTAGCTCTTGTACTTTTTCTACTGAGTCCAAATGCCCTCTGAACTCATTCCTTCTGTGAATCAGGGTTACTTCTGAAGCTACATCGGCCAAGAATATGCTCCAGTCTAAGGCAGAATCTCCACCACCAGCAATCACCACTCTTTTATTGCGGTACATTTCTGGTTCTTTAATCATATACTCTACACCTTTATCTTCGTAGTCCGTAATATTATCTATGAGTGGTTTTCTTGGCTCAAAACTTCCTAAACCACCTGCAATAGCTACTACTGGCGCTTTATGCTTGGTCCCCTTATTTGTAGTAACTATAAAGGTACCATCCTCTTGTTTTTCAATAGTATCCGCACGCTCGCCCAATGTAAAACCAGGCTCAAACTGTTTACATTGTTCCATCAATTTGTCCGTTAAATCCCCTGCCAAAATCTCTGGGTAAGCTGGAATATCGTAAATAGGTTTTTTTGGATAAATCTCGGAGCATTGGCCGCCTGGTTGAGGAAGCGAGTCAATTAAATGACACTTAAGTTTTAAAAGACCAGCTTCAAAAACCGTGAACAATCCTGTTGGTCCGGCTCCTATAATAAGTATATCTGTCGTAATCATGTTATCAAGCGTTGGCGTCAAAATTAATAATGTAGTATAAGGTAGAATGTGACAAATGTCACACTTGCTACTCTACATTAATCACGCGCTCTATTTGAGGCGCATATTTTTTGATGGTCATTTCTACACCAGATTTTAAGGTCATCTGGTTTACACTGCAGGATGTGCAAGCACCTACCAATTGTACCTTAACGAATTTGTCGTCGTCAATAGACAATAAATTAATATCACCTCCATCACTTTGTAAAAAAGGTCGGATTTCATCTAACGCCTTTTGCACATTTAATTTTAATTCTTCTGAGCTCATCTATTTTTTATTTACTGCAGAACATCCTGCCATTGTTGTAATTTTTATCGCTTCCGTTGCAGGTAAGTTTTCGTTTCTATTCACAACTTCCTGAACCACATTTTTGGTTATAACTTCAAATGCCTGTTCAATTGGTGTTGCCGTTTGAAGCGCTGCAGGCCTACCTACATCTCCAGCTTCTCTTATGCTTTGAACTAAAGGCACTTCACCTAAAAACGGTACTTCTAAATCTTCTGCCAAATGTTTAGCACCTTGCTGTCCAAAAATGTAATATTTATTATTTGGTAATTCCTCAGGTGTAAAGTATGCCATATTTTCAATAATACCTAAAACGGGCACCTTTATACTGTCTTGCTGAAACATTGCAACCCCTTTCTTGGCATCTGCCAATGCAACATTTTGAGGTGTACTTACAACTACAGAACCAGTAATTGGAAGTGCTTGCATAATGCTTAAATGGATATCACCCGTACCAGGTGGCAAGTCGAGTAAAAGAAAATCCAATTCTCCCCAGGCAGCATCAAAAATCATTTGATTTAGTGCTTTTGAAGCCATAGGTCCTCTCCAGATGACCGCTTGATCTGGCTTTGTAAAAAACCCTATTGATAAGATTTTAACTCCATAGTTTTCGATAGGTTTCATTTTAGACTTACCATCAATATTTACCGAGAGTGGTCTTTCATTGGCAACATCAAACATAATAGGAATAGATGGTCCATAAATATCTGCATCTAATACACCAACTTTAAAACCCATCTTAGATAAAGTCACGGCTAAATTAGCCGTTACAGTAGATTTACCGACACCGCCCTTTCCAGATGCCACTGCAATAATGTTTTGAATTCCAGGAATAGGTTTTCCTTTAATTACGTTAGAAACAGGTTTTGCTGGTGCATCAACTTTAATATTTACCTTAATCTTGGCCTTTTCATAAACCTCCTTATGAATGGTTTGCAATATTTCTACTTCGGTTTTTTTCTTGGCTTGAAGACTTGGATTTTTAATCGTGATATCTACGATTACCTCATCAGCAAATGTCACCACATTGGTTACCGCTCCACTGTCCACCATATTATCACCTTCCCCAGGAACGGTTATGGTTTTCAGAGCATTTATTATGTCTTGTTTTTTAAGCTTCACTCTTATCTAGATTTAATCTAAATGCAAAGATAGTTAATAAAGGTAGAAGTAAGAAGTAGGTAACTAGAAGTTATTTATGGTTTGATTGACAGAATAGATGTAAGGAGTTTAATAGGAAGCCGAGAACTCAGATTACAATTCTTTTGAGGGATCCCAAAACACAGTATCAAAATCTTGAACTTGGTTATCATAAACTGTAACACCTTCGTTTTCGAGTAATTGCTGCATCAGGTTTGTGCCTTCAAAATGATGCTTTCCTGTGAGGAGTCCATTTCTGTTCACCACGCGATGCGCAGGCACATCGTTTCCATGGGAATTATTCATAGCATAACCCACAATACGGGCACTTCTAGTAGCACCTAAATATTTTGCAATAGCACCATAGCTCGTGACTCTTCCATAAGGAATGAGCTTTACGACATCATATACTTTTTCGAAAAACCCAAGAGTTTCAGGCTTCATTATAATTCTTTCAGAATATTAATAAACGTTATCAGAGCCACTATACCAGTAATGATGCCTATACTGTAATTCATACTTTTTTGAGAAGTGAATTTTTTGTCTTTTATTTTATCAAAAAAGAAAATATAAAAGTAGAGCATTACAAAGGTACCCATAGCTGCACCTGTAACGTAGGTCACTATACTCGTTTTTTCAAAATCCATCCAACCGAATGAGGCTAAGGTGATAGTCATGTAGGCTTGGTAAGGAATAGGAAACACATTGAGCGAAGACATGAGCATACCATGAAAAAAACGGCTTCGTTTACTCATAACATCTTCATCTTCTACACTGCTCTCTTTATGATTTCTTGCAATAACAAGGAAATAAATGGTTATCAATACAAATATGACAAAAGCCACACGCTGAAGTATTTCTACGATATCAGGTCTGTTTGATAAATAACGTGCAAAGATAGCCGCTATATATGTTTGAATAAAAACCACTAAACAGACCCCAGAAGAAAAGGTAATACCTCGACTCGGCCCTTCCTTAAGACTAATTTTAGCTGCTGTCATGTTGAGCAAACCAGGTGGAATAACACCAATGAGTGCAACAAAAAGTCCGAGGAAAAAGACAACGGTAATGCTCAAATTTTAGTTGATTTTAAATCTAATATACGTAATTGCTTTGTCTTTTTCTAAATACTGGTTTTCGTAAAAGGTTTGTATTTGCGTCACTTCTTCAGGACTACCTTCTAATTTGTAAACGTTATGGTTAGCATATAACACCTCGTAACCCAGACCATGAAGCAATCCAAGGGTATATCCATGCATAAACTCACTATCAGTCTTTAAGTGCATTAACCCATTTGGCTTAAGAATCTTTTTATAACGCTCTAAAAACTGAATATTGGTTAATCTGTGTTTGGTTCTTTTATATTTTATCTGAGGGTCAGGAAACGTGATCCATATTTCATCGACTTCGTTTTCTTCAAAAGCAAATTCTATCAACTCAATTTGAGTTCTTAAAAAAGCTGCATTGTCTATTTTCTCTTCTATTGCCGTTTTTGCTCCCCTCCAAAATCTGGCACCTTTTATATCTATACCAACAAAGTTTTTGTTAGGATAACGCTGTGCTAAACCAACTGTGTATTCTCCTTTACCACAACCTAATTCTAATACCAATGGATTTTGGTTTTTAAACACTACTTGTTTCCAATTACCCTTTAGATTATAGTGCCCTTCTATAAGCTCTGCCCTAGACGGCTGAAAAACGTTATCAAAGGTTTCATTTTCCTTAAATCTTTTGAGTTTGTTTTTGCTTCCCACGTTTTACGACTTAATAATAATTTGGTAAAATTAAGGAAACATTTTTAGGTATATCTTTGTTTTTAGCTTACATTTTATGACCATACCAATGGAGAGTGAAAATCGTATTCTAGTTGCACCCCTAAACTGGGGTTTAGGCCACGCAACTCGAAGCATCCCTATTATAAATGCTTTAATAGCAAATCGGTTTGAACCTGTAATTGCCAGCGATGGTGAAGCACTTAAACTGTTACAAAAGGAATTTCCTCAACTTGAAACCTTTGAGTTGCCGTCATACAATATCACCTATTCTAAAAAAGCCAATAGTTTTAAGCTTAAGCTCATCAAAGATTCTCCAAGTTTACTCAAGACCATAAAACGAGAGAAAAATGTTACCGACAGTCTGGTGCGGTCTGAAAATATTTCAGGAATTATTTCGGACAATAGGTTTGGTGTTAGATCCAAAGATGTTCCTTCTGTTTTTATCACTCATCAGTTGCGTGTTCTTAGCGGAAGTACCACCTGGTTGAGCTCTAAACTTCATCAAAATATCATATCTAAATTTGATGAATGCTGGGTGCCCGACCATTTAGGAATTAAAAACTTAAGTGGCGATTTAGGCCATCTTGAGGGTTACACCGCTTCTATTAAATATTTAGGGCCTTTAAGTAGATTTAAAAAACAAGACCTTCCAAAAAAATATGATTTGCTCGTGATTTTGTCGGGACCGGAACCTCAACGGTCGTATTTAGAGCATAAATTACTCGACGAATTACAGTTTTTTAAAGGCCAGGTTTGTTTTGTAAAGGGCCTCATTGAAAACGAAAAACATATCAATACAACCAACCACATCACGACCTATAATTTTATGACCAGCCCTGAACTTGAAAAAGCACTTAATGAAAGTGCGCTTGTTTTGAGTAGATCTGGTTATACCTCTATAATGGATTATGCCAAATTAGAAAAAAAGGCTTTTCTCATCCCTACACCTGGACAGTTTGAACAAGAATATTTAGCCAAAAAGTTTGAAGATGAGCTTATTGCTCCAACCTGTAAACAAAATGAGTTTAAGGTTGAGATGTTAATGGATATTGAAAATTATTCCGGATTCAAGTACTTACAGTACGACCTTAATTACAAAAAACTATTTAGCCTTTTCTAAGGTAAACGAAAATTCGCTACCTACACCCAGCTCACTCTCTACATACATTTTTTCTTCATGAGCTTCAATGATGTGTTTTACTATTGAAAGTCCGAGCCCAGAGCCACCTTCTTTTCTCGAACCACTTTTATCTACTCTATAGAAGCGTTCAAACAATCTAGGCAAATTTTCTTTTTTTATACCTTCACCATTATCTGTTACCCTTACGATAACTTTATTTTTTATAAGGTTTTCTATGCTGACTTCTGTTGTTCCCTTCTCCCTTCCATATTTTATGGAATTAACGATTAAATTTGTGAGTACCTGTTGGATTCTTTCAATATCTGCATAAACCATTATTGGATTAGGGTAATCCATATCAAAGGTAAGTGTTATTCGTTTTTTAGCGGCTTTCATTTCAAAAAGCTCAAATACATTCTGAACTAATTTTACAATATCAAAGCGCTCTTTATTGAGACTGAGATCACCAACCTCAAGCTTGGTAATCATATCTAAATCCTTGATGATGTAGGTTAAACGTTCCACTCCTTTACTTGCTCGGTTTAAATATTTTTTCCTCAGCTTCTCATCTTCAATTCCACCATCTAAGAGTGTATCAATATACCCTTGTACCGTAAACAAAGGTGTTTTAAGCTCGTGAGAGACATTACCAATAAATTCCTTTCTGTACTCTTCCCTCACTTTGAGTGTTTCAATTTCAATTTTTTTGTCTCGCGCATACTTGTCAATTTCCTTGGTTAATGTTCCCATATCTGTTGTTATAGGTTGTTGCCTAAGGCTTGTGGACTCTAAAAGTGTTAAATCATCATATATTTTTTTTACCCTTCTATAGATGAATCGTTCCACTCTATACTGAATAATAAGAAAACATAATGGGAAACACATTAACGGAAAGAATATAACTTGCCAATTGAATGTATGATAGTAGTACAAAAAAACACTCACTAGGAGTGTTGTAAAAAGAGTAACATAAATTGAAGTTCTTAAGGCGAACTTATAGGTTTTTTTTAGGCTTTTTTTATACATCAATCCACAAACTTGTACCCAACACCTTTTACCGTTTTAAAAGATTTATCTCCTATTTTTTCGCGTAGTTTCCTTATATGAACATCGATGGTTCTTCCTCCTACGACCACCTCATTGCCCCATACTTTGTCTAAAATCTCTTCGCGTTTAAAAACTTTACCAGGCTTGGTTGCTAACAAAGATAATAATTCAAACTCTTTTCTAGGCAAGATAATCTCTTCGCCATTCTTTATAATCTTATATTCTTCTCTATTGATGACTAAATCACCTATTTTAAGAGAACTATTTGGGTTATCTGTATCCTTCAGTCTTCTTAGCAAGGCCTTCACCTTGCTAACTAACACTTTAGGCTTTATAGGTTTAGTTATGTAGTCATCAGCACCAGCATCAAAACCAGCGACTTGAGAGTAATCCTCACCTCTTGCTGTTAGAAAAGCAATGATAGTATTGTTAAGTTTAGAGTCTTGCCTGATACGTTCACAAGCCTCAATGCCATCCATCTCTGGCATCATAACGTCAAGAATAATTAAATGCGGTTTGTGCTTTTTGGCTTTTTCAATGGCTTCCATACCGTTTTCACCAGTTATAACCTGATATCCTTCAGAAGATAAGTTATAGCCAACAATTTCTAAGATATCTGGCTCATCATCTACCAATAATATCTTAATGTCCTTTTTTTTCACTGTTAAGATAATTTTAAGCTACCGTAAAGATAAAATATATCTTATTAAGTATAACTAATATAGAAATTGATAACAATTCTCTAACATTGAATTCAAATGCAGTGGTTTTAAAATATAGAGTAAAATACCCATGTTAACTTATTGTAAAAAAGCATGTTGTTGATAAAAACATCTGCCAAAACTCAGTAAATGTTATTATATTTGAGGTCTAACGTATTTAAAAATCAATTATGAAAAAACTTTACTTTTTACTATTTAGTTTGTTAGGATTTTTCGCCTTTGGGCAAGATCTAGTTATCACAGGCGCTTTTGATGGACCACTCTCTGGTGGAACACCTAAAGGTGTCGAAATATATGTAATTAATAATATTGCAGACTTAAGTACTTACGGCATTGGAAGCGCAAATAATGGAGGTGGTTCTGACGGTGTAGAATTTACATTCCCTGCGGATGCTGTTACAGCAGGCTCATTCATTTATGTAGCTACAGAAGCCGTTGAATTTGCTAACTTTTTTGGTTTTGCCCCTAATTACACCACTGGTGCTATGGGTATAAATGGTGATGATGCTATAGAATTATTTTCTAATGTTGATACTACACCTGTAGTAATTGACGTGTTTGGAACTATTGATTGTGACCCTAATGCAGCTGGAACTACTTGTCCTGAGTGGGAGCACACGGACGGATGGGCCTATAGATTAGACAGCACAGGACCTGAAGGCTCTACATTTACATCTTCAAATTGGACTTACAGTGGCACAAACCAACTCGAAGGAGGTACAACTAACGCTACATGTACCTCTCCTTTTCCTATTGGTACATTTAGTTATTCAGGATCGCCATGTGGTGTTGCTTTAGGTACCGCTATATACAATTGTCAAAGTAGTACTATTGGAGATAATAACGATGGTGTTATTGTAGAAATCCCTTACACTGGCTCAAACAACACAATAGTTTCAGTTTCAGTAACAGGAGGTTCTCAAGGTGGGGATGACCCAGCTTTAACTGCTGATGGTACAATTACTATTTCTGGTCTAACTGAAGGTGACGCTTGGAGCGTAACATTAAATGGTGGTGACTGTGACGGCACAACTACGTCTGGCACAGTACCTGCTGCAGAATGCGACCCAACACCAAGCACATGCTTTGACCTTAGTGCAGGACCTGAATTATTTGAATTGGTTACTGTTGCATCAAATTCTGATAGTGATGTATGGACAGAAACAGGAGGAACATACTCTATGAATGGTTTCTGCGGTGGTGGATGTATGGAAGAATCTAACACTTGGTTAATTTTTGGTCCTTTAGATATGACTGGAGTGACTGATTTAGAATTACTATTTGATGCAACTGAAGGTTTTGACGGTACAGATTTAAATGTTCAATATACTACTGATTACAGTGCTAATTGTCCTGATGGTGCTAATTGGACCTCAGCTTTAACTGTTAGTACTTCTGGTTCTTACAGCGCTGACTTATCTGGTGTTTCCGGGACTGCAGTTTTTGTTGGTATCCAATACTTAGATAGTGATGGAAGTTTTTCTTCTTGGGACCTTTCTAATATGAGTTTAGCTGCTTTCGGTTCTTGTCCTACCTTAGGGACTAGACCTGTTTCTGATTGTGCAGTTTGTGATGTTACTTTAGGTACAGAATCTTATACTTGCGCGACCAACACTGCTGGTGATAATAATGACGGTGTAACTGTTAATATTCCTTATACTGGATTAGACAATACAATAGTTAATGTTTCAGCGACTGGAGGAACACCTGGAGGTGATGACCCTGCTTTAACTGCTGATGGTACTATAACTATATCTGGTTTAACTGAGGGTGACGCATGGAGTGTGACTTTAAATGGTGGTGACTGCGATGGAACTACTTTATCTGGTACAGTTCCATCTTCACAATGTGATCCTGTAACAACTGATTTAGTTATCAATGAAATCCATGCAGATCCTGCAGGAGACATTACTGGCGATGCTAATGGCGATGGAGTTAGAGATGGCTCGCAAGATGAGTTTGTTGAATTATATAACATTGGTGGAAGTAGCCTAGATATTTCTGGCTTCACTCTTGAAGATGGATTTGGCTTAAGACATACCTTCCCAGGTGGTACTATTATACCAAGCAACAGTTTTATTACAGTATTTGGTGGTGGTACACCAACAGGTATTCCAGGGCTTGTCCAAGTTTCTTCTGAAGGTGGATTAGGCCTTAACAATGGTGGTGACGATGTTGTAATTAAGAACGGTGCTGGTATTGTTGTTGTCGCTTACACTTATGTTGGTGCAACAGATCAATCTGTTGGACGTAGTCCTGACTTTACAGGTGCTTTTGTAGACCACTCTACGATTACAGGAAATGGTGGTGCATTATTTTCACCAGGAAATGAAAATGACGTTACACTTTCTACAGGAAGTTTATCAAATACAACATTCAGTGTTTACCCCAACCCAACAAATACTGGTAAAGTAACCATTTCATCATCTAACAATGATGCAATGAATGTACAGGTATTCGATATTCTTGGTAAGCAAGTTAAGAATGAAACTTTAACTAACAATACTCTTAATGTATCTGATTTAAATACTGGTGTGTACATTTTAAAGATTACTCAAAACAATGCAACCACAACTAAGAAATTAGTTATTAGATAAAGATTGTTTAAACCATAAAGAAAGCGCAGTTAAGATTTAGCTGCGCTTTTTTATTTTCAATACTTTTGCAGCATGATTTCTAAAGACGCCATTTTTAATATCCAAAGCAGTGCTGAATTTGAAGCATTGGCCCTTGAGGTTTTTAGATTTCAGTTTGAAAACAACATGGTATATCGTTCATTTTGTGATTTACTTTATAAGCATCCATCAGATGTAAAACAAATAAAAGATATTCCGTTTTTACCTATCCAGTTTTTTAAAACTCATAAAGTCTTGAGTTCTCGAAATAAGACTGAAAAATTATTTACCAGTTCTGGCACTACAGGCAATAAAACAAGTACCCATTATGTGGTAGATTTAAGCCTTTATCAAGAAAGCTATTTAAAAGGCTTTCATCATTTTTACGGTAACATTGAAGATTACGTTGTTTTAGCCTTATTGCCTTCTTATCTGGAACGGGAAGGGTCCTCACTCATTTATATGGTAGATGATTTGATTAAAAAATCTAACCATCCTGAAAGCGGATTTTACCTTAACAATCTTAAAGACCTCTCAGAAACTCTAAATAATCTTGAAGCTAAAGGACAAAAGACATTATTGATTGGTGTTTCATTTGCACTATTGGATATGGTTGAACAGTTTCAATTTAATTTAAAACACACCATTATAATGGAAACTGGTGGTATGAAGGGTAGAAGAAAAGAAATCATTAGACAAGAACTTCACGACAGGCTTAAAACGGGTTTTGGTATCAATCAAATTCATAGTGAATATGGCATGACAGAGCTTTTAAGTCAAGCCTATTCTCAAGGTAGTGGAATATTTGAGTGTCCTCCTTGGATGAAAGTTTTTACTAGAGATATGGAAGATGCTTTAACACTGACGCCGCCGAACAAAACAGGTGGGATAAATATTATAGACCTGGCTAATTTGAATTCCTGCTCATTTATTGCTACTCAAGATTTAGGTAAGGTTTCGGAAAGCAATCGATTTGAAATTATAGGCAGATTTGACAACTCCGATATTAGAGGTTGTAATTTAATGGCCTTGTAAGGCTTACCCAATAATTACGACTAAACAAAGGCTATCGAAAAGAGAGATTTTCAATAGTTGATTGATTGGTTATAGGTGCCCAAAAGAAATTTTGGGCACTTTTATTATTCCACTTTTATGATATAAGTGTTTCTCCTGCCTTTATTAAGTATGATATAGGTATTGTTTATTAAATCATCAGCACTCAACCTATAATCTTCAGTTACCTTTTCCTTGTTTACTGACACAGAATTTTCTTTTAGTGCCCTACGTGCTTCACCATTAGAGTTTAAGAAATTAGTTTTTGCAGCCAATGCACCAATCATATCTAATCCTTCATCAAAATCTGATCTAGATATATGGGCTTGTGGAACACCTTCAAAGACATCTAAAAAAGTGGTTTCATCTAAAGTCTTGATATCCTCTTTAAAGGTCTTGCTAAATAAAATATTTGAAGCGCGTTCTGCATTTTCAAAATCGTCCTTTGAATGTACCATAGTTGTGATTTCCTCGGCCAACCTTTTTTGTAGTGCTCTTAAATGTGGAGCTTCTTTATGGGATCTAATAATTTCATTAATCTCCTCTTCATTTAAAAACGTAAAGATCTTAATGTACTTTTCAGCATCTTCATCACTCGAGTTTAACCAATATTGATAAAACTTATAAGGTGATGTTCTTTTGGCATCTAACCAAACATTGCCACCTTCAGATTTACCAAATTTTGATCCATCACTCTTTGTAATAAGTGGACAAGTAATAGCAAATCCCTTTCCATTACCAATGCGTCTTATCAATTCAGTACCAGTTGTAATATTTCCCCATTGGTCGCTACCACCCATTTGAATGGTACATTGATTCTCTTTATACAAATGCAAAAAGTCATAGCCTTGTACCAACTGATACGTAAATTCTGTGAAGCTCATACCTTCACTATCCGATTCGCTAGAAATCCGACTCTTAACCGAATCCTTAGCCATCATATAGTTTACTGTAATGTGCTTGCCTACATCTCTGATAAATTCCAGGAATGAGAAATCTTTCATCCAATCATAGTTGTTTACCAGGACTGCCGCATTAGCATCATTACTTTCAAAATCTAAAAAATGGGATAGCTGTTTCTTAATCGATTCTTGGTTATGACGTAACGTTTTTTCATCTAATAAATTACGCTCACTAGACTTCCCAGAAGGATCACCAATCATACCTGTCGCACCTCCTACCAAAGCTACCGGTTTATGACCACAACGCTGGTAATGGGCCAATAACATAATAGGAACCAAATTGCCTATATGCAAGGAATCTGCAGTTGGGTCAAAACCAACATAAGCACTTCGCATGGCTTCTAATAAATGTTCTTCTACTCCTGGCATACTTTGATGTAGCATGCCTCTCCATTCTAATTCCTCTATAAAATTCTTCATTGTAAAACTCGTGTTATTAGACCGTTGGCAAAGATATGTTACCACTTTAAAAGACAAAAGACAATTTTAACGTAATTTTACTTCGTCACACCCAGTTAGAGCGTTTGAATTAAATCAGTATGAAAAGATGATTTTAGTTACAGGAGGAACAGGATTAGTAGGTGCTCATTTACTATATGAGCTAGTGTCTAATGGTAAAAATGTACGTGCCACTTACAGAAGGGAAAAAACTTTAAAACGTGTTGCTCATGTGTTTTCATACTTTTCAGAACAGCATGATGATTTGTTTAAAAAAATTAAATGGGTTGAGGCAGACCTTAACGATATCCCTAAATTAAATACAGCCTTTGAGGGTATTACACACGTATATCATTGCGCAGCATTTGTATCATTTGAGCCTGACAAGTACCATCAACTGCGTAAAATAAATATTGAAGGGACTGCCAACATTGTTAACCTGTGCATCAGTCATTCCGTAAAAAAACTTTGTTATGTAAGTTCCATCGCAGCTCTTGGACATCATGAAAACCCAGAGCAACTCATCAACGAGCAAACAGCGTGGAATCCAGAAGATGATAATAGCGTTTATGCTATAACTAAATATGGAGCAGAGCTCGAAGTTTGGCGAGGTACGCAAGAGGGCATTGATGCAGTTATTGTAAATCCTGGAATTATCCTTGGCGCAGGTTACTGGAAAGGTGGCAGCAGCGGTAATCTATTTAGGAAAATATATGAGGGCATGCGTTTCTACGTTAACGGAGTTGTTGGGTATGTTGATGCTTTTGATGTGGTAGATGTCATGATCAAGCTTATGGATAGTAGTGTTAAAAACGAAGGCTTTATTTTGGTTTCAGAAAATCTAAGTTTTAAGGATTTTCAATATAAAGTTGCCAATGTTTTACAAGTAAACCCACCTAAAAAACAGGCTAAATCCTGGCTTCTAAATATAGCTTGGAGACTAGATTGGTTGAATCACAAATTATTCGGAAAGCGACGAGCCTTAGCTAAACAAACGGCTAAATCTGCAAATAGCATAACCAAATATGATAATTCAAAAATTAAAAACACTTTAGACTTTAAGTTTAAACCAATTGATCAGTCAATTGAAGAAATTTGTGAATTATTTTTAAAAGACCTAAAACAAAAAGACTAATTTTCTACTTCTTTTTTCAGTGCCGCTTTAATAGAGTCTCTTCTTAGTTCGTTACGTTTTCTTATAGAGTCTCTTCGTCGCTTAGCCTTAATACCTTCTTTTTTTTCTAAATCTTCAAACGTTTTTTTTTCATTCTCTAATCTGTTTTTGATCTTTTCAACCATCTCCTTATACGCATCTGGATCAAAAGCATAATAGGCATTACTATTGGCAAACTGAACACTATCTATTTGATGTTTATTCAAAATATAGGATTCTGGCACAATGCCTTTATCCTCTAATAGTTTTCTATTTACCCCTTTGGCGGCATTAATCACATAAAGATCATAGAGAATACGTTCCATCTTGTCTTTAGGGATGAGGTTTTCTGGTTTTGGTGGTTTATTGTTCTCATTACAAGAAACCACCAAAACCAGACACATTAATATGTAAAGTGCTTGCTTCATCTATTAAAAGTTAATCGCTTAGCCGCCTTAACATCCAGCACCTTAAAATTGTTATAAACTAGCTGACCGTTTAAAATGGTATGAGTGACCCTACTCTTAAAGGTGTTTCCCTCAAAAGGAGACCAGCCACATTTATACAGAATATTGGCTTTATTCACTGTCCATGGGCTATTGAGATCTACGATGACCACATCTGCAAAATAACCTTCTTTAATATATCCTCGTTTTTCAACATCAAAAAGAATAGCAGGGTTATGACACGCTTTTTCAACAATTTTCTCAATTGAAATTTTTCCCTGATGATGCATTTCCAAAAGCGCGACTAAGGCATGCTGTACCAATGGTCCTCCAGAAGGCGCAGATGTATATGGGTTATTTTTTTCCTTCAAGGTATGAGGGGCATGGTCTGTTGCGATAACATCGATTCGATCATCCAATAATGCCTTAAGCAACTGATCTCGATCTTTAGCGGTTTTAACAGCAGGATTCCATTTTATATGACTTCCCTTTTTAGCATAATCTTCATCTGAAAACCATAAGTGGTGTATACAAACCTCTGAAGTGATTTTTTTGTCTTTTAACGGTATTTTATTGGTAAATAAACTGGTTTCTTTCCCTGTAGACAAATGAAATACGTGTAATCGTGCACCTGTCTTTTTTGCTAACTCAATAGCTTTTGAAGATGACAAATAACAAGCCTCTTCACTTCTGATTATTGGATGTAATTCCATCGGAATATCATCACCATATTCTGCCTTATACTTTGCTAAATTCTCTCGAATAGTCCCTTCGTCTTCACAGTGTACAGAGATGACCATATCCGTACTTGAAAAAATCTTTTCGAGCACTTTTGGATCATCTACCAGCATATTTCCTGTTGAAGACCCCAAAAACAGCTTTAAGCCAGCTACTGTTTTAGGATCTACCTTTAGTATTTCGTCTAAATTATCATTGGTACCACCAAACATAAACGAGTAGTTGGCATGAGAAGATTGAGCTGCAATCGCAAATTTCTCTTCTAATTTTTCTACAGTAGTCGTTTGTGGATTGGTATTAGGCATTTCTATAAAAGAGGTTATACCACCAGCCAAAGCTGCTCTAGACTCACTTTCTATATCAGCTTTATGAGTAAGACCTGGTTCTCTAAAGTGCACTTGATCATCAATAAGCCCTGGTAATACATAATTGCCCTCTGCGTCTATAACGGTCATATCTGCTGATTTGACACTAATTGAAGTGTCAATTTCTTTTATAATATCATCTTCAATAAGTATATCGCCTTCAACTATTTTACCTTCATTGACGATTTTTGCATTTTTTATAAGGATTTGTCGTTTCATTTTTTAGTAAGACTTAACAAATAAACTTTTTAATTTTAAACTTATAACACCAAAAATAGCTTCTGAAATAATACTGCCGCTCATTTTTGATTTTCCTTTGATTCTATCTCTAAAAATAACTGGAATTTCAACAATTTTAAAACCTTTTTTATAAGCTTTAAATTTCATTTCAATTTGAAAGGCATAACCTACAAATTTTACTTTATCCAAATCAATAGACTCTAGGACCTCTCTTTTATAACAAATGAATCCTGCTGTAGAATCCTTGACTTTCATACCTGTTATTAACCTCACATAACGGGATGCACCATAAGACAAAAGGATTCTAGATAATGGCCAGTTCACCACTGTAATTCCCTTAACGTACCTCGAACCTACTGCAATATCAGACCCATCACGAGCACAAGAATTATACAGCCTTATTAAATCTCTTGGATTATGCGAAAAATCGGCATCCATTTCAAAAATATATTTGTAGGGATGTTGCAAGGCCCATTTAAAACCCGCAATATAAGCAGCGCCTAAGCCATTTTTTTTGTTTCGCTCTAGCAGGTGTAACCTCTCTGCGTATTCATTTTGTAAAACGCTGACCTTTTCTGCCGTTCCGTCTGGTGAGTTATCGTCCACCACTAAAACATGAAAAAGCTTGTCCTGAGAAAATACAGCTGCTAAAATAGCTTCGATATTTTCAATCTCATTATACGTTGGGATGATAACAAGTGTATCAGACATTTACATACTTTTGGAACAACCATTTGGGTTGCTTATAGCGTTTTGACAAATGTAAAGTTTTTAATGCATTATAAGTTGTTATAGCTTTATTAAGATTTTAATTATTTGTGCTCAAATTTCTTTTTAAATTAGCATCATGAGGGATTTTATCACTTATGAATGGTTTACCATATTTACAGTCCTAGGAATTTTAGCAATCACAACAGCCAAATACCTAAATACTTTGCGCTTTAGTGATTTTATATCTGTTATCGGTAACTCTAAATACCTGAAAATTTACAGTAAAGACCAAAAGTTCATAGATCCGTTTGATGGCCTTCTATTTCTCAATTTTTCCTTTTCAGGAAGTATTTTTATCTATTTCTGCTATTCTAACCTCATATCTCCATTAGAATTTGAATTAATCTTTTTCTTAAAACTGCTCCTAGCTGTTTCTACCATTGTTATAATCAAAAACTTGTTGGAACGTCTTATTGGCAGTCTCTTTGAGATAGATAGTTTAATAGACGGATACTTGTTTCAAAAAACAACATTTCTAAATTATACTGGATTATTTTTAATTGTTGCCAATCTGTTTTTGTTATACGTTAACATCGATCAAAAGATTATCATAATGACATCTTTCGCTCTAGTTTTTTTAATAAATCTCATTGGTTTCGCAACTTCTTTTAAAAACTATCAAAAAACGATAAACCCCAATTTTTTCTATTTTTTATTGTATCTTTGCGCTCTCGAAATTGCACCTTATGTCCTTTTATATAAGGTGATTAGCGAGTATAACGTTTAAAACAAAGGGTTTTACATATGAAAGTGAAAACGATTTTGGTATCGCAACCAGAGCCTAAGATAGAAAACTCTCCATACTTTGACTTGCAAGAAAAGCAGAAGGTAAAGGTTGACTTTAGACCTTTTATTCATGTTGAAGGTGTATCCGCCAAAGAAATAAGACAACAAAAGGTAGATCTATCAAAATTTACTGCTATTGTATTGACGAGTAGAAACTCAGTCGACCACTTCTTTAGAGTAGCTGATGAAATGCGTTTTAAAGTACCTGATACCATGAAGTACTTTTGTCAGTCTGAAGCCGTTGCCTATTATTTACAGAAATATGTGGTTTATAGAAAACGTAAAATCTATGTTGGCAAACGTACTTTTGAAGATCTTACGCCTTTAATTAAAAAGTATAAAGACGAAACCTTTTTATTGCCTACTACAGACAAGGTTAAGCCTATCATCCCTGAAACTTTGGACAGTTTAGGTGTGAATTGGAAACAAGCGACTTTCTACAAAACAGTAATCAGTGATCTGTCAGACTTGGCTAATGTCTACTATGATATTTTAGTGTTCTTTAGTCCATCAGGTATCGAATCTTTGTTCCACAATTTCCCTGATTTTAAACAGAATGATACACGTATTGCTGTATTTGGAAATACAACAATAAAAGCGGTTAAGGAAAAAGGATTGCGCGTAGATATTGCGGCACCAACACCAGAGACTCCATCAATGACCATGGCTTTGCAAAAGTATATTGATGAGGTAAATAAAGGTAAATAATCATCTAAGAGACTTTAATAAAAAAAGCGATTCTAAATTAGAATCGCTTTTTTTATTTAAATATATTCACGCCTCATTAATAACCGTAGCGTTGTGGTCCGCCACGTCTTATCTCCTCAGAGGCATCAGACTCAAATTTCTTAAAGTTTTCTCTGAATGAATTGGCCAACTTAAATGCCATTTTATAATAGGCTTCGTCATCATTCCAAGTTGCCCTTGGACTTAACACTTCGGTGGGTACACCTGGGCAAGTTCTAGGCTGTGCCACACCAAACACGGAATGAATATGATAGTCTTCATAAGTATAATTACCTAATTCGCCATTTAATGCTGCAGTAATCATTGCTCTCGTATATTTCAATTTCATACGAGTTCCTACCCCATAAGGACCTCCCGTCCAGCCTGTATTTACCAACCAAACATTCACATTTGCTTCTTTCATTTTTTTGCTCAACATATCTGCGTACTCAGCAGGATGTAACGGCATAAATGGCGCACCAAAGCATGCTGAAAATGAAGGTTGTGGTTCTACTACTCCTGCCTCCGTACCAGCAACTTTAGCAGTATAACCAGATATAAAGTGATACGCTGCCTGTGCAGGTGTAAGTTTTGAAATTGGAGGTAATACACCAAATGCGTCTGCAGTTAAAAAGAAGATATTCTTTGGGTTAGACGCATAAGACGGAGTTTTTATATTATCAATATGATAAATAGGATAACTTACTCTTGTGTTTTGTGTAATGGAACTATCCATATAATCTACCTCACCATTATCCTTAAAAATCACGTTTTCTAGAATTGCACCTGGTTTGATGGCTCTATAAATGTCTGGTTCCTTTTCTTCTGAAAGATCAATTACTTTTGCGTAACAACCTCCTTCAAAATTAAAGATGGTATTTTCTGATGTCCATCCATGTTCATCGTCACCAATTAATTTTCTGTTTGGATCTGTTGATAATGTAGTTTTACCAGTACCTGATAATCCGAAGAAAATAGCGGTTTCACCATCTTCACTCACGTTTGCAGAGCAATGCATTGGCAATACATTTTTCTCTACTGGTAATATAAAATTGAGAGCTGTAAATATACCTTTCTTTATTTCACCAGTGTAGGCAGAACCCCCAACTAATGCAATTTTCTTAGTGAAATTGAGTATTGAAAAATTTCCTTGTCTTAGCCCATGTTTTTCAGGATCTGGACAAACATAACCAGGAGCACATAAAACTAACCACTCTTCTTCAAAATTCTCTAACTCTTCAGCGGTAGGCCTTAAGAACATATTGTAAACAAACATGTTAGACCAAGGATACTCAGTAACCGTTCTTACGTTCATTTTGTATTTTGGATCTGCGCAAACGTAACCGTCTCTAACAAATAGTTCTTTACCACTCAGGTAATTTTCGACCTCTTTCTGTAGTTCATCAAAATGTGATGAAGATATCGGCTTATTTGATTTTCCCCACCAAATTCGGTCTTTAGTGTAATCATCTTTAACTAAAAAGCGATCCTCAGGTGAACGCCCAGTGAATTTTCCCGTATTAACGGCTAATGTTCCGTTTAACGTTTCTTTTCCCATACCTTTTTCTAAGGTGATGGCCTGTAACTTTTTAGGTTCTAATTGATAGTGGATTGTGGCATCTTTTATGCCATATTTTTCTAACGAAATCGTTTTCGTTGAAGGTGTATGGTTTACCATAATTTTTGTGTTGTTTAGGCTGCAAAATTATAACTTTATTTTAAAACGTCACGGTTAAAAGGTATTAATCGACCTTATTTCTTATAATCCCGATTAACATCGTAAACCACGCCAAAATCAACAACAAACCTCCAAGCGGTGTAACCATTGCAATGGTCTTAAAATCAAAACTTGATAGCTCATTTGTAGCTAAACCATAAATGGATCCTGAAAAGAAAACCAGACCAATTATTACAAGATAAAAAACAGCTTTCTTAATTTTTACATCCACAAAAGAAGTACCTCCTATTATAAGTAGAAAAAAGGCGTGGTAAAGTTGGTAACGCACACCAGTTTCAAAAGTTTTTATAGCATCTGCATCTACTAATTTCTCAAGTCCGTGGGCTGCAAAGGCTCCTAAAATGACACCTAAAATCCCTAAAATAGCTCCTGCAATTAATATTTTTTTGTTCATAAGTAAAGTGTGATTTTGGTTTCTATTGCTAAGGGTATTTATTACATTCGTGCATTACAAAATTAGTCATATAAACCAATTATGCGAAAGATTTTAATCATCGGTGCAGGAAAATCATCCTCTTACCTTATAAAATATTTACAGGATAAATCTCAATCTGAGAATCTTCATATTACCATAGGAGACGTCAACATTGAAAATGCCAAAAAACTGGTTGGCAAAAACTCAAGTGTAAACATTATTCATTTGGATGTTTTTAATGCGGAATCGAGAAGTAAAGCTATTAAAGATGCCGACATCGTAGTTTCTATGTTGCCAGCACGTTTTCATATAGAAGCTGCTAAGGATTGTATTACCTATAAAAAAAATATGGTAACCGCTTCTTATGTAAGCAAAGAAATGGAAGCTTTGGATGACGACGCCAAGACCAATAACCTAATATTTATGAATGAGATTGGTGTTGATCCAGGTATTGATCATATGAGTGCGATGCAAGTCATAGACCGTATTAGAGACAATGGGGGTAAAATGCTTTTATTTGAATCTTTTACTGGAGGTCTAATAGCACCTGAAAGTGATGATAACCTTTGGCACTATAAGTTTACTTGGAACCCTAGAAATGTGGTAGTAGCGGGACAAGGCGGTGCTGCAAAATTTCTTCAGGAAAAACAGTTCAAGTACATTCCTTATGGCAGGCTATTTAGACGGACTGAATTCTTAGATATTGATGGTTATGGCCGTTTTGAAGCTTATGCCAACAGAGATTCATTAAAATACCAACATGTTTATGGCTTAGACCACGTACGCACTCTTTACCGAGGTACTATGAGACGTGTTGGCTTTAGTAGAGCTTGGAATGTTTTTGTGCAACTTGGCATGACAGACGATAGTTACACCATTGATGATAGCATTAATATGAGCTATCGCGACTTCGTCAATGCCTTTTTACCATATAGCCCAACAGATTCGGTTGAGCTTAAATTTAGACACGCGCTTAAAATTGACCAAGATGATATTGTTTGGGATAAGTTTTTAGAATTAGATCTTTTTAGTGCTGATAAAATGGTAGAATTAGACAAAGCCACACCTGCTCAAATTCTACAAAAAATTTTAATGGACAGTTGGACACTCGACCCAAACGATAAAGATATGATTGTTATGTATCATAAATTTGGGTACGAACTGGATGGAGAAAAACGTCAAATAGACTCCACAATGGTTGTTGTCGGTGAAGACCAAACCTATACGGCAATGTCAAAAACGGTGGGACTACCTGTTGCTATGGCAACTCTGGATATTTTAAATGGTAAAATAAAAACACCTGGTGTACAGATTCCTATATCCAAAGAGGTATATAGTCCAATACTAAAAGAACTAAAAACCTACGGTGTTGAATTCATAGAAAAAAAGGTCCCATATTTAGGGTATAATCCACTTAATCTATAAAATTTATAATCCTTTTCTTATTTTTAGCTTTCAATCTAAAAGATTTAGCATGAAAGTAAGCGATAAAGGCATCTACATTGATGGCATTGACAAGAAGATTCTCAGGGCACTCATGGAAGATGCCCGAACTCCAATATTAGAAATTGCCAGAAATGTTGGTATCTCTGGTGCTGCTATACACCAACGTCTCAAGAAATTGGAAAAATCAGGACTTTTAGCTGGTTCTAAATTTATTATTAATCCAAAAGTATTAGGTTACAACACTATGGCCTTTGTAGGGGTGTACTTAGACAAAGCTGTCAGTAATCCCGAGGCTGTTAAACAACTTCAACGTGTTCCTGAAGTCATCGAATGCCATTATACCACAGGCGAGTGGAGTATTTTTATAAAGATTTTATCTAAGGATAATGAACATTTAATGCATTTACTTAACACCGAGATACAAGCCATAAAAGGAGTTTCAAGAACCGAAACATTCATTTCATTACAACAGCAAATTAATAGACAGATTAAAGTTTGATTGTTATGTTTCTCCATTAAATTGTTAAATAGACGCTAATTACCTTAAGGGTTTTAGTACTATTATTTATATTTAAGACAGTCAACTATTAAATGCTGTTATATGACATTCTTCAATAAAATAAAATGGATTCTTGGTATTCTCTTAGTCTTTGTTTTGATAGCCATAACCAACCTCATCGATAGAAATAATTTTGTAAGGGTAAGGGATTCTGTAGTCACTATCTACGAAGACCGATTGGTTGCAAAGGAATTGATCTTTGAAATGTCTAAATCGGTTAACAAAAAAGAAATCGCTTTGGCGACCAATGATTCCAGTTTCTTCGTTGAAAAAAACCCAATGGTAAATACTCAAATTGAAAGTTTTTTATCCAGATTTGAACAAACCAAACTGACGCCCGATGAAAGTAAAATCTTTGAAGAATTAAAGTCAAACTTCAAATCTCTATTTACATCAGAAACCAATTTAACAAGCGCTGACCTAAAAGCAAACACAAAGGCACTGCGCTTTATTTCCAACATAAAAGACAATTTAGACGATTTATCAAAAATTCAAATTAGTGAAGGCAGCAGACAATTGGCAATTAGCAAAAAAGCTATAAATACAGTAGAACTCTTTACCCAGATAGAAATTTACTTCTTGATTTTTCTTGCTATCGTCATTCAAATTATTGTAATTTATAATCCTAAGGAAAAAAATAATTAGACATCAATATGCAACAAAAAACGCCTTGATTTCTCAAGGCGTTTTTTATTATAATCGATTGAAACTATTTAGTCCCTAGACATAAATATTCTAAGCACATACCAAAATAATAACATTAATGAGGCGAATAAACCTAAAGCCGCTGGAATGTAGTCTTCAACACCGTATTTACTCACCATATTAGAGGTTTGATATAAAATTGACCCTCCTGCCAAGAGACACATCCCTACTGAAAACCATAAACCTAAATTAAAGCCAAACAAAGTACCTGCAACAATTAATCCCATGGCTATAAAAAACCCTATAGTTAATCCTGTTTTCAAAAATGAAAAGTCTTTTTTAGTTAAAAGTACCGCTGCAGATAAGCCTGTGAATAGTGCAAGCGTAACAATGGCTGCTTGATTTAGAATTTCTGCTCCAGAATCCATATAATAAGCAGCAATAAATATGATCGGTACAAAAATTAAAGCTTCAAAGAAAATATATATGCCATAAGCTAGATATTGTTTGCTTTTATCATTTGTGCTCATGGCCATACTTTCAGCATAATTTGTAG
This sequence comes from Winogradskyella aquimaris, assembly GCF_042676105.1. Taxonomy (NCBI): domain Bacteria; kingdom Pseudomonadati; phylum Bacteroidota; class Flavobacteriia; order Flavobacteriales; family Flavobacteriaceae; genus Winogradskyella; species Winogradskyella aquimaris. The sequence goes on along the minus strand of NZ_JBHTJQ010000016.1, from coordinate 741,763 downwards.
CTAACATAAATCCACCAAGCATTAATAGCCATTTGTATCCCTCTGTCATTGAAAGCATAAACTCAACAATCGTTTCACTTTGCAATAAAAGCCATTCAAAAAGAATAAATACAAGTACGCCTCCTGCAACGTGGCTATAGGTTTTTTTATAAAAAGCTACTCTTTCAACTTCTGAAAGACTACTGACCAAAACTTTACTATGTTCTTGTTCTGGGAATTGGTTAGGCATTTGATTTTCCATAAATAATTTGTCTTTTGTGTCATGCAATGTAAGTATTTATCCACAAAGTAAATAGAAAAAAGCTCTGATTCCTCAGAGCTTTCATAATCTTTTCACTATCAAATTCGTTTTAATCTCTTCCGCCAAACACTTGTAGCGCCCAATATAATAGGGAGGCTAAAGCACCAATTGCAGCAACCAAGTAGGTTCGCGCTGCCCATTTAAGTGCATCCTCCGACCCTTTATACTCATCTGGTGTTACCATGTTTTTTGCTTTTAACCAAGCTAGTGCTCTGTTACTGGCATCATACTCCACAGGTAGTGTAATAAAGCTAAATAAGGTTGCAAAGCCCATAAATACCAATCCAGCCACTGCTACCCAATAGCCTAGGCCTACACCTGCAGCCGCCCCTAAGATTAAACCACCAATAACCAACCACTGAGACATCCCAGAAGTTACACTAACTATCGGTACCAAAGCTGAACGCATGCCTAAAGCACTGTAAGCTTGTGCATGTTGCACAGCATGACCAACCTCATGTGCCGCAACTGCTGCTGCCGCTGCATTACGCTGATTGTAAACAGCCTCACTAAGATTTACGGTTTTGTTTTTTGGATTATAATGATCCGTTAACTGACCTGGTGTTGAGATCACCTCAACATCATAAATACCGTTATCTGCCAACATTTTTTCGGCAATTTCCCTTCCGCTCATTCCATTGCGTAATTGCACTTTAGAATATTTGGCAAATTTTTGTTTTAATTTATTGCTTACAGCCCAACTCACTAATGCTATGGCTCCAATTAATATATAATATCCCAACATAATTTTATTTTTAATTACAAATTTACTCAACCATCCACAAAAAATAAGCCAAATTCTCGTTAAGAAAATTTGGCAGTTTTTAGTATATTATTGAATGTATTACATGGCGTCAACCGACCAATTAAAGGCTTCTGCAATTTCTTCGTAAATGATCTTACCATTGGCTATGTTTATCCCTTTTCTTAAAGATTGATCTTTTGCACAAGCTACTTCCCAACCTTGGTTAGCTAATCTTAAGACATAAGGCAAGGTCACATTAGTTAAAGCTAACGTTGACGTATAAGGTACTGCTCCTGGCATGTTTGCCACACAATAATGAACAACATCATCAATAATATAGGTCGGGTTTTCATGGGTTGTGGCCTTTGTCGTCTCGATACAACCTCCTTGGTCTACCGCAACATCAACTATTACAGTGCCTGGACGCATATCCTTAAGCATATCCCTAGTGATTAATTTTGGTGCTTTTGCACCTTTAATTAATACACCACCAACGATTAAATCGTGATCTTTAATCCGGTTTCTGATATTGAATTCGCTCGAAAATTCTGTGACTACATGATTAGGCATCACGTCATTAACATAACGCAATTGCTTCATATTTATATCCATAATTGTGACATGTGCACCTAAACCTGCTGCCATCTTAGCAGCTTGTATACCTACCGTACCAGCACCTAACACGAGTACTTTTCCTGGCGGTACACCAGGCACACCGCCTAATAAAACACCACGCCCTTTAATGGGTTTTTCTAAAAATTTCGCCCCTTGTTGAATGGCCATTCGCCCAGCCACTTCAGACATTGGTGTAAGTAATGGCAATGACCCATCCTCGTCCTCAACCGTTTCATAAGCAATACAAACCGCTTTGCTTTTTAACATGGCTTTTGTTAAAGGCTCACTAGATGCGAAGTGGAAATACGTAAACACCACGTGATGTGGTTGAATTAAATCATACTCTACTTCAATAGGTTCCTTGACCTTAACAATCATTTCGGCTGAAGCATACACTTCTCCAATAGTATCGAGAATGATAGCTCCAACCTCTTCGTAGTCTTCATCAAAAAAGCCACTTCCAAGTCCAGCCCCTTTTTGTACATAAACTTTGTGGTTGTTTTTTGTTAGTTCATAAACTCCAGCTGGTGTCATACCAACACGGTTTTCGTTGTTCTTGATTTCTTTTGGGACTCCAATTTTCATTTGCTGTGTATTGTGATTAATAGCACTATGAAATACACGCAAAAAATCCAACTATCCAAATATTAGATTGAATTGAGTGGTATTTTTATGGAATTCTAATTTTGAACATTTTATTTTGAATTATCTACAATAAATAGCTTATTTTCAACAAAATACAGCAATAGACGAAATTGTTATTTTTTCGATAAAGCGAAAGCTGTTATGTCACTTTGTTACTCAATAGCTAAAGTCACTTGTTCAACGTGTTGATTTTTAAAAACAATTAGTAGATATTCTTTTTGTGATGAAAAGAAACTTGGTGGGTCCCCAATATCATAAATAAACACCTCTTGTTCTGTGGTGCTTTTCGAATCGGGATTACCCAAAGTTTGAACAACTATTGTTTTGGATTTGTCTTTTAAAATTTGGGATTCTATTAAGTCATTAACCATTTCATAGCGCTGTAGAGGCTCAGATCGCCATTTTTGTGAGTCAAAGGGTTTCTCTAAATTCTTTAATAAAATGAACGCTATAATTATAGCCACTAAAAAAAAGAGACCTATTTTACCAATTCCTTTTAGTGGCATATCTTTCATATCAACCTACAATATTGACTATTTTGCCTGGAACTACGATGACCTTTCTAGGCGAGCGACCTTGTAGTTGCTCTTTCGTTTTCTCGTGAGCCAATACGGTTTTCTCAATGTCTTCCTTACTCATATCTAATGGTAATTCTAGTGTAAAACGCATTTTACCATTAAATGAAATCGGATAGTTTTTAGAACTTTCTACCAAATGCTTTTCTTCAAATTCTGGGAAAGGCGCTGTTGATATAGATGCTGTATGCCCTAATTGCTCCCATAACTCTTCTGCAATATGTGGTGCATAAGGTGACACTAAAACCAATAATGGCTCTAGTATGTGCCTACTCGTACATTTTTGTGCCGTTAACTCGTTTACCGCAATCATAAACGTAGATACCGAAGTATTAAACGAGAAATTCTCGATGTCTTCCTCAACCTTTTTAATGGTTTTATGAAGTGTCTTTAAGTTGTCCTTGGATGGCTCAGCGTCAGTCACTTTGGAGCCATTGTCGTCGTTGTACAACTTCCAGAGCTTTTTGAGGAAACTATGCACACCTGTAATGCCAGCAGTATTCCAGGGTTTGTATTGCTCTAATGGGCCAAGGAACATTTCGTACAAACGTAAACTGTCTGCTCCATACTGTTCTACAATATCATCTGGGTTAACGACGTTAAGTTTCGACTTTGACATTTTTTCGACTTCGCGTGAAACTGGAATTATCGTTTCTGATGTTATTTCTCTATTGTCGATAACTTTCTCACCATCATAAAAATGGGCATTTTGTAAATACTCAAATCGTTTCTGTTTAGTCAAAGAAATCAAATCCAATTCATTTTTAAGATTGACACATTTAACTTCTATATTAGATGTTTTAAAACATTTATATCTAACATCATGGTTGGATTCAGGCTTATTAAACTGAACATCAAATTCAATCTTTTTATTCAAAAATTCAATCATCACACTAGGAAGATTCGTTAATTCACCTTCTTTTTCATTCAAGCTATCATAAATCTCTTTTGAAACTATAATCTGACTACCTGGTACTTGTTTATCTGCAGAAGCATACCATGCTTCAATGATATAAATAAAAGCACTTTCCCCTAATATCATCCCTTGGTTAATCAGCTTTTTAAAGGGCTCATCCACTTCAACAAAACCTCTGTCGTATAAAAACTTTACCCAAAAACGTGAGTACAATAAGTGCCCTGTCGCGTGCTCGCTACCACCAATGTATAAATCTACATTTTCCCAATATTTAAGTGCCTCTTCAGTAGCAAAGGCTTCACCTCTTTTGGCTTGTTCTTCCATATAACGGAAGAAGTACCAAGAACTGCCTGCCCAACCTGGCATGGTGTTTAATTCTAATGGATAAATAGTTTTATTATCTACTAACTCATTACTTACTACTTTACACTTTTCTGCGTCCCAAGCCCAAACATCTGCGCGGCCTAATGGTGGCTCACCCTCTTCGGTTGGTAAGTATTTTTCAACTTCTGGTAAGGTTAAAGGCAAATGTTTTTCGTCTATCATTCGTGGCATGCCATCCTTGTAATACACAGGGAATGGTTCACCCCAATAACGCTGACGACTAAACACAGCATCACGCAAACGGTAATTGGTTTTTCCTTCACCTTGACCGATTTGTTCTAATTCGTAAATAGCACGCTTGGTCGCTTTTTTGTAGTTCATTCCGTTTAAGAAATCGCTATTGGCAATCTTAACGTTATCCTTAGACGCAAAGGCTTCTTTAGAAATATCAACACCTTCAAAAATATTTGGAATTGGGATATTAAAATGCTTAGCAAAATCGTAATCGCGTTGGTCTCCACAAGGTACCGCCATAACCGCACCTGTTCCGTAACTTGCCAACACGTAATCACCTATCCAAATAGGAATAGGTTCCTTGGTAAATGGATGCTCGGCATAAGCCCCTGTAAACACACCAGAAATGGTTTTTACATCTGCCATACGGTCGCGCTCACTACGTTTTGCAGTAGCTTCTATATAGGCTTCTACCTCAGCTTTTTGTTCTGCTGTGGTGATTTGAGACACCAACTCGTGTTCTGGTGCTAAGGTCATAAAGGACACCCCGAAAATGGTATCTGGTCGTGTGGTAAAAACTTCGATGGTTTCATTGTGCGCTTTTACATTAAAAGTCACACTTGCACCAACAGACTTCCCTATCCAGTTTTTTTGGATGTCCTTAAGGGCATCGGTCCAATCAATCGTCTCTAAACCTTGCAGCAAACGCTCAGCATAAGCTGAAATACGCATACTCCATTGGGTCATTTTTTTACGGATAACAGGATGACCTCCACGCTCAGACACTCCATTTACAATTTCGTCATTGGCTAAGACGGTTCCTAGCGCAGGACACCAGTTGACTTCGGTTTCTGCTAAATAGGTTAATCTGTATTTTAAGAGAATACGTTGTTTCTCAGTCTCTGAAAAAGCGTTCCATTCTTCAGCTGTAAATGGATTAATATCGTCATCACAGGCAACGTTGATGTTAGTATTTCCTTCAACATTAAATCTCTCGATCAAGGTGTCAATATGTTCGGCTTTGTTACTATCATAGTTGTACCACGATTCAAATAACTGAATGAAAATCCACTGTGTCCATTTGTAATAATTTGGATCACTAGTTCTAACTTCCCTACTCCAATCGAACGAAAACCCAATTTGGTCTAACTGACGACGGTAGGTTTTAATATTCGTCTCAGTAGTTATGGCTGGATGCTGACCTGTTTGTATGGCATACTGCTCTGCTGGTAAACCAAAAGAATCGTAGCCTTGAGGATGCAGTACATTAAAGCCTTTATGACGTTTGTAACGTGCATAAATATCGCTGGCAATATAGCCTAGCGGATGCCCAACATGCAAACCGGCTCCACTTGGATACGGGAACATATCTAATACATAATATTTTGGCTTATCACTATTGTTAGACGCTTTAAAGGTTTGTCTTTCTGCCCAAATCTTTTGCCACTTTTTCTCTATGTCGTTGAAGTTGTATTTCATCGTCCGGTTTTCCTTGAAATAAGGTGCAAATTTAGTGGTATTACAACACAATTAAAAACTAAACGTTGTATTACTCTACATAAGCATTTTCTTTTTTATTTTTACACCATTAATCCACACTTTATGGCATCATCTTTTGACAAGTATCAAAAACGAAAATTGATTTCCTCATATATCTCTGTTGTTATCAGTATTGCTTTGGTTCTGTTTTTGCTAGGCTGCCTAGGCTTACTGGTGATTAACTCTAAAAAGGTGGCCGATCACTTTAAGGAACAAGTGGTGATGACGATTTATTTAAATGATACCGCAAAGGAAGTAGAGGTGAATCAGTTAAAGAAAAGCTTAGCCATGGCCGAGTATTCCAAAGAAGCGACCTATGTGTCTAAAGAAGAAGCTGCGGAACTAATGAAAGCCGAAACGGGTGAGGATTTTATGGATTTTGTAGGTTATAATCCGTTGAAAAATTCGATTGACGTCTATTTAAAAGCTGATTTTGTCACCACTGAAAAACTAAGCGAAATATCCGAAAGCTTGGCGAACAAATCATTTATTGAAGATATAAGATACGATAATGACCTTGTGGAATTGATGAACGACAACGTTAAAAAAATTAGTTTTTGGGTATTAATCATCAGTGGTTTATTTACACTCATTGCAGTATTACTGATTAATAGCTCTATTCGTCTGGCTGTATATTCAAAGCGATTTATTATTAAAACCATGCAAATGGTTGGTGCGACCAAAAGTTTTATTCGAAGACCATTTGTATGGAAAAGTGTTCAACTTGGTATCATTGGCGCTATAGTTGCTTTAGCTGGTATGGCCGTTGTACTCTACTATTTAGATTTAACTTTCCCAGAATTAGAACTCCTAAGAAATACGGTGATGATTGCCGGACTATTTGTAGGTATTTTTGTGTTAGGTGTTATCATTACTTGGATTAGTACATTTATTGCCACACAACGGTTCTTGAATCTAAAAACAGATCAGTTGTATTATTAATAAAGTGCGTTTCATGAAGTTTAACTTCAATCTTCATTTACTTTATTTGCTTGGTGCTTTATGGACAATTCACTCTTGTGGTGAGCCTAAAAACAATAGTAGCATTTTCATTGACATTCAAGGAACAATTCAACCTGATAGTATTCAACTATTAAATTATAACAATGCTGAAGCCATCACCTTAAAAGGTAGTGGTTCCCCATTTATATTTCACCAAAGACAACCTGTGAATGACGCCTTTAAGCTAAATATTTTTAAGGATGAAAATGTGCTTTCCAAAAAAGTATTTCTAGATGGTAGTGATATTAAAATAAAAGGCAAATTAACTTTAGATGACTTTATAATCGACACGGTTTTAAACTCTGCCATCTTTTACAAGCAAGTACAATTCCAAACAACTTTAGATAGCCTAAAGTCTTCAAAAGTCAATGACACCTTAATAAATGAAATTTTATTAGAACAGATTAAAGAAAACATCAACCATCCGCTTTCTTTTGAAATTAGTGACTATTACATCGAAAAAAACAAAAATTACAAGTCTAAACTTCAGCCTTTACAACTAATTTTAGACCAGCAATCCAACGACTTAAAAACACATGCGCTTAGTGTTCATAGAACCCTAAATGAATTATTGAAAGAAGAGTATTTTGATTTGTCTCAATTCAATTTCTATGACCGACAAGGAAATCTATCTAAAGTTAACCTCAGCCACAAAGGTGATTATTTAATTGATTTTTGGTTTGTGCAATGTCCACCTTGCATAAGAGACCACAAGAAGATTGCCAAATACTTAGACACTTTAAAAGACCACAACACAGAATTGATAGGCATATCTATTGATACGGTTGAAGAAAAATGGTTAAACTATTTAAACAACAACCACTACTACTGGCAAAACTATAGAGAGCTTGGTGAGGATAACGATTTGGTAGATGCCATGAATGTTTGGGAGTTTCCCACCTATATTTTAGTTGATAATAACGGAGTGGTTAAAACCAAATTCTATTCGTTTGAAGAAATAGCGAACTATTTCAATTAAATACTATTTTTCCATAATTATTCGTTTAAGACTATAAACCAACTTAAAATGAATAAGCCTATTAGAAAAGGAATTATCGCTGTCACTTTAGTAGTAATCCTTCCTCTTTTATTTATTAAATCGTGTGTTATTTATAACCCAAAACCCGAAGACTGTAAAGTCGTATCGGTAAACATCACTAAAATTAGGGAAGGCTCTACTTACGACATTCAATTTAAAACCGAAAATGAAAACGTCTATTACATCAACCGTGGATTGGAGCAAGGTTTAAATTTAGATAGTCTTAACGCTAAAGTTTTAAATAAAACCGTTACTTTGCACTTACCAATACTGGCCTTTGGTCCCTCTACACATATAGCACAGCTAGCTGTAGAAGATGAAATTTTATTTACAGAATTTAAAAATTAATGGGAGAAAAGAAACGCAAAGAACAATCTAAACCCGAGTTTATCTTCGGAAAAAAGAACTATAAATTCATGCTCATTGGCTTAGCATGTATTGTCATTGGTTTTATTCTAATGTCAGGCGGAGGTAGCGATGATCCTAATGTTTGGAACCCAGAAGTCTTTAGCTGGAGACGCATTCGCCTAGCACCAACTTTAGTGCTTATTGGTTTTGGTTTTCAGGTTTATGCCATATTACTGAATCCTAACAAGGGCTCTAAATAATGAAATTCCAATTTAAACTTAACAATCAGCATTTCAATTTTTATACATTTGCCGCATGGAAGTTATTGATGCTATATTAATAGGGATTGTTCAAGGCCTAACTGAATTTTTGCCGGTATCGTCTAGTGGGCATATTGAAATCGCCCAAAAACTACTAAGTGCAGACAATCTTAAAGAAAACGAGGAATTGCTTAGTGTCGTTCTGCACGTTGCAACAGCATTAAGTACCATAGTGGTTTTTAGAAAAGATATTTTTGACATCATAAAAGGTATTTTAAGCTTTAAGTGGAATGAAGATTTACAATTTGTTACTAAAATTGCCATTTCTATGATTCCTGCTGCTTTTGTCGGACTCTTCTTCGAAGAAGAACTCAAACAACTATTTGAAGGCAACCTGCTTTTGGTTGGGAGTATGTTACTTATTACTGCTGCCCTACTATTCTTTGCAGATAGAGCTAAGAACACAGGTAAAAAGGTTACGTTTAGTAATGCGTTTTTTATTGGTGTGGCTCAAGCTATTGCTATTTTACCAGGCATGTCTCGTTCTGGTGCTACAATATCTACTTCTGTACTTCTAGGAAATGATAAAGCCAGGGCAGCGCGTTTTTCGTTTTTAATGGTTTTGCCATTAATCCTTGGGAAAATCGCTAAGGATTTCCTGGATAATAAAGTGGTTATGAGTAACGATCTTGTAATGCCATTTACTTTTAGTTTTATAGCCGCATTTATAACCGGTTTAGTTGCTTGTACATGGATGATAAAACTTGTTAAGCAAAGCAAACTCACCTACTTCTCCATTTACTGTATCATTGTTGGTCTCATAGCTATCATCTGGTCATTGGCATCATGAAAACGTTAGAAGATTATAAACAAGGGCAAGTTTTATTGATTGACAAACCATTGACTTGGACCTCATTTCAAGTAGTTAATAAACTACGTTGGGCCATTAGAAAAGCCTATGACATTAAAAAAATAAAAGTTGGCCATGCTGGTACTTTAGATCCACTTGCTACGGGTTTATTGGTGATCTGTACTGGTAAAATGACCAAACAGATTAACACCTTTCAAGGTCAGGAAAAAGAGTATATAGGTACTTTTGTTGTTGGAAGCACTACACCATCCTATGACTTGGAAACTGAAATTGATGCTACTTTTCCTGTAGGGCATATTACCAAGGAGTTCATCCACAATACAACCAAACAATTCATTGGTAAAATAGAGCAATTTCCACCTGTATTTTCTGCCATTAAAAAGGACGGTAAACGCTTGTATGAATTTGCGAGAGCAGGTGAAGATGTAGAAATTAAGTCGAGAGAAATTGAAATCTCTGAATTTGAAATTACAGACATAAAACCTCAAGACAAGGTTTTAGAGCTGAATTTTAGAGTCGTTTGTAGTAAAGGAACCTACATTCGTTCTTTGGCGCACGATTTTGGTAAAGCCTTAAATTCTGGTGCGCACCTCTCCGTTTTAAGACGCACTCGTATTGGTGATTTTGAAGTTAAAGACTCACTTAGTCCGGAAGATTTTATTGCCAAACTTCGCTTAAACCAATAACTTATGATGGGTTTAGATCTGTGATTTAAACCATTTCGTGATTATATTCGTATATCCAAACACAATATTTAAATATACCTTTTGAAGTTTATTGAACAACATAAAGCTGGCATCATTACATTTCTACTTACAGGAATTATAGTACTAGCCATGTTTAGTATTCAGTTAAAACAACAAGGTAAGCTTATTACCGAAAGCTATTACGAGCTTTTACCAGAACCGGAAACTCCCAAAGAAGAAGAGGAACTGTTGGATGCTTTAGATGGTAAATCAACCAATAAAGCTTTTAATGAAGATAAGGAATACAAAGAAATGATGCGTAATTTTAAGACCGTAAGTGCCAATGATTTTGAGCGTACCACAAAAGCTTTAGAAGATGCCAAAACCAGTGAAGTTTCAGAAGAAACAAGCATTAATCAAACCTATGCCAATGGTAATGCCTACGCTTTAAATACAAAAGAAACCGAATCTTATAAAAAACTTCAGGAAGAACTAAATAAGCGTCTTGAAAACAAAAAAATAGCAGACGAACACGCTAAGACCAAAAGTACGCTTACCTATTCTCTAGTAGGTCGGACGATGCAATACTATGATATACCACGCTATTTATGTGAAAAAGGTGGCAAAATTATAGTGAATATAGTGGTCAATGGAAATGGCAAAGTAACTACTGCTGAAATAAATGGTTCTTCAAACTCGAGTAACGAGTGCTTAATTAATCGTGCTTTAGAATATGCCCAAGAGGTTCAGTTTGATGCTTCTAATAAAAGCAAACAAATTGGTACAATTACGTTTTTATTTAGAGGAAAGAATTAAGCCAGAATACTTAACAAATCTGCTATTGTAGATTGGCCTTTATCTTTGTTATACCAACGTTGTAAATCTTCTTTAAACTCTGGCGTTAATTGACCATGTAAGGTTTTATAAATATCTACCATTTCCGTGGCAATAGTTGGCCTTGGCCCAAAGGTATTTATAACTTCTAAGGTCTCATTATCTATCATAATTAGCTTTGGTATCGCCCTACCACCATTGGTTAAAAACGCATTCATTAAGTGTTCGTTGTCATCTCTAAGCACAACTCTAAAATCTATATTTGCGTTTTGCTCAGCCACCTTATTAATTACAGGTAAAATATGCGCAGCATCTCCGCACCAACTTTCAGTTAAGACCAGCCAAGTTACGTTTTCACTGAAGGATTTTATGCTTTCAATTGCCGAGTCAGATAATTTTACGGTCTTATCCCAACGCTTCATACGTCTGTCATTCAATACTGTGTAATTAATAAATGTCTCAGATTTATCATTACCAGTTGTGGATTGCTGCTCTACAAGTGCTGTGACTAAGTTCCTATACTCATCATAGCTCATAGATTTACTTAGACTATCCTTTATAATATCTGTAATCATTTTATTTTCTAAAATTTCCATCGCCTTTGGGTTAACTATTGAAATGCTATTTTCAAATTCATCGAACAAAAATAGCTTTGATTGTCCATAATTTATGTGACACTTGTTACCTTAGTAGGATAAAATTACAAAACTTACAAATGACAAAACATAGATGTGGCTGGTGTGTTGGCGACCCCCTTTACGAAGCCTATCATGACCATGAATGGGGAGTTCCGGTTTATGATGATTCCACTATTTTTGAATTTTTAATACTTGAAACGTTTCAAGCTGGTCTAAGTTGGATTACCATTTTGCGTAAACGCGAAAATTTCAGGAAGGCATTTGATGATTTTGATTATAAAAAAATCGCAACATACAATCACAAAAAGATTGAAACCCTACTTCAAAATAAAGGTATCATAAGAAATAAGTTAAAGGTAAATGCTACCATTACTAATGCCCAAGCTTTTATGAAAGTACAAGATGAGTTTGGTAGTTTTTCAAAGTATATTTGGGATTTTGTAAATGGTAAACCTATAAAAAACCATATTGAAAATTATAAAGACGCACCTGCAAAGACAGCGTTAAGCGATAAAATTAGTGTTGATTTAAAAAAGCGTGGATTTAAATTTGTTGGTTCCACGGTTATATACGCTCATATGCAAGCTACAGGTATGGTAAACGATCATGAAGTGGCATGTTTTAGGTATAACGCCGTTTAAATTGAGAAATTATGAAGTTTAAAGCAGTCCTCATTTTATTGAGTATATCCTCATTTGTGTTTTCACAAACCAAAAATGAAAAGGAAGAACGTATATCAGAATCAGATTTTCCTACAAAAGCGCTTGAGGTAGTAAAACATCTACCTGAAAAATGTAAGCGCTTAAAATTTTATAAAGAAACGGATGGTGACACCTATAGTTTTGAGGTGAAATTTAAATATAAAGGAAATCGGTATAGCCTAGAGTTTTACAATGATGGAAGGATTGAAGATATAGAAGTACTCACTAAGTTTAAAAACTTAAAGGACGATGTAAGAGGTGATATTAGCAATTATTTTAAGGCTTCCTTTTCGAAATACAGGTTTATAAAGGTACAAGAGCAGTTTGTAAAACCCTCAGAATTAGAAGATACAACTTTCGTAAATGATGTATTGGACAATACATCGAAAGTATCCCCTAATTTTGAAATTATTGCCGAAGTTAAATCAGACACTAATCATGATATACGCGAGTTTACCTTTAACCATTCTGGTGAAATTGTGGACTTTAGAATATTAAATCCTGCGTCATACGAGCATGTCTTATATTAAAAATCCATTTATTTACCTCGTATTTATTACAGGATTAAACTTTTTATATGCCCAGTCTGATTTTGAAAGTCTGGGAGAGACAAGTTTTGCTGTAAACACTAATATCGCAAATAATTATACCATTAATTTTGCTATAAACTCACGTTACTATCTCTACCAAGATGAGGCCATAAACTTTGAAAACCGGCAATTGGATTTTATTCACTTTTCAACATTTGGCTTGGATTATAATCATTCCATAAGTTTAGGGTTGCAATATCGTTTAAGAGAATCCATAGATGGAGAAAGTAACGAACTAAGATTAACACAACAATTCAATAATACTCAAAGACACGAGGCGATGCGTTTTGGGCATCGGATACGTTTAGAACAACGCTTTTTTGAAAATCTAACCATAATTAGATCTCGTTATCGATTTGCTATAGATTTTCCTCTTAATGGTACGAATTTGAATATTGGTGAAGCTTATTTAGTTAATGCAATGGAGGCCCTTCTAAGTCATAGCAAAAAACTTAAACCAGAACTAGGCTATAGAGCTACTGCTCAAATTGGATGGTTAGTTTCAGCAGCGCTCAAACTTCAACTTGGATTGGAATATAGGCTTGAAGCCTTTAACCTTGACACAGAGCAGAAACTTTTTCTATTGACCTCTGCCGTCCTTAAAATTTAAAGAAATTTTAAATAGTCCTTCCTAGAAATATGCCTTGCGCCAAGACTTTCAAGATGTTTAGTGTGAATCTGGCAATCGATAACATTATAATTAGAATTTTGAACAAAGACTATAAAACCAACTTTACTAGCATTACTTACCTTAGTAAACATACTTTCCCCAGAAAACACTCTATTACCCAAATCAATGCCATAGAGCCCACCAACAAGCCTATTATTTTTCCAGACCTCAACAGACTTTGCATAACCCAATTGGTGTAATTTATTATAGGCATTTATCATTTGTGCTGTAATCCAAGTGCCATTTTGCCCATCACGTTTTGCCTCAGCACAGGCCTCAATAACCGATTTAAAAGCCTTATTTATCGTAACTTCAAAACTATTCTTTTTTAAAATTTGTTTCATACTCTTTGAAACTTTCAAGTCTTCAGGAAACAACACAAACCTAGGGTCTGGTGTCCACCATAAGATGGGTTCTTCATTTTCAAACCAAGGAAAGATACCATTAGAATAGGCGTGTATTAAACGTTCTGGGGACAAGTCACCACCTATCGCCAGTAGTCCTTCAGAAGAGGCCTCAGACACATCCGGAAAGACTATTTTATCAGTTAAAAAGTACATTAGTTAAGCTTTTTAGCGATTTTTACTGTTAAATAAAGGGCTTGGTTTTGATAGTATAAGAATTTTATTGATATTTGACATGATTTTCATGAAATAAATTTTTTGTTCATCATTGCTTTTTTTTAAATTTGTTTGTGAAGGTCAAAAACCTAAAACCACAATACTAAGTCTCAACAGTTCGTTGAGACTTTTTTATATTAAAAAAGACTTGTTTATGGTAAAACAAGTCTTATAGGTTATCGCGTTAATTGCCGTATGAAGTTTTAAAACGGCAAATCGTCATGGTCATCTTCGTTTAAATCGTTTACAGGCTCAAATGCCTCTGTTGGTGGCACAGGAGGCATATCCCCATTTGTTGCATCTGTTTGTAGTGCTTCTATCCTCCACCCCTGGATTGAATTAAAGTATTTGGTTTCGCCTTGAGGATTAACCCACTCGCGTCCTCTTAAATTTATATTAATCTTAACCTGTTGGCCGACTTGATAATTGTTTAGTAAATCTGTTTTGTCTTGAATAAACTCAATCATAAGGTGTTGCGGATACTGCTCTTCAGTCGTGACAACCACTTCTCTTTTTCTAAACCCGTTACTGCCAAAAGTCTGAGTTTCTCCAATCACCTTAATACGTCCTTGTACTTCCATTTTTTGCTTAATCTATAATTTAATTTTTGTTGTTATTATGCTCTTAAACCGAGATATTATTTTTAATACTTGTCTTAAAAAAATCTTAGGCTACGAAAGTAACAACTTCCATGCACTTTCTACATCTCCGTAGCTTAAATAATTTTGTGCCAACTTGTGCTTTTGTCTATGTGATGCTGTTTTTATATCAGGATAGCGTTCGCTCAAATCGTTTACAAATTGATGCACTTCTTCATCAGTGGGTAATTTATCTACATTGGCTAACATACCCAAGTTGTTTCCTGTAAGAATCATACTATTTTTGACATGATCCGGCAAACTATCAACACCAATACCTAATGAATGTAAAGGTTTTGGAATTTCAAAAAACCCTTTTTTAGCTCTACTATAATAACTACCACCCGCCCGAGCCACTAAATCCAAAGCTTCTTGATTTATGGTATTATCTGCATTCATAACTTCATCTGATACATGAAGTTTTAGCACTTCGCATATGACCAGATTTCCGGCACCACCTTCTGTGCCTAATTTTATAATATCATTGACCCGACATTCCATTTGAATGGGTGACTCGGCAACCCTAAACGGCTTTACCTCATCCGAAGCCAACATAGTCAAACCCGCTTTTTCAAACTCATTAACCTGCTCCGGGTATTCAGTACTACTCAATGACATCTGATGTACAATATCATAATTCACTACATTAATAACCACTTCCTTAACCGCTTCAACATTATCTAAAGTGTGCTTGGTTGTATTATCTCTAACACGTCTGGCTGGCGAAAAAATTAATATTGGCGGATTCGCACTGAACACATTAAAAAAGCTAAAAGGTGATAAATTAGGGTTGCCTTCTTTATCAATTGTACTGGCAAACGCAATGGGTCTTGGTGCTACTGCACTAAGTAGATAGCCGTGTAATCTGCCAGTAGAAAGGTCTTTAGGATAAAATGAAATCATGTAGCCACTGATTTTTAGCAAATATAATTATATTGCTTTGGTGATGAAAGCGTTTTAGCGCTCGATACAGACAATATTATTAACAGTTTTGCATTATATTTAAAAAGTAATCAAGTTACCTAATGACCATAAGCTCACATCGTAATGTCATCCGTTGGATAATCATAGCCTCATCATTTATTATAATTTCTCTTATTCTTTGGAACACCTATTCGTTTTTTCAAAAATTTAAAGCAGAAGAACGTGTAAAAATCAAAACCTGGTCTGTAGCCCAAAATAATTTTTTAAGAAGTATTGATGATTTAAATGCGGATGTCGATCCTGTAACAACCCATGTCCTTACTGAGACAACAACCAGCACTCCAATGCTGGTTATTGATAAGAACGGAGACTACAACTCCATTAATTTAGATGAAGAAAAACTTGAAGACCCAGCTTACATAAACTATCTTGTTAAGAAATTCTCTAGTGAGAACGAACCTATAGAAGTAATCATTAATAATGAGGTGTATCAAACTATTTATTACGGCAACTCGCCACTTTTAAAAAAAATTGGGTTCTATCCATTAGCCTTATTGCTGATTATCTTTTTGTTTGCTGCAGTAGTGTATTTCTTTTACAGAAGCGCCAAAACTGCTGAACAGAACAAATTATGGACAGGTATGGCTAAAGAAACAGCGCACCAGATTGGTACTCCGTTATCTTCATTAGTCGGTTGGACCGAAATTTTAAAAACTGAACAAGTAAATCCGGATTATATAAACGAAATTGAAAAAGATATAGATCGTTTACAAACTATAACTGATCGGTTTAGTAAAATTGGCTCTGCACCAACTTTAAAAACCTTAGACCTCGTTGATGTTACCATATCCTCCTACGAATATTTAAAATCGAGATCCTCAAAACTCATTCATTTTGAAATTGAGCATCCTAGTACGGAAATTCCCGTAAAGCTCAATGCTCAATTGTATAGCTGGACTATTGAAAACTTGGTAAAGAATGCCATCGATGCCATGAAAGGAAAAGGAAATTTAAAGCTTCAAATTTCCCAAACCGAAAAACAAGTCTTTGTAGACATTAAAGATACTGGCAAAGGCATCCCAAAACAATTGTTTACTAAAATCTTTGAACCTGGTTACACCACTAAAAAACGTGGTTGGGGATTGGGATTATCTTTAGCTAAACGCATCATTGAAGATTACCACAAAGGCAAAATAAAAGTCATTCAGTCTGAACTAGATAAAGGCACCACCATTCAAATTATACTGAAAACTATATAAAGTGCTCTGCAATTTTTGCCGCTAAGGTTTTAAACTCCTCCGGTGCCAATTGTTCCTTGTGCGTAAAACGTGCATTTTCCATGTTGTGTAGCGGAATTAAATGCACATGTACATGAGGCACTTCTAAACCAATAACAGCCATACCAACACGTTGGCATGGTACAACCTTTTCTATAGCTAGAGCAACTCGTCTTGAAAACTGCATTAAACCCATATATGTGGCTTCATCAAGGTCAAAAATTTTATCGACTTCTTTTTTAGGAATACAGAGTGTATGACCTTTAGAATTAGGATTAATATCTAAAAACGCATAAAAATCTTCGGTTTCTGCGACCTTATAGGACGGAATGTCTCCATTAATAATTTTTGTAAAAAGTGTGGCCATTGGCAGGTGTTTTCAATATCTTATAAAGATAAAAAGATTCCTTAATTAAGGAATCTTTTTTATAGGTCTTCTAATTTTGATATTTCTGCAGATGCAGAAATTTGTTATCTAGATATCTCTAAAATATCAAACTTCATAATCCCATTTGGTACTTGAATTTCGGCAACATCACCTACAGATTTACCTAATAAACCTTTTCCTATTGGCGAGTTTACAGAGATTTTACCCGAAGCTAAGTCGGCTTCACTCTCAGCAACCAAAGTGTAGGTCATTTCCATGCCGTTGGTTTGGTTTTTAATTTTTACCTTAGATAAGGCTAACACCTTTGAGGTGTCTAATTGAGATTCATCAATAACACGAGCGTTTGCTAAGGTTTCTTCCATCTTAGAAATCTTCATTTCTAACATGCCTTGTGCTTCTTTAGCTGCATCGTACTCAGCATTTTCACTTAAATCACCCTTATCTCTGGCATCAGCTATAGCTTGCGACGCTTTTGGTCGTTCTACATCTTTAAGGTAATTTAATTCTTCTCTTAATTTTTTTAATCCCTCTGCTGTGTAATAAGATACTTTACTCATAATTCGTTCGTTTTAATAAAAGATGCTGAAAATAAATTCAGCATAAAAAAAATCCCGCGTCAACGAGATTACATTGCAAATATATAAAATATTTACGGTAACGATTAATTAATTGTAAATTGGGCCTCAAAATTTAAAATGAAAAAATTGATAATTTTACTCTCATTATTGTCTGTATCATGCAATAATGATGATAACAATATAAACAACTGTAACTTTTTGTTTGATGCCGGTGTAAACCTTGAGGTTAATACAAATTTTCCACTATATAGCCAATTACAATTTCCTGGTAATGGTGTTTATGTTCCCAACCAAGGGAATAATGGGGTCTGGTTGTGGCGCTTAAACTCCTCTACCTTGTATGCTTGGGATGCGGCAGACCCAAGCCATGTCCCCTCAGCATGTTCTACTTTAGTAGAGTCTGGTACGGGTGATATTGTTGTATGCGGTTGTGAGGATGCCAACCAATATAGCTTAGCCACGGGATTGGGTCTAGATGGAAATACAGAACCCTGTACGCTTGTGCCATACAGGGTTGATGATTTGGGTAACGGCCAATATTTGGTTTCTAATTAAAAATTCAAGGTCACACCCACCAAAAAGTTCGTGGTGGCTTGTGGGTAAAAGCCAGAGAAATAGCCTGTTGAAATGCCTGTTGGACTGTTAGGGTCATCAAAATCAAAAGATCCAAAATACCCATTGGACACATACTTTTCATTAAAAATGTTGTTGACTAAACCAGTAAACACGATTGAGTCTAAAAACAGTTTAGATTCTTTGATGTCTTGAAATGTCATGGTATAAGTAACATTGAAGTCGTTCACAAAAAAACTGTCCAACTTTGAATCAGGATTGTCTGTATTACCCATATACTGTTCACCCACGTATTTGCTCAATAAGGCAACTTGAAAATTTTTCATAGGCTGATAAACAATTGCAGTTGCTGCAACCAACTCTGGTGAAAACGAGATATCTGTCTTTCCGAGGTTTACTAATTCCCCGTTTAACGATACAAGGGTTTCTTTATTTTTATTGGTACTCAATGTCATATTGGGCTGAAGGGTTAATTGAGTTGTAACTGGAACAATAGCCTCTAACTCTAACCCAAATCGGTAACTCTCACCACTATTGGTACGTATTGGGTTACCAACATCGTCAAGTCTACCAGACAGCACTAACTGTTGGTTATAAAGCATGTAATAGGCATTGGCATTAAACGTAAAGTTCCCTTTTTTGTGTCTCCAACCTAACTCAAAATCGTTAAGTTGTTCTGGCTCTATATTATTATTGCTTTCAAAATCAGTGCGATTTGGTTCTCTATTGGCTCTGGCATAAGAGAAATAAAAACTGTTATTTGTATTTAAATCATACGTTACACCTGCTTTAGGATTAAAGAAGGTAAAGGCTTTATCAACTTCAAAATCAACTAAATCAGAGGTGTTTCCGAAGGTTTTATAGGTAACATTTCTAACCTGTAAATCACCGTAAAGACTTACTTTATCATTTAGCTTATAGTTAGCTTTAGAAAAAACAGATAAGTCATTTTTTAAACTATTACCATCATAGTATCGGTCTCTAATATCCGTCTGACTTGCAAATTCTGCCCAGATCACTTCACCAAAGTGGTCACCATCGTAATGGCTAAATGAACCACCAAAAATTAAATCGATATTCGCGTCTTTATAATTGGCAGTGGCATTCACCACATAAAAATCGTTGTCTAACCAACGCCGACGTATAAGATCTGTAGTATTAACCGTTTCTCCATTAACGGTCAATTCTTCAAAACCATAGGTCGCAAAATCATCATCCTCTCTAAATTGTTCAAAATATCCTCGACCATACGTATAGTTTAAGCCTAAGGTTGTAGACCAATTGTTGTTATAGCGCTGATTCCAGTGCAATTGGTAATGGTCTTGGCTGTAATTATCTACTTCATTATCATAAAATTGGGTATTACCATCATCATCAGTATATATTCCGGCAAAATTGAAAGTCCTATCATTTGCCAATGTTTCAGCGTCAATACCATACCAAGCTTGATAGGTGACCTCATTCCCTCCAAATACAATGGCTTTAATCAAGGTATTGTCATCTACAAATGCGCCTTGTAAAAAATAAGATTTTAAGTCGGCCGAGGCTCTATCGATATAACCATCCGATTTAATGTTAGATAAACGACCAGCAATTTCAAAGTGGTCATTCATGAGTCCTGTACTAAATTTTACAGTATGCTTTCTGGTATTAAAACTACCTAAGGAATTTGAGATTTCCCCATAAGCCTCTTTCGAAACCGCATCAGTAAGCACATTGATACTTGCCCCAAAAGCCCCTGAACCGTTGGTTGATGTACCTACACCGCGCTGCAGTTGTAAACTTTCTACTGAAGATGCAATATCTCCTAAATTTACCCAAAACGTTCCTAAAGACTCGGCATCATTGTATGGTATACCATTGATAGTAACATTGGTAGATTGTGGACTTACCCCTCTAACCCTAATACCAGTATAACCTACACCAGCACCTGCATCGGTAGTTGTAACCACTGAGGGTAAAAAGTTTAATAACACCGGAATATCCTGTCCTAAATTACGCTTGGCGATGTCTTCTTTTGAAACATTAGAGTGTGTGATTGGTGCTTTTTCTTTTACCCGTACCGCTTTTACTAAAACTTCGTCCAGTTTTTCGGTCTTGGTACTGTCTTGTGGTTTTTCTTGCCCAAAACCTGAATAAAGGCCTAAAGCAAAAATGAAAAGTGATAATCTCTGTCGATTTGTTTTTAAAAGATTGTTGAATACGTTTTTAGTTTCGGTCATATTATTTTGAAAGACGAAACTGAATCTAGTTGATAACGATCTAAAACTAGATTTGAAATTAAGAATACTAGATTTCATACGACTATAAATTTATAATCGAATAAAAAGAGGTCATTATTCTTTGTTAATACTTGGTTTTTGAGCGGTTTCAAAATGAGATTTGATGCTTGTTGGTAAAATTCTGAAACATTAAATGGATATTTTTAAGTCATTTAATGCTTAGAAGTAAAACCAACATTGATGACCTAATCGCACTTGCTAAAAATGTCTACTAGACATTTTCTTAACGCTCGCTTCCTAAACAGCATTACCTGTTCTAGGTTCAATGGGTATGATCTCAGCCACTTATTGGCACCCCTTTATGAGAACAGTACAAAGATAAAACCTATTTACGATTTTTGATTTACGATTTACGATTTTTTTAAATTTTGAATACTAATCGATTTTAGGAGGTTTTCTATTGGCCTTCTTCTCAGATGTTTTGCGTTTGGTTTCTAGTCGCTTTCGTTTTACAGCTTTGGGCACTTTGGTAGGTTTTCGTTCTTTATCTTCCTTTAAACCTTCGGTAACAAGGTCTAAAAATTTTTGGGTGACTATAGCTTTGTTTCTAAACTGACTGCGACTTTCACTAGAATCTAAGATTAGAATGCCTTCTTTGTTTAACTTATTTTCGAAGAATTGTTTTAGCCGTTCTTTCTCATCGTCTGAAAATTGCGAAGAAGCTTCAAAATTAAAATAAAGCACAACTTTAGACGCTACTTTATTCACATGCTGTCCACCACTACCAGAGCTTCGGACTGCTTTATATGTTAATTCAGATTTTAAGGCTTCAACATCCACAATTAGTCTATTTGGTGTGGCGCCTTTAATAAATCATTTACCGTTTTTACAGGGTTGAATGTAATGATTGGCACCTCTACAAAAATCGTGTTCCAATGGGCCATACTACCATTCCAAAGCCCTGGCAACTCTAACGCTTTAAGGTCTTTACCTAACTTAGTTTTTGCGGTAATAAATGCAGCGTTATGATCTACAAAGTTTTCCAGATCAAATTTTTCGCCTTTGTAATTCTTGACACCACACACTAAATCTACTGGATTAAAATGTGTTGCATTGGTAAGTATATCCTTTTGATTTTTATTCTTTAGGTTAATCTGGGCAGACTCAACAATTTGCAAAGACAGATTGCCGTAGATATCTCTTACCCAAAAAGGGCCACCACCAGGTTCGCCTTCATTCTTAACCATTCCACAAATACGGATGGGCCTGTTCAATTTCTCTTTTAAGTATTCAATCTTGTACTTATCTAAATATTTCTTGTATTCACTCGAAATTTTAATGCACATTTCATTGGTTAAAAAGGTTTCAATCTCTTCAAACTCCCTATCTGAAATTGTGTTCTTGTCTAAAATCCTTAGGCAATCAAAAGCTCTTGATTGAAGCTTGAGTAGAATACCTGCAAGCACTTTTTTGTATTTAGCCACCTCATCCTTGTACTGTTTTACAACAACGTTATCTATATTTTTTATAAAGATCACATCTGCATCTAAGGTATTTAAATTCTTGAGAAGCGCTCCATGTCCGGAAGGTCTAAAAAGTAAGGTGTCGTCATCATTTCTAAACGGTTTATCCTTAGGGGTTACAGCAATGGTATCTGTAGATTCTTGTTGATATGAAAATGAAATATTGAAAGACACTCCGGTGTTTTCTTCTACATACTCCTCAATGCGCTTAAACTCTTGCGTAAATTTATCTTTATAGCTCTCAGAAATCGTAAAATGAAGTTCTGCTTTTTTATCCTCTGAAGCATACAATGCCGCCTCGTATAAATGCTCTTCAAAAGCAGTGGAAATATAACCGTTTTTATATTTATGAAATGGGAGCAACCCTTTTGGCGAATTACCAAAATTAAGTTCATCCTCATCAAGCATGATATGTACAAAATGAAGCGCCTTATCTTGTGTAGATAAGGCTTTAAAATCTATTCCCTTTTCATGAAGGCGTTCTAAAATCTGTTCGTAAAACGGAAATTTTTCCAATCCAACCAAAAAGAACGCCAAATCCTTTGAATCGTTCTTATTGATAAAGGCATTTAAAGATTCCTTTTCAGGTTTATATTCCTTTAAAAACTTAAACAAGAATTTAAACATTCGCGTCGCAGCACCAGATGCTGGTACAAATTTTAAAAGCGACAAGCCTTGTTTATTGGTATCAAAATGTGATATCGCCTTTTCTTTTTCCTTTTCAGATAAAGCCAGAATACCATTACCAATTGTAGCTGCTGCTGCAATATTAGTGAAGGGAATTCCAGTTTTAAATAATTCGATTTGAGATTCTACTTGTGGTAGCGTTAGGCCTTTGGCCTTGATTTGTTTAATGTCGTTTTCTGTAAAACTCATTTTTTATGATTAAGTAGGTTATCAATATGTTCAACCGCGATTTTTAAACGCACTTCCTTACCTCCTTTTAAAAGCACATAAGGTCTGTTGTATTTTATAAGTGCGTCCTCAAAAGCTTTAAACATTCGTTCACGTTCATTGGGTTTGTCTCTTAAGTCGTCTTTTTCCCAAGGCGTGTCAATATAGGTCAAAAAATAGAGGTCATACGAATTTTTTAGAGCATATGCCTCTAAAATCGGGTCACATGTACCTGAGTAGTATGCTTCGCTATAAACCTTAGTTTCAAGTATATCCGTATCACAAATGAGTACCGAGTCCGTTTTTTGAGCTAATTCGTTCTCTAATTTCATTTGGCCAATGGCAATTGGCATTAAATCTTCGGGCTCACAAGTTTTTCTTTCATTGTTCCATTTATTTTGAAGATATTCTCTTGCGTATTCTGGTACCCAAACCGAATTATAATGTCTGGCCAATTGTCTAGAGAGTGTTGTTTTTCCAGTAGACTCTGGCCCAAATAAAACGACTTTTATACAGTCTGCAGGTTGTTGTTTAAGTGCTTCTTCCATGCTAAATACCCAAATATGGCAATTACAGTAAAACCTAAATATTGAAAACTAGTGAATGTAAATCCTTTATAGAAATATAAAGGTACAGAGATTATATCCCCAATAATCCAAAATATCCAGTTTTCTATTTTTCGTCGTGCCATTAACCACATGCCAACAAAAAAAATAGCTGTAGTCATTGTATCTACGTAAGCTACCCAACCATTCCATTTATCAAAAGTTTTATAAACTACAAAGACAAAAACTAATGTTGCTAAGAAGATTCCCAAGCTTAAGCTCTTTTCTTTTGATGTGGTCTTGGAGATTGGTGTCACATGTGTTTCATCTACTTTTCGAGTCCATATAAACCATCCATAAACACTCATTGCAAAATAGTAAGCATTAATCATCATATCGCCAAGAAGTTCCCATTTAAGGAGCAGATAGACAAATATGATGGTACTTATCATTCCTGTAGGAAACACCAAAATGTTATTTTGTTTAGAGTACCAAACTGAGAGAAAACCAAAAACCACTGCGATAATTTCTAATACAATATCAATCGTAGCATAATCAGTGTACTGGGAAAAGAAAAAGTCAAAAATGTGGCTCATAATTGCTTCTATTCGTTTTTACGATTTTCATAGTGAGTACACTAATGTCTGTATTTTCAAAAGACGTCTCAATGGCTTCAGTAAGAAAAGACATCAACTCATTCATCTCACCAAAAATCTGAGTACTCAAAGGATTTTCTAAAACTTTAAATTTTGAATCTCGCAACACTTTGATAAACTCTATGATATGCGTTTCATAATCGTCCTGTAATGGGGATAACGTTAGGTCTACAGATATTTGCATGGTTATAATTTTAGTTGTTCAAAAAAATATAGGTTTTTTTCAAAAGCTGAACCGATGACCACAAGGTCCGCACCTGCATTGTAAGCGGCATCTAATTGCGTTTTTGTTCTAATACCTCCTCCAACAATTAAAGGTATATTTAATTCTTCCTTTACCGCCGAAATAATTTCGGACTCTATAGGGTGTGTTGCTCCACTACCAGCTTCAAGATATATGAGTTTCATTCCTAACAGTTCTCCTGCTTTAGCTGTATCCACTATCTGCTGAATATTACTTCTAACCAAAGGCTTAGTATTACTAACACGCTCAACAGCTGTCTGCTTTCCGTTTTCTATAAGCAAGTATCCTGTTGGAAGTATTTCAAGTTGCGTTTTAGTCAATTTTGAAATCGCTTCAATATGTTTACTTATAAGATAGTCAGGATTTCGGCCTGAAATTAAAGACAAAAACAAAATACCATCGGCTTCGTTGGTAATTTGAGTAACATCCCCTGGAAATAATACTACAGGTAACTTCGTATATAGCTTGATAGCTTTTACGAGAGTTTCGGTAATACCTTCATCCACCTCACTGCCACCAACAAAAATATGTGTTGCTTTGGACTCATTGATCTTAGCCACAATAGCTTCAACGTTATCTAGTTCCATTTTATCTGGATCGATTAAAACAGCTAGCAACCTTTTGTTTTCTGCTACGGAAGTGCGTATGTTGGAATAAATATCCATAAACTAAGGAACCACGTAAGCGCAAGTAAAACCTTCAAACTCTAAAAAAGCTGTATTATATCTGTACTTCTTCCCTTGATAATCTATCCAAGCTACTGTTGAACCTTCTTCTACTGTAAATGGAATTACCAAAAAATGTTCTCTAAACAACATACCAGGTGTAGCAAACAATTTGTATAGCGATTCTTTAATTCCCCAAATAATTGTTAGTTTGTTGATATAATCCTTAGCCGTTTTGTTCAAATAGTTAAACTCATAATCCACAAACTTATGGGCGATTATTGCAATTTTATCACGTTGCATTTCAATATCTATTCCTACTTCTTTATCACTAACAATGACACCCGAAAATGTAAAACTATGTGTTATTGAAATGTGTTTGCCATCCTTGAGATGGGGTTTACCATTTTCATCATAAAACAAATCCTGATCTGTATAGCCAAACTCTCGCAGCAAATGTCTAACACTTAGAAAACCACGCTGATGCAGTTCGCTTTTCATCCCAAGGACACGCTCCAGACTTTGTGGTTTTAAATCCAAAGGTTCCAGCAATTCGCTATAAGACTCTTGAATCTTCCAGATTTTAACAGTAGTTTGTGAGTTTACGCTAATGGATTTGTACAGTGGCATTTAATATTGTAAAACCTATTGATTATCTTTGCGCAGCCTTAGAGCGGTTGTGCACTTTATTAGTAAGCGAATTTAACTATTTCAGTGTTAAACCCAAAGGCAAGAATCATTTTAAAAATCTGAATAAAAATATGAATACCAAAACAATTCCTTATGTACCAAACAAGGTAAAAGATATGTCGCTAGCGGCTTGGGGAAGAAAAGAAATTGAATTAGCAGAGGCCGAAATGCCAGGTTTAATGAGTCTGCGCGAAGAATATAAAGATGAGCAACCTTTGAAAGGCGCTCGTATTGCAGGTTGTTTACATATGACTATACAAACAGCCGTATTAATTGAAACGTTACAAGCACTGGGAGCAGAAGTAACCTGGAGTTCTTGTAATATTTTCTCTACCCAGGATCAGGCCGCTGCTGCAGTTGCTGCTGCTGGTACTGCTGTATATGCCTGGAAAGATATGACCGAAGAGGAATTTGACTGGTGTATAGAGCAAACGTTATTTTTTGGAGAAGATCGTAAACCATTAAATATGATTTTAGATGATGGTGGAGACCTAACCAATATGGTTTTAGACAAATACCCAGAATTAGCATCAGGAATTAAAGGCTTATCTGAAGAAACAACAACTGGTGTACACCGTTTATACGAGCGTGTTAAAAACGGAACATTGCCAATACCAGCCATTAACGTCAACGACTCGGTGACAAAGTCTAAATTTGATAACAAATATGGTTGTCGTGAAAGTGCTGTAGATGCTATACGTCGTGCAACAGATGTGATGTTAGCTGGAAAGCGCGTAGTGGTTTGTGGTTATGGAGATGTTGGTAAAGGTACTGCTGCCTCTTTTAAAGGTGCAGGAAGTATTGTAACGGTTACTGAGATTGATCCAATCTGCGCTTTACAAGCTGCTATGGATGGTTTTGAAGTGAAAAAGTTAGAAACTGTTGTTGGTAATGCAGATATCGTCATTACGACTACAGGTAATAAAGACATTGTAAGAGCAGAGCACTTTAAAGTCATGAAAGACAAGACCATCGTTTGTAATATTGGTCATTTTGATAATGAAATACAAATGGCATGGTTAAACGAAAATTATGGTCACACAAAAGATACAATTAAGCCTCAAGTAGATAAGTACACTATTGATGGTAATGATATTATCGTATTAGCAGAAGGACGTTTAGTAAACTTAGGTTGCGCTACTGGCCATCCAAGTTTTGTAATGAGTAACTCGTTTACCAACCAGACTCTAGCCCAGATAGAACTTTGGAATCATTCTGATAAGTATGAAAACAAAGTCTATATGCTACCAAAACATTTAGATGAAAAAGTAGCAGCTTTACATTTAGAAAAAATTGGTGTTGAGCTTACAGAGTTAAAGCCAGACCAAGCCAAGTATATTGGTGTAGAAGTTAAAGGCCCTTTTAAACCAGAGCATTACAGATATTAAAAAAACAAGCGTGTCAATAAATTGGACCGCTATGTTTTAAGATATTAGAAAAATCCCGAACACGAATGTTTGGGATTTTTTATATGTCACTTCGATTGATTTGTGAGGTACGCGCAAATTGTATCCAAAAGTAAAAACTTAAAAAGTTCTCGTTTCAAAATTCTTTACAAGAGTTTCACTCGAACTGACAACCTACTCATCTTAATATTTTGTATCTTAATGCTTAGATGAACTATTCCAAAGACAAAATAAAGGTCCCTCGATTCAATGAAGCATCGGGTTTCTACACTACGAAAAAACGCTCCAAGATTATGAGCAAAATTCGTGGTAAAAACACCAAGCCAGAGCTTCAGTTTAGAAAAGCGCTTTGGAAGGAAGGTGTACGATACAGAGTTGACAACAAAACATTACCCGGACGACCAGATATTAGCATTAAGAAATATAAGCTTGCTATTTTTATAGATGGTGAGTATTGGCATGGCTACAATTGGGATGCACGAAAATCCAAACTAAAAACCAATCGGGAGTTTTGGATTCCAAAAATAGAACGGAACATGCAACGTGATAGAGAAGTTAATCAACAATTAAGTGAACTGGATTTTACCGTATTTCGATTTTGGGTTCATGAGATAAAAGAGAATCTTAAAACATGTGTCAATGACGTGATGATGCACTTGGATTTGGCAAAATAGTGGTTTTATATTTTAGTCACATTGTGAAATTCAGTAGTAGGAGGAATTGTATGTAGAAGTCATTACCTTTACATTATGCAATACCATTCTAAACTTCCCAACGTCGGTACCACCATTTTTACTGTAATGAGTGCTTTGGCCAAAGAGCACAATGCTATTAACTTATCTCAAGGATTCCCTAATTACCCTAGTTCAGAAACGTTAAACGAATTGGTGTATGATGCCATGAAAAATGGTTATAACCAATACGCACCAATGGCTGGCAATCTAGATTTACGTATGGCCGTTGCTAATAAATTCCACCTTCTTTACAACACAAGCTACCATCCTGATACCGAAATTACGGTAACCGCTGGTGCTACTCAGGCTATTTATACAATCATATCTGCATTTATAAAACCAAAAGATGAAGTTATTATTTTTAAACCGGCTTATGATTGTTACCAACCAGCTATTGAGGTTAATGGAGGAAAAACAGTTCCTGTGCAGCTTTCAGCACCTGATTACAAGATCAACTGGGACGATGTGGCTTCAAAAATCTCATCAAAAACCAAAATGATCATTATTAACACTCCTCATAATCCTAGTGGCACCATATGGACAAAAGAGGACATGCTACAACTTCAAAAATTAACTCAAAATACAAATATAATTGTATTGAGTGATGAAGTTTACGAGCACATCGTATTTGATAGTGTTGAACATCATAGTGTTTGTAAGTTTCCGGATTTAAAATCACGTAGTTTTATCACCGCCTCTTTTGGAAAAACATTCCATAATACAGGTTGGAAAATTGGTTACTGTTGTGCACCGCAGCATTTGATGGAAGAATTCAGAAAAGTACATCAGTTTAATGTATTCTCTGTAAATCATCCAATGCAGAAAGGCATTGCGGATTATATGGCAGATTCAAATACCTATCAACGTTTAAATGATTTTTTTCAACAAAAACGTGATTTGTTTTTAAATTTAATTTCTGAATCCCGATTTAGGTTTACACCATCAAAAGGCACCTATTTTCAAGTTTTGGATTATTCACAAATTACCGACGAGCATGACGTAGATTTTGCTAAGAGGTTAACAAAGGAATTTAAAATAGCATCTATTCCCCTTTCGGTGTTTAATGAAAAAGGCAAAGACGATAAAGTGCTTCGTTTTTGCTTTGCAAAAACCGATGAAACCTTAATTAGAGCCTCTGAAATTCTAAATCAGGTCTGAATGTTAAAACTATTATAAATACTGTGGCTTTAAGTGTTTTTATGTTTTCTTATATAAAACAAAAGAATGATTATGAAGGCAACCAACACATTACAACTAATTTTTTTAATTTTTATAGTCGTTTCTGTTTTTACCTGTGGAAACGGCAAGCGTGTTATTACAGATGATGGTAAAGTTTATAATGTAGATGGAAACACCATAAAAAGAAATGGGAAAGAAGTGACAGACAACCTAAATCGTTCTGAGATTGAGAACATTGAGCAATTACTTAAGGAAAAAGAAGACTTGCAAGAAGCTGAAGAACAAAAAATAAAAGAAATAAACGAGGCTATAGAAGCGCAAGAAAAAATAGAAAAAGATGCTCAAAAAAAGCAAGATGAACTAAAGTCTCAGTTAAATGAAATTCATGATAGAATCGATGAGCGTCAAGAGGCTATGGACGACTATGCAAAACTAAAAAGGCAATATGTAAAGGAGAAAAAGGAAATTAATAGGTTAAAGGAGAAAGGCCAACTATCCACCATTGAAATAAAGGAAAGAGAAGCAGACTTAAAAAAACTTGAGGTAAAAGTTGAAAAAGCAAAATTAAAACTTGAAAAATACCAATAAGATTAGTTACCTTTTTACAAAAATTGTGTCCAATAAATCTAAAAACACATAAAATAAAAAAATGAAAAATTATATTATACTTCTATTACTAACGCTCTCATTTACATCTTTTTCTCAAACCGTAAAGAAAGATGGGGAAACCTATGAGGTGAAAAATGAAAAAGCTGTCAAAAAACTAGAAAAAGACACTAAAAAAGCCGAAAAAGCACAAAAAAAGGCTGAAAAAGCGCAAAAAAAAGCCAAAAAGGCACTAAAGAAAAAAGAGAAGTTACAAAAGAACTATCAAAAGATGCAAGCCAATCTTAAAAAAGCGCAAGAGAAATACGAAAAGTTAAAAAAGAAAGGTAAATTATCTCCTGTAGATGAGCGCAAATGGTTAGACAAAATTGAAAAGCTTACCGAAAAAGTAGATAAAGCCAAACGCAAGTTATAGATGACTAAAGAAACACTAAAAGTTGCATTAGTTCAGACGAGCTTAGCCTGGGAAAACCCAGAAGCTAATAGAAAACAATTAGAAAATAAGGTCAGCGCTATTTCTGCTGATCTAATTGTTTTGCCAGAAATGTTTAGTACTGGGTTTACTATGAATGCTGCAGAAGTTGCAGAACCAATGGATGGAGCTACTATGACTTGGTTAAAAACAGTATCTAAAACTAAAAATGCAGCAATCGTTGGTAGTTTAGTTATTGCTGAAAACAATAATTATTATAACCGATTAGTGTTTATTGAACCCACTGGAAAATTAACAACATACGACAAGCGACACACATTCACTTTGGCTGGCGAACATAAAGTATACACAGCAGGACATAACAAAATAACAATGACTTACAAGGGTTGGAAAATTTGTCCTTTAGTGTGCTACGATTTACGATTCCCTGTTTGGGCAAGAAATACCGAAGATTACGATTTACTCATTTATGTTGCCAACTGGCCTAAGGTACGTATTGCGGCTTGGGATGCATTATTAAGAGCACGAGCTATTGAAAACATGGCCTATTGTATAGGTGTGAACCGCGTAGGTTTAGATGGTAATAGTTATGAATATTCTGGTCATTCTGGGGCCTACGATGTTTTAGGAAACCGTATGGATAGTATACCAGAACAACTAGAAACCGTTGAAATTGTCACTTTAGAAAAATCACATATCCATAATTACCGAGAAAAATTAGGCTTCTTAAAAGATAGGGATACATTTATTCTAAAAGTGTAAAATCGTAAACGAAATCAAAACTCGCCCTCACTTCATCCAATGGAGGAGAACAATAACTGACGCGCTCAGGTTGCTGCCCTAGTAAGAAATTCCCAGTATCATATTTACCGTTTTCATTGGTATCATAAATAACCCTTAAATCGTATAGTTTAGGCACAACATCTGTAAAATCTACCACTGGTGATGTAGTGGTATACCGCTCATACTCAACATCTCCTTTATTATTGACGAGCTGCACAATAAGTGGAAATTTAGCATTAATTAATCGTACCCTAATATTACCATATTCCGATTTCATTTTGGTCCTTATGACTTCGTTGATGGTGTCTTTATTTACATTACCGTAAAAATCCGTAAAGGTTTCAGGTAATATTTTTACAAAGTATTGTTGACCTTCTTGCTTTTTAAAGGGCAATTGATATCTATTGTATATGGAATCATAGACTACATTAAATGTCACCGGGATAGAATCCTTATCAATTAAACTTATTTTAGTGGTATCTATTTTAACCAAAGGAGTACTTCCCTCTAAAGTAAAATCCTTATCAAAATTTAGATTTCTAGGAGAGATTATCTTAAGATTTAGTGAATCTGAATCGAGCTTTCTAAAGCGATGTTTAAAGGTGTCGACATACTTTTTGTTAGACACGATAAAAAAGGTTGTATCAATTTCAAAATTTGGCTTGTACCAGTAATACAGAGTGTCTGTTTCGACATCCTTTGTTATTCTAGTGGTATAATTTTCTGGTGTGTCACCCAATACTTTAATACGCATATGTTCATAATCACCCTCATAAGGAAACATTATTCTACTTTCAGCCTCTTGTTTTGGTTTTACCGCTTTAAAATTAGTCTGCTCCTTAAATAAAGTCAGGCCATACTCCTTATCAGTCGGAACGGTAATATAGTCTTCATAAAACCCAATCTGATCGTTTTTCTGATCGAATAAAAAATTTCCGTTCTTATCCTTTAGAGCCACAAGTTTATAAGTACCAGCTTTAATATTATCTATACTATATGTGGTTACGCTGTCTAGCGTATTAGTAATATATCTTGGTTTTTCTTTATACACTATAGAATCTGTATAGGTAGAATCTACCTCATACAACATAACAGAAATAAAGGGTTCTGGTTTTTTTGAAAGCGCATCTTCTACATAACCTTTTACTGAAAGCGAATCAATGGTATCACCCGTTGAGAACACATAACGATAATACGGATAAGGATTGCCCTCGTTATTGTCTACAATACTTTCACCAAAATTAAAGGCATAGGTGGTATTGGGCTGTAATGTATCCTTTATTTTTATAGAGATATATTTGCTGGCACCTCCCATCGGATATATCTCTGGGTCTGTGTCCATTGGTGGAGAAATAATTAACTGCTTCCTTAAATCCTTAATTTTTATATATTCATTGAAAGTTATTACGATTTCACCTCCTTTGTAATTGGTTGAAAAATTCTCAGGTTTTTCACTTGTAATAACAGGCGGCTCAATATCCTTTTCCCCACCAGATGGTGATCCGCGGTTTGCACAACTAGAGATTATCAAAGCCATTATGGCAATGCTTAAAATTCGTGTGATATATGAACGCATGTTCAAAGAATAATTTTGCACAAAGAAACAATATTTAAACTACAGAAACGAAAAAATTAATCGGCAATTGCCATGGTAGCAAGACTTAACTTAATATTATCAATTTTTAACAATTCTGTAGCACAAGCCTCAATAGTGGCTCCAGTAGTAATGATATCATCTACTAGTAAAACATGCTTAGCTTTTAGCGAAGTGTTTTCTGATAATTTAAAAATCGCACCATCATCATTCCATCTTGTGATTCTACTTTCAAACACCTTTGTTTTAGTCGGTATTGTTTTGACTAAAACCCTATCATTGTATTCGGCATCCAACGCCTTTGCAATGGCTTTTCCAAATTGTTCCACTTGATTGTATCCTCGTTTTCTCAACTTCGTTTTATATAAGGGAACAGGGATTACAACTTCTATCTGTTTATAAGCCTCGATTGATTGAAGTTCAGTACCAAGCCATTTTCCCAAAAACCCACCAATATGTTCATGGCCTCTGTACTTTAAATTATGAAGTAGTTGCTGAACAGTACCCTTTTTTGTAAAATGTAGAAGTGCTGTAGCATTCTCTAATTTAACACGTCCATAAAGTACTTTCTTAACGGCTTCAGCATTCTCAAAATGATAGTTTGTAGCCGGTAAGTCATGCCTGCATTTAGTACAAATAACTAACTCATTGTCTGACAAAGCATTATTGCACGCTTCACAGACCTGAGGAAAAAACAAGTTCAACAAATTTTTTATCACTTAATCGAATAAAATAAAAATGCGCATCAATATACTCTAATTTCGCATCAACTAAGAAATTAATGATGATAGTTAACCCTCAATTATTTAACTACAGATTAATTATAAGTTCTTTATTAGTCGTTTTAACCGTTTTAGGTGTCTATAGTTTTACGAACTATAAATCCATTAAATCCTACGAAGAATTCCTAAAACAAGAGAAAGTTTTGATAGAAAAAGAGCTATCAGAAATCCTTTTAAGTTATGACGAACTAAGCCAAGATTATGATCTTATGGCCTCTCAGCTCCAGGAAGCAAAGTTAGAAACTAAACTTGCTTTAGATTCTTTAAGATTATTAAAAAGTGACTTATCAATAATCACAAAGTTTAAAGATCAGCTTTCGGTTTTAAAAACTAAGAGCAGAGTACTTTTGGAAACGGTAGATTCTCTTAACACAGCAAATGTAAGGCTGCAAAAAGAGAAACGCTATGCTTTAAAAACCATAAAAAATAACAATTTAACCATTAACGCTTTGGAGGTCGTTAATGATTCGCTCAACAAAACCATTGACAATGCCGCTATAATGCGCGCTCATAGTGTTAGTGTAGAGACATTTAAAATAGCCAACTCGAGAAAGAAGTCTACCTCAAGGGCAAGACGTGTTAATGCCATGGATGTCTGCATAGCACTGACCGAAAATCCATTGACAGAAAAAGGTGTCAAGGATATTTACATTCAAATTGTAAGTCCGGATAACAATGTTATTGCTGACAAAGGCGAAGTATTTTTTAACAAAACTTCATTGATTTACAGTAAAAAGGAGGTGGTTAATTTTGACAATAAAAATTTAAGTATTTGTACGACTGTAGCCACGTATAAAGAGGATAGACCACTAAAAAAAGGAACCTATTTTATCAATGTCTTCCATGAAAACAGAAAACTCGGAAGTACCAGTGTGCAATTAAAATAAAGCAAGAATATAAATTTTGAAAAACCGCTCAATTAATTTGAGCGGTTTTTTATTTTTGTGCCATGGCAAATGACGACAAATTCAAAAAGGTAATCTCTCACGCTAAAGAGTATGGTTACGTATTTCAGAGCAGCGAAATCTATGATGGTTTAAGTGCTGTTTACGATTATGCACAAAATGGTGCAGAATTAAAGAAAAATATTAGAGACTATTGGTGGAAAGCCATGGTACAAATGCACGATAATATTGTAGGCATTGATGCTGCAATATTTATGCATCCTACCACATGGAAAGCTTCAGGGCATGTTGATGCCTTTAACGACCCGTTAATTGACAATAAGGACTCTAAAAAACGCTATAGAGCAGATGTTTTAGTAGAAGATTATTGTGCTAAAATTGAAGCTAAAATAGACAAGGAAATTAAAAAAGCTGAAAAGCGTTTTGGTGATGCCTTTAACAAAGAAGAATTTGTTTCAACCAATGCTCGTGTCCTTGGTTACCAAGAGAAAATCAATACCATCCTGAAACGTTTAGGACAATCTTTAGAAAAAGAGGATTTGGCAGACGTTAAAGCCCTAATTGAAGAGTTGGAAATTGCAGACCCACTAACTGGAAGTCGCAACTGGACAGACGTTAAGCAATTCAACCTCATGTTTGGGACTAAATTAGGAGCTTCTGCTGAGCATGCTATGGATTTATATCTAAGACCAGAAACAGCACAAGGTATATTTGTCAATTTCCTTAATGTTCAAAAAACAGGGCGTATGAAGATTCCTTTCGGAATTGCACAAACGGGCAAAGCATTTAGAAATGAGATTGTAGCTAGACAATTTATTTTTAGAATGCGTGAATTTGAACAAATGGAAATGCAGTATTTTATTAAACCAGGCACCCAAAAGGAATGGTTTGACTACTGGAAAGAAACCCGTTTAAAATGGCATAAATCCTTAGGAATGGGTGACGAGAATTATCGTTTCCACGACCACGAAAAATTAGCACACTATGCAGATGCTGCTACGGATATAGAGTTTAATTTTCCATTTGGCTTTAAAGAGTTAGAAGGAATCCACTCGCGTACAGATTTTGACTTAAAACAACATGAACAATACTCTGGTAAAAAGCTACAATACTTCGATCACGAAGACAACGAAAGTTATACTCCGTATGTTTTAGAGACTTCTATTGGTCTAGACCGTATGTTCTTGGCGGTATTCTCTAATAGTTTACAAGATGAAATTTTAGAGGATGGTAGCGAAAGAACGGTACTAAAACTTCCTGCGGTTTTGGCCCCTACCAAGGCTGCCATATTACCCCTAGTAAGAAAAGACGAAGCATTGACTAAAATGGCAAAAGACATTGTAGATGACCTTAAGTGGGATTTTAATGTGGTTTACGACGAAAAAGATGCTGTTGGTAGACGTTACCGAAGACAGGATGCTGCCGGTACTCCATTCTGTATAACGGTAGATGGCGAAAGTCTTGAAGACAATACAGTAACGATACGCCATAGAGATACAATGGAACAGAAACGCGTTAAGATTGAAGAATTAAGAGACCTCATCAAAAAGGAAGTGGATGTCAAAGAATGGTTGATGAAGATGAAGTAAAAGCCTTTTAAAACAAGAATAAAAACAAAAACCCCAAGCAAAATGCTTGGGGTTTTTGTTTTTATTTATACCGAAATGAGGCTAAAACCTATAGCCAACTGTAATTCCAAATTTCCCTACAAAATCATAATCTGTGTCACCAGATTCAAACAGGTTTCTACCAATTCCAAAATTTATTTCACCAATGAGCCCTTTTTTTGTTACCCATTTTCCACCTAAGCCAATACCTAATGCAAAGTCTGTGACCCAATTATCTTCATCATCGTCAAACAAAAAATCAATATCACGATCAGCACGATTAAGCATTCCAAATCCTTCAAGAAAAAAACCAGCTGCATGTTTTTTGCCGAAATAATAGCGATAATAAGGAGAAATATAATACTGTATCTCATCCTTTATTTCCTTATCATATGGTAAAAAAATACTCATACCCAACGCAGATTCATCATCTAAAAGATATTCATAACCCACTTCAACAGCACCTAAAACAAGTATAAAAGCATTGAGCTTTACTTCATGTTTCGCATAAAAAGGATCATCTGTATTATTCTGTTCTTGAGCATTAAGTGCGAATGTGGTACAGAGTAATAGCACCACTAAAAGTGTTTTTTTCATTTTTATCAATTATTAAATTCTTTATAATCTTAATTTCATAACAACATTATAAAGCATAGATACATAATTTCTATATAGGTTGCGTAGAATATTAATTAATTTTAAAAATAAGCTTTCAACTGAATGGTACCTGTGTGAATGGTTTTAGCCGTTTCGGTTTTACGACCAAAATAATTGAGATTCAAATCTAAAAACTTCGTCAGTTTCTTTTGTGCCAACAGACTCCAAGTAAAGTTTTTTCCTGGTTGCAAACCTTCTAACATTTGATAAGCCACAGGCGTATTTGGGTTTCCTTCATAGGTGTTTTGAAATAAATTAAATTCGCCCGTTAAAGCAATTTTTGCGGCATTGTTGTATGTAAACGAAAAACCATAATTGTTCTGAGATAAAGCCTCTAAACCACCAATGGTGTTTTCTTTTGAGGTGTATTGATAAAAGACATCAAACTGCGCATTTTCACTAAATAAATAAGACAACTTGGGCTGAAATCGTTCCTCATTAATCTTAAAATTTCTATTGGCAAAATTTTCACTGAGACTCTCTTCTGTACCAAAACTTGTCAGTGCATTAATGAGCCAATTATTTGCAAACTTGTGATTAAAATTCAATTGATGATTGGCCAATTTATTTTCCTGAAACCCTATAGATAATAAACTTCTACTTGTATTGGTTAAATAGGTATATGATGTGGTATATCGTTGCTTCCCTCTATTGTAAAACAACACATTTCTAACACTATTATTTAATGCCAGTTGGTTGTCTTCATCAGCCTCAAATGGATTCAAATTAAAATTATTGCCCTCACGCCTTATCTTCCTATCAATTAAGTACGAGGTTTGGTTGTAAAAATGAGAGAAGAACTTTTTGGTTTTATTTTCGGACGTACTCCATTGTATTGGATTTATGGTTAGCGATTGGCTTAATCGATTTTGATGCGTCCGAACAAAAACTTGATTGGGTAGCAGTACTCTTATATAGTTACCTTGGTCTGTAAATTGGGCAATTTCAAACTCGTTGAGTTCCTGTATCCCATTTTCATTATAATCTATCCAAGTGTAAACACCTTGTCCAGCTTCAACCTCTACATAGGTAAAATCTTGCTGTGGCAAGGTTCCCGAATTGGTTTCAAAACTCGTATTCCATAGCACCAGATTATTGAACAGTTTTTGATTGTAATTTAGTCGGCTATTTAAACTCTGTTCGTCTACAGAGGTGTTATCTTTTGCCTTTAGGTCCCTGAAATTTATAAACAGCTGTAGATTGGTGTTTTTGTTTTGAATTAAGCGCGACTTTAAATAGTATGTGTTGGAAGCATTAACTCGCTCTAAACTATTATTGCGTAAACTATCATTATAACGTTTAATGTAGCCAATCTCGGCAAATACTTTGGTACTATCGCCTATACCAGTAAAAACTTCGTAAGCTGAAAATCGCTGACTTAAAGGAGTTAAAGAGTCTGTGGCTATAACACTTTGTTCGTTGTCTTCAATTGCAAATTTTGCACCAACCCATTTATTGTTTTTTGCATACACCAATCGGTTAAAAGACCTTAAAAAGGTAGAGCGATTAATTGTACTTTCACTATTAAGAAAACTCGAATTAGAAAATACTCTAAAATTTCCTAATCGTAAATCTGCCATAAGATTATGTCTATTTCCGTTAAAGTTGTTGGTATAATCTAAATATTCAAAACTATAGGACGCCATTCCTTTCTTAGCATGCGACAATTGCAGACCTGATGTTAATAATAATTGGTTGCCCAAAATGAAATTGCCTTGATCGTCTCTATTGTCTTCAAGATTCCAGTCACGGTTAAATTCTGCCCTATACAAACGTTGAATGGTTCTAAAATTTTCCTGAATAAAATCAGCATCTACCAACGCAGATAAATTCCAAAGACTATCTTGTTTGATTAGTTTTTGATTAACTCTGAGTTTGCCTGCAAACCCATCATTGTCGTCATCATCTAAGCTGGAAAATAGGTTGATATCATTTTTACTTCCTGCCAATTCAAAAAACACATCTGTTTTTTCAGTGGGTTGATATCGACCATTCATTACTGCTATTTGAAGACGCTCTGGCGCCACAAGCTGTGTCACTGGTTCGTAATTTCCTTGCGGAACACCTCCAATGGGTGCAACGTATTCAAATATATTACTGACCGCATTATCATTACTTAGCACATAATTCCCTTGGTTTGCACCAACCAAAGTGAACCTAACTCGAAACAACTGATCTTCTGGATTTTGAGAAAAGACAAAAATCTCTTCACCATTTACAATTTCCTTACGATACAAAATTCTATTTTCTGAAAACGATTCTTCCGTTGCCGAAGGTGCAACCATGAGACCAGTATCATCACCAGCATCGGCTAAAATCTGGGTTTGCTCTGTAGATAGATTTTGCTGCAATGGCTGGTTTTTTGCATCACTTTCAGAGTAAACCGATACATTTAATTGTAAT
The DNA here is from genome assembly GCF_042676105.1 of Winogradskyella aquimaris. Lineage (NCBI taxonomy): Bacteria > Pseudomonadati > Bacteroidota > Flavobacteriia > Flavobacteriales > Flavobacteriaceae > Winogradskyella > Winogradskyella aquimaris. The sequence goes on along the minus strand of NZ_JBHTJQ010000016.1, from coordinate 702,704 downwards.
TTTTCGGTTTCATACGTACTTCCTCCAAAAACCGTAAAACGGGAATAATTACGCTCACTAAACTGATAATCAACAGTAATCCGCATTTCGGAAGTTATGGGATAAGTTGAATTGAAAATGAGTTCGCCAGCATTGTAGTCAATAATATAATCATGATTTTCACCTCGTTCTAAGGGCACTCCATTTACATAAACCGTTTCACTACCAGAAACTATTAGCACAAACAACTCGTTATTTGGCCCTCTTAATTTATATGGTCCTTGGTTACCTTCCTGAGCAGTAAACTGTGTGGTGGTAAATTGCCCTCTAACCAAGGATCCCGAAGCAAAAACAGAAGTCTTATCACTTAGGTTAGCATTAACCAACAGACCTTGAACGCGCTTAGAAAAGTTGGCAAAATAACTTTTTGTGTTTACCAAGTCTATATCGCCAGCTCTTATGTTCCAGTTATCACTAAACAACTCGATAAACACCTGATCAAACTCATCTAAGCGCTGGGAATATCCGCCTTCTTGCAATGGAATATTTGCATCTTGTATGGAAGCTCTTAGGGATACCTTATCACTCAACTTTCCTGAAATTTGTAAATCAAGCTCACTATTTAACACCGAATTTTGATTATTGCCAATCGTTACTCCCCTAGAAATACTACCCGACGTTGTTAAGCCATCAAAAGGAGTGAAGTTATTACTAGTCGATGTATTTTCTAGTTTGTACAAAGTTTCTATCCCTGTCACGGAACGGTCTACAATGACCTTATCATCTAACTGTTTATATACTTTGGTTATAAAATCAGGATATCTTAAATATTCGATATCAATAGAATCCAAAGTCATGGGTTGTTTAAATTTTAATATGGCCTTTGAATAGTCAATGCTATAAAGTGAGGTATCAATAATGCTCCCTGTCTTAGTTTTTACTATAAATTTTGAAGGATTTATACTTACAGAATCTATAAGCATAGAATCCTTAACAGCAATTCGTTTGTTACTATAACCTGTTATATCCTTTTGAGCATAAATCCCAAAAGAAACCACAATAAATAGAAAGAAAAGAAAGCGCTTCATCTTATGATATAACTTCGTAAAATCGCAAATATTTTATCGTTAAAATAGACGTAAAATAATAGTGTAAAAGTACTCTATTATTTATTTTAGCGGAATACCGAAGAATATAACAAAAATTAGCAATTTAAAGCACTATGAAAATCGCCTCATATAACGTAAACGGCATAAGAGCAGCCATAAATAAAGGATTTATAGACTGGTTAAAGGCCACTAGTCCTGATGTTATCTGTTTACAAGAAATAAAGGCTATGAAAGATCAACTCGATTTAGATTTATTTGAAGAAGCGGGTTATGAGTATAACTACTGGTTTAGTGCCCAGAAAAAGGGTTATAGTGGTGTTGCTATTTTATGTAAAACTGCACCAAATCATATAGAATTTGGTACCGGAATCGAGTCCATGGATCAAGAAGGCAGAAATCTAAGAGTTGATTATGATGCGGTATCTATTATGAGTATGTATCTCCCTTCTGGGACTAATGATGCTCGATTATCTCATAAATTTGAATATATGGACTTGATTCATGATTATTTGAATAATCTGCAAAAAGAAATACCTAATCTTGTTATTTGTGGCGATTACAATATTTGTCATGAACCGATTGACATTCATAATCCAAAAATGAAAGGTGTGTCTGGTTATTTGCCAGAAGAACGCGAATGGCTAAGTAACTTTATAGATAGCGGTTTTATAGATAGTTACCGATATTTACACCCTGAAAAACAAGAATTTTCATGGTGGAGTTACAGAGCCAATGCCAGGGCAAATAATAAAGGATGGCGTTTAGACTATGCCATGGTTAGTGAGCCATTACAAGAAAAAATTAAACGAAGCGTTATACTCACAGAAGCAGTACATAGTGACCACTGCCCGATTTTATTAGAACTAGATTTATAACCCTTTCTTATCAACTATACGTTATGACAAAAAAACTCTCATTAATAGCACTTTTACTATTGACGCTGACCTCTTGTGTATCTAAAAAAATATACACAGACCTGGAAGACAAATACGCCAACCTCAAAAAGGAGAACAGAGCATTAACAGATGAACTAGAAGTACTTTCGGCAGACAAGAACAAATTAACTAATGACTTAAATAGTTTGCAAGCAGCTTATGAAAATGCAATAAAAGAAAGAGATAAATTTCGTTCAGATTATGCTGCTACAAAAAATAATCTAGATAATCTAAAAGCATCGTATGATGCACTAGAAAAAAACAGTTCTGCCGAAATTGCAAAGAATTCTCAAAAAAACAGAGAACTTTTAGCACAATTAGAAGCAAAAGAACAAGCTCTTGCCGCTGAAAATGAACGTTTAGAAAAATTAAAAAAGGAATTAGAAAGCAGATCGCAACGTGTTGCTGAATTAGAAAATGTAATTGCCGCAAAAGATGCCAATATGCGTGCGTTAAAAGATGCGATATCAAAAGCCTTAACTAATTTTGAAGGAAAAGGACTTACAGTAGAACAACGTGATGGAAAAGTTTATGTTTCAATGGAAAATAAATTACTTTTTGAATCTGGTAGTTGGTATGTGGGTGCACAAGGAAAACAAGCTGTTAAACAGTTAGGAAGTGTCTTGGCTGAAAATCCCGATATCGCTATTTTAATTGAGGGCCATACAGATAATGTACCCTACAAAGGCAATGCCCAATTAAGTGGTAACTGGGATTTATCTACAAAACGCGCAACGGCCATTGTAAATATCTTAAGAGAAAACAACGCTATCAATCCAGAGAATCTAACAGCGGCTGGTCGCGGAGAATATGCTCCTATAGCAACTAACAACACCTCCGAAGGCCGAGCAAAAAACAGAAGAATTGAAGTGATTTTGACACCTAAGTTAGATGAGATTTCAAAATTATTGAATGACATTTAATCAGTATCCCTATGTAAGCAGGAAGTTATTACGATTAAAACCTTAACACAGATTTAGACCTTTTGTGTTTTAACAACATGAAAGGTCTTACTATTTTTGCATTGGATTATTTCAATTACATTTTGCCATTCAGAACGTAGCATAGAAGTTCTTATAAATAAAGTTTAATATTAAAAAACTCCTGGTATCGCAGGAAGTAGATATGAAATACACAACTTTACCTCACACGGATATAAAAGTCAGCAAAATTTGCTTAGGCACCATGACTTGGGGCAATCAAAACACACAAGACGAAGGATTTGCCCAAATGGATATGGCTTTGGATAAAGGGGTCAATTTTTTTGACGTTGCGGAATTATATCCTGTTCCAGCTGAAGCAAAAACATATGCGGAAACAGAACGTATTATAGGAAATTGGTTTGCAAAAACAGGTCATAGAGATAAGGTTGTTTTAGCAACAAAAATTGCGGGACCAGGAGATTACACGGCTCATATTAGAACAACTGGTTTTAGTAAACAAGCCTTAAACGAAGCTGTAGATAATAGTCTTAAACGATTGCAGACAGATTATATCGATTTATACCAACTGCACTGGCCAGAACGCAACACTAATACCTTTGGAGTTAGAGATTATGTGCATGATAAGAACGATGGCTGGGAGGATAATTTTAATGAAATTTTACACAATTTAGACGAAATTATCAAATCCGGCAAAGTAAGACAAATAGGTTTATCCAATGAGAAAGCTTGGGGTACAATGCGCTATTTGGAAGAAGCCAAACACAATAACTTACCAAGAATGATTACCATTCAAAATGCATATTCATTATTGTGTAGACCCTTTGAAGGTGATTTAGCTGAAGTGTCACATAGAGAAAACATTGGGTTATTGGCATATTCACCAATGGCATTTGGTGTATTATCGGGTAAATATATTAAAGGTACAGCCGCGGATAATGCCAGATTAAAACTATTCCCTCGATTTGCAAGGTATAGCAGTGAGCAGGCTACCGAAGCAACAAAAAGGTACCTAAAACTAGCGGAAGATAACGGACTGTCTTTAGCTCAAATGGCTTTGGCATTTGTTAACCAAAGACCATTTGTAACAAGCAATATTATTGGAGCGACCAACTTAAAACAGTTAGAAGAAAATATAGATAGTATCAATATTAGTTTATCAGATGATATTTTAAAAGCCATAAACGATGTTCATGCTGCCATACCAAATCCAGCGACCTAAATTTTAAATAATAGCATCGAATTCTTCTAAAATCCTAAAGAATTTACAACTTTTAAAAACAAACATTTGTACTATTATATTAGTGTTAATTCCTTAGCTAATCCTTAGGTTTTTTCTACCTTTGCGGCTCGTTTCTAATCAAGGAATTATTTGCAACTTAAAGACACATTATTTTATAGATGTTTAAACTATTAACCGCAGGATTTTGGGAGGGTGTTGCGAGGATTATTCTTCGTAATAAAATCTTCATACTTATAGCCATTATTCTGGCAACTGTGTTTTTAAGTATGCAATGGAAACATATGCGCTTTACCTACACTGAAGCTAATATGTTGCCCGACGACCATGAAGTAAATCTCACATACAATGACTTTTTAAAGGTTTTTGGGGAAGAGGGTAATCTTATTGTTCTGGGGATAAAAGACACAAGTGTTTTCAAAATAGAACAATTTAATGCTTGGAATAATCTTGCTGAGTCTTTTAAATCTTATGATGAAGTTGAAACTGTCATATCGATAAAAGATCTTCAAAAATTAGTTAAAAACACTAAAGACCAGCAATTTGATCTCGAACCGTTTATCAAAGATTCTATTTCTAGCCTAGAGCAGATCAACAAACTCCAGGAAGATCTCTTTAAAAAGTATCCATTTTACGACAATTTTTTATTTAATGCAGACACCAAAACTTTGCGCACTGCTATATATCTAAAGAAAGACATCGTAAATACATCAGCAAGGAAAGACTTTATTATTGATGTTCTTGAAAAGCAAATAAAAGATTTTGAGGCAACATCAAAGCTTGATGTGAAAGTGTCAGGCATGCCTTATATCCGAACACTAAATTCCCAAAATATTGTTGATGAAATACCCATATTTATAGGCGCAGCCTTATTTGTTACTTCATTGATTTTCTTTTTATTCTTCAGATCTTTTAGGGCAACTTTTATCTCTCTTATTGTAGTCTGTGTCGGTGTTATGTGGACCTTTGGTATCTTAGGATTATTGGGTTATGAAATCACGGTACTTACAGCGTTAATCCCACCATTAATCATTGTTATTGGTGTACCCAACTGTATTTTCCTGATCAATAAATACCAACATGAGGTAAGGTCTCATGGTAATAAAGTAAAATCACTTCAACGTGTTATCACTAAGGTAGGTAACGCAACGTTAATGACCAATGTGACTACAGCATCTGGTTTTGCGACTTTTATATTAACTGAAAGTACGTTGCTTAAGGAATTTGGTATTGTTGCTTCACTAAGCATATTGGCCATATTTATTCTGTGCTTGCTCATTATTCCTATAATGTATACATTCTTACCCTACCCGAAAGACCGCCATTTAGAGCACTTAAACAAGCGATGGATTGGAGGCTTTGTTGACTGGATTGAGCGCATGGTAAAGCATAAAAAAATTACGATTTACGTCACAGCTTTTATCCTCATCATGGCGAGTATGATTGGCATTAATCGTATGGTGATTTCAGGTAGCTTAATTGAAGACATGCCTAAAAACAAGCAATTTTTTAAAGATATACGCTTTTTTGAAGAAGAGTTTAACGGTATTATGCCACTAGAAATAATGGTAGACACCAAACGTAAAAAGGGTGTTATGAAATTAGCAACCTTGAAACGTATTGAAAAATTAGAAGAGCTCATTGAAGAGACACCAGAACTATCTAGACCTATTTCTGTGGTTAGTTTAGTAAAATATAGTAAGCAAGCATATTTCAATGGTAATCCCAAATATTACCAATTGCCAACGAGCCAAGAAAACAGTTTTATTCTCTCATATGCCAAGAATTCTTCATCGGAAGTGGATTTGCTGAAAAACTTTGTAGATAGTACTGGTCAGTATGCGCGTATTACCACTTTTATGAAGGATATAGGAACTGATAAAATGGAACGCATACAGGAAAATCTTCAAAATAAAATAGATAAAGTATTTCCTGAGGAACGTTATGAGGTTACCATGACTGGTAAAGCCTTGGTTTTTCAAAAAGGCACTAAATATTTGGTAAGAAACCTTGTTATTTCATTATCACTGGCCATATTTTTAATCTCCTTATTCATGGCTTATTTGTTCCGTTCGTTTAGGATGATTATTGTATCGCTTATACCTAATTTATTACCTTTATTGGTAACAGCTGGATTAATGGGTTATTTAGGTGTGCCTATTAAGCCTTCAACGATATTGGTATTTAGTATTGCTTTTGGTATTTCGGTAGATGACACCATCCATTTTTTAGCTAAATACAGACAAGAGTTACAAGCCAATCATTGGAAAATCAGAAAATCAGTTTATGCTGCTTTACGAGAAACTGGGGTGAGCATGTTCTACACTTCTATTGTCTTATTCTTTGGTTTTTCTGTGTTTACCATTTCTAGTTTTGGTGGCACTGTTGCACTAGGTGCATTGGTGTCTATAACCTTGTTATTTGCAATGCTTTCTAATTTACTGTTGTTACCGTCACTATTATTATCACTGGAACGTAATATCGCCAACAAGGAAGTACTGCGAAAACCTACTATAGATATCATCCCTTCAGAAGACGATGAAGAAGACTCTATAAAAAACGATTAGAAGATTTATCTTAGCATTTTCAAAATAAATTAAAATGACAACAAAATCAATTGCAGAATTATTATCAGAAGATATCATTTTACAAGATGTTACCGTAAACGGCTGGGTAAGAACGTTTAGAGCTAACCGCTTTATAGCCTTAAATGACGGCTCTACCATAAATAATATTCAGTGTGTTGTAGATTTTGAAAATTTTGATGAAGCACTTCTAAAACGTATTACTACAGGTGCTGCATTACAGATAAAAGGTGAATTAGTAGAAAGCCAAGGTAAAGGGCAATCGGTAGAAATACAGGTAAAGGAATTAGAAGTTTTAGGTGACTCTGATCCCGAAACTTATCCTATTCAGCCTAAAAAGCACACCTTTGAATTTTTAAGAGAGAATGCTCATTTACGTACAAGAACCAATACGTTTAGTGCGGTAATGCGTTTACGATCTGCATTGTCATTTGCCATACATAAATATTTTACAGAGAACGGCTTCTATAACATGCACACACCAATTATTACTGGTAGCGATGCCGAAGGTGCAGGTGAGATGTTTAGAGTAAGTACATTGGATGCCAAAAAGCCACCTCTAACGGAAGATGGTGAGGTAAACTATAAAGAAGACTTTTTTGGTAAAGAGACCAACCTTACCGTATCTGGGCAACTGGAAGCAGAAACCTACGCCATGTCCTTGGGAAAGGTCTACACTTTCGGACCAACTTTTAGAGCTGAAAACTCGAACACATCGCGTCACTTGGCTGAATTTTGGATGATTGAACCAGAAGTAGCTTTTATGGACTTGGCTGGAAATATGGACTTGGCAGAAGACTTTCTTAAATCTGTCTTAGGTTATGTTTTAGAAAACAATAAGGAAGATCTAGAGTTTTTAGATAAACGATTACAAGATGCTGAAAAAAGTCTTCCTCAAGCAGAACGTAGCCCAATGAACCTTATTGAAAAAATTAAGTTTGTTGTAGACAATAATTTTAAACGAGTAAGCTATACAGAAGCCATCGATATTCTGAGAAACAGCAAACCCAACAAGAAAAAGAAATTTAAGTATATAATTGAAGAATGGGGAGCAGACTTACAGTCTGAGCATGAACGCTATTTAGTTGAAAAACACTTCAAATGCCCAGTAATTTTATTTGATTATCCCGCCAATATTAAGGCATTTTACATGCGCCTAAATGAGGACGGAAAAACAGTAAGAGCCATGGATATTTTGTTTCCAGGCATTGGAGAAATGGTCGGTGGTTCTCAGCGTGAGGAACGTTTAGACGTCCTTAAAGAAAAGATGAAAGCTTTAGATATTCCAGAAGAGGAATTATGGTGGTACTTAGACCTTAGAAAATATGGTACAGCAGTACATTCAGGCTTTGGTCTAGGTTTTGAAAGACTTGTAATGTTTGCAACTGGCATGAATAATATAAGGGACGTGATTCCTTACCCAAGAACACCTCAGAATGCTGAGTTTTAAAAATCATGATTAAACCTTTGTGGTATGACTAAACCTCAGAGGTTTTTTATTATTTTTATAACAATAGAATTTCCATGTCCCTAAAACAATATTTACAATTTAAATTATCACAGAAGCTGTCACCTCAGCAAATTCAACTTATGAAGTTGATACAGCTTCCTACTCAAGCTTTTGAACAACGATTAAAACAAGAGCTTGAAGAAAATCCTGCTCTGGATACTGGCAAAGATGAACCTATTGCTGATGAATTTGATGATTTTGACAATTCAGCAGATGAATTTGATGATAATGAGACTATAGATGCCGATGATATAAATGTGGATGAGTACTTAAGCGATGACGAAATACCTGATTATCGTACCCAAGCTAACAACTACAGCTCTGATGATGAAGAAAAAAATGTGCCTTATGCAGCTGGTACATCCTTTACACAACATTTAATCAATCAACTTAATACCTTCAGACTATCCGACCAAGAGGAAGAAATTGCGTACTTTTTAGTGGGTAGTGTAGATGAGAGTGGCTATATAAGGCGTTCCTTAACTGATATTACCGATGACTTAGCCTTTACCCAAAACATATATACTACTGAAGATGAGGTAGAAAAAGTACTTAAGATTGTGCAACAATTAGATCCTGCTGGTGTAGGTGCTAGAAATCTTCAAGAATGCCTAAGTATCCAATTACACAGAAAAGAACAACATCCAGATATAGAACTTGCAGGTAAAATTATAGACAAAGCTTTTGAGCAGTTTACCAAAAAGCATTATAAAAAACTGATGCAAAAGTTTGGGATAGATGAAGAGCAACTTAAAAGCGCCATTGAAGAAATAGAAAGGCTTAACCCAAAACCAGGTGGCTCTTATGCCGGTAACAATAAAATTGTAGAGCACATTGTTCCTGATTTTGCCATCAAAATTGTTGACGGAGAGCTTGAACTTACTCTCAATGGAAGAAATGCGCCCGAGTTACATGTGTCTAGAGAATACAGTAACATGTTAAAAGGTTATAAAGATGCTAAAGATAAATCCAAGGCTCAAAAAGATGCGGTATTGTTTATAAAACAAAAGTTAGATGCTGCAAAATGGTTTATAGAAGCCGTAAGACAACGACAGCAAACCCTTTTTGTTACTATGAGTGCCATCATGCATTATCAAAAAGAGTACTTTTTAACTGGTGATGAACGTAAATTAAGACCTATGATTCTTAAGGATATTGCAGACGAGATTGATATGGATGTCTCCACAATATCTCGTGTGGCTAACAGTAAATATGTTGACACCCCTTATGGGACTAAATTAATAAAGGAATTCTTTTCGGAATCTATGACTAACGACCAAGGTGAAGAAGTTTCTACTAGAGAAATCAAAAAAATTCTTGAGACTGTAATTGAAGAAGAAAACAAAAAGAAACCTTTAACTGACGAGGCACTATCTAAAATTTTGAAAGAAAAAGGTTATCCGATAGCGAGACGTACAGTTGCAAAATACAGAGAACAATTAGATATTCCTGTGGCAAGGTTGAGAAAAGAACTATAATAGCAGCTATTGATGAAAAACTTTCTATTAAAGAGTATATCATTTGTTTTTCATCCTTTGATTATGCCCTTACTTGGTGTTATGTTTTACTTTCATAAAACACCACGTTATATCCCAAAACCTTTACAAAATGCGAAGATTTTCTCTATAGTTATTCTAACCATTATACTTCCAATTCTTTTATTTTTCTTGCTAAAAACCATAAATAAGGTAGATACCATTTATCTAAAAAGTACCAAGGAACGATTAATACCACTACTTATCAATAGTGTTATCATAACTCTTATTTTAATTAGAGTTTTAACACCTAATGAAATAACTGAACTGTTCTATTTCTTTTTAGGAATATTATGTTCTACGCTAGCGTGTTTTATCATGGCTATTTTTAAAATCAAAGCCAGCATACATATGATAGCCGCTTCAGGATTTTTTATGTTTGCGGTTGCGGTTGGTATTCATTATAAAATCAATATCAATGGTACCATAGCATTAATGATGATTATACTTGGAGCGATAGCTACTTCTCGATTACATTTAAAAGCACACACCAATCAAGAACTCATTATTGGTGTATTTACAGGGCTCTTACCTCAATTAGTGTTTATGCAATTTTGGCTATAGTATATAAAACATCAAACCTATCTTAAAAGAAGACATATCTAATGCAGCACCATCTAACTTTGTGGAATCCCCAAATATGGCATTAAGACCATAATAGGCGTGTACATTCCAAGTGCCATAACCCGCACTTAGAGTAAATCCATATTGAAGTCTATTAAAACTATCTATGTTTGAAAGTTTAACATCACCATCGCTACTTTTAAGTTTTGATGAATTATAAAAAAGATAACCAAACTTAAAACCAGGGTAGATTCTTAAAAAATTATAGGTTGTTGGGCTCGATTTTCTCCACCTCAGCTCAAAAGGTACTTCGAGTAGATATGTAGTGAATTTATTCTTTGATACATTAATCTCACTCTCATTTATAATATTAAATTCTATTTGGTTGTTTACCTCTGTGATTGCCATATTCTGATTATACGAATTAGTGGATAATCCCAAACCAATCCCTAAAGCAACCGTTCGCTTTTTATTAATAGGCATATCCCTTATGAAGCCAAAATGAAAACCTGTAGAAAAACCACTTTGATTAACACCACTTGGCTTTTGGCTTAGCAGATTATAAGTTACGGAAATGTAAAACTGATCTTCACGATAGTTTTTATACAACTCGGATTTATCTTTGTCATCACTACCTTGTGTAAACCCAAGAAAGCCCGAAGTAACTAAAACTATAAAGAAGATGTTTTTCATAAAGTTAAATCTACAAAATCTTTAAACGATATAAAACAAAAACGCCCTGAATACTCAGAGCGTTTTAAGTATAAAAAATTAAGATTATTATTCAGCTTTGGCATTTGTGATATACATTACTTTTAATGTATTTGCAAGCCTAAGTTCTTGTTTAATATCAGAAACTAAACCTGAGTGTGTCTCTTTATCTACTTTAAGACCAACCACAAATTTAGGCTGTAATTCTTCAACTAGATTAGATTGTGCTTCAAGAACACTTGATCGAACTTCCTCGACGCTGATAATAGCATCGTTAAACTGAATGCGAGGTTCGGTTCCTAACTGTTTGAACTGGGAACTCGGTTTACCTGCATAGATAAAAGCTGTTCTATCCTTTTCAAGCTTCTCTACTTGATTTGCACCTGGCAATCTATTCTCTATCATTAAAGAACTATCACGCATTACAGTTGCTACCATGAAAAAGAAAAGTAACATAAATACGATATCTGGTAAAGATGCCGTTGAAATAGCTGGCAAATCTCCTTGTTTTCCTTTTTTAAACTTTGACATAATTGTTACTTTTTAATTTTTGTCTGGTTCTGCTTCAGATAATATCTGAGGATACATCTTCTGAATCCTTTTTATCTGATCATTTAACTTCTCATCTTTCTTGAATTGGTTTTTAGCCTTTTCTTCAAGCATGGATTTAAATGACCTATTGTAAAGACGCTGGGCTTCTCTATCTCTTAAAAAAGCGTAAGCTGCAAGTAGCTCATCCTGTACCTCAATATATTTTTCATACGATGTTTCTCTATCGTATTTATAGGAAATAATTGCTTTATCAGGATGATCTGATGAAGATGGGTCTCTTTTACCTTTACAGTAATCACAAGTTTCACCTTCTGCATTTGTACCACCTCCGTTATCTATAAAATCAATAGCTGCTTGTCTTAAGTCCTTAACTTCCATAAGATTATCTTCAACCAACAGCTGATTTTTTCGGTTCAAAAGAACAGTAAATAAGTTCTTTTGTTTAATGATAGGAGGTTCAACATTTTCATCTTGAATTGGAGGCAATCCAAGTAATTGTCCCTTATCCTTTTCTATAGTTGTTGTTACCAAGAAAAAGATAAGCAGTAAGAAGGCAATATCAGCCATTGAACCTGCATTTACTTCTGGTGCTGCTCTTTTTGCCATACCTTATTATTTACTAATTACTTTTTTGACTCCCGAGAATATCATTGCTAATGCTGCAACAATAATCAAAATGTAGAACGCTGTTAAACCAGCACCTACCATATGGGATTGTCCTTCTGTTGCTATTCCTTCCTGTAGCTTGTACTTCATGGTATCACCACCAGAAACTACATAAGAAATAATTAATACCGCAGCAAAAGCCCCTACACCTATTAACGTGTTTTTTAGTCCTGACGTATTTGTAAATAGATTTTTTAATACAAAAACCACTACAAATAGTAAAACAAGACCTAATGTAATATAAGCTATAATTGCCATCGGATCTACAATAGCAGTATCACCTGCTAAGGCTGCCGCTTTAATCTCCTCATCGCCTTTGGCAATTATTCTTCCAAGAAAAACAATACCAAGTACGCTGAGAATTAAAGCTACTATTTTTAATATTTTGTGTAACATAATTTTAATTGGTCTTTTTTATTTTTTGTGTCTTACTAATAAGTCCATCAATGTAATTGATGCATCTTCCATATCATTTACAATACTATCGATCTTAGCGATGATATAGTTGTAAAAAATCTGAAGAATAATAGCCACAATAAGACCAAATACTGTTGTTAAAAGTGCTACTTTAATACCACCTGCTACTAATGATGGCTGCATATCACCTGCTGCTTCAATCTTATCAAAGGCCTGAATCATACCAATTACCGTACCCATGAAACCAAGCATTGGTGCTAATGCAATAAATAAAGAAATCCAAGATACATTCTTTTCTAACTGACCCATCTGTACACCACCGTAAGCTACTACAGCTTTTTCAGCAGCATCAATATCTTCGTCTGCTCTATCTAAACCTTGATAAAAAATAGATGCAACTGGTCCTTTTGTGTTTCTACAAACTTCCTTGGCAGCTTCAATACCACCAGATGCAAGCGCATCTTCTACATTTTGAGTTAATTTTTTAGTGTTTGTTGTTGAAAGGTTTAAAAAGATAATTCTCTCAATAGCGATTGCTAAACCAAGAATTAAACATAATAATACAATACCCATAAAGCCTGGGCCACCTTCAATAAAACGCTTTTTTAATTCTTGATGGAAACTCAAGTCTTCACTTGCTGTGTCATCAGCATCTTGAGTTATACTTGTTACTGTTGCTGTTGTAGTTGCTAATGTAGTTGCATTGGCATTAACAGTTCCGATAGCCATTAAACATGTTATGGCAAGAATAGAAAATAATCTTTTCATTGTTCTTAATCTTAATTTTATTAGTTAAAGTGTTAAAGATAAAAAAAATAATGTAACAATTGCCTAAAATCTAAGCAGAGAGGAAGGGATTCGAACCCTCGATACCCTTTTGGAGTATACACACTTTCCAGGCGTGCGCCTTCGACCACTCGGCCACCTCTCTTTAAATTTCACCAAAAATTACGGTGTGGCAAATAACAAAAAAAACTTCAAACTCTAAAATTTGTCTCGTTAATTTTAGGTCATTTCACCACGTAGGGAGGTTTCAAACGTTGTCTTAAATTCTGAATGTGAAATATTTTCCCCTAATAGGTACATTAATTTGGTAATCGCAGCTTCTGTGGTAATATCCCTTCCAGATATTATACCTATGGATTTTAATCTAGAACTCGTCTCGTATTGTCCCATATTAACACTCCCACCAGCACATTGTGAAACATTGATTATGTGAAGTCCCTTAGAAATTGCATTTTTGAGAAGTTCTACAAACCAATCTTCATTTGTAGCGTTACCTGCACCATAGGTTTCGAGTATTAAACCCTCTAACGTATTACACTTAAGTATGGTCTGAATTAAAGATTTTGAAATACCAGGGAACAACTTTAAAATGCCCACATTTGTATTCATTTTTTTTCGAACAATTAGATTCTGGTTTCTTTTTGTACGCCTTAAATACTCCTTATTAATATTAAGATGCACACCGGACTCTGCCAAATTAGGATAATTAAAGGACTCAAAAGCTTCAAAATGCTCCGCATTTATCTTAGTTGTTCTATTACCTCTATATAATTTGTATTCAAAATAAAGTCCAACTTCTCTAATCACAGGTATACCTTCTTCTTGTAAGGATGCCATTTGGATTGAGGTTATTAAATTTTCTTTAGCATCCGTTCTTAAATCGCCAATTGGAAGCTGTGATCCTGTAAAGATGACTGGCTTTTCTAAATTTTCTAACATAAAACTAAGGGCGGATGCCGAGTAACTCATGGTATCACTTCCATGCAAAACCACAAAACCATCAAAATCTTTATAATTCGTTTCGATAATTTGAGCTATATCAGCCCAATATATAGGGTTCATATTAGATGAATCTATAGGCTCTTCAAAAGAAATGGTCTCTACATTACAATCTAACAAACGAATTTCAGGAATACGAGTTAAGATGCTATCAAAATCGAATGCCTTAAGAGCACCCGTATCAGCATCTTTGATCATACCAATGGTGCCGCCAGTATATATTAGTAAGATATTAGGTTTTTGCATATTTTAAACACCAAATATTTGTTTTGAATTTTCGGTTGTTACATTCGCAACCTGCTCCACAGTCATTCCGTAAAGTTCGGATAATTTTTCTAAAACCTGAACAATGTAACTGCTTTCGTTTCGTTTTCCACGATAAGGTTTGGGTGCTAAATATGGTGAATCGGTTTCTAAAACAATATGTTTTAAATCTATTTCATCTATAAACTGATCTATTTTTCCGTTTTTAAAGGTCACTACCCCTCCTATACCTAACTTCATATTGTAAGAAATGGCTTGATGAGCTTGTTCCAGGGTTCCAGTAAAGCAATGAAAAATTCCGAATAGATCTTCCGATTTTTCTTGTTCCAAAACCTCAAAAATTTGATCAAAGGCTTCTCTGCAATGTATCACAATAGGTAATTTATATTTTTTGGCTAAGTGAATTTGATGTCTGAAGGCTTCAATTTGTATATCTAATGTTGACTTGTCCCAATACAAATCAATTCCTATTTCACCTACAGCATAAAACTTTCGTCGAGCCAACATCTCTTCGACGTGCTCCAATTCTTCCTTAAAGTTTTCCTTTACGTGCGTAGGATGCAATCCCATCATTAAAAAAATGTTGTCAGGAAATTGCTCTTCAAGCTGAAGCATAGCGTTGGTGTAACTAGAGTCGATTGCTGGAATAAAAAAACGTGAAACATTTGTATCAATAGCACGTTGTATCATTGCTGATCTATCTTCATCAAAAGCTTCACTATATAAATGTGTGTGGGTATCCGTTATAATCATTTGTCAAAAATAAACCTTTAGATATTATATTTGTACAAATAATAAAAATGGAAACGTTAAAAGACTTCCTTTTGGACAAAGGCTATTCCAAAATTAAACTCAAACTGACCAAGACCAATCATTTTGAAATTAAAGCTACGATTAATGGTATTAAAGGGCGTTTTATTTTAGATACAGGTGCTTCAAGCAGTTGTGTCGGTTTTGAGGCTATAGAACGTTTTAACCTAAAGGTAAAAGATTCTGAAATTAAAGCTGTTGGGGCTGGTGCTTCAGACATGACAACACAAATTTCTAAATCTAACAATTTAAAAATTGGCAAATGGAAAAAAAACAGAGTAGCCTTAATCCTTTTTAATCTTTCGCATGTTAATAACGGCCTTATCAATCATGATGCAGATCCAGTAGATGGCATTATTGGTGCCGATATTTTGAAAAAAGGCAAAGCCATCATTGACTACGATAAGAAATACCTTTATTTAAAACTTAAAGAAATTTCTTAACAAATAGATTCTTGTTATATTTAACTTCTCTAGTTGATTAATAGCCTTATGAACCCGACCATCATTATAGCAGATGACCACCCTTTGGTGCTCAAAGGTTTACAAGATTTTTTACATGAAAAAGAGTACAACGTCCTTGCCAGTGCAAAAAATGGTAAGGAGGCATTGGCTTTAATTAAAGCTCATGTACCAGACATTGCCATTTTAGATATTAAGATGCCATTTTTTACAGGATTACAAATTGCCAAAAAATGTAAAATGGCAAACCTTAAAACCAGGATTGTACTCATCACCTTTGAAAAAGATGAGAATGTATATAATGAAGCTAAATCCTTGGGTGTATACGGTTATGTCTTAAAAGAATTTGCACTAGAAGAAATTGAAAACTGTATTGCTTCAGTTGTTAAAGACAAACCTTATTTCAGTCCAGATCTTCTAGCCTATATAAAAGTGAAGAAATCACCTGAAGAACTTCAACTTTTAACAAAAACCGAAACCAAAATCCTTGGGCTTATAGCAAAAAATAAAACTGGTGTTCAAATCGCTGAATTACTTTTCGTATCAGTTAGAACTGTAGAGAAACACAAAAGTAATATCATTAAAAAATTAAAATTATCCAGTAAACAAAATAGTCTACTGATTTGGGCAAAAGAAAATTCTGAATACCTCTAAATTTTTTAAAAAATACGTAAAGTTACGTATAGTATCGTACTAAGATATTGCCGACCTTTACATAGTCGATTTTAACTATATCGATTGTTATTAATTAAGGGTTAATAACGAGCTATTAATTAGTTCTTAGGGGATTATTTGAGCCTTGGATTATTTCCAAGGCTCTTTTCTTTTTATATAAAAAACACTCTCTGCCTAAAAGACGGATAATAGAAGAAGTTTAATACTTCGCAAAAAATACGTAAAGTTACGTATAGTATTGTATTATAATTATTTGCAATTTTACAAAGCTATTAATCAATGCCTCAGATTGTATTAACAAAAGCTCTGAGCGATAGAAAAAGTTCAGAGCTTTTTAAAAAAAATAAACATTATGGAAACAATGAAAGATACCACCGTAAAAAGGGATAGAATTTTTATAATTCTTTTGATTGTAAGTTCAGTTATGGTCATTTCAGCCAATGTAGCTGTTAATTTTTTAGTTAATTTTAGTTAGTTACTCTTTGTTAGTTAGGGGTAAGAAAAAAGCGCAATTGGTTATCAATTGCGCTTTTCTATTTTATTTAAATTATTCAATGAAAATTACATCTCTAAAGCTTTCTTAGGATCATTATCCATTAATAACTCTACCGGATTTTCTAAAGCTTCTTTCACGGCCACCAAGAACCCAACAGATTCTTTCCCATCAATTATTCTGTGGTCGTAAGATAGCGCAACATACATAATAGGTCTAATTTCCACTTTACCATCTATTGCCACAGGACGCTCTACTATATTGTGCATTCCTAGTATACCACTCTGTGGTGGATTTATAATTGGAGTGGACAGCATACTACCAAACACACCACCGTTAGAAATTGTAAATGTTCCACCTGTCATTTCATCTACGGTGATCTGACCATCTCTGGCTCTTATCGCTAAACGTTTTACTTCGGCTTCAACACCTCTGAAGGTTAAATTTTCAGCATTTCTAATAACAGGTACCATTAACCCTTTTGGTCCAGAAACGGCAATACTAATATCACAGAAATCGTATGATATCATTTCTTTGCCGTCTATCATGGAGTTAACCGCTGGATACATTTTTAATGCTCTAACTACAGCCAAGGTAAAGAAGCTCATAAAGCCTAAGCTTACACCATGCTTTGCTTTAAAGTCTTCTTTGTATTGTTTGCGCAAATCAAAAATAGGCGACATATCAACCTCGTTAAATGTGGTTAACATAGCAGTTGTATTCTTTGCCTCTACTAATCGTTCGGCAACTTTACGACGCAACATTGACATTTTACTGCGCGAAGTACCTCTGCTTCCACCTGTTGGAGTGCCCATAGACGGTACAGCATTTACAGCATCCTCTTTAGTGATTCTGCCATCTCTTCCTGTTCCCTTTACAGAATTAGTATCAATTCCTTTTTCATCTAAGATTTTTTTCGCAGCTGGACTTGGTGTTCCTGTTGCATAGGTCTTAGATTCTGTTGTTTCTTTCTTTGGCTCTTCTTTTTGTGGAGCTTCTTCTTTCTTTTCCTCCTTTTTGGAAGTATCGCTTCCACCACCTCCAGGTTTTTCTGCACTTGTATCTATTAGGCATACAACTTGCCCAACAGCAACAGCATCACCTTCTTCAGCTTTTAAGGTAATAGTACCACTAGCTTCTGCGGGTAACTCTAATGTTGCTTTATCACTATCAACCTCTGCAATAGCCTGGTCTTTTTCTACATAATCCCCATCTTCAACTAACCATTCTGCAATTTCTACCTCAGTAATTGATTCGCCTGGTGAAGGCACTTTCATTTCTAAAATCATGCGTTTATTGTATTTAACCTTTTTGGTTTTCTAATTATTTCTTATTTGGTTATTCTTGGTTTTATCAAAAACATAATCTATAACTTCTTGATGTCTTATTTTAGAACGTACAGAACTACCTGCTGCAGGTGCCCCATAAGGTCTTCTACTTGCTGCTCTCCATGTTCTTGCTTCTTCTAAATGCATAAGCATATGACCATAAGCACCCATGTTTCTAGGTTCTTCTTGTGCCCAAACGATGTCTTCTGCGTTCTTATATTTTTTTATTACCGCTTTTATATCATCTATTGGTAATGGAAATAATTGCTCTATCCTTACCAATGCAATATCTTCTCTTCCTGATTTTTCTTGTTCCTCTAAAAGGTCGTAATAAAATTTACCTGTTACAAACACCAAGGTTTTAACCTTTTTTGCTTTGGCGCTTGCATCATCTATTACCATTTGAAAACTTCCATTTGCAAATTCTTCTACAGTAGAAACCACCTTAGGGTGACGCAATAAACTCTTTGGTGTAAAGACCACTAAAGGTTTTCTGTAATTAGCCTTCATTTGTTTACGCAACAAGTGAAACATATTAGCTGGTGTTGTGCAGTCTGCAACAAACATATTGTCTTTTGCACACAATTGTAGGTAGCGCTCCATACGACCAGATGAGTGTTCTGCACCTTGACCTTCATAACCGTGAGGTAATAACATGACCAGTCCGTTTGAAGTTTTCCATTTATCCTCTCCAGAGGAAATGTATTGATCTATCATTATTTGTGCGCCATTGCTAAAGTCCCCAAACTGTGCTTCCCAAATGGTCAAAGTATTAGGACTTGCCATTGCATAACCATAATCAAATCCTACGACACCATATTCTGATAATAAGGAATTATAAATATTGAATTGCCCTTGATCTTTTGAAACATTATTCAATAAAATAATTTCTTCCTCACTGTCTTCAACCTTAACCACAGCATGTCTGTGAGAGAACGTACCCCGCTCTACATCTTGACCAGAAATTCTAACATTAAAGCCTTCAGCCAATAACGTCCCGTAAGCTAAGTGCTCTGCCATTGCCCAATCGAGCCTATTTTCGTCAAACATGGTTTGACGCGATTCTACCAAGCGCTGAATTTTTCTTATGAACTTCTTATCTGATGGTAGATTCGAAATCACTTTAGTAACATCTTCAAGAACTTTTTTAGAAACCTTAGTATCTACAGGTTGCATCATTGCAACTTCTGTAACTCTATCTAAACCCTTCCATTCTTCTTGCATGAAAGCAGTAATCTCGGTCTTATCTTCTTTTCGAGAGTCTTCTAGTTTTTCTTCTAATGATTCTTTATACTTCGCTTCTATATGCTTTACATAACCTTCGTCAATTACCCCTTCAGCAATTAACTGCTCAGCATAAATATCTCTTGGGTTTTTATGCTTGGCAATCGCTTTATATAGTAATGGCTGTGTAAACTTAGGCTCATCACCTTCATTATGACCGTACTTTCTATATCCCAATAAATCAATAAAGACATCTCTTTTAAACTTCATTCTAAAGTGCAATGCAAATAGCGCGGCGTGCACTACTGACTCAGCATCATCTGCATTAACATGCAGTACTGGTGATAAAGTTACCTTACCAACGTCTGTACAATAAGTACTAGAACGACCATCTAAATAGTTTGTAGTGAAACCTATTTGATTATTTACTACAATATGAATGGTTCCATTTGTCTTATATCCATCGAGTTGTGCCATTTGCACAACTTCATAAACTAATCCTTGACCAGCAATAGCAGCATCACCATGAACAACAATGGGTAGTACCTCAGAAGGATCTTTAATCTCATCTCTATCTTGCTTTGCTCTAGCTATTCCTTGTACAACTGCACCAACCGTTTCAAGGTGAGATGGGTTAGGAGCAATATTCAGGTTGATTTTTTTATTGTTATAGGTCTCACGATTACTCGTCCAACCTAAATGGTATTTTACATCTCCGTCAAATACTTTCTCCTCATAATCCTTACCGTCAAATTCACTGAAGATATCTTTAGCGGATTTGCCAAAGATATTTGTAAGTGTACTTAAACGACCACGATGCGCCATACCCATAACAAACTCTTTCACTCCCTCATCAGCAGCCTTTTCAATAATCGCATCTACCGCAGGAATTAAAGATTCATTACCTTCTAATGAAAAACGTTTTTGACCAACATACTTGGTATGCAAAAATGATTCAAAGGCTACTGCCTGATTCAATTTTTTAAGAATGTATTTCTTCTCATCATTGGTAAACTTACCATGATTATCATTAACATTTAGTTTGTTTTGAATCCATTGAATTTCATTCGGATTCCTAATGTACATGTACTCTACACCAATAGAATCGCAGTAAATACGCTCTAAATGGTCTACAATAGATTTTAGTGTTGCAGATTTAAGACCTATAATTTCCCCGGCTGAAAAAACAGTGTTTAAGTCGCTTTTAGACAGCCCAAAATTCTCAATTTCTAAAGTAGGCGCATACTTTCTTCTGGCTCTTACAGGGTTTGTTTTGGTAAACAAGTGTCCTCTATTTCTGTAACCATCAATAAGCTTTACAACCTGAAATTCTTTTTCGAGTTGCTCTGGTATCTGTGTTGAAACACCTTCTACTATTTCACCATCCAATCCATAATGTTCTGATCCGAAATCATACCCTTGAAAAAAGGCACGCCAACTTGGTTCTATAGCATCTGGATTCTTAAGGTATTGGTCGTATAAATCAGCAAAATATGCTGTATGCGCTGCATTGAGAAAGGAATATTTGTCCATTATTTTTACGAGACGTTGTCGTTTCAACAAAATTTTTCCAAAAATACAATTTTTAGTAGATAAACTATCCGTTTTATTATATTTATAACAAATTAGAACTTAAGAATTATTGTGATGGTAAAACTTAGTCGTAACAATATCGGAAAGTGCATTTTAAGTGGTATTTTTGCCTGTTTTTTTATGCTTTTTTTAAATGGACAGCGATTAGCAGATACTAGTGGTGGCTTTTGGCAAAATGTACAGTTTGGAGGTGGAGTTGGTTTAAATTTTGGTGATGGCTTTTTTAGTGGTGCCATAGCACCAAATGCATTATATAATTTTAATCCATATGTCGCTACTGGTGTTGGACTCAATTTTCAGTACAGCTCTCAACGCGATGTCTTTAAATCTACCGTTGTTGGTGGAAGTGTCATTGGTTTGTTTAATCCTTACCAAGAATTGCAGCTTTCTACTGAGTTTGAACAACTATATGTAAATAGAGATTTTGATGAACAGTTTGTTGCTAATGTAGATGATAATTACTGGTATCCTGCGCTTTTTTTAGGTGCTGGTTACCGAAGTCGAAACATTACGTTTGGTATAAGGTATGACATTCTTTATGATGAAGATCGAAGTATACAAAACCAAGCTTGGATGCCCTTTGTGAGGTTTTGGTTTTAGATAAAATTAGACTTATACCAAACCTTTTGCCACTCCCTTTGTAAGATTAAAAACGTAACATCTTCTGAAAGTCTAACCATATTACTTGAGTCAAGTGATTTAATTTTCTGTTCTGAAACATCAATTTGATAGAGTAGATTTAAATAATCTGAGAATTTGTGCCTTATAAGATTAAAAACCGTTTCTTGTAAAATTAGCTTTAGGCTAGTTGGCAATGTATCCGCATCAAATTCTAAATCTATATTGGCGAAAAGTAAGTCCTTGTTAAGCTGAATGATTAGTTTCCTGTAAAGCTTTAAAGCATTAGCCTTGGCTATTAGATCTTCAAAATTTACAGGCAGCGTCATTACACACGTCTATTCATTAACTGAATACCAAATTGTTTTAGCACCTGCTTTTTACCTTCAGAAAGATTAAGCCTTTCTAAAACACCGAAAGCTTTTTCAGTATAGTCCTTAACTGCTAATTGCGTAGCCTCAGAGGCCCCTGATGTATTAAAAAGCATTTTTACTTGTTTAACCTTTTCATCTTCAGACACCAAATGATCAGTCATTAAATCTAACAAGCGCGTTTTTTGTTCATTTGTTCCTAACATTAACGTTTTAAGGTACAAATAGGTTTTTTTGTTTTCTAAAATATCACCACCAACTTGCTTGCCAAAAGTTTCAGGATTGCCAAAGGCATCTAAATAATCGTCTTGTAATTGAAAGGCAATCCCAAGGAAACGTCCAAAATCATAAATCAAATTTTGATCTTCTTCTGAAGCGCCCGCCACTATAGCTCCCATTTTCATGGCTGCACCCACCAAAACGGCCGTTTTATATTCAATCATTTTGAGATATTCGGGTATTGTAACATCATTTCTAGTCTCAAAATCAATATCATACTGTTGCCCCTCACAAACTTCTAAAGCTGTTTTACTAAACAGCTTGGCCAACGATTGAAATATTTTAGGCTCATAATCTTCAAATAGTTGATATGCCAAAATAAGCATGGCATCACCAGAAAGTATCCCTGTATTTATATCCCACTTTTCATGAACGGTTTGCTGCCCTCTTCGTAATGGAGCATCATCCATGATATCATCATGTATCAATGAAAAATTATGAAAAACCTCAACGGATAACGCCGCATTCATAGCGACTTTTGCCTCGGCACCAAAAATTTCAGCCGTCATTAAAGTTAAAACTGGTCGTAAGCGCTTCCCCCCTAATTTCAAAATGTAATTAACGGGCTCATAAAGATTTACGGGTTCTCTTTCTGTTGCAAAATCCTCTAAATAGTTGATAAAGGATTTCTGATAGACTTCTATGTTTTGCATAAAACAAAAATAAGGCTTTCAACAAATTTAAAGCTATGGTTAACAATGTTAAATTATTATTAAAACTACGGAAACTATTTTTGTTTTTAAAGTTTCCATGTGTACTTTTGCACTTCAATTATGAGAGAAAAAATTATACATAAGGCTTCAGAACTCTTCCTTTCACTTGGCTTTAAGAGTGTAACAATGGATGATATTGCAAATGAATTGGGTATTTCCAAAAAGACCATTTATGTGCATTTCCCTAACAAGACTAAATTGGTAGAAGCGACCACTTTACATGTATTTGAGACAGTTTCTTGTGGTATAGATCACATTTGTGGTCTACAAAAAAATCCTATCGAAGAAATTTTTGAAATTAAAAGGTTTGTTATGGACCATCTAAAAGATGAAAAATCATCACCGCAGTACCAATTACAAAAATATTATCCGCGCATTTTTTCGACTCTAAAGGCAAAACAATTTGAAGTAATGCAAGGGTGCGTTGTAGAAAACCTTAATAGAGGTATTGCGATGGGACTGTACAGGGAAAACCTTGATATAAATTTTATTTCTAGGATTTACTTCAATTGTATGGTTATTTTAAAAGACCAAGAATTATTTCCCCTAAAGAATTTTTCCATGAATAATTTAATGGAAAACTATTTAGAATATCACTTAAGAGGTATCTGTACATCCAAGGGTATCGCTCATTTAAGTCAATATTTAAAAATCAATCAAAAACCCATATAACACATGAAAAAATCAATTATCATTTTATCATGTTTAATCATTTCATGCTTAGGATATTCACAAGAACAACCTACAACTTTCTCCCTACAAGAGGCAATAGATTATGCATTGGAAAATAATAGGCAAGCTAAGAATGCAAAACGCGATATCGAGGCTGCCAAAAAGCAAAAATGGGAAACTACAGCGACTGGCTTACCGCAACTTGATGCCTCTGTTAACTATCAAAACTTTTTAAAGCAACAGGTATCATTAGTTCCTGCAGAATTTTTTGGTGGTGAACCCGGTGAATTTGCCGAGGTTATTTTTGGAACTGAACAAAATGTTAATGCCACAGCTACCTTAAGTCAATTAATCTTTGATGGTTCTTATCTAGTAGGTCTTCAATCCGCTAAAGTATTTCTGGAAATTTCTAAAAACGCTAAGGATAAAACCGACTTAGAAGTGAGAAAAGGGGTAATCAATGCTTATGGAAATGTTCTTCTTGCGGAAGAAAGCGTCTTTATTTACGAAAAAAATATCAATGTCCTTCAAAAAAATCTCGATGAAACCACAAAGATTTATGAGAATGGCCTAGAAGAAGAAGAAAGTGTTGAACAATTGCAAATCACATTATCCAACCTTCAAAGCAGTCTTAATAATGCCAAAAGACTTAAAGGTATTGCTTACCAGATGTTCAATATTACTCTTGGCATAGATTACAAAACCAATGTGACCTTGACCGAGACCCTTGAGGATTTAGCAGAAAAAAATATATCCTTAGAAATGTTAAATCAAGACAGTGATATCACATCAACCGTTGATTATAAAATCGCTGAAAACGATAAGCGTTCTAAAGAGCTTTTGCTAAAGCTTGAAAAGACTAAAGCCCTACCTCAGTTAAGTGCATACCTTAACGGTGGTTATTTAGGATTCAGTAATGAATTTACGTTTTTAGACCGCGAGCAAGATTGGGCAGGTTTTTCATCGTTTGGCTTTAACCTCAACTTACCAATATTCAGTTCTGGTGGCAGAAGCGCCGCAACACAGCGTGCAAAAATCAATCTAGAGAAATCAAAAGATGAACTTACCGAGACCGAACAACGTTTAAAGTTACAGATAGAAACTGCAAAGAGCAATTATAAATTTGCCACAGAAGATTATTACAACAAAAAACAAAATCTTGCTTTAGCCGAACGTATTGAACGTAAAAATCAAACGAAATTTTTTGAAGGAATTGGTTCTAGTTTTGAACTGCGCCAAGCACAAACACAACTCTATACAGCTCAGCAAGAGCTACTCCAAACCATGCTTGATGTTATAAACACTAAGGCAGAACTTGAAACCATTACCAACCAAATCACCAACTTTTAAAATCAATTGAAAAATGAAAAATATTTATAGTTTACTATTAATCTCGCTATTCGTTGCATGTACAAACGGCAAGGAACAAAGTGTAGAAGAGCTTATTGCATCAGACGATGCTGTAGCCATACAGAAAAAGAAAGATGAACTCGTAAATCAACAACAAGCATTAGCAGTACAGATAAAACAACTAGACAATAAACTTCAAAGCATAAGTCCAGACAGAAATGTGCCGTTAATCACAACATTTTTAGCACAACCCAAAGAATTTAAACACTACTTGGAATTACAAGGAAGTGTTGAGACCAAACAGAATATTGTCATCACACCTGAAACCGGTGGAATCATCACAAATATCTATGTTAAGGAAGGGCAAAACGTCATAAAAGGACAACTCCTAGCATCAATAGATGATGGTGGTTTAAGCCAGCAAAAGGCCCAGTTAGAAATTCAGGCAGATTTAGCCAAAACAACTTTTGAGCGTCAAAAACGACTTTGGGATCAAAAAATTGGAAGTGAAATCCAATATCTACAAGCAAAATCGCAGTACGAAGGTCTGCAAAAAAGTATTGCTCAAATTAATCAACAACTCAGCAAAAATAGTGTGAGAGCTCCCTTTTCCGGAATCATAGATGATGTTATTACAGAGCAAGGTAATGTTGCTGCACCAGGCCAAACACCTCTAATGCGTTTGGTAAATCTCAGTGATATGTATATTAAAACCGATGTGCCCGAAAGTTACATCACCAGTATTAATAAAGGTAAGGAAGTTGAAATCGATTTTCCTGTTTTAGGCAAAAGTATTACCTCCAAAATAAGACAAACTGGTAATTTCATTAATCCAGCCAATAGGACTTTTGATGTAGAAATTGCAGTTCCTAATAAAGACAGAAGCATAAAACCAAACCTCACAGCACGCCTCAAAATTAATGATTATGTTAATGAAAACGCTATTCTTATTCCGCAGAGTATCATTTCTGAGAATGCCGAAGGACAACAATACGTTTATATACTTACAGAGAAAAATGGAGATATTGCTACTGCCAAGCGTGTTATAATAAAAACTGGTAGAACCCAACAAGACAATATTGAAGTACTCGCTGGACTCGAGGAAAACGCTGAAATTATCAAGGAGGGAGCTCGTAGTGTAAAAGATGGGCAAACCGTAAAAATTCTAGAGTCCGAAAATTCTAACGCCTAAACTACCAAATGATGACCGATAATAAAGAAAAAAGAAAAAAGAAAGTCGATAAAGAATTTGGCCTCTCCTCTTGGGCGATAAACAATAAAACCACTATGTATGTGGCTATTGCATTAATTCTTTTCCTTGGAGCTTCAGCTTACTTTAGTATGCCTAGGGAAAGTTTTCCTGAGATAAGAGAAACTAAAATTTATATAAGTTCACTATTTCCGGGAAATACGGCAGAGGATATTGAAAAGCTAATCACTGATCCACTAGAAGATAAGCTCAAGAATGTTAGCAACGTAGTTGAAATTACCTCAACATCTCAAGAAGACTACTCCATGATTATTGTTGAGTTTGACGAGGATATTTCAGTAGATGCGGCAAAACAAAAGGTAAAAGATGAAATTGATTCGGAAACATCAGGAGAAGACTGGCCAACATTCAATGGAGCCAAGGTAGAGCCAAACGTATTTGAGCTAAGTCTATCTGAAGAAATGCCAATCCTTAATATTAATATTTCTGGCGATTATACGGTAGAACGCCTGAAAGAATTTGGTGAATACTTAGAGGACGAAATAGAAGACCTTGATGAAATAAAGCAAGTAGATATTAGAGGTGCACAAGAAAAAGAAGTAGAGGTAGCCGTAGACGTGTACAAAATGATGGCATCAAAAGTTAATTTTCAAGATGTCACTGGTGCGATAAGTAATGGTAACATGACCATGTCTGCAGGAAATCTCATTACTAGTGGGCAACGACGTACTATACGCATCATTGGTGAAATTGATGACCCACAAGAGTTAGAAAATTTTGTTGTAAAGTCTGAAAATAACAACCCAATTTACCTAAAGGATATTGCTCAGATTACCTTTAAACCTAAAGATAAAACAACATACGCTAGAGAATACAACCCAGAAAGTGGCTATGGTGAGGCTGTAGTAATGCTCGACGTTAAAAAGCGTTCTGGAAAAAACATGGTCGCCGCAGCTGAAAAGATTGAAAAGATTGTTGCAGATGCGAAGGCTAATGTACTACCTACCAATCTAAGGGTAACCATTACCAATGACCAATCCTCAAAAACCATAGGTCAAGTCGATGACTTAGTAAACAACATCATTTTTGGTATTTTCTTAGTAGTTACCGTATTAATGTTCTTTTTAGGATTTAAAAATGCCTTGTTTGTAGGTTTTGCAATCCCAATGTCCATGTTCATGTCTTTAATGATACTAAATGCATTGGGCTACACAATGAACACCATGATTCTTTTTGGTCTTATTATGGGGTTAGGGATGTTGGTAGATAATGGGATAGTAGTTGTTGAAAATGTCTACCGACTTATGGATCAAGAAGGTCTATCAAGAATCGAAGCTGCTAAAAAAGGGATTGGAGAAATCGCCTTCCCGATTATCATTTCCACAGCAACAACTGTTGCCGCATTCATTCCACTTGGTTTATGGCCAGGTCTTATGGGACAATTTATGATTTATTTTCCGATAACTCTTTCTGTAGTTTTAGGGTCATCGTTATTGGTAGCCATATTCTTTAATTCGGTTTTGGTGTCGCAATTTATGACGACCGAAGATAAGGATATGCCATTAAAAAACATTATTGCTATCTCTGGTATTCTAGGTGTAATTGGCCTATTGATTTTAATTTTTGGAGGAGCTTACAAGGGCTTAGGAGGCTTGATGATGGCTACCGCAGTAATGCTTTGGATCTATCGCCTAATCCTTAGAAAAGCGGTTAACCGATTTCAATCCAAAACATTGGTAAGATTTGAAAATTTATATGAGCGTACCTTAAACTCCGTATTCACAGGTTGGAAACCAGTTTTAATTTCAATAGGAAGTCTTATCCTCTTTTTTGTGGCAATAGGAAGTTTTGGTGCCTCAGTTGCGAGTCAAAGAACCAAAATAGAATTTTTTCCGGATAATAAACCCAACCAAATTATTGTCTATATAGAATACCCTGAAGGTACGGATATCGACAAAACAAATAAAATTACCAAGGAAATTGAGGCTAAGGTATATGATATACTGTATGATGAAGAATACATATCAGAAGGTGAAAATTTCTTAGTAGAAAGTTCGGTTTCTCAAGTTGGTGAAGGTGCCGGAAACCCTCAAACCGATGGTGGTTCTGCAGCAGAAATGCCGCATAAAGGAAAGATAACCGCCTCTATGCGGGAATACAAATTCAGAAAAGGAAAAGACAGTGAAGCATTACGTAAAAAAGTGCAAGAAGCTCTCACCGGAATCTATCCAGGTGTACTAATCTCGGTTGAAAAAGACGCTAACGGCCCACCTGTTGGTCCACCGATAAACATAGAATTAGAAGGCAGTGATTACAATGAGTTAATTGCATTGGCAGAACGTATGCGCGAGTTTATCAACACCAAAAATATTTCTGCTATAGATGAACTTAAAATCGATGTTAATAAAGACAAACCAGGTATGCAGGTTGTTGTCGATAGAGAGAAGGCTGGTGAGCTTGGTGTAAGTTCTGGTCAGGTTGGTCAGCAACTACGAAACTCTTTATTTGGGGCAAAGGCAGGCATTTATAAGGAAGATGGTGACGATTATGACATTTATGTGCGTTTTAATGAAGACTTACGCTACAATACCAATGCACTTTTCAACCAAAATATTGTGTTTAGGGATATGGCTTCTGGTCAAGTCAAAGAAATCCCTGTATCTACAGTAGCAAAGCAGCGAAATACCTCTGGATTTAGTGCCATTAAACACAAAGACACCAAACGTGTGGTTACCGTATATTCAGCGTTAGCACCAGGTTATGTAGATGCTAGTGCTGCAGTAGCCCAGATTAAAAACGAAATGAAAAATTTTGAGGGTTTATCTTCAGATATCAAAATTGATTATACAGGACAAATTGAAGAACAAAACAAAGAGCAAGCCTTCTTAATGGGTGCCTTCTTTACAGGACTGGGTTTAATTTTCTTTATACTCATCTTCCAGTTCAACTCGGTTTCTAAACCCGCTATCATCATGATTGCCATTTTCTTGAGCCTTATTGGTGTGTTTGGTGGAATAGTCATTACTGGTGATTCGTTTGTGATATTAATGACCATGATGGGAATCATATCACTCGCCGGAATCGTAGTAAACAATGGTGTGGTTTTATTAGATTATGCACAATTACTGATTGACCGAAGAAAAAATCAGTTAGACCTAGACGAATCTGAATATTTGCCTAAAAATGAATTATTAAAACAAATCATTAAAGCAGGTAAAGCACGCTTAAGACCTGTTCTTTTAACTGCTATTACAACCATACTTGGTCTAATCCCACTAGCCATAGGTCTTAACATTAATTTCTTTACGTTGTTTAGTGAATTTGATCCTAACATCTATTTTGGTGGTGATAATGTTATTTTTTGGGGACCACTTGCGTGGACTGTTATTTATGGACTGTTTATTGCAACATTTTTAACATTAATTGTTGTTCCAGTACTATTCTATCTGTCTATACAATTAAAAATGTGGTTAAAATCGAAGTTCGGTGACTCGGAAATCATTCCCGATGAATTAGTCCCTGATGAAATAGTAAGTTAGAAAAATCTATATCAAAAAGCCTTGACAATTGTTGAGGCTTTTTATTTTAATATCCTATAAGTTGATTAAATTTGCATCCGCATTCATCAAAGCCATAGCAAAGATGAACATTATTTAATTTTCACATATGTACAGAAGTCATAATTGTGGCGAATTAAGAGCCACACACAGCAATACAGAAGTTACACTCGCAGGTTGGGTACAAGGGGTTAGAGATAAAGGGTTTATGATTTATATAGATCTTAGAGATCGCTACGGCATAACTCAGCTCTATTTTGATGAAAGTCAAAGCTCAAAAGACCTAATGGTGCAAGCTCAAAAATTAGGACGTGAGTTTGTAATTCAAGTAAAAGGGAAAGTTCAGGAGCGGGCATCAAAAAACCCAAATATTCCAACAGGTGATATTGAGGTTTTGGTTTCAGAATTAGTAATTCTTAACGGCTCTAAAACTCCTCCATTTACAATAGAAGATAAAACGGATGGTGGGGACGACTTGCGTATGAAGTATCGCTATTTAGACATCCGCCGTAATCCAGTAAAAAAGAGTTTAATTTTTAGACATAAAGTAGCACAGGCTACTCGCAACTATTTGTCATCACAAGGTTTTATTGAGGTTGAAACACCATATTTAATTAAATCTACACCTGAAGGTGCTCGTGACTTCGTAGTACCTTCTCGTATGAATGAAGGCCAGTTTTATGCCTTGCCGCAATCACCGCAAACCTTTAAGCAATTACTTATGGTTGGCGGCATGGATAAATATTTTCAGATTGTAAAATGTTTTAGGGATGAAGATTTACGTGCCGATCGCCAACCGGAGTTCACACAGATTGACTGCGAAATGGCATTTGTGGAGCAAGAGGATATTTTAAACACGTTTGAAGGTTTAACGCGTCACTTACTTAAAGAAATTAATAGTGTAGACGTTGATAAATTCCCAAGAATGCTCTATGACGATGCCATGCGCCTTTATGGTAACGACAAGCCAGATATTAGATTTGGAATGCAATTTGGTGAATTAAACGAGGTTGCTCAGCACAAAGATTTCAACGTATTTAATTCGGCTGAACTAGTAGTTGGTATTGCTGTGCCAGGCGGAAACACATATACCAGAAAAGAAATAGATAAGCTTATCGATTGGGTAAAACGTCCACAGGTTGGTGCGTTAGGTATGGTGTATTGTCGTTGTAATGAAGATGGCACTTTTAAATCGTCTGTAGACAAATTCTATGACCAAGACGATTTGGCAAAATGGGCAGAAGTTACTGGAGCCAAAGCAGGTGACTTAATCTGTATACTTTCTGGAGATACCAATAAAGTAAGGGCACAGCTTAGTGCCTTGCGTATGGAGTTAGCAGAACGTTTAGGATTGCGAAAACCAAATGAATTTGCACCACTTTGGGTTATGGATTTCCCGTTATTAGAGTGGGACGAAGAGACAGAGCGTTTTCATGCCATGCATCATCCCTTTACTTCACCGAAACCAGGACAACTAGAGTTATTAGACACCAATCCAGGTGAGGTTAAGGCCAATGCTTACGATTTAGTTTTGAATGGTAATGAAATAGGTGGAGGTTCTATTCGTATACACGATAAAGCAACGCAAGCTATCATGCTGAAGCATCTAGGGTTTTCTGAAGAAGAAGCAAGAGCGCAATTCGGATTCTTAATGGATGCCTTTGAATATGGTGCACCACCACATGGTGGTATTGCCTTTGGTTTAGATAGATTAGTTGCTATTTTGGGAGGACAAGAAACCATTAGAGATTTTATTGCCTTCCCAAAAAACAATGCTGGTAGAGATGTAATGATCGACGCACCTGCACCAATCGACGACGAACAATTGCAGGAGCTCAATTTAAAATTGAATTTAAAATCATAACTATTAAATCCTGCAAAATGCAGGATTTTTTGTTAGATTTAAACTATGCCAACTAAGTCCAACTTTTTAAAACAATTGCTCATTTGGAGATACAAACATGTCTCTGAAAAAAACTTTGTCTTCTTACTTAGTCTAATTGTTGGTTTATTATCTGGTCTTATTTCTGTTTTTATTAAAAACATCACCTTTGCTATTGAGGCGATTTTTGAAAAAGGGGTTATCCTCTCCGAAAACAGTATCTATTTTATCCTACCTATTGTCGGTCTTTTTTTGGTGTATTTATTTGTAAAATACATTTCAAAACAACCCAGTGAACACGCCATTCCTTCAATACTTTTTGCATTATCCAAAAGAGATGGCATTATTAGCAAAAAGAAAATCTATTTACCCTTAATTACTGCACCATTAACTGTTGGCTTTGGTGGTTCAGTAGGATTGCTAGGACCTGCCATTGCTTCAGCATCAGCATTAAGTTCTAACCTAAGCCGCTTTTTGCATATTGATAGGAAAACGAGAAGTTTGTTAATTGCATGCGCTGCGGCAGGTGCTATTGCTTCTATATTTAAGTCACCAATTGCCGCTATCATTTTTGCAATTGAAGTGTTTAGTCTAGACCTTACTTTTGCTTCTCTATTGCCATTACTGATTGCTTCAGTTTCATCTGTAATAACTTCCTATTTTTTCTTAGGAGATAGTGTTTTATTTGATTTTAATGTTATCGATAAATTTGCTATAAAAGATACCTTATTCTATATTCTATTGGGTATCGGTACTGGAATTGCATCTATTTATTTTTCAAAAATATACTTTGGGATTACTTCAATCTTTAACCGCTTAAAATCGGCAAGACAAAAGTTAATTATTGGTGGTCTGGCCATTGGAGTTATGTTGTTTTTTATTCCTCCGTTATATGGTGAAGGTTTTGGCTTTATTAATAATCTTTTACTTGGTAATGATATAGCTGCTTTGGGCAAAACACCTTTTGACGAGTACTTAGACAATATCTGGATTATTATTGGGCTTCTTTTTGGGATTACTATTTTTAAGGCCATTGCCATGACCACTACTTTTGCAGCTGGTGGTACAGGTGGTATTATTATCCCAACATTAGTGATGGGAAGTGCCTTGGGAAATGTTGTTGCCAAGGTGATTAACAACTGTGGTCTCGGTTTTAATGTTTCAGAGGCTAACTTTACGTTAATAGGTATGGCAGGCCTTATTGCTGGCGTGCTTCATGCTCCATTAACGGCTATTTTCTTAATTGCTGAAATCACTGGAGGTTATCAACTTTTTGTACCCTTAATGATAACTGCATCCATGTCGTTCATTATTAATAAAAATGGTTTAGATCATACTATTTATACGAAAGAATTACTGGAAAAAGGAGCTCTTTTAACCCAAAATAAAGATAAAAGCGTCCTCACATTAATGAAGCTCGATGCTGTTATTGAGCAAAATTTCGTAGAGTTACACCCGGAAATGACACTTGGAGATATGCTGAAAAATGGAGTTTCGAAATCTAACCGAAACTTATTTCCTGTTACTGATTATGAACAGAACTTTATTGGAATAATTTTGTTAGACAACATTCGGTCCGTTATGTTTGACCAATCACTTTACAACTCAACAACTGTTGAAACCTTTATGCAAAAACCTCCTGAGATTATTTATTATGAAGATGATTCTATGGAAAAAGTCATGAAGAAGTTTCAACAATCTAGAGCATGGAATTTACCCGTAGTCAAAGACAACAAGTATTATGGTTTTGTTTCAAAGTCTAAACTCTTGACGGCGTATCGTAATGAATTGATTAATTTTACATCCTAGAGTTCAATCCATGAAACCTATTCATTTTATAACACTTATTGCATTTTTAGCAGCTTTGGGAAGCATTATATGCGGACTTGTTTTAGATGTTGATTATACCGAGAAGCTCATTGGCTTCGGTGTATTGGGTTTATTTCTAATCGTATTTCCTTTATTTTCTTATTATCGTTGGAAGGGTAAAGATGTTAAAGATTACATGCTCACCAAGGAAAATCTCGACAAAATGCGCGAAAACCAACGAGAAAACAAGTATTAAGTAAGTTGTTAATTTTCAATATTTTAAAATAAAACAATTTATTAACCTTAGTTATTGGTTAATATCTTACCTTTGTGCTTTAATTTTTATTTTTTTACAATGACTGGAACAGTTAAATTTTTTAATGATTCAAAAGGATTTGGATTCATTACCAACGAAGAAACAGGAAAAGATATCTTCGTACACGTATCAAACCTTAATGGCGTTGAATTACGCGAAGGGGATAACGTAGAGTACACAGAAGAAGAAGGCAGAAAAGGAATGGTTGCTGCTAACGTAAGCATTCTTTAAGCGATATACTTTATTTTAGTTTTAACGCTCAACCGTTGGTTGGGCGTTTTTTTTTATTCAAAAACTATGGGCAAATCGCTTTTCAAAATCTTCACTATATAATATGGCTGTGTCATTACCGTGGTTGCCATATCTTTTGGTGATTTGTGTACTACTACAACTAAAATTTTATCGCTTGTTTTCTGAAAATTTAATTCTACACTGTGTCCACCCGTATTCTTTACGTCATTAAAAACTGCAATCACTGTATACTTTGAAAAGTCAATATCTGTCTCTAAAAAACTATCAGACACCTTATTTACTGCATTCATTTTGCTAAGCAGACCTTCCCATGCTTCTGAGGTCGAAATAACCAAGTTTTGTTTTATTATACCTTCTGATCCAGCACCATAAAGATTACCCTTACCAATAAGAACAACATCTTCTTTAGTCATTTTTGTTTGATTTTCTGTGGATTTGCAGTTAAATGCAAATAGCAAGATTATGAGTCCTAATAGCTTACGCATCCTACGCCGTTTTTAATTAAGGTTTCGCTTTTCAATAAAAAAACGTTTCATTAATTCAGAGGCTTCATCTGCTAAGACTCCTCCAATAATTTTTGTTTTTGGATGCAGTTTTGTTCCTAAAATTTTAAAACCGCGTTGCTCATCTGAGGCTCCATAGACAATTTTAGATATTTGACTCCAATACAAAGCACCAGCACACATTTGGCATGGCTCTAAAGTTACGTATAGCGTACATTTAGTCAGATATTTTCCTCCTAGAAAATTTGCAGCAGATGTTATGGCTTGCATTTCGGCATGCGCTGTAACATCATTTAATAGCTCTGTAAGATTGTGTGTTCTCGCTATTATACGATCTTCGACAACAATAACCGCCCCAACAGGAATTTCTCCTTTTTCAAAAGCGACTTCGGCTTCTTGAAGCGCTTTTCGCATAAAATAAGTATCGTCAAATGGCTGTATCATTGTTGTAAAAATACAAATTCAAATGGTACATTTGTAGTTAATGGATAATCTACTCAAACAAATCAATATCCTTGATGACTTACGTCAACTTAAAGCTGAGGATTTACCGCAATTAGCAAAAGAGTTGCGTGAGTTCATCATCAACATTGTTGCAACTAAAGAGGGGCATTTGGGTGCCAGCTTGGGTGTTGTAGAATTAACTATCGCATTACATTACGTCTTTGACACACCTAAGGATCTATTAATTTGGGATGTTGGTCACCAAGCTTACGGACATAAAATTCTTACTGGACGAAAAAACACATTTGAAAGCAATAGGCAACTCCACGGCATCAGTGGTTTTCCTAAGCGTAGTGAAAGTGAATACGACACCTTTGGAGTTGGTCACTCTTCCACCTCAATTTCGGCGGCTTTAGGTATGGCAATTGCCTCACAGCTTAAAGGTGAGGACAAACATCATATTGCCGTAATTGGTGATGCCTCAATTGCCAGTGGTATGGCTTTTGAGGGTCTTAATCATGCTGGTGTGACCGATGCCAATTTGTTAGTGGTTTTAAATGACAATGCCATTGGTATAGATCCAAGTGTGGGTGCGTTAAAGCAATACTTAACCAACGTTAAAAAGGGTACGCAAAAGCAAGATAATATTTTTGAGGCCCTCAACTTTAATTACTCCGGACCTATAGATGGTCATGATATACCCTTATTAATTTCAGAATTAGAACGCTTAAAAACCGTTAAAGGCCCTAAGTTTTTACATGTTATAACCACTAAAGGTAAAGGTTTAAAAAAAGCTGAGGAAGACCAGGTCAAATACCATGCTCCAGGAAAATTTAATGCATTAACTGGTGAGCTAATAGCTAAATCCAATTTGAGTGAACCGCCAAAATACCAGGATGTATTTGGTGAAACGATTGTAGAACTTGCAGAAAAAAACGAAAAGATTATTGGCATTACACCAGCTATGCCAACAGGCAGTTCATTGAAGTACATGATGGAAAAATTTCCAAGTCGTGCTTTTGATGTTGGCATTGCAGAGCAACATGCCGTTACACTTGCAGCCGGTATGGCTACTCAGGGTCTAATTCCATTTTGCAACATCTATTCTACATTTTTACAACGTGCTTATGACCAGGTGATTCACGATGTTGCATTGCAAAATCTCCCAGTCATTTTTTGTCTTGACAGAGCGGGCTTAGTAGGTGAAGATGGGGCAACACATCATGGAGTTTTTGATTTGGCCTATCTCAATTGTATTCCCAATTTGGTGGTTTTTGCCCCTAGAGATGCTGTAGCATTAAGGAATATGATGTATACGGTACAATTGGGAATAGATTTTCCAATTGCCATACGATATCCGCGTGGTAGAGGTAATCTTATCAATTGGAAACAACCCTTTAAAGCCATTGAAATTGGCAAAGGTGAATGCCTAAAACAAGGAAAGGATGTAGCCATATTATCTATTGGTACTATGGCAAAAAATGTTGAAGATGCCATTACAAATTTAGGCGTGTCACATTACGATATGGCATTTGTAAAACCGCTTGACGAAGCTCTATTACACAAGATATTTAAAACATATCAAGCTGTTGTAACTATTGAAGACGGCACTATAGTTGGAGGATTTGGTTCTAACATCTTAGCATTTGCAAACTCAAATGGTTACAAACAGCACATTGAGGTGTTAGGTATTGCAGATAAATTTATTGAGCATGGCTCGATCCACCAATTACAACAACTACAACACTTGGATTCGGTATCTATAAATCACAAGATTGAGCATTTACTCACTTTCCTCAACAACAGCTAAATCTGTATTACTTTCAACGTGTTCAATCTGAACGGTATCATTTTTTACTGGTTGATCTTGAACATTAGAAATGTCGTCTAGCATTAACAGGCAAGTCAGTACTACTACAAAAATGACTAAGCCTCCGAGTATATTATTTCTCATATGTAGGTATTTTTGGGGCTAATTATGAGTTAAAGTAAATTAATATATCGGTAAAAAACAAAATTATTCGATGAAATACATGCTATAAAATATTCCCTTTCAGCTTTTTATGGAGTAACATGGCATTGGTATCTGAAAGTTTTGAAATGAACAAACACACCGAAAGCAGATTATCATACAAAGAGTCGCTAGATAAGTCAACCGTTTCGGGTAGCATATTTTTCAATAAATTGTCATAATTGGATAAAAGGCCTGTAAATGAGTTGTATGCTAATTGTCCATAAGTATTCAATAATTGATTTAGAATTTCATAGCCTGCAATTTCTTTATTAATAACTTCTTTTGAACGGTAAACTTTCTTGATACTTAAATTTATAATATCCGTTATTTGGGCTTTGTATTGACTGACGTCTAAAAGTGCCGTTTGAAAATTTCCATCCAGGATCGCTTCCTCATTCTTCATAAAAATTGATGCCGCCTCATCGATCAAAGTACTAATCGCAAGGGCTCTAAGGTAACTCACCCGATCTTCAGTAGTTTTTAGGGCATTATAATTTTTGGTTATAATTCTATCCTTGACCAATTTTATAAGATATTCCAACGCATAATCCTCTTCAATCAAGCCAAGATTTATACCATCTTCAAAATCTATAATCGTATAACAAATGTCATCCGCCGCCTCTACCAAATAAGCCAAGGGATGTCTGTTGTAGTTCAAGTCCTCTTTACTTCTTCTAATCAAACCTAAATCCGTTGCAACTTCGTTAAACATGTCCTTTTCACTTTGAAAAAAGCCATATTTTTTATCTACGATATGATTGGTTGGTTTTTTGGGTAAGGACTCTTTTGGATACTTCATAAAGGCACCAAGTGTTGCATAACTCAGCCGTAAACCTCCTTTTCTGCCAGCTCTACTCTCGGTTAATATTTTAAAGCCATTGGCATTTCCTTCAAAATCGCATAAATCCTGATACTCTTTTTCCGTTAACTCGTTTTTAAACTGAGCACCATTTCCATCCTTAAAATATGACCCAATGGCCTTTTCTCCGGAATGACCAAAAGGTGGATTGCCAATATCATGCGCCAAGGCTGCAGCAGCCACAATGGCACCAAAATCATTGATCTTATAACCGTGCACATTCTCTAAATGCGGATGCTTTTCTAAAAGTAACTTACCTACTTTTCTACCTAAAGAGCGACCAACAACGCTCACCTCCAGACTATGGGTTAGCCGGGTGTGTACAAAATCTGTTTTGGATAAGGGTACTACCTGAGTCTTATCTTGTAAACTTCTAAATTCTGAGGAAAATATAATACGGTCATAATCAACCTCAAAACCAACACGGGTTTCGTCCTGTTCTTTTCTTAGTCGTTTATTTTCGTCTCCAAAGCGTCTTAAGGATAATAATTGCTCCCAGTTCATAAGCTAAAATTAAAAATGCAAGATAACTAAATTGATAAAGAAATACTTAGAAAATACAACCACCTTTCTACACAAATCCCCATGTTAATTTATTGTTTCCTTAAGGCTAATTCACTTAATATTTAGCTAACCTTTAACTAACTTTTTGGTCACAAAACTTTAATCATTGAGTAACCTGTTACAGAGAATATGATAGTTTCTTTGCAGCAACAATTTAAATAACTGATGAAGCAATTATATTTCATTTTAACCATATTAATAACATCGTTCTCCTTTGCACAGGAAACAGGAACTATATCTGGTAAACTCACAGATAAAGAATTCAATAATGAACCTCTGCCTTTTGCCAATGTTCTTATCAAAGGCACTTCAAAAGGTACAACATCTGATATGGATGGGCTATACATATTTGAAGATATAGACGTTGGTAAATATATCTTGGTTTATAGTTTTGTGGGATATGAAACTCAAGAAATTGAGGTTGAAGTGGTAGCTAATAAAGTAACCACGGTAAACGTTGCTATGGGGGCAAGCTCAGCTAGTCTAGATGAAGTAGTCATTAAAACTACAACTCGTAAAGAAAGTGAAGCTGCATTATTGCTAGACCAGAAAAAAGCTGTTGAAATAAAACAAAGTATTGGTGCAGTTGAGTTATCACGAAAGGGCGTGGGCGATGCCGCTGCAGCCGTTTCAAAAATTTCAGGGATTTCTAAACAAGAGAGCTCGAGTGATGTATATGTGCGAGGACTTGGTGATCGCTATCAAAATACTACCATGAACGGTCTTTCACTTCCATCTACAGATGTTAACAAAAAGAATATTGATTTAGACTTATTCTCTACTGATATTATTGAAAACATATCGGTAAGTAAAGCATATACACCAAGTTTTTTTGGTGATTTCGCCGCAGGGAATGTTAATATAAATTCTAAAGAATATACTGGCAGTGGCTTTTTAGACGTCTCTCTTGGAAGTGGAGTTAATTCTAATGCTTCAGGTGAAAATTTTGTACGAAATGATGGGCCTAGTTTCTTCGGATATTATAACAGATATAACAATAACCCTTTTGCGGTTGTACTTTCACATACGGTAGACCCTCAAAATGGTGAAGACCCAATAAATATGAATGGTACCCTATCTGGTGGTTATTCATTTAATTTTGATGAGGATACAAGACTTAGTTTCTTCGCTACATTAGGATTTTCTAACAGTTTTGAATACAGGGAAGGTATTGCACGAGATTTTACTAATGTTTTAAAAGTAGATTATCCTAATGTAGAAGAATACAGCTACAGTACCAATACCACTGGAATGTTGAATTTAGATTTTAAACTAGATGAACAACATTCTTTTAAATACAGTTCTTTATTCATTAACAGTTCAAATGACGAGGTCGGTTACTATGGTACCAAAGGACTCGGTTTCAATCGTGACGATATTGCGAGTGTAGACCCTAATGGTTTAGGGTTTTTTACAATTAATGGACGATTTAATCAAGATATGATTTTCGTTAATCAATTACTTGGAACACACCGTTTTGATGAAGGTTCTTTAGTATTAACTTGGGGAAGCGGCTATAACAAAGTTTTTTCCGATGAGCCAGACCGTCGTCGTTTCTCGTTCGAAAATTATCAATTTGCCTTGGATGATGATGCCAATACAAATCCTATTTTTTATACCAATATTCCTTTCGATAACCAAAGATTCTTCCAGACCATTGAGGATAATGAGTTTAGTAGTTTCTTAAATTTAAAAAAGGATGTTTCAGAGAATTTTAAAATCAATATAGGTTACAATGGAAGACGAAAAAAACGTGTTTTCAATAGTGTCAGGTATGGCTATGAAATTATTGACAGAGACAATACACCCGTAACTGATGTTAACAATCTTAATGACATATTAAATGTTAGCAATATTAGTACTCAACCAGGTGAAGGATTGTTTAACACTGTAGTTCTTAATCCAATTAGTAACGAGATTAGGAATACGAACGTTCCTGGTCTACCTGAAAACACATACAATGGTTTACTTTCCATTTATGCAGGATATACCAATGCTGAAATAACAGTTGGTGAAAAATGGTTATTTGTACCTGGCGTACGATTAGAATATTTTGAACAAGAGATTGAATACGATGTAATAAATATCCCACCTAACGATCCTAAGTTCAGATTTGTTTCCGAAACCTTATTCTTACCGAGTTTAAATGTAAAATACGCACTTAATGATGACTCTAACTTAAGGTTTTCATTTAGTAAAACGGTTTCTGTACCAGAGTTTAAAGAAGTGGCTCCATTTATATATGAAGATGTAACTGTCAGATATGGCGGTAACCCAGACTTATTAGGTGGAGTTGATGGCAACGGACCAACTTATTCCAACATTTTTAATTTCGATTTAAAATATGAATGGTTTATGTCACCCGAAGAAATACTTTCGGTTGCTGCCTTTGCAAAGCGAATAGAAGATCCTGTAAACAGAGTTGTTGCAGCAGACGCAACAGGAACGCAGCGTTACTTTAGAACTGGAGAACAAGCAGATGTACTTGGTATTGAGTTAGAGCTTCGAAAAAACCTTGTGATGAAAGATGAAGACGATTCACTACTGAGTTTTGGATTTAATGGGTCTTACCTATTTACTGAACAAGACTTGGAAGATATTTCAGGAACATTCACTACAGCCTTTAATCGGGACACAGAAGCCTTGGAAGGTGCATCAAACTGGGTGTTCAATGCTGATCTATCTTTTAGACCAACTTTTGGAAACTATGAACCTCGATTAACCCTTGTAACTTCATATTTTTCTGATCGTATTTACTCCATTGGATCTGGTCAACTTGGAAATATTGTAGAGAAAAGTGTAACAGGCTTAAACTTTGTATGGAATAGTCCAATCAATGATAAACTTGATATCACGCTTTCTGCTTCAAATCTTCTTAATCCAAATATTTCATTTGTAAGGGAAGGGACAGGAAGTGGAGACATTGTGATCTCAGAGTTTAAAGCTGGTGTAAATATGGGTCTTACTCTTAAATATAAATTTTAACAAAACATAACATTTAAATTTTAAAACAATGAAACGCAATTTTTTAATCTTACTTTCTTTTACCTTGGCCTTTTTAGGATGTGAAAGAGATGATACTTCAGATATTACGATTAACATTACCAATAATCCATCAAACTCTGATGGCGTTATTGAACTGAGTGGTGTTTTTACTGAAGATTTAACACTGAGCAATAGTGAAGAGTACCTAATTACTGGACCAGTCCTAATGTCAGAGGGAACAACATTAACAGTACCAGCTGGTGCTGAAATTAAAGTAGCACCTGTAGGTGTAAATGCCTATATAGCTATTTTACCTGGTGCTCAAATACAGGCTGTAGGTTCTTCATCTAATCCAATTGTTTTTACATCCAATGCCGGAACACCTAGTTCAGGTGACTGGGGAGGAATTGTTTTATGTGGTAGAGCACCTATTAACTCAACAGCAGATGGATCTACCGATACTGCAACGACTGAAGTCGGCGGATTATCTTATGGTGGCAATATTCCTAATGACAATTCTGGTCGTATGGAATATGTCCGTTTAGAATACGTTGGAGGTGCTATTGATGGTAATGCAGAGCTTAACGGCTTATCGTTGTATGCTGTTGGTAATGGTACTGTTATAGATTACGTTCAGATTTACAAGGGTTCTGACGATGGTTTTGAGTTTTTTGGTGGAACTGTAAATGCTAGTCATTTAGTGGTTACTGATGCAGAAGACGATTCTATTGACTGGACTGAAGGTTATACCGGGTCTTTAACGGATGTATATATTGTTCAAAATGAAGGCATTGGACATGACAGTGGTTTTGAAATGGACGGATTCAATACGGATTTCTCTAATGAAGGCGGTTACTTTTCTGCACCAAACGTCACCAACGTCACTGTAATAGGAGATAATGATTCAGGAAGAGCTTTTAGATTGCGAGCTGGATCACGTGGTGTTTTCACTAACATTTTGGTAAGTAATTTTGGACGTGGTTTTGTAATTCAAGATGATGAACCTGGTCAGGCTACTAGCCAAGGTGTTGTAGATGGTGATACTTCAGTTACTGATATTGCCTTTTCAAATGTTGAGTCGCCAGTTGTACTTAGTGATTTAGAGAATATGATTACCGAAGCAGAACTTATTTTTGGAAGTGCTGATAACGCTACCGGAACCGATTTTGCAACTTGGGGCTCTAACTGGACAGCAAACTAAACTGTTAGATATTTTTCAATCTACTTAACTTATATTAATAAAAAAGCATCCTAAGTTTAGGATGCTTTTTTATTTAAATTACTTTCCTTTTTTTAATTATTGGATGCTAACTTAGAATCTGTACTTGTCCATTCGTTAACGTTAGCGACAATATTGTTATTGTAGTCCACTTCCTTTAATGAATTGCCACTCCAATAAAACCATTTCCCTACTTTTTTTCCATTATCATATTTAGCAGAAATGCTTTTTTTACCTTTATCATCAAAAGTTAGCCATTCACCATGTAACTTTCCATCTAAATTGTAAAAACCTGTCTGACTCACTTCTCCATTCTCGTGATAATAGGTAACCTCAATTAAATTAGTGTCT
This sequence comes from Winogradskyella aquimaris, assembly GCF_042676105.1. Classification (NCBI taxonomy): domain Bacteria; kingdom Pseudomonadati; phylum Bacteroidota; class Flavobacteriia; order Flavobacteriales; family Flavobacteriaceae; genus Winogradskyella; species Winogradskyella aquimaris. The sequence continues at coordinate 659,359 of NZ_JBHTJQ010000016.1, read as the reverse complement.
TTATTAAGTTTTAAGTCTCTCTCTTGTTGTGCAAAAGCAAATAAACTGAAAAAATAAGCAAACAATATCAATATCTTTTTATTCATAATTCTGGGGTTTCAAAATTGCTTCAATATCAAATATACTGTTTTCTTAATGTTTAAACAACATTTTCTTAACATTAAATTTACATTAAAAGTGTAGTCAATTGTTTTACAGCGCTTTAAATAGCATACTTAAAAACTTTTGGTTAATAATTACTTAATGTTAAGATTACACATAAATCAAATGACCGCTATACATTTACGTCGTCTTATTAAGACAATTTAGATTCATATGATCTACTAGTTTTTGTCGACTAATTATCATGAATTCTAATAACTGCCTTTGGCCAAGGCAGTTTTTTTTTAAAGATAACTTAACAATTAGGAAACATAGACCGCCTTATAATTTAGGTTCTTTACACTCGACAAAAACTAAGACATATGACAAGCCTAAAACTATCCGCAGCAGCGATTGTTACTTTATTGTTTTTTTCATTAAAAGCTCAAGAAATCAGTGATACCTCCTTTGGAAAGGGTTTAATTAATTTTGTTGCAAAAGATAGCTCCTTCAGTATAAAATTTGCGCCTCGATTTCAAGTTCGTTCCATTTCATCGTGGGATCATGATGGAAATTTATACCAAAGTCCAGAACATAATTTTATTGTTCGAAGAGCACGGTTAAAATTTGATGGATTCGCTTACAGTCCAAATTTGATATATAAAATAGAGCTGGGCTTATCAAATAGAGATATTTCTGGTGCTAATCAATTCAACAGAAATACCCCACGTTACATATTAGATGCTGTTCTTAAGTGGAAATTTGCAAAAAACTGGGAACTCTGGGCAGGACAAACTAAACTTCCGGGAAATGTGGAACGTGTTGTCTCCTCAGGAAATATGCAGTTAATAGATCGCTCGTTATTAAATAGTAGATTTAATATAGACCGGGATTTGGGCATTCAACTTCGACACAAAACCAAAATTGGAAAGAATTTATTAATAAGAGAAAAATTATCGGTTTCTCAAGGAGAGGGTCGAAATGTAACAGAAGGAAATGAAGGTGGTCTACAATATACGGCAAGACTAGAGTTTTTACCTTTTGGAACATTCAAATCTAAAGGAGATTATAGTCAGTCTGACCTCAAGCGTGAAGAAAAACCAAAGTTAATGGTTGGTCTCACTTACAATTACAATCAAGATGCCGTAAGGGTTCGAGGTTTCGCTGGTGATTATATGTTACGTTCTGATGGATCTCTTTATGAAACAGACCAGACAACAATATTTGCGGATGCCATGTTTAAATACAAGGGATTTTCATTTATGGGTGAATATGCTAAGAGAACAGCAGAAAACGAAGTGGCAACAGACATTGACGGAACACCAACAGGTGATATTGTTCTAACTGGAAATGCTCTGAACCTACAAGCAGGTTATTTGTTCAAGAATAATTATGAAATTGCAATGCGGTACACCCAAACTAATTTTGAAGGTATCACCAACAGGCTTCCGGAGCGCCAATACACGATTGGATTTAATAAGTTTATTGTTGGTCACAAATTAAAGCTACAGTCGGATATAAGTTACACAACCATTGACAATAATGAGGATAACATTACACTTAGATTAGGTTTTGACTTTCATTTTTAAATTGTAAAATAACAATTACGTAACTTTACATTCAGGCAATATTTACATATTTGCAAACTTATTTAAAAAACTATGGATAATATTTATTTATTAATGTTAGTCGCCATAACAACACTAGCTGTGTTCGACATTATAGTTGGTGTAAGTAATGACGCGATAAATTTCTTAAATTCTGCTATTGGTTCTAAAGCCATCTCTATGAGAACCATCATGACCGTTGCAAGTTTAGGAATTTTTATTGGCGCTGTATTCTCTAGTGGGATGATGGAGGTGGCTAGGAAAGGTATTTTTGTGCCTGCTGAATTCGAATTTGGGGAAATTATGCTGATTTTTATGGCAGTGATGATTACTGATATTTTATTATTGGATTTCTTCAACACCTTAGGATTACCAACTTCAACAACTGTATCCATTGTTTTTAACTTGTTAGGTGCTGCCGTTGTGATGTCTTTAATTAAAATTAGCAACTCAGACTCTCAAACATATTCAGATTTAGTAAACTATATTAATACTGAAAAAGCCTTAGAAATCATTTCTGGCATACTGTTATCTGTTGTTATAGCTTTTACTGTTGGTGCAATTGTTCAATGGGTTTCAAGACTTGTCTTTACATTTAATTATGAGAAAAAAGTCAAGAGTTTTGGAATGGTTTTTGGCGGTCTAGCCTTAACAGCAATTACTTACTTTATCTTTTTAAAAGGTCTTAAAGGAACTCCTTACTACAACGAACTTAAAGATTTATTAGAAGGAAACGAAGTTTACATTATACTAATAAGTTTTATGTTTTGGTCACTTTTCTCTCTTTTATTTGAAAAGTTGACTAAAAAAACTGTTTTGTTAGTTGTGATAGCAGTTGGAACATTTGGTCTGGCCTTAGCTTTTTCTGGAAATGACTTAGTGAACTTTATCGGTGTTCCTATGGCGGCTTACCATTCTTACGAGGCTTGGGTTGCTGGAGGTATGGATGTTACAATGTCAATGGGTGTCTTGGATAAAAAAGTTCCGGCTGAACCTTACTTATTATTTATTGCTGGTGCAATCATGGTATTAACTTTATGGTTTTCTAAAAAAGCAAAAACAGTTGCTGAAACAGAAATTAGTCTATCTCGACAAAGCGAAACCCACGAAAAGTTTGAGCCAAACCAACTTTCTAGATCTATAGTAAAAGGAGCTACTCAACTTTCGATCTATTTTGGTGCCGTTTTTCCTAAGTCTATCCAAAATAAAATAGGCCTAAGGTTTAGCAAACCGCAATTTATCATGACAAAGGATCAAAGTGTAGATGCTCCAGCATTTGATATGATTAGAGCATCCGTTAATTTAATGGTAGCTGGCGTTTTAATTGCCATTGCTACATCTATGAAATTACCTCTTTCTACAACCTACGTGACTTTTATGGTGGCCATGGGAACCTCTCTAGCCGATAAAGCTTGGGGTAGAGAAAGCGCTGTATATCGTGTTGCTGGTGTTTTAAATGTTATTGGTGGGTGGTTCGGCACCGCTCTTGGTGCATTTGTCGCAGCTGGGGTAGTTGTATTCTTAATTAATTGGAACCCATCTGTAATGATTCCAATCCTCTTATTATTAACTTCAATATTATTGTATAGAAACTACAAATCGCATAAGAAGAACTCTAATAAGGTGTTAGAGGAAGATAGCCTTAAAACTACAGGTAGTAGCTCAGTACAAGGAGTTATTTTAGAAAGTGCAGATAATATATCAAATGTAGTTAAACGCGGAAATAAAATTTATACTAACGCTGTAAATGGATTAGCAAAACAAGATTTAAATCTGCTAAAAAAGAATAAAAAGCAAATTGATAAATTATCAACCGAAGTTGACAGTTTACGAGACAACATCTTCTATTTCATAAAAAACTTAGATGAAACTAGTTTAAGAGCAAGTAGTTTCTACATAAATATTCTAGGTTACCTCGAAGATATGACCCAGTCACTAGAATATATTTCCAAAGTAAGTCACAAACATGTAAATAACAATCACAAAAAATTAAAATTTAGTCAGATAAAAGAGCTTAAAGAAGTAGATGAAGCTCTGGAGGTCCTTCTAAACGATACAAAGATTGCCTTTGACTCAAGATCTTTCGAACAAATCGGCACAATAATTAATCGTAAAAAAGAAGTTCTTGATTTGGTTACGGACAAAATAGTAAAACAGGTTTCACGCACACGCAATGAAGAGTCTAGCCCAAAAAACACAACGCTTTACTTCAGTTTACTTATTGAAACCAAAGATTTTCTTAATGCTACCATGAATTTATTACAAGAATATCACAATTCTTTTGACAGTTCTGTCGAACCTGCAACAATTAGTGTAGATGACCAAAATGCTGAAAAAAAACAAGCTGAAGATTAAACAGAACAGATAATCAATTAAGTCATAAGCCGTCATTAATAATGACGGCTTTTTATTTAGTCAGAGTTAACAAAATAAAGCCACATATTGCACCAATCAATATTGTCCAAATCGTACTAATTTTAATTCTAAAAGTCAATATCGCAGCAATTAAGAATACTACAATACTTTGCCATTCCACAAGGGTATCCTTGCTCATCACAATGAGTACAGCCAACATCACAGCAACTGCAGCGACATTTACAGAGTCCAAAAAATATCTAATAGGCTTAGACTTTTGCATTCTTGGTATGAATGGGTTAAGTATCAAAACAAATAAAAAAGAAGGTAGAAATATACCAATAGTAGCGACTAATGCTCCCGCAAATCCAGAAAGCTGAAAACCTATAAAAGTTGATGTTGACAATACAGGCCCTGGTGTAAATTGTCCTATCGCTATGGCATCTATTAACTCAATTCTACTTAGTAATCCTCTCGCTACTAATTCAGCGTCCAAATATGCAAATAACACATATCCACTTCCATAAAGAATACTACCAACTTTTAGAAAAATAAAAAATAATTTTAAAGTGGAGACTTTAGCTATTGCTGTATTAATACCAAAAAAAAACAGAAACGGAGAAGTTGAGTTTAATTGTGAAAATATTTTGGATTTAGAGTAAAAATAAATCAACCCTACAAAACCTGCTGTTAATAAAGCAACAATCTCATTTACACCTAGCAAACTAGCTACCAATACTAAAATGCCAATTATAATAAGCTCAAAACTTTTAAGAGCTTTTTTACCTAATTTTATAATTGCCCCAGCTATTATGGCTAAAACAGCTGGCTTAATCCCATAAATATAAGGTTCAACTTCTGGTAAGTTACCGTACTCTACGTAGAAGTAAGCTAAAATTGCAGTAATAATTGTTGCTGGTAATATAAAGGCAATACCAGCAATAAAAAGCCCTGCCTTTCCTGCTCGTTCATAACCACAATGCATAGTCATTTCAGTAGAATTTGGTCCTGGTATTAAATTAGTAGCACCTATTAAGTCCAAAAAAGAGGCTCTCGTCATCCACTTTCTTTTTTGAATGATTTCATCTTCCATCATTGCTATATGTGCTGCCGGTCCGCCAAAAGCAAAACAACCTAACTTAAAAAAAACTTGTGCGACCTCTTTTAATTTAGAATCCATTTTTAAAAATATTATGTTTTTCAACATCTAAAAATAACACTTCGTCGTATATATAAATGTAATTATAAAAACTAACTCAAAACAAAACCATGAAAAAAACTTTAATGCTTTTAGTAGCAGCAATTCTAATAAGCTCTTGTGTTTCAAAAAAGAAGTACATGGCCTTAGAACAAGAAAACGGTGAAATTAAAAGTGAACTGACCAAAACCAAAGTTGAAAAGGAAGATCTTGAGAACAAGTTTGCTAAAATCCAAGAACGTGTTGATAGATATAATGAAAAAATCAACTCTTTAAATGAGGATGTTGAAGGCCTTAAAATCGAAAATGATATCAAATTAGATGTTAATAAAGATGGGACGGTAATGTCTAATGAAAGTAAACGTAAAATGCTAGCGACTTTAGAAAACGTTGACCCTTCTAAATTAGCAGAGGCTAAAACCTTAAAAGACTCCATGAATCTAGCAATTCAATACAACCTTGAAAAAACCATGGATACGTCTAAACTCAATGAGGACGAAGATATTGCAGTAAACATTAATGAAACTGTAGTGATGATTTCTATCTCAGATAAAATGTTATTTAATTCTGGTAGCTATAGAATAAGCAACAAAGCCGATAACATTTTACAAAAGTTGGCAGATGTGATTAACTCTGAAGAAAGCATTGATGTTATGGTTGAAGGCCATACAGACTCTAGAGGTATTAATACAGAGCATATAAAAGACAACTGGGATTTAAGCGTTTTAAGAGCAACATCTGTAGTGAGAAAACTACAAAACAAATATAATGTAGAGCCCTCAAAACTTATAGCTTCAGGTAGAAGTAGCTATCAACCTTTAGTAGATAATGACTCTAGAGAAAATCGCGCTAAAAACCGAAGAACACGCATTATATTAATGCCTAATATTGATAAATTCTTTGCTTTAATGGGAGCTAATTAGTCCATTATTTTAAAGAGGTAAATAAAGCACTCTCCCGTATAGTTCGGCATTGAGTGCTTTTTTTATTGCTTCTGTACCAAAAACATGATATGCTCATCCTATCCAAAAAAAAACACCTCGGTTAAGAGGTGCTTTGATAACACTTAAATTGAGTTTTCTGCAAAAGCAGAAACTTTTTTAAGAACCACACATTAAACAGTCATCTCCTTCGCTCTCTTTAGCTTGGGCAATTAAGGCTTTCATCTCTTCTGCTGTTAATGGCTCTACTTCTGTAGTCTCTTCTGTGAACTTAGCCGCTGTTTTAGCAGCTTTTTCCTTTTGCTTTTCAACTACATTATCTTCAGAGACCTGCACGGTTTCGGCAACTGGCTCTTCTTTCTTTTTATTGGTCAAGGTAAACTTAATGGCATCTACCGCACTCTTCGTGCGCAAGTAATACATTCCTGTTTTTAATCCACTCTTCCATGCATAGAAGTGCATTGAAGTTAATTTGGCCATTGTAGCACCTTCCATAAATAGATTTAGTGATTGTGACTGGTCAATAAAATAACCTCTTTGGCGAGACATGTCTATGATATCCTTCATACTTAGTTCCCAAACAGTCTTATACAACTCCTTGATATCCTCAGGAATAACATCGATATTTTGAATAGATCCGTTTGCCCTCATGATATCTTGTTTCACGCTTTCGTTCCATAGTCCTAGTTCTACCAAATCTTCAAGCAAATGTTTATTGACTACAATAAACTCACCAGATAATACTCTACGAGTATATATATTAGATGTATATGGCTCGAAACATTCGTTATTACCCAATATTTGAGACGTGGATGCTGTTGGCATAGGAGCTACCAATAAAGAGTTGCGTACACCATGCTCCTTTACTTGTTTGCGCAGTTTATCCCAATCCCAACGACCACTCAATTCTTCATCTTTCACGTTCCAAAGGTTATGCTGGAATTCACCTCTACTTATAGGCGACCCTTCATAGGTTTGATACGGCCCATCAGCTTTAGCCTCTTCCATGGATGCTGTAACAGCTGCATAATAAAGAGTTTCGAAAATATCTTGATTTAGAGCTTTGGCCTCATCACTAGTAAAAGGCATACGCAACTTAATGAACGTATCTGCTAATCCTTGCACACCCAAACCTATTGGTCTGTGGCGCATATTAGAATTTTCCGCCTCTATTACTGGATAGTAATTTCTGTCAATAACCCTGTTTAGGTTCTTAGTGACACGCTTTGTAATTCTGAAAAGTTCCTTGTGGTCAAACTCCCCATTCTTAACAAACATTGGTAAGGCAATTGATGCTAAGTTACATACAGCAACTTCATCTGGCGATGTATACTCTAAAATCTCAGTACATAGGTTTGAGGATTTTATAGTTCCTAAGTTTTGCTGATTGGATTTACGGTTGGCCGCATCCTTATAAAGCATGTAAGGTGTACCCGTTTCAATTTGAGACTCTAAAATCTTTTCCCACAATTCTCTTGCCTTAATAGTTTTGCGTCCTTTACCTTCTTCCTCGTATTTAGTATATAACGCTTCAAATTCCTCACTATGAACATCGGCCAAGCCAGGACATTCATTTGGGCACATAAGCGTCCAATTTCCATCTTCCTGTACGCGCTTCATGAATAAATCCGATATCCACATGGCATAGAACAAATCCCTGGCGCGCATTTCTTCTTTTCCGTGGTTTTTCTTTAAATCAAGAAAATCAAAAATATCGGCATGCCATGTTTCTAAATAAATAGCAAAACTACCTTTACGCTTTCCTCCACCTTGATCTACATAACGTGCCGTGTCGTTAAAGACACGTAACATTGGTACGATACCATTAGACGTACCATTGGTTCCTGCAATGTAACTTCCTGTAGCTCTAATATTGTGAATAGATAACCCTATACCTCCAGCCGACTGTGAGATTTTAGCAGTTTGTTTAAGAGTGTCGTAGATACCTTCAATGCTATCCTCTTTCATAGTCAACAAAAAGCAAGATGACATTTGTGGTTTTGGGGTGCCAGAATTAAATAATGTTGGTGTTGCGTGTGTAAAATATTTTTTGGACATTAACTCGTAAGTCTCAAGCGCCGCATCTAAGTCATTTAGGTGGATACCTATTGATACACGCATTAACATGTGCTGCGGACGCTCGGCAATTTTACCGTTGAGTTTTAATAAATATGAGCGTTCTAAAGTTTTAAATCCAAAATAATCATAACCAAAATCGCGATTATAGATGATTGCAGAATCTAATCTGTCTTTATTTTCCATAATAACGTTGTAGACCTCATCTGATAACAATGGTGCTTTTTTACCAGTACGTGGGTTTACATAGGTATATAAATCTTCCATAACCTCGCTGAAAGATTTTTTGGTGTTTTTGTGTAGGTTAGAGACTGAAATTCTCGCGGCTAGCTTTGCATAATCTGGATGGCTTGTGGTCATCGTCGCCGCAATTTCGGCTGCCAAGTTATCAAGTTCGCTTGTTGTTACTCCGTCGTAAAGCCCTTCAATAACACGCATTGCCACTTTAACTGGGTCTACAAGTTCATTTAATCCATAACACAGCTTTCTTACTCGCGCTGTAATCTTATCGAACATCATTGGTTCTTTGCGGCCGTCTCTTTTTACTACATACATAAGTTAATTATAAGTTTTAGGTCCTTTTGAATACACCAATTCAAAAAAACGATGGTTAGTTATGGTGAATTCAGCTTTAAACTGTACTCACTGGATTTGATTAATTATAATTTTGAACTATCTCAAGATTTACAGGAGATAGGTAAATGACATTGAAAGATTAGTCTATTACATAGACCTTATTCAACGTATTAAAAGTCGGCATCAAAAGAAAACTTATCCTTCTCCTCTTCCTTGTTTAAGACTCCTGCCTTTTGGTATTCTGATACACGCTTTTCAAAGAAATTTGTTTTCCCTTGTAGCGAAATCATGTCCATGAAATCAAATGGGTTTGATGCATTATATTCCTTCTCACAGCCTAACTCACCTAATAATCTGTCGGTTACAAATTCCAAATATTGGGTCATAAGTTTGGCATTCATACCTATAAGACTTACTGGTAACGACTCTGTAATAAACTCTCGTTCAATATTAAGCGCATCTACAATAATCTCTCTTATACGCTCTTTAGGCACCTTATTAATAAGATGATTATTGTGCAAGTGCACAGCAAAGTCGCAATGAACCCCTTCGTCTCTAGAAATAAGCTCGTTAGAGAATGTAAGACCTGGCATCAGCCCTCTTTTCTTTAACCAGAAAATAGAACAGAACGCACCAGAAAAGAAAATTCCTTCTACGGCTGCAAAAGCGATTAAACGCTCTGCAAAACTCGGAGACTCAATCCACTTTAAAGCCCAGTCTGCTTTTTTCTTAATCGCAGGGAAATTTTCAATGGCTTTAAAAAGTTTATCTTTTTCAGCTTCATCTTTAACATAAGTATCGATTAACAACGAGTAGGTTTCACTGTGGATATTCTCCATCATAATTTGGAATCCATAGAAAAATTTAGCTTCACTATATTGTACTTCATTCACAAAGTTCTCAGCTAAATTTTCATTTACAATTCCATCGCTTGCGGCAAAAAAGGCTAAAATGTGTTTGATAAAATAACGCTCATCGTCATTTAATTTTGTTGTCCAGTCAGTTAAGTCTTGGTGTAAATCAATTTCCTCTGCAGTCCAAAAACTAGCTTCAGATTTTTTGTACCATTCCCAAATATCGTGATGTTGAATAGGAAATATTACAAATCTATCTTTATTCTCTGCTAAAATTGGTTCTACTGCTTGTGCCATGTTACATTGCTTTTTTTGAGGATTAATTTTGATTTTTTGAAGCGACTTGGGACTGACAAAGATTTAAAATTGAATAAAAAAATGAAAGACATTCTTATCAACATTGTCAACAAGTTTTTAACAACACAAGTTCTTATATATCAAAATGGTAATAAATCTTTTTTTACTACAACTATTTGATAAACAGATACTTAACCTGTCCTATGTTTTTAGAAAAACTGTAGGTATTACCTCGTTAAACAGGCTCATAACGATTGTATTTAAAGGTGATTTAAGTTCTGTAGAAAAGGGGACAATTTCAATAAGGAAATTTATTATTTCTTGAATTTCTTTTCTGCAATCTTTTCTAACTCATCATACCAGTCTTGACCAAATTTTCTAATCAGTGCTTCTTTTACGAATTTGTAAACTGGAACTTGAAGCTCCTTGCCAAGTGCACAAGCGTCATCACAAATCTCCCATTTTTCGTAGTTGACTGCAGAAAACTCTGAGTAATCTTTCACTCTTATGGGATAAAGATGACAGGAGACAGGTTTTTTCCAGTCAATTTCTCCTTGGTTGTAAGCTTCTTCTATGCCACAAAGTGCTGTATGGTTATCATCAAAAATGACATACGCACACTCCCCACCATTAATAAGCGGTGTTTCCAAATCTCCAAAAGCCGTTTTAACTGAAGTCCCTTGTGCCTCAATAACTTCAATGCCTTCTTGACGTAAAAAAGGTTTAACCTTAGGGTAAATATCATCTAGTATTTTAAGCTCCTTTTCGTCTAGAGGTGCGCCAGCATCACCTTCTATACAGCAAGCACCTTTGCACGCCGATAAATTACATACAAAGTCCCTTTCTATGATGTCTTCTGACACTATGGTTTTTCCGAGTTGAAACATGCCGCAAAAATAAATAAACTTTACCGTTATTTAATATTGATTATCCATAATAAAATAAGACCTTTGCCGCGAATTTTAAAAATGGAAATTATGCAGCTAGATCTTAAACAAATATTTACTGCTTTTATGGTTCTTTTTGCCGTGATAGATATCATTGGCAACATACCTATTATAATAGATTTACGTAAAAAAGTTGGTCATATACAAAGTGAAAAGGCATCCTTAATTGCTGGTGTTATCATGATTATATTCCTTTTTGTGGGTAAAAGTTTATTAAACCTTATTGGTATTGATGTCAACTCTTTTGCAGTAGCGGGTGCTTTTGTACTTTTCTTTATTGCCCTTGAAATGATTTTGGGTATTACACTCTACAAGGACAATGGAGATGACGCTATAACGGCTTCTATATTTCCTTTAGCTTTCCCTTTGATTGCTGGGCCTGGTAGTTTAACAACCTTGCTTTCCTTACGAGCAGAATTTGAAATTGAAAATATTATAGTTGCCGTTATTGTCAACGTAATTTTTATTTATATCGTCCTGAAAACTTCCGCTAAAATTGAGCGTGTTATTGGGAAAAACGGTATTAACATAATAAGAAAAGTTTTTGGTGTAATTTTGTTAGCCATTGCGGTGAAGTTATTCGCACACAACATTAAAGCATTATTAGTCTAATAAACGATTACGACATGAAGATTTTTATCTGGACACTAACGATTATTGCCGTTGCACTCATCATATTTAACGCCACAAAATTGAACTTTGAAGATATGTTAGTAGGTGAAAGCCTAACGGCGGTTATAACCATTTTTTCAGCACTTTGTGCCATTGTTCTCCTACAAATTCTGAGAGTTTCCAAGCAAATTGAAACCCTAAGCAAAAAACAAAAATGAGTTTTGATGCATTGATTATCGGTGCTGGTGCGGCTGGGATGTCTTGTGCCTTAGTTTTAGGCTCTGCCAAAGACAAGCCGTTTGCAAAAGATAAAAAGATAGGTCTTATTGCTCATCAAAAAAGTTCTCATCTGCAGACCGCATTGTTTAATAATGTACTTGGTTTAGCACCTGGGACTTTAGGTAAAGAAATACTGGAAAGCGGAAAACATCAGTTAGAAAAATTATACCCTCACGTTGACCAAATCGAAAAAGAGAAAGTAAAATCCTTATCTAAAACTAATGAAGGTTTTGTGGTTGAAACCAATAAAAACATCTACAACTCTAAAATTGTTGTCATTGCTGTTGGTTATACAAATCTATTAACCATAAAAGGGTTAGAAAAATATATTGAGTCACATCCGAGAGCTGCAAAGGAAAAAGACCGTATTTGGTTAAAGAACAACGACCATATGATAGAAGATAACCTATATGTTGCTGGTACTTTGGCCGGTTGGAGGAGTCAATTTGCGATAGCTTGTGGGAGTGGTGCCCAGGTGGCCACTGATATTCTCACATTGTGGAATGGTGGCAAGCATACCAAAGTGCACGATAAAGTTAGTGTTTAAAACTCGGATATTCGTTACTTAACAGAATCACTTCTTGCACCATAATATCTTCCTTATTCAGAACCTCTTCAAAGGAATTGTCGTCGAATAACTGTCTTGCTAAGGTAGCCTTAATTAGGCGTTTGATTTCATCATTATATGCTACGAATGTAATATTCGTTCCTTCCTTTCGATTGACATAATCCTGAAAGCCCATGACAATATCATCACTGACTTCAAAATTATTGATAAAATCGTACTTAGCAATATCCTCGTAGAGACTCCTATCCTTATCCAATTCTTCAAAGACAAAATACCCAAAATGACCTCTTCGTCTTAAATAATTAATAGTTTCATTATCAAAAGAGCGATCCACAGGCACAAAAACATCAGGTATAATACCTCCACCACCGTAAACAACTTTTCCCTTTGGCGTTGTGAACTTTAAGGAATCATCAACTTTAATATTGTCCTCATCGGCCAATTCACCAGTTCTTAATCGTTTGTAGTAATCGTTGTAATAAGAATAATTGTCGCCATTAGTATATGGCCTTTGTATAGAGCGACCAGTTGGTGTATAATACCTAGAGACCGTTAAACGAACCGCACTACCATCACCCAATGCCATTTCACGCTGTACCAAACCTTTGCCATAAGAGCGTCTGCCAACTATGATTCCTTTATCATTGTCTTGTAAGGCACCGGCAATCACCTCACTTGCTGAGGCTGAATTTTCATTGATAAGGATGTAGATTTCACCATCTTCAAAATCCCCTCTTCTGGTAGCATAAGTACGCTCCTCCCGTCCTTTTTTGTCTCTTGTAAATAAGATAAGCTTATCATCTTCTAAAAACTCATCTGCAATTTGCTCTGCAATTCCTAAAAATCCACCAGGATTATCCCTGAGGTCCAATACCAATTTGGTAGCGCCTTGGTCTTGTAAATCTACTAAAGCCACTTTGAACTCCTTATAGCTTGTTTCGGCAAAGCGATTCATTTTTATGTAACCTAACTCATCGGTTAACATATAAGCCGCATCCACACTTTTTATAGGAATAGTTTTTCTTTTAACTTCAAATTCCAGAAGTTCATCTTCACTTTTACGATAGACTGTAAGTTTTACTTTGGTATTTTTTTCGCCTTTAAGTTTCTCTGAGATAAAATCATAAGTAATGGCCTTGCCATAAATAGTATCCCCATCGGCCATTAAAATGCGATCTCCACTCATTATGCCTGCACTTTCACTTGGGCCACCTTCTGTTGGTTTTATAACTGCAATGGTGTCTTTATAAGGATAATAATTAATGCCTATACCTACAAAATCACCCTTCATGTTTTCTGTAATGCGCTCTAAATCTTCTTTGGGAATATATGTGGAATGCGGATCAAGGTTATCTAAAATACCGTTAACCGTTACATCGACAATACTATCTGTATTAACCTCATCCACATATTCATAATCTATGTAATCAATTAGCCTGTTGAGTTTGTCCTTTTTACTATTGGTCGTAAACAGATTATCCGAAGTGTCTGTAAAGTTTAATTTTCCACCAATAACAACGCCAGCAGCAATTGCCACACCAATGATTAGTGGAATATATTTACTTTTCGTGGCCATTAGGCATTTAAATCTTCAATCAATTCTAATTCTATACCTGCTTTTTTTAAAAAATCTATTCCTGAACAATCCTTATACGACTGTGAATAGACCACCCTTACAATACCTGCTTGATGAATTAACTTACTACATTCCTTACAGGGTGACAACGTAATGTATAAGGTGGCACCTTTACAAGATTGTGTAGAGGAGGCTACTTTTAGAATAGCATTCGCCTCTGCATGCAACACGTACCATTTAGTGTAACCTTCGTCATCTTCGCAATAGTTTTCAAAACCTGTTGGAGTCCCATTATAACCATCTGAAATGATCATTCGGTCCTTAACAATAAGGGCACCAACTTGCTTACGCTTGCAATGCGATAATTTGCCCCATTCTTGGGCAATACGCAAATAAGCCTTATCGTAACGACGTTGTTTTTTATTTGACATTAAGCGTTTTATACAATGTAAGTAACGAATATAATAGGATAGAATTGTATAAACAATTGCACTGTCGTTAAAGTTTTATCAATTATGGTTAGTTTAACAGATCGCTGCCCATAATCATTGGTATAACCAACCCAATAACGATAGCCGAAATCACCATAACCCAATCGCGACGCGAAAATCTAAATATGGTTTGGCACAAAAACCCAAGGAACAGTACTACAAATACAATAATAATCTGTGCAATCTCAATTCCAAGTGCAAATTCTATGAGAAGTTCAATTTTATTTTCGGACTGGCCAGCAAACATTTTAAATTCTCTAGCAAATCCCAATCCGTGTATCAAACCAAAGAATAACGTTGTAAAAAATAGTAACCCTATTTGTTTACCCTTATCCTTTTTACCAGCCGTGAACACGTTATAAATTGCCGTTACCAAAATAGTAATAGGTATCAAAAACTCAACCAGTTTACCATCTACAGAAACCACACCATAAGCAGCAAGTACCAGAGATAACGTATGACCAAGCGTAAACATGGAAACTAAAAGTAACACACGTTTCCAATCCTTAAACACATAAGGAACTGCCAAAACCATTAAAAAAAGAACATGGTCATATCCATTAGGGTCTAAAACGTGGTTAATGCCATATTGCACATTAAACCAAAAATTGTCTAGCATAGTTAAAATTTATTTCATTTGGGTTAGCCAAAGTTACGATTAAAATTCATAAAAAAACCTAAAGATTTCCCTTAGGTTTTTTTATTAACTGTCGTATAAATTCATTACTATCAATCAATCTTTGGCACTTTAATGGAACTATTAATCCAACATTGAATTTTATTTTGTTCTATGGGTTTTTAACTATTTTATGTCTTTTATTAAGTATGGTTTAATTTAAGTATGACTTTATAAGTTTTTTATTGAAATACTTCCTCGACTATCACCTTGGTAAAATGTTGTAAACCATTTGTTCCCGACATTATTGGCGCTGTTCCACTTGTATTATTGATAGAGTTTTGACCATTTATGAAAGCTACATCTGCATAAGATCTATAATAGAATCGTACTCTAACATCAAAATCTGTGGTTTGTTGCGGATCTATTAAAAGCGTATTTGTATACGATCCTATTGCTGCTGATTGCTGAATCATAACACCTCCATCATAACCACATGATCCAAGACTATTCCAGGTAGAGCCATTGTCAAAGGAAACTTGAGGTTCAATGTATAAACCTCCCCAACTACCCTGTGCATTGTTCCTACTTGGGACTAAGTACGATATTTTCACATGAGAACCAGCTTTAAAACCAGTTATATTATCAAATGTTGGTCCTAGAACCCAACTCGGAGAAACTTGTCGTAATGTTTGATCCGTCTGCACATTAGACACGGGAATACTCGTGGTTTTAGCATGTAAGGCATAAGGCACACTCAATAATTCGCTGGTTCCTGTGATGGTATAATTCGTACCTCCTGTTGGATCGGTTTCTGTTTTAATAAAATAAGGGCCAGCAGACCAATCTATAGCTGAAAAATCTCCTGAGACCACAGCACCCATCCCTATTTCTAAGCTCACCAATCCATTGGTGTTGGTAGTTGGTGTTTGGGTTTCTACATACACTGCTGTTCCCGTTGCTGTGGTTTGCAATACACTAATTTGCATGCCTACGGTTTGGTCGGTTACTAAAGCATTACCACTGTCTCTTACAACAGCTTGGTAACTCATTTTTTCTGGGGCTTGGGCAAAGGTTGTAGCCGTTAGTATTAAAGCCGCTAGGATGGTAAAAAATTTATTCATATTTTTTTTTATTGGTTTGATTTATAATTTCTGGGTTCGATATAAAAATTTTATATATGGCGCTTTAAGCCCATTTTAATTGATTATCACTTTTTGAGATCTTTGTTCTTCGTTATTTTGAAGTTGAACCACATACACGCCTGTACTTAAATTTGAGACACTCATTCGGTTTTGCAAAAGAGTTGCATCAAGCTCAGTTGATAATACCCTTCTGCCTTGAATATCATAGAGCTCCAAAATAGTTTGTTCTTTTAGTTTCCCTGAAATAACAAGCTCTTTTGATGTGTTTAAAGAAAATATATTAAGTGCATCTAAATCATTATTTATGATTGTTAAAGCATCTTGTGAGATTCTTAAAAAGAAACGTCCTGTTCCCAATAAATCAGTTGTTGGTGTTAAGATGTAATCTGAATTGTCTAAAAAGGTTACAGTATTTGCAACAACATCTTCAAGAGATATTGTTACCGATTCGGGTAAGGTCGTTTCAGCAATACTAAAAGTGATTTGTTCACCTTGATTGCAATTGACTCCTAATGGAATGGATACCTCATTTAAGTCTGCGAGGTTAAGTGCTTGCAATGCCATTGGTTCACCTACATTGTCTTGTAACAAGTGGGAATACAAACTAAATCCTGAAGCTGAATTATTAAACATTTGGGCATCATAACCCACATCTAAGCCTTGACTGGCATTAGCATTAAAGTAAAAGTCTGTTCTACAGGTATCATTGCCTGAACTCAAATTAAGTTTTAAGTATATGAGCTCTACATTTCTACCTTGAATGAAATCGTCATCTGTTCCAGTTGAACGCATAGCAGGTGTAAACTCTAAATCGTAAGCAACGGTTTTAGTTGCATCAGCACTTACAAAGAATCCTTGTCCAGGCGCGATGACCGTGGATGCGTTAGTTGTTGACAGGTTATAAATCGTCCAGCCATCTAATGCATTTCCATCATATCCATAAATAGCAGCTGAACTAGCATCAAATAATTGAAGATTTGTAACGCCATCACCTACATCGTGATTTAGAAATGCTTGAACGTTCAAATATGATGGATACGGATTACCAACAAGATTCCATTCTTCAAAAGAAGGTCCAGAATTTTCAATAGCATTACTAATAGTGCCATTTTCTGCAGTACCCATAAAGCTTACCGTTCCGTTGTCAGTTGTTCCAGTTCTATAGCCAATACCTGCATCAAGAGTTGCAGTTTCAGTATTGGCATAGATAACATAATCTCCAATAGTTTTATCAAAAGGACCAAATAGATATAAAGTACCAGTATTTAGAATATTAGGATTTGCCGCTGCAAAACTAGCAAAGTCTTGTCCAGTTAATGGTGCAGACACCAAATCATTACTTCCTGTTGTTCCTGAACCATTGATATTAACGTGACGCTCATAAGTTAATGTTCCAGCTACTGTTCCGTCAAGAATTAAACTTGAGTAACTTGTAGAGGCAGACTCTAAAATCATCCCATTAGAAATTGTCAACGTTGCACCGGTTTCTATTGTGAGTGCAGCTCCGGGATTAACGGTTACCGAATTACAAGATGTATTTGCATTTATTATGGCATTACCTGTGGCAATTACAATATTATCACCAGTTGAAGCTACCCCATTAGGATCACCTGGTGACCAAGTGTCATTATATACATAAGTGATTTTTTCCTGAGGTTGTTGCACACCTTCAGAAAGTGTTCCGTTACTACCAATGTAAGTCGAATAAACAACTTGACCGATAGAATAGCTTACAGCACCTCCAGAACCAGTGGCTTCTCCTCCAGATGTTGATATGTTTTCCTGTGAAAACATGGAAAGCGAAATACATAAAAAATAGGCAATAAGGAGTGGTTTAATCATAACTGGTCTAATTAAGGTCTTACTTAATTTAAATGAATTAATAATATTCTTAATCTTGAACTGCAATTTTGATTTTTAGCATCAAAATCACTGTTAAAATAAAAGTGCTTTTAGGGAAGTTTTATTTAAAAATGTAATATCTCACATAAGTTTTTATAAAACAAGCATCACTCTAAAAAATCTTTCATTATCATAAAATATCCGACCAACGGTTATGTATGTTTATTAAGTGCTTCCTTGAAAATATGCAATGTTAGGCATCAAACCAAGGTCTATATGGTTAGCTTGCCACGCCCCAAAATCAACGATTAAATTTCTTAGTGATCCTTTGATAAGTTTAAATAGTCGAAGGCTTGCAAATTATATTGACAAAACATTGAAGAAAACGATTAAAACATCGTTAACATAATAGAAAAAACCTCCAACCAAAAAAGGATGAAGGCTCGACTTGTACACTACATTGACCTATTCTCGAACCAATCTGTTAAATTGTTTAAAAAATTAACGGGACATAAGATAGATTCGCAGTAGAGCAAACAGAAAAAAATCGAACTTTTTAATAAAAAAACTCAATAAACTTAATCCGTTAAATAAACCTTTTGATTAGAAGTTATTACTGACTTCCCGATACAGAAAGTGACTTATTAATAATTGGTCTTTTACTTGATAGTGATACGAATATTATCTAAATAATTAAAAGTAAATCAAAATATATCCATTAATATAGAATATGGTTTAATTTGCTTAATGATTTGGCTTTTGATTAAAACATTTAACCAACATCTTGTATAATTCGGGATGTTTCTTTTTAAGCAAGTCTGGACGTTCAAAAAAATACTCTGAAGCAACGGCAAAGAATTCAGCTTGATTGGTGCCACCATATTTTCGGATATCAGAATGGTTGTCATTAATTGCTTCCATTTCCTTATGGATTAGATTTAACCACGGTATGGCATATTGGTGCTGCAATAATCGTTCTGGCACACCATCTGTTCTGTCATCAAGTTTATCTATTAGGTGTACAAACTCGTGGATACCAGTATTGTTTTTATCACTCTTATTTTTAAAACCGTGATATAATGCCTTTTTAGACAAAATCATTTGCTTTTCAAATCGACCATTGCCAACAATTCCACCAATGTTACGTGATTTATCCCTACTGCCAAATTGCATATCCTCATTAAAATTATCTGGGTACAAGAGAATTCCGCTTAAATTGCTGTAGTGCCATTCTTTAAAGCCAAACACAGGAATCACTGCACTCGCAGCGATTAAAATTTTATCGAGCTCTTCCAATTCTAATTTCACACCATCAATATAGACTTCACTAAGAAATTGCATCATTCGCTGTTGAAAAACCTTTTGCTTCTCTTTTGAAAGGTTGCTATAATAATGTACATTCTCTAGTAATAGCCCGTGCCAATGTTCTGGAAATGGTTTAATGCTATGACGTTGCGCTTTTCTATAAAAATGAATCGCAAATAGAAGAATTACAACCGAAATTAAAATGTAAGCCATATTAAACTAAAGAGCATTAATCTACAGCTTCTGCCTTGAAGCCCACTTTTTGCAATGTAGTTTTTACATCTTCTTCTGAAGCACCATTGCTTTTTATTGTTAAAATTTTATCTGGGTTTACAGTATCCACTTCCCAGCTTTCAACACCTTCCTGATTATTTAAGAATGGTGTTACCTTAGATATACAACCGCCACAATTAATGTTTGTTTTAAATTTTAAAGTTTTCATTTTATTTTAATTTATAATTAATATTAAAGTTTTATCCTTTTTAACCTTAAGCTATTTGCAACTACAGAGACACTACTAAATGCCATTGCTGCACCTGCAATCATTGGGTCTAATAAAAAGCCATTTATCGGGTATAGCACGCCTGCCGCTATCGGAATACCAATAATATTATAAATGAATGCCCAAAACAGGTTTTGACGGATGCCCAGTACCGTTTTTTTTGATAGTGCCAATGCTTTCGGAATGGATTGTAAATCTGAGGTTATCAATGTCATTTTTGCAACATCCATCGCAATATCGGACCCTTTGCCCATAGCGATACTTACATCGGCTTGCGCCAAGGCGTGGGAATCGTTGATACCATCGCCTACCATAGCTACTATTTTACCATCAGACTGCAATTTTTTCACAAAGGCTGCTTTATCCGATGGCATTACTTCCCCTTGGAAATTTGCTATTCCCACTTGTTGGGCTACGGCTGATGCTGTCTTATTATTATCACCTGTTAGCATATAGACATCAATGTCCCTTTCGTGAAGTGTTGCAATGGCTATTTTTGAAGTTTCCTTTATTTTGTCTGCAATAGCAAGTATCGCTAATACATCTTTTTCATTTCCAAAGAATATGACGGTTTTTGCTTGCTCTTCAAGACTTTCTGCTGTTTGCATCAAGGAAGCATCAATTTGTATATTCTTCTCAAGCATTAATTTATGGTTTCCAACATAGTATTGTGAGCCATTTTCTGTTTTAGCCTGCACACCTTTACCCGTAATACTTTCAAAAGAAGCAATTTCAACTTTTTCAATATTTTCTTCTTTAAAATGATTAACAACTGCTTCTGCCAAGGGGTGTTCCGATTGGGCTTCTATTGCTAACAAGAACTGTTTTAAATCAACCTTATTTTCAAGTGTACCTTTCCAATGTATATCGGTCACCAATGGTTTTCCCTCGGTAATAGTGCCAGTTTTATCAAGGATGATAGCATTAACTTTATGACCGAGTTCTAAACTCTCGGCATCTTTTATAAGGATATTATTTTCGGCACCTTTTCCAATTCCCACCATAATAGCAGTAGGTGTAGCCAACCCTAAGGCGCAAGGACAGGCAATGACCAATACAGCGACAGAAGTCAATAAAGCTTGAGAAAACGCATTATCACCTCCCATAGACATCCATACGATGAAGGTAACAATGGATATTCCCAATACGATAGGAACAAATATTCCAGCAATTTTATCGACCAATTTTTGTACAGGTGCCTTGCTGCCCTGTGCTTCCTGTACCATTTTTATGATTTGGGAAAGCAGGGTTTCGCCACCTACTTTTTCTGCAGTAAATTGAAAACTACCTTTTTGGTTGACGGTGCCAGCAAACACCTTCTCTTCTCTGGCCTTTTGTACTGGAACAGGTTCACCCGTAATCATACTTTCGTCTACATACGAGCTCCCTTTTACAACTTCTCCATCAACAGGAATCTTCTCTCCAGGGCGTACCAAGATGGTCTGACCAACTTGGACTTCGGAAATCGGAATCTCCTTTTCTAAGCGGTTCTCAATAATCTTCAACGTTTTGGGCTGTAATCCCATCAGTTTCTTTATTGCGGATGAAGTGTTCGATTTTGCCCTTTCCTCCAATAATTTTCCAAGGGAAATAAAGGTAATGATGACCGTGGCTGCTTCGTAATAGACGTGGGGTTCAATGCCACGGCTTAACCAAAACTCTGGAAAAAGGGTATTGAAAACACTGAAGAGAAAGGCAATCCCTGTACTTAAAGCCACCAAGGTATCCATATTCGCCTTGCCACGTTTGGCCTGTTTGAAAGCATTGATAAAAAAACTACGCCCATACCAGAAAAGAATAGGAATAGCCAATACCAAAGAAATCCACTTACCAGGTTCCCATTGCATAAAGAACATTCCAAGTATGAATATGGGCAGCGTCAGAATAGCTGACCAAATGGTACGGTTTTTAATGTCTTGGTAATGCTTTTGCTGAAGCTCTTGTTGTGCTTCCACTGGGTCTTCTGCATCGATAAGGATATCATAGCCCACTTCACGCAGTGCGTTCTGAAGTTTTTCTTCAGAAATGGTTTCATCGTAATCGACTAAAATCGAATTGCTGGCAAAATTTACGATGGCCTTGTTTACGCCATCGGTATGGGAAAGAATCGACTCAACACTGCTGGCACAGGCGGCACAGGTCATACCCGTAACTGGAAAGGATTTTTTTATGCCTGTTTTTTGTTCTTTGGGTTTGGTGTCGAATATATTGGTTGCTTCCATTTATTAATCCGTTTTGTATTTCACAAATTTCGGAATAGAACACGGGAAAACTGTTACGTTATTCGCTGAAAGAGTTGTAAAATTTGCTCATTCATTTTCTTTTATTAGTTGGTTTCTAATACCTCTTTAAATTAAATTATTCAATATACCAACCATGCTTTAAAAACATCTTCTCTGTGCGCTTTTTTTGTATGTTAACTCCAAGTCATTCTTTGCAATCTGACCGCATTTAATATAGCTAATAACGCCACTCCAACATCGGCAAATACGGCTTCCCACATCGTGGCCAAACCGCCAGCGCCGAGGATAAGAACAACTACCTTCACACCAAACGCCAATCCGATATTTTGCCAGACAATCCTTCGGGTGGAACGACCGATGTTGACCGCCCTGGCAATCTTACTCGGTTGGTCGGTCTGGATGATGACATCTGCCGTTTCAATGGCCACGTCACTACCCAAACCGCCCATTGCGATACCTACATCGCTTGCAGCAAGTACGGGCGCATCGTTTATACCGTCGCCCATAAAGGCTACGGTCGTATCGGGTTGAGTTTTGAGTTTCTCGACTTCGTTCAGTTTATCTTCCGGTAGCAGACTGCCTTTCGCCCAATCGAGATTCAACTCTTCGGATACCTGTAAGGTAATGGAATCCTTGTCGCCGGATAGCATTATGATTTTGGAAATTCCTGCTTCACGAATTTGCTTTATGGCTTGGTGGGCATCTTCCTTCAGTTCATCAGCAATGGTCACGTATCCGGCAAACTTTCCGTCGATGGCTAGCATTACGATGGATTCGACTATGGTATCGGTCTCAGAGGGAACTTCGATGCCGTTGGAAACCATCAGAGCTTTATTGCCTACCAATACCTGCTTTCCGTTGACCGTACCTTTCAAGCCCTTTCCAGCAACTTCGGAAACTTCGGTTGCTTCAAAATCGGCACCATCTGCCTTATATTCCAGAATTGCCTTTGCAATGGGATGGGTGGATTGCTCTTCCATTGCCATCAGGTATTGCATAAATTCTGCTTCCCCTTCGACTGCGCTAAGGGCAGGCGCGAAATTATTTTTGGTGACCACTTCTTTAATCTTGAAGACTCCTTTGGTAACAGTACCAGTTTTATCCATCACAACTGTATTCACTTTGGTCATCGCATCCAAAAAGGATGCACCCTTGAATAGTATCCCATTGCGGGATGCCGCACCGAGACCACCGAAATAGCCTAACGGAATTGAAATAACTAAAGCACAAGGACAGGAAATCACCAAGAATATCAAGGCACGATATAACCAATCCCTAAAGACGTAATCATCCACAAAAAGATAAGGCAAAAAGGTCAGACCGATGGCAAGGAAAACCACAATGGGCGTATAAATCCTGGCGAATTTTCTAATGAACAGTTCCGTCTTAGATTTTCGGGCGGTGGCGTTCTGCACCATATCCAAGATTCGCGCGATGGAACTATCCTTAAATTCTTTGGTAGTCCTTACTTCAATGACCCCGTCCAAGTTGATACTTCCCGCATAAACTTTTTCGCTCTTAGTGATGGTATCGGGTTTACTTTCGCCTGTTAACGCTGCGGTATTTAAAGACGCTTTTTCAGATAGCAGCATACCATCCAATGGTATTTTTTCACCCACACGTATTTGGATTTTTTCGCCTATTTCGACACTTTCAGGATTGACACTTTTATAATCACCATCTCGAAAAACATTGGCTTCCTTTGGTCTTACATCCAATAAGGCCTTAATGTTTCCTTTAGCTCTATTAACTGCTGCATTTTGAAAGAGTTCGCCCACTGCATAAAATAACATCACCGCAACGCCTTCGGGATATTCACCTATTATAAATGCCCCAATAGTTGCTATAGACATTAAAAAGAACTCTGTAAACACATCGCCCTTTTTTATGCTTTCCCAACCTTCTTTAACTACCGGAAAACCAACAGGTAGATATGCTATGCCGTACCAAATTATAGGAAGCCAATCCTTAAAAAAAGAAACATCAAAATAGTCTAATCCTATTCCAATAATAAGCATTGTAAAACTTATAACGGCAGGAATGTATGCTTTAAATTGACTTGAACTTTTATCATGATTGTGACTATGCGCTTTGTTTGAATTAGCTTTTAAATCTCGCAGATTTATTTTCTTTTTTTTCATTTTTTATTTGTCTTAAATTCAAAGTTCCGTAAAAAAGGGATGCAATAGAAGTGCATTATTAACCGCTACATTTATCGCAAATACCTTTTACTACCAAGTTTACATTTTCGGAAACAAAACCTTCAGGAACCTTGATTTGTGGTATTTTATGGTCTGTTAAGCAAATGGTTTCACCACAATTAGTACAATGAAAGTGTAAGTGTAAATCGGTTTTAATATCACAATTGCAACCTTGTTCGCAAAGGGCGTATTTGGTAATACCTGTACCATCGTCTATTTGATGTACAATATCCTTTTCTTCAAAGGTCTTTATTGTTCTGTAAAGCGTTGTTCTATCTGCTTTTCCAAACGCATTTTCAATATCACTTAATGTTACTGCGACATTCTTTTCTGCAAGAAACTTATAAATTAGCAACCGCATTGCTGTTACGCGAATATCTTTTGACTCTAATAATTGTTCTATTGTTTCCATAATTAATGAGCGTGTTCTGCTTCTCCTTTTTTCATTTCTGCTATAAGGTAATACGCATTATTGTAAGCAAACTTGGTATTAGCGGATACTTCTTCTGAAAAAGTAACTGCAATCCAAACTCCATCTTTTTCTCCAGTTATTACTTCTACAGGCTTAAAAGCCCAAGTTTCACCTTCTTTTTCTACCGTAAAAACAAAAAATCTATCGCCATCTTTTACAATGGCACTTTCGGGCAATGCCTTTGTTAATGCACTATCGGTTTGTATTCTTCCTTGAATGTACATACCTGGAATGAGATTACCTGATTTATTTTCTATTTCGGCGTGCACGTGAACCGCTTTAGGGTTGTCTTCAAAGGTTTTGCTTACCGAGTAAATCTCGGCTGTAAGTTCTGTATGTGGTATGGATTGCACACTAAAAGTTACCTTTTGCCCTTGTTTTACTTTGTAAACATCTTTTTCAAACACCATTAAATCTGCGTGAACGTGATGTGTATTTACAATCTCGAACAGTTCAGTCTGTGGTTCTACATATTGTCCTGTTTTAACCTCTACTTTTTGCACAAATCCTTCAATGGGGCTTCGTAGTGGAATTTGTTGAGCGATACTCCCATTACGAACTGATGCTGTATTAATATTTAAAATACTTAATTGAGCTGCCAAACCATTTACTAATGCCGTTGAACCTTTGTATTCTGCTTCTGCTTTTTGGAAATTAGCACCAGATCCTACTCCTGCATCGTATAATTTTTTTTGGCGTTCGTAATTTTTCTTTAAAAGTTCGCTATTGCTATAAGCGTTTAGGTAATCGGTCTGTAAGGCTATAATATTTGGATGTGACAAATAAGCCACTACCTCACCTTTTTCAACTTTATCTCCCTCAATGACTTTTATGGATGTTACATTTGCTCCTATAACAGAAGTAATAGCAGCTTCGTTTTGGGGTGGCACTTCCAATGTGCCGTTTGCCTCAACATAACCACTCATATTGCGTAAGCCCAAGGTGTCTATTTTCATTTTTAAGGCATCAAACTGTTGTTGATTAAGTGTTACTTCGCCTTCTTCGTGGTGTTCTTCATTTTCACTGGTTTGTTCTGTTTTATCGTGAGAATTCCCATTATTTTCTGATTGGTCTTTTTTATTGCCACAAGACACCATAAAAAGTGTTATTAAAATAACGGCGATATATTTATATGATATTGTTTTCATTTTATTATTGGTTAAAATATTGTAGTTGAAACGTACTTTCTAAATAATTGATTAAAGCGTTTTGAGCTTCCAGTTCTGACTGTACGGCTTCTTTTACCAATTGTGTAAAGGTAGTATAATCTATTTCTCCTTCCTTATACGCCAACAACGCTCCTGATTTCTGGTTTTTGGTTAAAGGTAATACTTGTGTTTCGTAAAATTCCCAAGACAGTTTCCATTTTAAATAATCTTCTTTTGCTTGTGCATATTGTGATTGTAATTCTTGTTTTTTGAATAGCAAATTACTTTCTGCAATAGCATTGTCAATTTTTGCCGATTTAATTCGGGCTTTGTTTGAACCTGACAGGAATGGAATGGAAATTCCTGCTTGATAGGTATAAAAACCTGAATCGCCATTAACTTTTTGTAAACCACCTTGAAGGTTCAATTTTGGTAAATTATCGGCTTTTGCCGCTCTCAATTCTGCTTCGCTGACATTCAATTGATTTTCTGAAACAGCAACCATTGGATGTTCATTTGTTGATAAGCTATCAGTTTCAATCGTTGTAATGTTTTCCAATTCTTCTGATACAGTATAAATTTCGTCATCAAACAACCAAAGATTTAACTGTTGGATAGCTATAAGATAATCCCTGTATGCCTGTGCTTTTTTATTCTGAATTTGAAACACTTGGTTTTTTGCTGCTGAATACTCCAATTTAGAAATGGCTTCCACTTCAAAGTTCAGCGTAACTGCTTGTTCAAAATTACCATAGATGGAATCAAGCTCTTTGTACAACTGAAAGTTTCTCATAGACTGATAACATTTTGCCCACGCTTTTTTTACTTCCAGTTCTACCTCCAATTCAGATAATTGTACTATTTTTTGTGACAACACAATGCGTTGTTGTTGCAGTTTTCGTTTTGCTCCGATTCCAAACACATCCATGTTTGATTGTCCAACACCGACCGTTGTGTAGATTCCTGTTCCATCTTTGACTTCTTCACCACCTGTAAAGATTTGAGTAGAACCAAAATCGTATGCCGTAGATTTTAGGTTTTCTTGTTTGGTAACTTCCAATTGTTTTTGTTTCAATAGTGGATAGTTCTTTTTAGATAAAGCAACAGCTTCGTTCAACGAAATTTTAGGCAAGGTATCCGTGATTTGTTGTGCATTACTTCGAGTTGAAAACACCAACATTAAAACCAGTACTGCGGTTGCACTCACTATTTTTTTGTTTGGCTTTAACCTAAACGATTTATTCTCAACCCAATGATATAAAATAGGCAATACAAATAAGGTGAGTAATGTTGAAGTCAATAAACCACCAATAACTACCGTTGCCAACGGACGCTGAACTTCTGCACCTGCCGATGCTGAAACAGCCATTGGTAAAAAGCCCAATACATCTGTAAATGCTGTTAGCATAATAGGGCGTATTCTTCGCTTTGTACCTTCCAAAATCCTTTCTTTTAAATTGGTGACACCTTCTTCTTTCAATTCATTTAGGCCACTTATCATAACCAATCCGTTTAACACGGCAACCCCAAACAATACAATAAAACCAACACCTGCCGAAATGCTAAATGGCATATCACGCAACCATAAAGCCACCACACCACCAATGGTAGCCATTGGAATAGCAATGTATATCATTAAGGTTTGTGGTACTGATTTTAAAGCAAAGTATATCAGTACGAAAATAAGTAGTAAGGCAATAGGTACTACGGTTTGTAAACGATTGCTGGCACGTTCTAAATTTTCAAAAGCACCGCCATAGCGTACAAAATAGCCAGATGGCAATTCCAATTGTGCATCTAATTTGGTTTTGATTTCACCCACCAACGATTTTACATCACGTCCTCTTACATTGATACCTACATAGGTTCTGCGGTTGGTATTGTCCCTGCTTATTTGCATAGGCCCTGCTTTATAGGATATATCCGCTACTTCACGAAGTGGAATTTGTGTCCCCGAAGGCAAATTGATAAACAGATTTTGAATATCTGATATATCCTTACGGTTGTGTTGGTTTAAACGGACCACCAAATCAAACCGCTTTTCTCCTTCAAAAATCACACCTGCATTACCTCCGGCAAATGCCGATTGCACCATTTTGTTAAGTGTGTTGATTTGAAGTCCATATTGCGCCAACTTATTTCTATTATAATTTATAGTCATTTGAGGCAAACCTGTTGTGGCTTCGGCTTTCATATCACCAATTCCAGGTGTTCCTGCAATTATTTTAGTGATTTCTTCTGCTTTTTGGGATAAGACCTCGATGTCTTCGCCGTACAACTTAATGGCAATATCTTCTCGTACCCCTTCAAGCAACTCGTTAAAGCGCATTTCTATAGGTTGGGTAAATTCATAATTGACTCCAGGAATAATTTCAACAGCTTCTTTCATTGCTTCAATAAGCTCGTCTTTTGACTCTACCGTAGTCCATTCGCTTTTTGGTTTTAGGATTACAAATACATCTGCTAAATCCATAGGCATTGGATCGGTGGGTATTTCGGCTACACCAATTCGACTAACTATTTTTTCAACTTCCGGAAATTTTTCCTTTACTATTTGCTCTATTTTGGTAGTGGTTTCTATTGTTTCAGATAACGAGCTACCCGGTTTTAAAATGGCGTGGAATGCAATGTCGCCTTCATCGAGTTGTGGGATAAATTCACCTCCCATTCGGGTAAACATAAAGACTGTTACCGCAAATAGTGCCACAGCAATTCCTACAATCCATTTTCCTTTTAAGAGTGCTCTTTGCAATAAAGGTTTGTATTTATCTTCAACCCAATGCACAAATTTATCACCATAAGATAATTTATCATTTTTTGGTGTTCTCAATACCAAAGCAGACATCATTGGTACGTAGGTAAGACACAAAACCATAGCTCCCAACATAGCGAAAATAAAGGTCAATGCCATTGGTTTGAACATTTTCCCTTCAATACCTTGTAAGGCTAAAATGGGAAGAAATACAATAAGTATAATCAACTGACCGAAAAAGGCAGCGTTCATCATTTTTTTTGAAGCTGATGCTGCTACTTCATCACGTTCTTTGGCGGTTATTTTTTTCTTTTTAAGTACTTGTGAAGCGATAAGGAATACCGTAGACTCCACAATAATCACTGCGCCATCTACAATAATACCGAAGTCTATAGCTCCTAAACTCATCAGGTTTGCCCATACGTTGAATACATTCATTAAAATAAATGCAAACAGTAACGATAGTGGAATGGTTGAAGCTACAATTAAGCCACCTCGCCAATTACCCAACAAGAAAATGAGAACGAAAATAACGATTAAAGCCCCTTCAATAAGGTTTGTTGCAACCGTTGATGTCGTTTCTACAATTAACTTACTTCTGTCTAAAAGTGGTTCAATAACAACACCTTCTGGCAGGGACTTTTGTATTTGAACCATACGCTCTTTAACATTGGCAATCACATCATTTGAATTTGCACCTTTAAGCATCATTACCAAGCCACCGACAACTTCTCCTTCGCCATCTTGTGTTAATGCTCCGTAACGAATAGCTGCACCAAATTGAACTGTTGCTATATCACCAATGGTAATAGGCACATTATTAATGGTTTTAACCGTAATTTTTTTAATGTCGTCTAAACTTCTTGCCAATCCTTCCCCTCGTATAAAATTAGCCTGATGGTTTTTTTCGATATAAGCACCACCTGTATTTTGGTTGTTGGCTTCGAGGGCTTCAAATACATCTGTAATGGTAATCCCAATAGATTTAAGCTCGTTAGGGTCTACAGCAACTTCATATTGTTTTATTTTACCTCCAATAGCGTTGACCTCGACAACACCAGGAACCATTGCCATTTGGCGTTGTACAATCCAGTCTTGCATTGTACGCACATCTGAAATGAAATATTTATCTTGATATTCTGGTTTTACTTTTAATGTGTATTGGTATATCTCTCCCAGACCTGTGGATATAGGCCCCATTGTAGGTTCTCCAAAACCCGCTGGAATTTGTTCTTTTACTTCGTTGAGTTTTTCAGCAACCAATTGCCTTGGAAGATATGTACCCATATCATCACTAAATACAATGGTGACTACTGACAGACCAAAGCGTGAAATTGAGCGAATTTCTTCCACATTAGGCAAATTGCTCATTGCCACCTCAACAGGATAGGTAACTATTTGCTCAATATCTTCTGTGCCTAAATTTGGGGATTGTGTTATTACCTGAACTTGGTTGTTGGTAATATCAGGAACAGCATCTATGGGTACTTTTGTCATACTCCAGATACCTGCTCCAATAATGGTAAGCGTTAGCAAACCAATAATAAATTTGTTATTTATTGAAAAATCAATGATTTTATTAATCATAAGAATGGTTATAATGAATTTATAAATAGAGATAAGCAACCTATTTTAAAATGGGTTACTTGAATTTATAAGATACCTGCATAGGCAGGCATTCATTAAACCTGTGGTGGCTGTAAAAGGGTGGTATTGAAGTCTTTTTCAAGACCATCAAAATAATAGAAAGGTTGTGTTGGAATAACAGTATTAGATACACTGTAATCTGCAACCTTAAAATGTATCACGTGAATATGACAACAATGGCATTGGCAAAATGGTGAGCATAGATCTGCCCCTTGATGTTGATGGTCGTTGTCTAACGCTTGAGAAATTTCAGTTTTAACCTCATTATCAGGGATACCATTATCTTCACAAGGCATTAAATTGAGCCCAAAGATATAAATAGATAATATGAGTGCTAACACTTTCATTGAGACAAAGATAACAAAATTTCGGTGCAACAGGGTTGCAAAATTATAATGCTTTTAGCAACAACTTTTATTATTTTGAATAGACGGACAAGCAATTGTTCCATACGAACAATAAACACAACAATCACCTTCTTTTGGTCGTAATACTTTTTTACAATTCTCACACTCGTAAAAGAATTGACAAGACTCCGTTGGCATTTCCTCTATTTTTTTATGCCCGCAGTTTGGGCAAGTTATTTCTGATTTTAACTGGACTTCCATTAGTTTTCCTTTTTGTTGGTTACTTTATAACCTGTTGCGTTAATTGCTTTCTCGATTTCCGTTTCATTAGTTTTTGTTTTGTCAAACTCAACGATTGCATTTCCGTTTTCGTAGGATGCTTTTGAGTTTACAATTCCGTTGAGTTTGTTTATTTCGTGGTTTACGTGTTCTTCACAACCCGTGCAGGTCATTCCGCTGATTTTATATTCAGTGGTTTTAATGTCTGATTTGTCAACTACGATTATTTGCTTTTCTGTATTTGAATAAAAAATCCCTGAATAGTATGGGAAAGCCAACATTATTATAGCAAATAGGGTTACTATTCCTAAAAAGATTTTTGATTGAATAAATTTAGGCCTTCCTGCCTTGCCAGCAGGCAGGTCATCTGTCTCACATTCGCAGTCAATTTCTTTTTGGGGTTTTAGTTTTTGATACCAAGCAAAACCAAGCACCAAAATCGTTAGCCCTATTAAATAAGGTCTGAAAGGTTCTATCCAAGAGAAAGTTGAGGCAATTCCGCTTGTGCCAGCAATCAATGCCAAAACTGGGGTTATGCAGCATATTGATGCCGCTATTGCTGAAATTATTCCAGTGTACGCTACTGTATTTGATGATTTTTCCATATTCATTTTATGCTACTTTTTTGTTTTCTTTAAGCCTGCCGAAAATTCCTTCCAATACCTCGCTTGAATCTTTGACCAAAGAGTAATACAACGTTTGACCATCTCGTCTCGAAGAAATCAATCCGGCATCCTTCATCTTTCGAATGTGTTGTGAAATTGCTGGGACACTCATTTGCAGTATATCTGAAAAATCACAAGGACAAAGCTCACCTTCCTCGTTCAACAGGAATAGAATCTTTAGTCTGGTTTCATTACCTGCCAGGGCCAGTACCTTGCCAACACTATTGATTAATTCTGAGCTTGTATTCAAAGTGTTACGACAACGCATCAACTGCTTCTGGTCTGCCTCGGCACGGGTGCAACTTAATTCAAGAGCCATAATTAAAATTTTAGCAAATTTATACTTATATTATTATTTAAGCAAATGCTTAAATAATAAAAGCTAACAAATCATTCAAATTAACTATAACTTAAAATCTCAAATGTTATATTCTAAAAGTAAATGTAGTTTTTGGGAAATAATCAATCTACCATTCTCGTTAAGAATCTTTTGCAGGCTAGCAATCATTTTTTTTGAATCCATCAACCTCTAAAAGAAAAAAGATTTTCAACCTCTAAAGCCTTTCCCTAATTCGAAAGATTATTTAAGGTAAATCCTTTTTCTTTTAATCGATGATGTATACTTATGTTTTTAATCGTTTAGATTTTTTGTTTCCTCGGTAAGCGAACCTTCAAATTTGGGAATTGGGCGATTCTTTCTCTCCTCTTCTGTTTCCACTATTCCATTTTCCTTAATGTCATTGATTAACCATTGCATTTCCATTATTTCCCTACGTTGCGCCTTGATGATTTCATCGGCAATTTTCCTTACCCTGACATCTTTTATTTTAGAACGTTCGCTAGTTAAAATAGCTATAGAGTGATGGGGTATCATTCCTTCCATATAGTCAACACCAGTAACTGTTACTTGACTTCGGACTAGCCAAATCCCTCCTGCAATCAATAAAATCCCTAGACTCAAAATCATAATATTCTTGTTTCTCTCTTTGTACATATTTAACATATACAGAAGCATAATAATGACCATCGACCCACCCATAATCAGGGTCATAAAAAAACGGGTCTCACTGTACCAGAAATGGTCAATAATCTGATACGAGTGTGTGTACATCAAAAAGAACATCGCAACCATTGAGGTGCCAATCATTGCGAAAAATTTTAAATAATTATTTGGCTTTTTTTCGTTGTTTTCCATAGTTTATATTTTTGGTTATTTTAATTAATTTAATTCATTAAAATAAAGATTTATACAAAACAAGTATTTGCTACAATAGGTAATACTTTAACTCATTTAAAACACTAATCGATTTTACCACATAAAAGTGGCATTGAACTCTCAATATCCTAAAATTCATCAAGCGATTTTCTGTTCTTATCTCTATTATTTTTAAACTGTGTAGGTGTCATTCCCGTAACTTTTTTAAACTGATTACTTAAGTAAGCAACGCTACTATAGTTTAACTTAAAAGCTATTTCGCTTAAGGTTAACTCGTCATAAACGATGAGTTCTTTAACACGCTCAATTTTTTGGTTAATGATATATTGTTCAAAAGTGATACTCTCTACTGATGAAAAAAGTGAGCTTAAATATTTATAGTCCAGGCGCAATTTTTCACTAATAAAGTCTGTCCATTTAATGTTCAAATCTTCTGATGAGTAATAAATTTTGTCTACCACCAAGGTTTTCATCTGTTCTATAAGCTGACTTCTACGGTCGTTGATTAAACTGAATCCAATATCTTGAAGTGCTTTGGAAAACTTGTTTTTATTTTCCACGCTTAAAGATTTTGTTAATTCAACTTCTCCCAATTTTATTGAGCTATATGGTATCTTCAGTTCTTGCAAAATATTAGATACCGCAGAGATACATCGCGGACATACCATATTTTTTATGTGAACTTTATAACTCATTTTTTTTAGAACAACTTTATCCCAGCTTTTGAAAGTGAATAGAAATACGCTGCAATAGCGGCTATAATAAATATGATGATTAGGGCCAATATTCCAATAATTCTATCTTTTTTAGTGATATTGTTCTTAGTTCGGCGCTTATTTCTTTCAGCTTTTCTCCTATTTCTTCTACTCTCACTCATCATCGCTCTTCTTACCATTGCATATATTTCTTTATGGAACTCTTATTTAAGGCTGCCCTATTCTATGGCCTCCCTTACTTCACCACATTTTAACATTGCTTCTCCGTAATACGGATTGCGAATTTCTTCTTCAAGGCTTAACCAATAGGCACCTTTATTGTTATCTGCCATAGGGCAATACTCGCTAAAGACTTTTTGGTTTACGCCAAAAAGTTGCACAGCACTTATCATATGTGCAGAAAGGTGCTTAAAATGTCTTCTTTGTGCCGCTATATCTGAATTGTTTTCAATAGCATTTGCAGAATTTTTTACCTCTTTTTGGATTGTCATCCAATGGTTATGTGCTTCTTCATCGGACAATAATTTCATATTTACTTTTGCTAAATTCTGACTTATTCTCTTTGCAGCAGTTTGTGCTTCTTCAGAGTTGTCATCAACTAGAGCATCCTTTAATAGAATATAGCCATCAAAAACCTCTTTTAATTGGCTCTGAAATTTATTAGGAACTTCAATTCTCTTGTTCATCTCTGAATGATTGGTGCTGTTCATCTTTTCCCCTGAACCGTCATTTTGCATTCCTAGATGGCCTTCGTGTCCTGTCATAGTTTTTCCCCCTTCAGCATTCATCATTGATTTTTTGCCTTGTAACTGAGCAGCAGCATCTACAGTGAATGTTCCATTTGTCACTACTTCATCACCATTTACAAGTCCCTCAAGAATGGTATAACTCTCACCATTGGTATTACCCAATAAAACTTCTCTCATTTCAAAGACAGGTTCGTTCGGTTTTGTTTTAACATAAACTACAGACCGTTTTCCTGTCCACAAAACAGCGGTAGCAGGAACGGTTACTGCACTTTTAGAACCCGATTGAATGCCTTCAATCGTACCTTCAACAAACATTCCCGGTTTAAACTTATCCTTCTTATTATTTAGTACTGCTCTTACCACTATTGTTCTAGTTGCAGAATTGAGCAATGGGTCTATAAATGAAATTTTAGCATCAAAAACTTCATTACGGTAGGCATTTGTCGTTATTTTAATGGTCTGACCTTCTTTTAATAATGCTATTTGATTTTCGTAAGCATCAAACTCCGCCCAAACGGTGTTAAAATTTGCTATCTTATATAAAGGTTGTCCTTGCTTAACGTAGTCACCTTCTTCAACCATTTTATGAGTTACCGTACCTGAAACAGTAGCAAATACAGGGAAATATTCTTGCACTTTTCCAGCAGATTCAATAGCGTTAATCTGTTTCTCTGATAGCTTCCATAGTTTAAGTTTATTTCTTACAGCCTTATAAAGTTCTGGTTGCGATTCTTTAAGCGAGGAAGCCGTTAGTAGTTCTTGTTGTGCAGCAACTAATTCTGGTGAATAGATAGTAGCCAAACGTTGTCCGGCACCTACACGTTCTCCTGTAGAATTAACGTATAATTGCTCTATTCTACCACCAAAGTAGGTAACTTGTACCGCATTAGATTCTTCATTGGGCCTAATCTTACCCGATAGCTTTAATGAGTTATCACCCATTTGTCCCTGCCCTACAACAGAGGTTTGAATATTAGCCAAGGCCATCGCATTTTCTGTCATTTTAATCTCATTAGCATTGAGGCCATCTGCGCCTGCTTCTGCTGGTATTAAATCCATTCCGCAAATAGGGCAATCTCCTGGTTCCGGTTGCATAATCTGTGGGTGCATCGAACAAGTCCACATTTGGTTAGTAGCGATTTCCTCTGAGTGGTTGTGACCATCCATAACTGTGTTTGTTGCTGTATCAGCAGAACCTCTACCGAAAATTAGATAGCCACCAAACAGGCCAACAATTACCGCAACGCTTATGTAAATAATGTTTTTATTCATAATATTACTTTTTTGTTCTCTTATTTATTTTTCTAATTGTAGGTGATGATGTATACCAAAGTAAAAAACCACTCAATACGGTTATTAATCCCAACAATGAGAATGCTCTTAAAACAATGGTATTAAAATTATCTCGTCCTTGATAATCCATAGTATGTGTCATCCATAAAAAATCGAACCAACGCCAATCGCGATGACGTACTGTTTGAAACGCTCCATTTTTAATTGCCACATAAGCCTTAAGATTTTCATCAGTTTTGTATGAAATCTCATAAGCCGGCAGAGGTCTTCCCCTGTATTCGTGGTGGTCGCTTACTGATTCAATTCTTTGTATTTTATCTATTTTTAAATCTGACAACATATAGCGCTCAGCTACTTTGATTGCTTCTTGTTCGGTAATTTCATTCTTTTTGTTACCTGAAACAGCATTGTACAAGTTGTTTTCATTTATCCAATAATAAGGTTCGCCAGCTATTTCCAAGAGTTCTAAGTTTTGAATTGGCTCCTCTAAATTTAGTTGAGCAGTACCTAACAGGTTACTAAAGGACGTTTGTTTAGGTTTCTCTTTCTTAAACTGGTCTCCGTGGATATCATCAATATCTGTCCAACTAAAATACAGCCCACTAATCGTCCACATTAGGAATTGAATCCCAATAAAAAGACCTAAATAGCGATGTACTTTTCTTATTTTTAATGCTGTATGTCTATTGACCATCTTATTGGTTTATTTTGAAAGGAAAACTAATTGTTATCTTTTCCCAAGCAAGAGAAATAGTACCTTCTGTTTCGCTTAACTTATTTACTTTATATTCTAAATGCTCTGTAATTTTGTCCGAAATACTTGGCGTCACTTTAAATCGTATCACATCATCATTAGCATCATAATCGTCTTTCCCGTGCTGATTCCAATTTTTATTTATCATTATAGTCCAATCCTCTTTTGAAGGAATCGTGAAAAATCCATATTTTCCTTTTGGAAGCACCTCACCATTTATAACTAAATCCTTATTTGTTTCAATCCACGTTGCCATATGTGCTCCAGCTTGCCAAATAATATCATAACCAACTAATCCACCAAAAATGATTCGTCCCCTAACTCCAGGTGAAGAATAGTCTATGTGAATATGTGCATCTCCAATCATTGCCATAGCCGATGTATGAGGGCTCAATACTTTTTTTGGTGGTTCGGGTGCTGTTGTTTCTTTTGGCTGTTCTGGCAATGGCTCGGTTTTCTTCTCTTTACAATTCGTAAAAAGAAGACCAAACAATACGATACCTAAATAAATATATCTACTCATTGGTTGTTACTTCGTGTTTCTTGATGAAGAATGTGTTTTAATAATTTTCCATTCGCCATCCATTTTCTTTAAAATTGAGGTTGCTACTCCCTTTTTCTTAATAGTTCGGGACTTACCTTTTTCGTCTGGATTTAATACGATGGTATAAACATAGGTTTCTGTAGTAAATGCGTAGGGTGCATCTACTTTCACATCGATTTTATAATCTGAAAAAGTAAAACTTTTAAAGTGCCCCAGTTCTGGACCTAGATGGTGTTCTATGTAATGCTCATAGGTACCCTCAATACCGCCTGATTCATATACCTCGGAATCTTTTGCAAACAACTCAAATGTGCCTTTGGTAGTGAGATTTTGCAATGCATCTTTGTACGATTTCATTATTTTTAGAACAGCTTCTTTATCTGTTGTACTCCCTGCATTTTGGCTAAAGATTTGGCCAGTGGTAAACAGAAGTAGTATTAGGGTTGTTACTAGTTTAAGTGTTTTCATAATTTTAGTTTTATAATGTTTTTATTTATTGACGTGTATTCTATTAATGTTGGCAATACCAAAAACCAAAACCAAAAAGCTCAAGAGAACCTCCACAATTACCAAGAGTTTACCAGGAATTGTTAATGGCACTATATCTCCAAAACCAACAGATGAAAAAGTGATTAGGCTGAAATATGTAAACTCAAAAAACTCTTTAAATAATGAACCTTCAAGTGATGCTGCAGACTTAAAATTTTCTGAATTCAATACGTACAACGCTAGATAATCTGCTGAAAACGAAAGGATAATCAAGATAATTAATACAACAAACAATGTAAGAACGTGCGTAAGCTGATGGCTTTCGCCTATTATTTTACTTAACTGTATAAAAGTGAGCCTAACAATGAATATCGTTTTGACCAAGGCTAACCCAACAATTAAAAATGGCAGCAATAAGTTATCAGAATTTTCATTAACCCATAATACATAACTTAAGGACAAAAGCGTAACTAAGCCAGCAGTGAACACTACTTTTTTAAAGAGCTGTTCGTAAAACCCTGTGTCTTTAGGTATGTTGGTTATATCTTCCATATTCATTGTGTTCTAATCAAATAGTTGAAGTGCCAACGCGCCACCAATTATTACAATCAGTATTGCATACAGTATGTAATTAAACCATCTTCTAACAGCAGATTTTTCTGCTTTGTGGTGGCATCCGTCTTTACAACAGTCTTTCATCGTTTTAAATTCTAATTCTCACTTCAAATTCCAACTATTAATACTTGAAAATGAGAGTTAAACTCTATCCATCAATCAAAAAACAGGTTTCACTCCCATAATCAAGTACTTTTAAAAGAATTTCTCCTTTTCAAAAGTTTGTATTTTGCCCAATAAAGGAAGAGGGATACTATAATTCTAGGGGAATTTAATCCCTCTCACTTCTTAACAGGCTGCTATTAACCAAATCAATCTTTCTTTTTCTATTATCTTGTGTCTGACACGGGAAGGAATTAACACTAACCATCAACATTTTCCTTCCCATGACAGGACTTTTAACTATCCTAACAACCTGGTATCTTCTATCCTCTGTTAACTAACAAACTATCGTGATAGGTAGATTGCATCTATTGAATAGTTTTTTGAACTTTTCCACATTTTAGCATTCTACTCCCGTAGTATGGATTTCTCACTTCTTCTTTAGTGCTTAACCAAGCACTACCCTTATCATACATTGGGCAAAACTGTTGGTACAGCTTATTCTTTGTGCCCGTAATAGCTACTATATCGGTAATATCCCTACTCAACACTTTAAAATGCTCTCTTTGATGAGCTATTTCACTTTTTGAAATATGTTCTGCGTGCTCTGTGGCATCCTCAATAATATCAGTCAATTCTTTTTGCTCTTTAGCTGTATAGTTAGACTCGTCGAACGCTTTCAGTGAAGCCACCAATTTAGTGCTTGCCTCAACTGCTTTTTCTGAATCATCTGCTACCAAAGCATCTTTTAAGCTGAAATAATCACTTAAAATTGCCTCTGCTTTTGTATCACCTTTCATATCCATCATCTTATCGTGATTATGATTGTGACCCATTTTTTCTTTTTCCTGTGCTGTAGTAAAAGAAACTACCAACAAAAGCATCACTGCTACACTGATTTTTAAATTTTTCATTTTATCTTTTTTTTAATTATAAACTGTCTTTTAAATTTTCCATATACTTAACAACCTTCTGGGTTTCTTCTTCAGAAAAAGTGGCCTCCGTGTGAATTAAAGTATAGGAAGCCATAGGCATTTCACCGCTTTCAATCTGTTTAATGATGGATCTTAACTTGCTCTTTTTTCTTCTGTTTGATAACGAATCCCACTCATTGAAATTCAATTCTGCCTTACCTTTTTTGATATGATCTTCCAAAAACCAAGCAATGGGTTGTACTTTATTGTACCAAGGATATTGCGTGTTGTTACTGTGGCAATCATA
Organism: Winogradskyella aquimaris; assembly: GCF_042676105.1. Lineage (NCBI taxonomy): Bacteria > Pseudomonadati > Bacteroidota > Flavobacteriia > Flavobacteriales > Flavobacteriaceae > Winogradskyella > Winogradskyella aquimaris. The sequence goes on along the minus strand of NZ_JBHTJQ010000016.1, from coordinate 620,038 downwards.
GCAGGAAGTCTGCAACTTGCTCTTGATGTGGTCTGGCACAGAGTTGACCAACATAAAATCAGTTTTTGGGACGACATCGCTTTGGTTACGCTCCGTGGGAACAAACTGTATGCCCACAAACGCTACCAATAAAACCACTGCTATGATTTTTGCAATTTTCATCTAATTGATTTCTTTTTGCACCTTACCACAGCTTAACATTTTACTTCCGTAATATGGGTTTTTGATATCTTCACTCATACTCAACCACGCACTTCCACCGTCATACATTGGGCAAAACTGTTGGTATAAGGTATTTTCTGTTCCTGTTATGGCAATCATATCGGTAATATCCTTGCTCAATATTTTGAAATGTTCCCGTTGATGGTCCATAGCACTTTCGGCAATGTGTTCGGCGTGCTCAATGGCATCCTCAAAAATGTCGTTCAATTCACTTTGTTGTTCAGCCGTATATTTACTGCTGTCAAAAGCTTTTAAAGAAGCGACCAAGGTTTTTCCTGCATCGGCTGCCTTTTTTGTATCATCGGAAACCAAGGCATTTTTCAATTCAAAATAATCTTTAATGATAACTTCTGCTTTGGCATCCTGATTGTTGTTTGACATCATTTTATCTGAATTGCCCATCTCATCATTGCCCATCATTTCATTGTGCTCCGTTTTATCGGTATCGTGGTGACCATCGGCATTGTTGTGTTCATTTTTGTTCTCTTTACAAGACACTGCCGTTAAGGTTATAAAAGCTATCGCAACTATACCTAATGTTAATTTTAATTGTTTCATCTTCTTTATTGTTTTTAATTGTTTTACTTGATTTATTTTCCTGTTTTTAATATTAAATTCTTACTTATTATAAAAATGACTAATGGTAATATTGTGAATTGAAGAACCGGTGAAACTCCTGCCTTTAATATTGGTGTTAAGGGCATAGATTCTGAATACAACCAATCACCTCTGTTAATGTGCCAGATTTCTACAAAAGTTGCGCTTATTCCTCCCACCAGCATTAACAATAGGGTGTTAAAAAAACTAAGTTGTTTAATCCAATACACATTTTTGAATACTAGGCTAAAAACAAAGAAGAGTAACAAAAGTGTCAACATATCAGTTATTGAAGAAAGAACACACAATGAGATGTGGCTTAAATCATATTTAAAGTCTTTATATAATGGTCCGTGAGCCAATTCCCAAATAAGGTTTAATACAAAACCTATTAAAGCTATGGTTAAAATCATCCGTTTGTAGTTTGACTTATCAGTAACTTTCGTATAAAAATAGATATATAGAATACCTACTATCACAAGTGAAAATATTGGGATAATTAATATACCTGGACTTAGTGCTAACATTTATTATATTTTTTTACTTTGCATTATATGTGATTACTAACATTCATCCTACATCAAAGTTTTTCAATAACGTTTTCCAACATTGCCGTTATTTCATTAGCAACATCATTCAATTTTTCATTTTTCACAGCCTGCATTGATGCCATAGGATTTACAGCAGCAACTTCAATAACTCCTATCTCAATTTCTTGTACTATGACATTACATGGCAACATTGTCCCTATCTTATCCTCTACCTGTAAGGCCTTATGAGCATAGGGTGGATTACACGCTCCGAGTATCCTATACTTTTTAAAGTCTACATCCAGTTTTTTCTTTAAGGTTTCTGTTACATCAATCTCTGTTAGTATTCCAAAACCTTCTTCCTTTAATCCTTGTGTTACTTTCTCGATGACCTCTTCAAAAGTTCCATTGATTGTCTTATTAAAATAATAGTTCATCTTTTTATTTTTTAGTTGTTTAAAATCGTGCTAATAAACCACCACCCCAACCATATCGGTTGTTGTAGTTACCCTGTATTGAAAAATTTCTAGAGAGGATGTACGAAAGACCTACCAACCATTGTGTTTCACTTTCATAAGAGCTATCTCCTAAATCATTGACCCATCCAAAGTCTGCTCTATATTCGTATTCGCCCTCCAGAAAAATTCTAGGAAAAATCAATAGCTCCCTGTCCAGACGTATTCTTGGGCGCAGTTGATTATCCATACTCACATCTACGTTAAACCTGTAAGGCGTAAAGTATTTTACCCCAATAAGACCAACAGTATTGAACTCATCGAAGGAATCTGGTATTTCGGTTTCGGTGTTAATACCTACATAGAGGCGCACCCAATCATTGAGATACCTATTGTAATTTACTTCGGCTTCAAGATTTTTGTCATAATCGAATTCTGCTCTCAATCCGAATTCGTTGCGAATATTACTCGACGTTAAAAAGAGTTCATTAAAGTTTGAGCCAGCACGAGCCAATCCCCACGAATAATAATGGTCTGTTTCATCAATTATTTTTTTTGCCGGAAACTCAGCCATACGCTTATCCCGAGGGGTATCGTAACTAAAAACCCTTGCCATACCACCCATCATATGATACAATACGTGGCAGTGAAAGAACCAATCGCCATACTCTTCGTTATAGAATTCTATGACCACTTTTTGCATTGGTGGTACATTTACAGTATGCTTTAATGGTGAACGTTCGCCGTTTTCATTAATGACCCTGAAATAATGCCCGTGCAGGTGCATTGGGTGATGCATCATTGTTAGGTTGTTGAGTGTTATTCGGGTTACTTCCCCGTTTTTAATTTTTATTTTATCGGTTTCCGAAAGTGGAACACCGTTCATACTCCATACATAGCGTTGCATATTTCCGGTCAGGTTCAACAGAATGTCGTTTATGGGTAAATCGGCTTTGTAGGTGGTATTTTCCTTTGCCTTTAAAAAGTCGTAGTTGAAGTAGGTTTTCCGCGTGTTATAATCAAAAGAGGCAGTATCTTTCTGAATCATTTGCATATCGTGCATATGGCCGTCCTTTTTCATTCCCATCGTATCGTCCATCTTCATTTTCATATCCATTTGGTCATTCATCTTACCATCTTTCATTGACATTTTATCGTGCATTTTCATTTGGCCGTCTTTCATATCCATCTTCATCCCATACTTCTGCATTAAAACTTCAGGTGTCTTCTTTTTTTTATTTCCAACCATTGCAGGTGCTCCCATTTTCATATCCATTTTACCCATTTGTTTCATCATCTCTACTTTATCAGGTCTGTCTATTCTTTTGGCTGGATAAAGGGTGCCATTACCTAATTGTATAGAGGTATGACCTGAACCATCTTGAGCTGTTGCGGTAACTTCTAAGGTTCCTTCGGGAATAGTGACAATGACATCATACGTTTCGGCTATGCCAAATAGAAATCGGCTTTTGGATACGGGCTGTACGTCAATACCATCACTAGATACCACCATTGGGTTTCCTCCGCCAAAATCCAGCCAATAATAAGTAGAGGCAGACGCATTGATGAAGCGAAGACGTATTTTTTCGCCTGCCCTGAATTCTGGATACTCCGCCAATTTTTTACCGTTGGACAAAAATGCGGGATAATAAATGTCGGCAATATCAGCGCCTTCCATACGGTCTCTCCAAAATTTAAGTTGGGGGCCAAAAGCACCTTCTGAAATGACTCTACTCAATGGTACTGCTGTACCTTTTTTAACTTGATACCACTCGTTACCTCTTTTAAGGTTTCGTAGCACGTTCAATGGTTTCTCGTTTGTCCAATCAGAGAGTAGCACCACCAAATCTTTATCATATTCCAGAGTTTTTTCTTTTGGATGAATGATAATAGACCCATACACACCTTTCTGTTCTTGTAACATTGTATGAGAATGGTACCAATAGGTACCCGATTGATTGATTGGTATTCTGTATTGAAAAGTCTCTCCCGGTTCGATTGGGGGTGTATTCAAATAAGGTACGCCATCGTAAAAATTGGGAAGTATCAACCCGTGCCAATGCACAGAGGTTTCTTCATCCATTTTATTGGTAACGTTGATGATGGCAAGTTCTCCCTCATAAAACTCTAAAACTGGTCCAGGAATACTACCATTGATGGTCATCGCTTTTGCGGTTACACCCCCAAGCGTCATTTTATTTTCTTCTATAGTAAGGTTATATTCCTTTATAGTTCGTCCTTCTTCCTTCCTATCCGAACCGTTTGTGCCTACTTGGGCAAAAGTGAATGAGGTAAATAGTAATAATGTGATTATGTTTATTGTTCTCATTTTTTATTGTGTTAAATAATTAATCAAAGCATATTGTACATAATAGCCTTTAATAGATTCTATAAGGTTTATTTGAAATTTTAACTGCAACTCTTGAACATCTAATACATCGTTAAAATCAATAGTGCCCGTTTCATAATTCTTTATCAAGATTTCTTCAGCATCATTTGCTTGTTTTAGATTGTCCGATTGAATATTGAATTTTATTCTCGCATTTTCTCGGTTGTACTTCGCATCCGCTAATAGGGTTTCCAGTTTATTTAATCTATCCTCTTTTTGGGATTGTATCTGCAACTGCTTTAACTGATTCTGTTTTGTTACAGATTTATATTTATTGTTAAAAATTGGAATTGAGATAGACACCATTGGCATTATGATGTCCTTTCCATTGTCAGTAAAATTCATATCAGGACGCTCAGAAACTGGTACATAATCCACCCCAAAGCCTATATTGGGTGAGCTCTGTTTTTGATTCAACAACTCTGATTGCTCAACGGATTCATAGAGTTTATCATATTTAATGAGTTCAGGATTTAACTGAAGATTTTCCGTTAAGATTAATGCGTCCTCATCTGGAATAAACATATCCTCAACCACGGTTACGGCAATAGTCTCATCACGATTTAATAGATTATTGAAGGTGGCTTGTTCAGCAAGGTAATCCTGCTCTAATACTTCTTTTTGTTGTACAAGTTCATTTTGCCTAATTTGAAGACGAAGTACATCAACAGCTGATGCCTTATCAACTTCTACCGATGTTAATGCTAAACGTTCATAGGTTTCTAAAAGGTCGATATTTTTCTCAAGAACCAATTGTTTTGCTCTAATAGCATATAGTTTATAATAGGATTGAGAAACTGAAAGTGCCAATTTGCGCTTCATAATGACAATATCTACATATTGAGTTTCCGCTATTGAGCTTGCGTAATTTTCCCTTGCCGAAATAGTTCCAAACCAAGGTAACATTTGCTTGACAGAGAAACGTGCGCGTTGCGCTCCTGTACGGGTTTCGGGTTCACTTATAAAATAGCCAGCACTAATTTGTGTATCTGGCAAGGTATTAGCTTCATTAACTTTTTCTTCTGCTATGTTGTAGCGTAATTCAAAAGCTTGAATCTCGGGATTGTTATCTTGAGCTTCCTGAATGTAAGAGGCTAATTGTTGTGCATTAATCTTCGCGAAAGCGAAAAAGACAATTCCTAATAGAATTATATTTCTCATTTTGTAGCTTTTTTTAATTGAAGTTCATGTTTCAAGCTAAATAATACTGGTACAACAAATAAAGTCACCAACGCAATGAGCATCCCTCCAAAAGATGGGATAGCCATTGGTATCATTATATCACTACCTCTGCCTGTTGAAGTAAGTACTGGCAATAAGGCAAGAATGGTTGTCGCTGTTGTCATTAAACACGGGCGAATACGTTTTTGTCCTGCCTCAATTACCGATGCTCTTATTCCTTTTCTGTTTTTTGGCTTGTTTTTATCAAAGGTCTGTGTAAGGTAGGTTGCCATTACCACTCCGTCGTCTGTAGCAATACCAAACAGCGCAATAAAACCAACCCAAACGGCAACACTCAAGTTTATGGTGTGCATCTGGAACAGGTCTCGTAGGTTTTCACCAAAGAAGCTAAAGTTCAAAAACCAATCCTGGCCATAAAACCAAATCATTAAAAAGCCTCCGGCAAACGCTACGGCAATTCCCGTAAACACCATAAGGGATGTTGCCACAGAACGGAACTGGAAATAAAGAATGAGAAATATAATAAGCAATGCGAGTGGCACAACTACACCAAGTGTTTTTTCAGCCCTTAATTGGTTCTCATAGGTTCCTGTAAATTGATAGTTAATTCCTTTTGGTACAACAAGCTGTCCATTATCAATCTTCTCTTGTATGAGCGCTTGTGCGTGTTCTACCACATCTACTTCAGCATAACCATCTAGCTTATCAAAGAGTACGTAACCTACTAAAAAAGTATCCTCACTTTTTATGATTTGTGGTCCTTGCTCATAACGAATGGTAACCAATTCACTTATGGGTACTGGGTTGCCCTTTTCTACAGGAACATAGATATCTTTTAAATCATTTGGATTTGCGCGTAACTCTCTTGGGTAACGTACGCGTATTCCATATCGCTCCCTGCCTTCAACAGTTTGTGTAAGAACCATACCACCTATAGACACTTGTATCACTTGCTGTACCTGCTGTATGGAAATCCCATAACGAGCAAGCTTGTCTCTATCGATATCCAATAAAAGGTAAGGTTTACCAACTATTCGGTCTGCAAAAACCGCTTCATCCTTAACACCGTCGGCTTGTTTTAATATATCCTCCAATTGCACTCCAAAGGCTTCTATCTCATTTAAATCTTGCCCTTTCACTTTGATACCCATCGGGGCTCGCATACCCGTTTGAAGCATTACCAATCGGGTTTCAATAGGTTGTAATTTAGGTGCTGAAGTAACTCCGGGAAGTTTAGTTACCTTTACAATCTCTTTCCAAATATCATCGGGCGATTCAATTTCTGGTCGCCAATTTCTATAATACTCACCATCGTCATCTGCTATAAGTTGTCTATCGGTAATGTTAAAAGGGTCTTTTAATAAGGTGGCATCGTACTTGCTTTCGTCTACTTCCAATTCAACATTTGGATTTGTAACCAAGCTACCATCCTTTAACATAAAGAGACCATCTTCATTCACTTTAAATCGTTGTCTTTCTCTTTTATCATTTAAAATGTATTCAGACTTATACTGAATTACATTTTCATACATTGACAACGGTGCTGGGTCCAAAGCCGATTCTGTACGTCCAGATTTACCAACCACCGTTTCAATCTCTGGGATGCTAGCAACGGCCATATCCAATTGTTGTAAAACACGCTTGTTCTCCTCAACCCCAGCGTGAGGCATAGAAGTTGGCATTAAGAGGAAAGAACCTTCATTAAGTGATGGCATAAATTCCTTACCCGTATTCCGCATTATCATAACACCGAAGACAACAATAGCAGTAGGTATCGATAGAAACAAGAGTTTATTGCGTAACGCCCAATTTAATATGCGCACGTAATAGCTCCTAAAAAGCGTAAATATACCCAACAGGCCAAAGCATATTAGGCCCACAAATATTAAGTTCCAGAAAATGCTTCTATCTACACCCAATGGTCTCCAATATTCCGCCAACAAGAATACAATGGCAAAGGCTGAAATAAATATGTTGATGATATTAGCTCTATCTGCCGATATTTTTTCTTTAACAGACAGTAAACCAACAATACCATATGCAACCAGTATAAGCCCAAGGGTATGTCCAAAAATTACTGCTAACAGACCAATTATTACTAAAGCAATATTGAGAATGTATCTAAAAGAAATTTTTACATTACGCTTTCTGAAAAAATAGGCTGCAAAAGGTGGTATAAGAAATAATGCCACTATAAGAGATGCTGTGAGTGCCGCTGTTTTCGTGAAGGCCAAAGGTCGAAATAACTTACCTTCAGCTCCTATCATAGTGAATACAGGAATAAAACTTATTATTGTGGTCATAACAGCAGTTAGAATAGCGCCAGAGACCTCGGCTGTGGCATTATATACAACTGTATTCATTGGTAGGTTCTGGTCATTTTCATCTATGTGACGCAGTACATTTTCAGATAGAATAACTCCCACATCTACCATTGTACCAATGGCGATGGCAATACCAGATAAGGCGACAATATTGGCATCTACATTAAACAACTTCATTGATATAAAAACCATCAATACCGCCACAGGTAATAGTCCTGAAATCAATACAGAAGCTCTGAGGTTGAATACCATAATGATAATTACGAAAATGGTTATCAAAATTTCTAGAGTCAATGCTTCATCAAGTGTTCCTAATGTTTCCTGTATGAGTTCGGTTCTATCATAAAAAGGAACAATGGTCAATTGCGATGTCCTTCCATCGCTCAGAGTTTTAGAAGGTAAGCCTGAACTTAGTTCATTTATTTTCTCCTTAACATTATTAATAACTGCCATAGGGTTAGCGCCGTAGCGGGCTACTACAACACCACCTACAACTTCGGCACCTTCTTTATCTAAAAGCCCTCTTCTTGTTGCAGGGCCGTGAGAGACATTGGCAATATCCTTTAAGCGTATAGAGGTAAAATCTTCTGAAGTAACTACTGCATTCTCCAGGTCTGAAATAGACTTAACATACCCTAAACCACGGATTAGATATTCAGCCTGATTGATTTCTAAGGTCTGGGCGCCTACATCTTGATTACTTTGTTTAACTGCTTTAACAACCTCATTTAAGCCAATTTTATACTGTTTCATCAACTCTGGGTTGACATCTACTTGGTATTCTAAAACGTAACCACCAATAGAGGCTACTTCTGAAACACCACTCGCCGAGGACAATGCATATTTCACGTAAAAATCTTGAATACTACGAAGTTCCTGTAAATCCCAACCACCAGTCACATTTCCATTTTCATCGCGGCCTTCCAAAGTATACCAGTAAATCTGCCCGAGACCTGTAGCATCTGGACCTAGTGCGGGATTTACTCCGTCGGGCAATAATCCAGCAGGTAACGAATTTAATTTTTCGAGAATACGGCTTCGACTCCAATAGAATTCTATGTCCTCTTCAAAAATGATGTAAATGCTGGAAAAACCGAACATTGAAGAACTCCGTATGGTCTTTACCCCAGGAATACCAAGAAGTGAAGTGGTAAGCGGATAGGTTATTTGGTCTTCAATATCTTGTGGCGAACGCCCATCCCATTTAGTAAATACAATTTGTTGGTTTTCCCCAATATCAGGAATGGCATCCACCGCTACAGGATTGCGTGGTAAGGAACCGGTATTCCATTCAAAAGGTGCGTTTACAACTCCCCAAGCCACGAATAAGGCTAGTAACAGAACCGCTACTAGTTTATTTTCTATTAAGAATTTGATGCTTTTATTTAGCATAAAAAATGATTTTTAAGTAATTATAATTTTTGTTGACAAAACAACAAACAAGTGATTGAGTCCAAACAAATTAATGCAGGACTTCAGTACTAATTACTTAAAAATCAAATAAGGAAAGTTTGGTCTAAAACTTGAACGTCCCTGACCAAGGGAGGTGGAGAGTAATCTCTAAAAGAGATATTTTCTGTTTGTAATTCTGTAAATAGATTTACGTAAGAGTAGATGAAAGTGGCAACTAATATCTGTTGCTCTTTATCTAACTTATCAAAAGAAATTTTTAGATTATCTTGACCATCAACAACGAGCTGTTCATCGCTACAACAGTCTTTCTTAGTAATATCACATTCTGTTGAAGACGTTTTTTGCTGAACCTCCATACCACAAGATTCAACTTTACCAAACACTGAAGTATCCACAAGCACGTCACCACAATAATGGCTTTCAATAGTGAAAGACATTGTTGAGACAAACACTAAAAGTGCCATACAAAATGATACTATTTTAAAAAATATTGCCTTCATTTGTTTTGCAAAGCTACAAAAATTTTAACACTTTAATTTTGTTTAACAAAATTTTAGACTCTTTATATAGATAAAATACTAATCCTTTTTACCCAATTGACTTAATGCAATAATATTCTCTACAAGGCCTTTAATTTCTAATGGTGGGTTGCCGTGGTCAAAATTAGAAGACACATATTCTTTGCCATTTGTAAACACTTTTAATTTTGCAAATGCAGCACCATCAACTTCTCTTTTATTAGTAGGAGCCTTAAGCAAGGAGAGGTGTTCAAGTTTTATTTTTTTTACCCAATCCACTAATTTCTTCCATTGTTTTTTGTCTATATCAATAATAGTACCATCACTTTCACTTCTATTTTCTTGAAAAAGAAGTGTACCTTTTTCAACTTTAATTTTATGATAGAACCCTCTAGAAAAAGTTTCATATTCAAAAGTAAGTCCAACCATTTTATCCTGAGAAAATACTGACTGTACCATTGCGATTGCCAGTATTGTAATAAATATCTTTTTCATAAATAAGGTAAATAATTATTATTTATTTAATCATACAAACTTATCAATCTGTATTTTATTGGAATATGACAAATATCATTATTCTGTTTAATCTTTAGATTTATATTTGTATGAATGGAAACTTGTTTAATATACGTAAAACATTAATAACAAGCATATTGAGAGTGTGAATTTATTTTACTCAAATGTTAAACAAAATTTCTTAACTTTACATTGTGAAAATTATTTTTACTAAAATATTGTCTTTCTTTTTGGCAGCATTTATATTGTTGTCAACCTCTTCTTTTACGGTGAATATGCATTTTTGCTGTGACAAATTAGTGGATATGGCTTTTTTTAGTGAAGCACAAGCTTGTAAAGACAAAGTTCAAAAGAAAAATAACCCCACTAAGAAATGTACTACTCTACAAGAAAAGGATTGTTGCGACAATCAGACTATTTTAAAAGAAGCTAGTGATACCTTTAAAAAATCGAATACGGTTTTAGAAATTGACACTTTAGTCTTCTTAAATACATTTATTTATTCTTACATCAATCTTTTTGAAGGACTAGACAAAAATATAGTTCCTTTTGAAGCGTATAGGCCGCCCTTGCTATACAAGGATATACATATTCTATACGAGACATACTTAATTTGATTTTCTACATCGCAGTAAAAGCCCTTTTACTGCACAATTAGTTGTAGCCAGCGCATAGCTATTGGCTATATACTATTGTACCCAATTCCCGACAGTATCATTTACACATTAGACTGTAAAACATACAATTACAGGACTAACTATTGAGCAAAAGCCCAATAACAATACCCTATAAATATGACACAACCAAAAGAATTTTGGGTTAAAAATATGGTGTGTAGTCGTTGCTTAAAAGTAATAAAGCAAGAACTACTAGAACTAGGAATAACCGTCCTTTCGCTAGAGCTAGGAAAGCTTTTAGTGGAAGCACCAGGATTAAGCGATGCACAAATTAACCAAGATGTTACCAAAGTGCTACACGCAAATGACTTTGAAATTGTAAAAAGTGAAGAAGATATGCTCGTTGAAAGAATAAAAATTATTCTGATTGAACAACTTGTTGAACTGCCATTGACCTTAAAGGTTAAGACTTCGGAACATTTATCATCAACCCTTCATCGAGATTACAAGGCATTGAGTAAACTGTTCTCATCTAAAGAAAAGACCACCATTGAAAAGTACTTTATAAGATTAAAAATTGAAAAAGTAAAGGAACTCATTCAACTCAAACAACATTCCTTTTCTGATATAGGATACTTATTGGATTACAGCAGTGTAAATCACTTATCCAGACAGTTTAAAGATGTGGTTGGAATGAGCATGACAGATTATAAAAACACAGAAAATTGGAAGCGTAATTATTACGATGAAATTATGTAGAAAAGAACGAAAGTTATGCACATCGTTTTACTTCTATACCAATAAATTTAAAATAACATAAATCAATTATTATGAAAACAAAAAAGATTTTTTTAAATGTAACCTTACTAGGTTTCATCTACTTTTTAACCGTAGGGTTTATCAAATCCCCTCAAACAGATTATACACCAATAGAACAGGGTAAATGGGTGGCTCCGGCGAGTGCGGATAAAATTACGAATCCCTTAAAAGGAGATATTGCATCTATTGTATCAGGTCAAAAGACTTATAAAATGTTATGCTTGGTTTGCCATGGTCCCAAGGGTAAAGGAGATGGTATGGCTGGAGCAGGCTTAACACCAAAACCAGCAGATTTGACAAGCTCAACTTTTCAGTCACAATCAGATGGTGCTATTTTCTGGAAAATAGAACAGGGACGTTCACCAATGCCTTCTTATAAGACATCTATTCCAGAAAAAAAACGTTGGGAAATTATTAATTATCTAAGAACACTCAAATAATGAAAAAGCTAATTCTAATAACAGTAATCATTGTATTTACTCAAATGGCATTTAGCCAAACATATAATGATTTTAATACTGACAGTACAAGAACCTCAGAACCTTTTAAACCAAGTAAAACCCAGTTTATGATTAGAGGTTATGGTCATACAGGGTTAAATACTTTAAGCAACGATGAAGAGACAGAATCATCATACGTAGGGTCCGCCTTTGCACCCATCTTTTTATTCAAACATTCTGATAGACTTATGTTCGAGGCAGAGCTAGAGTTTGTATTAGAAGGTAATGAGCTTGAAGTTGGTTTAGAATATGCTGACGTCATGTATGTTCTTAATAAAAACATGACCGTTCGAGCAGGTAAGTTTCTGCTTCCATTCGGTACATTTATGGAAAGATTACACCCAGCTTGGATTAACCGGCTTCCTACAAGACCTCTAGGCTTTGGTCATGATGGTATTGCGCCTTCTTCTGGCATTGGTGTAGAACTTCGAGGTGCTTTTGATCTTGGGGGACCAAAACTGAATTATTCTGTGTATTCTACAAATGGTCCAAGACTAAAGGATGGTAGTGAAGAGCCTGAAGAAGCAGGGATGCTATTGTTTCAAAATTTTGAAGATAACAATAATAGTAAAGCTTTTGGAGGTCGTATTGGACTATTACCTTTTGCAGATTCCTCAACTGAAATAGGTTTTTCTACATATTCAACAAGTAAAGTTGGGGCTAGAGATTCAGATTACGAAAATGTTGGTGCATTCTTATATGCAATCGATTTTGCTTTTGTAAAACAAATACCAGCAATTAAAGGATTTATTGATATTAAGGGGCAATACAATAACTCTGATATTGATGGCGCTACTTATACTGAAGTACATGAAGATGGGGATGAAGAGGAATATACCTTCGACAATAAAAGCAACTCGCTCTACGCCCAAATAAGCTATCGCCCAACAATGGCTAATAGTGATTTTCTGAAAAAGTTAGAGCTCGTTGGGAGGTATTCAAATCTCAATACACCGGAAGGCGCTGAATGGGAAGAACAGTCTGATCAATATGCCTTTGGGCTAAACTATTGGCTAACCTGGAGGTCAGTTATAAAAGTGGCATACCAGACAACCGACGCTGTTGGTGGTCACGATGGTGGTGGTACAACTGATGGCTTCTTTGTACACTGGGCAATTGGATTCTAATAAACATATAAATACAGAAATCATGAAAACAATAAATAAAATAATTCTAATCAGTTTAATGCTACTTGTAACAGGGGTAGTAATTGTAAGCTGTTCCTCTACAAAGGATAAATATACAGCTGTTACAGATGTTGAAGACGAATTTAAAATTGAAAAGTCTGGCGCACAATTATGGGGAGAAACTTGTAACAGGTGTCATTTAGCACCTTCGCCAGCAGACTATAATGATACTGATTGGGAGACCATAAGTTTACATATGAGAGTTCGGGCAAATTTAACAGAAAAAGAAAGTAGTAAGATATTGGAATTTCTAAAATCTGCCAATTAATAGCTGATAACACATTCCCTTACCTGCAATTTAAAATGAGTTTTGGGAATGTGATTATTAATTACAAATGAATGTTTAACTAAAAATAAATATTATGAAAAAACTAGCAATTATTTTATCTGCAATTGGGCTTTTAAGCTTTAACAGTTGTAGTCAAGAAACTGACGTAAAAGCGATGCTCGAAAATTCTGAAACACGAAGTGAAATCATAAAAACAATTTCAGAAAACCACGATTTCATGACAGAATTTATGGCAACAATGCAAGGTAACAATCACGCCATGCAAATGATGCAAGGCAACAAAAAAATGATGGGAAATATGATGAAAGGTCAAGGAATGCAGATGATGATGAAAGATAGTATGATGATGAAGAATATGATGCAAGGAATGATGAAAGACGGCAAAGTGATGGGTAATATGATGAAGATGATGCACCAAAAAGGCATGATGAGTGAAGATTGTATGCAATCCTGCATGAAAATGATGGGTGACAAAGGAATGGATATGATGAACAATAATGATGAGGGTTCCCAGCCAAATGAAGAAGACCATTCTTCACATCACTAATCTAAAAAAAGAGACAATGAAAAATCACTGGATATGGATGGTCATCGGATGTGGTCTGCCACTACTGTTCATCTTTTTAGCGCCATCATTTGGTATAGGAGAAGGTTCATCCCTCTTCATTTTTATCATTTTTATGTTTGCCATTCACTTGTTTATGCCTCATGGCTCACATGGTCATGGAGGGCATAGTCATTCAGAAAAACAGCATAATCGTAAACATGGTGAAGGAACATCTTCGGCTGAAACAAAAAAAGAACACAAAGGGCATCAACATCACTAAATACTTAAAACAATGAAGCAAAAATTTCAAATAAACGGTATTAGTTGTGGTGGATGTGTTGCTCGGATCAAGAAAAACTTAGAAGCACATCCCAACATAGAAAAAGCAGAAATTTTTCTGGCACCAAAAGGGGCTACACTCATCACGATGAAAGAAAACCTTTCAATTGATGAATTGCAAAAACAGCTCAGCAAATTAAACGGATATACAATTACAGAAATAAAACAATAACAACTAAAAATTAAACATTATGCATTTTTACGACGGACATTTTGGAGGTATGCACCTAATATGGTGGATTATATGGATAGTATTGATTGCTTGGATATTCTTTATCCCAGCAGATATACCATATCAAAAAACAAAGAAAGAAAATCCTTTAGACATCCTTAAAAAGCGATTCGCCGAGGGTTTCATATCCAAGGAAGAATTTGAGGAATCAAAAAAGACTTTAAACTCTGACAACTAATTAAAAACTAGAAATTATGAATCGATTTAATGTAAAAAAACTAGGATTTGCCTTCGGTCTTACTGGTGCCTTAATTTATATAGGCTGTATGATTGTAATGGCAACGGCAGGTCAAGAAGGTACAATATCTTTTTTCAACAGCCTTTTACACGGGTTAGACACTACTAATATTATAAGAATGGATGTACCACTATTGGAAGCGTTCTTTGGCATTGTACAAACATTTATTATAGGATGGCTTATTGGTGCTTGTATAGGAGCTTTTTACAACGCTCAAATAAAAGTAAAAAAATAGGAGGCGTAATCTTATGCAATACGTCTGGTTTATATGGTCATTAATTATTCTTGCTCTTTGGGCGGGCATCTTTCTGTACAAAAAAGAATCAAGAAAAGAAATGCTCAAAATGAGCCTCATCACTATGCCTTTTGGGTTAACAGAGCCCTTATTTGTGCCAGAATATTGGTTTCCACCTTCGCTATTCGATTTGGCAGAAAAAACAGGTTTTGACATAGAGAGCCTTATTTTTTCTTTTGCTATTGGCGGAATTGGCACGGTACTCTACAACCTTATTTTTAAACGAAGCCTCGTTGAAATTCCTCATAGCGAGCGTGGTCACCAAAGACATCGATTACACATTTATATTCTCTTTATACCAGCAATAGTGTTTCTCATATTGGCGCTGTTTACAACACTCAATCATATTTATTGTGGCATTATGGCCTTATTTATTGGGGGTTTAATCACGCTATACTGTCGCCCAGACTTAAAAAGAAAGATATGGGTAGGGGGCATCTTGTTTACCATATTGTATTTCATATACTTTGGAAGTATCCTTCCATTTTATCCCCTATATGTAGAAATGTATTGGAATCTCGACAACCTTACCCATATTCTTATTTTAGGAATTCCCATCGAGGAACTATTATTTGCCTTCACTTTTGGGATGTACTGGTCTGGCTTATATGAACACTTGTATTGGCACAAACTAATAAGCTTAAATAAAAATCATAATTAATAATAATTTAAAAATGAAACGAAGACAATTTAAACAACAGAACCAAAAACCTATAGCAGTTATAGTAGAAAATCCAAGCAGAAGAATCTATAAGCTATTAATCAGTATTGTATTTTTGATTGTGGCCTCAATCATACTGCTTTCGTGTTCCAACGAGAAAAAAGAAAAGGCTGAAACAGCAACACTTTTAGTCACGAAAACAAATCTAATCCAAACGAATCCTGTTGTTACACCTCAAGTAGCTTATGAAATTGTGCCAAACGATAAAGTATGTATGGTTAATGACAGATTTATGGGGGTAAAACAAATACCAATAGATGTAGATGGCACAACTTACTACGGGTGCTGTCAAGGCTGTGTTGAAAAACTTCAGAAAAATATAGATGATGTCCGCTTCGGAAATAATCCACTTAATAAAACAAAGGTAGATAAAGCTTCGGCAGTCATTGTTCAGGACAAAAGCAACGGAAGTGTTTTTTATTTCGCTTCTAAAGAAGATGCTCAAGATTTTGTAAGTAAGAATAAAGCATAATACACATAAATGATAAAACATTCAAATGATGAAAATAGTGTTAGCAATAGATGGTTCAGATTTTAGTAAAGAGGCTGTTAATGAACTCGTAAAAATGCCACTACCAGATGATAGTGAAATTAGTATTATAAACGTTTATGAGCATCCAGCGATGTCAACACCAGAACTGATGACTATGGGCGGAAGCTTGAACAATTACTTTGAAGAGTTCATCAGCGGTGCCCAAAAATTAGGTGACAAAATTGTTTCGGAAGCTAGTAATGTTCTAAAGAGTAAAAACGAAGAACTCATCATAACTACTAGCGTAGTTAGCGGGTTACCTAAAAGTGCTATTCTTGAAAAAGCAGAATCGTTTGATGCAGATTTGATTGTAGTGGGCTCGCAAGGGCAGGGAGCATTTTCACGCTTTCTATTAGGCTCTGTTTCACAGTATTTGGCAACACACGCCAAATGTTCAGTAATGATTGTAAAAGATAAGGGCGTAAAGTAAACTATTGCCAACACCAATGATAAAAAAATAAATATGAATGTCAAACACTCAAATAATAGCACAAATAAATCTAGCTGCAAGGTAACGGATGATATCTGCCTTCCAGATTCTAGCTTACCTCGCGTAGTTATCATTGGCGGCGGATTTGCAGGTTTAGCATTGGTAGAAAAACTGAAACACAAAGAGGTGCAGGTGGTACTGTTCGACAAAAACAACTTTCATCAATTTCAACCTTTATTCTATCAAGTGGCAACGAGTGCCTTGGAGCCTGACAGCATTGTGTTTCCATTTAGAAAACAATTTAAAGGTTATAAAAATGTAGTGTTCCGTTTGGCCGAAGTCGAAGAAATTCAACCCTCATCAAATACACTAATAACTTCAAAAGGAAAAGTTCACTACGACTATCTGGTACTTGCAACTGGTACGACCACCAATTTTTTCGGAATGGATTCCGTAGCCCAGAACAGTTTGGGAATGAAGGATATTCGCGATTCCCTGAACATTCGTCATATGATGCTGCAAAACCTGGAGCAAGCAGCCATTACCTGTAATGATGATGAACGGGATGCCCTAACAAATT
The DNA here is from genome assembly GCF_042676105.1 of Winogradskyella aquimaris. Classification (NCBI taxonomy): domain Bacteria; kingdom Pseudomonadati; phylum Bacteroidota; class Flavobacteriia; order Flavobacteriales; family Flavobacteriaceae; genus Winogradskyella; species Winogradskyella aquimaris. The sequence continues at coordinate 602,566 of NZ_JBHTJQ010000016.1, read as the reverse complement.
TCGTTATCGTTGGTGGTGGTCCTGCTGGCGTAGAAATGGCAGGAGCTTTGGCTGAATTTTGCAAGTATATTCTACCGAAGGATTATCCAGAGTATCCTTCTTCCATTATGAACATTTACTTAATAGAGGCTAATGAGGAGTTGTTAAGCACAATGTCAGACAAAGCGTCATCAAAAACTTTAGAGTATTTGAAAGACTTGAATGTAAAGGTACTATTCAATGAGTCGGTAAGTGACTATGACGGTTCAGAGGTTAGCACAAAAAGTGGAAAGAAAATTTTAGCAAAAAACCTAATCTGGACAGCTGGCGTAAAAGGTCAATTCCCGAAAGGTGTAGAAGAAAAACACGTAGTAAAAGGCAACCGGATTAAAACCGATTCCTATTTAAAAGTAGAAGGTTTTAAAAACATTTTTGCCATAGGCGACATAGCGGCTATGATTACAGAAAACACACCAAAAGGGCATCCACAGGTGGCTCAAACAGCGATTCAACAAGGCAAATATCTTGGTGAATCCTTGTTGAAGCTTATGAAAAACAAACACATAAAACCTTTTCACTATAAAGATAAAGGTTCCTTGGCTACCGTAGGAAAACGTAAGGCAGTTGCTGATTTGGGCAAATTCAAATTTGCAGGTTATTTCGCTTGGCTCTTATGGTCAATTGTACACTTATTATCCATAAGCGGATTTAGAAATAGATTGATGGTTGGTTTTAATTGGGCGGTAAGCTATTTCACTTATGAAAAGAGCAACCGCCTGATTATTAGAAATTTTAAGCCACAAACCGTTAATCAACAAACAAAACCCAAAATAGATAATAAAGAAGAAGTTGAAAATATAACCCGATAATGTTGAAAACTAAAACATATAGTGGAATTCATAGTGTATTCAATGCTACCTCAAAAGGCTTGAATAACACAGGTATTGTACTTCTCATTGCTGTCATCATTGCAATGATATGGGCCAATTCCCCTTGGCAAGAAATATACCGCAGTTTAATGAAAACCGAAATCTCATTTGCCATAGGCCGTTTTGAAATTACTGAACCGCTGTTACTTTGGATTAACGATGGTCTGATGGCATTGTTCTTCCTTCAAGTAGGACTGGAATTAAAAAGAGAAATATTGGGCGGAAAACTTTCAACTCTTCAAAATGCTGTACTTCCTATTGGCGCTGCTATAGGTGGCATGGTTTTTCCTGCCTTTATTTATTTTATATTTAACACCACGGGTGAAGCTTCTCAAGGCTGGGGCATTCCTATGGCAACAGATATTGCATTTTCTTTGGGTGTATTGGCACTTTTTGGAAAGCGTTTACCCGTAGCTCTACGAGTATTTTTGGTAACGCTTGCAATCGTTGATGACTTGGGAGGTGTCTTGGTAATAGCGCTCTTTTATACATCGGGCATTTCAACAATGGACTTGTTCCACGCACTTCTTTTCTTTGGATTATTAATAATTGGCAATTATGCGGGCGTCAGAAAAACTTGGTTTTATGCCATTATAGGGATAGGTGGTGTATGGCTGGCTTTCTTTTTCTCTGGAGTTCATCCTACTATTGCCGGTATACTGACAGCTATTGCTATTCCAGGACGTGTAAAAATTAAGGAAGATACTTTTCTAAAACGTTTAAGTGCGCTTCATTCACGTTTTACGCAAATAAAACCAGTAAAAGGAGCACTCATTTCTAGTGAGCAACTCGAAATACTGGAAGAAATCAAGTCAACAAGTTCAGAAGCCGAAACACCTCTTCAAAAGTTAGAAAAAGCATTAAATCCTATTGTGAGCTTTTTAGTGCTACCTCTTTTTGCATTGGCAAATGCAGGGATTCACTTGCATGGTGAAGTTGGTCAGGTTTTACTCAATCCCATTAGTTTAGGTATTGGCGCAGGATTAATTTTAGGAAAGTCCATTGGCATTGTATCAATTTCAAGGCTACTTGTAGCTTTAAAACTAGCCAAATTACCCGATGCAGTAAATTGGAATCAACTATATGGTGTCGCATTTCTGGCAGGAATCGGATTCACAATGTCTTTGTTCATCAATGAATTGGCTTTTGTAAATGAAGAATTCATTTATACGGCAAAAATCGGCATTCTGTTTTCCTCTCTTATTGCAGGAATAATCGGTTCAATCATTTTAATTAAAAGTTCAAGAAAAATAATAACAAATAAAATAGTAAAACAATGAAAAAAATAGCAGTAATAGGATATGGTGTCATTGGTAAAAGGGTTGCTGATGCAATTGCACTTCAGGATGATATGGAACTAGCAGGTGTTTGCGATATCATAAGCGATTGGCGCACACAAAACGCCGTTAGAAAAGAGTATGATATCTACGCAGCCACTGAAGAAGCAGCTGATAAAATGAAGTCCGAAGGAATTTCGGTAAAAGGAAGTATGGAGGGGCTTTTGAAAAAGATTGATTTGGTAGTGGACTGTACGCCAAAAAACATAGCCGCTAAAAATGTAGAAATCTATAAAGCAAAAGGTATAAAATTTATTGTTCAAGGAGGCGAAAAGCACAAAACCACAGGGCATTCCTTTAGTGCCGAAAATAATTATAAATCAGCTATAAACTTGGATGCTACAAGAGTAGTTTCCTGTAATACCACGTCTATTTTAAGAACCTTGACCGCTTTAAAAAGAGCTGATTTATTAGATTATGCAAGGGGAACTCTTTTAAGAAGAGCAACTGACCCTTGGGAAAGCCATTTGGGCGGTATTATGAACACAATGGTTCCCGAAAGAGATATTCCCAGTCATCAAGGACCCGATGCCCAAACTGTTGATTCTGATTTAGATGTCGTGACTTCCGCAGTAAAAGTACCTGAAACATTGAGCCATATGCACTATTGGAACGTAAAGTTGAAAAGACAAGCCACAAAAGAAGAAGTCCTTAACGCCCTTAAAACATCTAGCCGTATTAAACTAATTCAATATGACCAAGGCCTAGTTTCAAACAATACCATTAAAGAAATGTTTCTGGATATGGGAAGACCTTGGGGCGATATGTACGAAGTGGCCCTTTGGGAAGATATGCTTAAAATACAAGGAGACGAACTTTTTTATGCATACGTTGTCGATAACCAAGCCATTGTTATCCCTGAAACTATTGATGCCATTAGAGCACTTACCGGAATTGAAACAGATGGGGCAAAATCCATTTTAAAAACAAATCAAAGCTTATCTATTGTATAGAAAAATGCGAATGGACACTAATAGAAAAATAAAAAATCGCTATAACAAAATAGCCAAATATTTTGACTCATTAGAAAGACCAATGGGAACAAGTGGCTTTGCAAAATGGCGAAAAGAGATAGTGCCACAAGCAACTGGTAAAACCTTGGAGGTTGGTGTTGGAACGGGTAAAAACATTCCATTTTACCCCAAAAATATTGACATAACTGCAATTGATTTTAGTAAAAAAATGCTTGAAGAAGCCAAAGCAAAGTATCAGGATAGTCCACTCAAAATCAATTTCCTTGAAATGGATGTGCAAAATATGGACTTTGAAAATAACACTTTCGATACCGTGATTACAAGTTGTGTGTTCTGTTCTGTTCCAGATCCTGTAAAAGATCTAAAGGAAATTAAAAGAGTTCTAAAACCAGATGGTCAACTCATCATGTTGGAGCATGTTCGAAGTAATGGTAAAGTGTTAGGTAAACTAATGGATTGGTTCAATTTTATACCATTAAATATTATGGGCGCCAACATTAACCGTAAAACCAAACAGAATTTAATAAAAGCTGGGTTCAACGATGTTAAGGTGACTGAACTATGGAAGGATATTGTAAAATACTTCTATGTGAAAAATGAAAAATTAATATAAGGAAACTATAAAAAATAAAATTATGGGTACATATGAAAACATAATACAAAACCTTGGAGACAAAGCTGATTTCTACTTGAATCACGTTTGTGAAAAAATCACAAAAGATGAGTTGCAAACACCAAGCAAAAATAGTTTTGAAAAAGTATTTCTAAATAGTAACAGAAATCCACAAGTGCTGCGAAGTCTTGCCCAATTGTACAACCACGGAAATCTTGGTGGCACAGGCTACTTGAGCATCCTTCCTGTAGACCAAGGCATTGAGCATAGTGCTACTTTTTCATTCTATAAAAACCCGGATTATTTTGACCCAGAAAATATAATAAAACTCGCCATTGAGGCAGGTTGTAATGGTGTGGCTTCCACCTTTGGTGTTTTGGGACTGAATGCGCGAAAATATGCCCATAAAATACCTTTTATAGTGAAGATTAATCATAATGAGCTGCTTACCTATCCCAATAAATATGACCAAACACTTTTTGGGAAGGTAAAATCGGCTTGGGATATGGGAGCAATTGCCGTAGGAGCTACAATTTATTTTGGCTCACAGGAAAGTAACAAAGAGCTTAAGGAAATAGCCGAAGCTTTTGAAGAAGCACATAATTTGGGAATGGCCACCATCCTATGGTGCTATACCCGAAATGAAGCTTTTAAAACTAAAAAAGAAGATTACCACGCAGCTGCTGATGTTACAGGGCAAGCCAATCATTTAGGAGTTACCATTCAGGCAGATATCATTAAGCAAAAGTTACCTACAAACAACTTTGGTTTCAAAGAGATAGGCTTCGGAAAATATGATGATGATATGTATGAAACCCTCACTACAGACCACCCTATTGACCTATGTAGATTACAAGTCGCAAATTGCTATATGGGTAAAATAGGACTGATAAATTCAGGAGGGGGTTCTAAAGGTGAATCTGATTGGGAAGAGGCCATTACTACTGCCGTAATCAATAAAAGAGCTGGTGGTTCTGGTTTGATTATGGGTAGAAAAGCCTTTCAAAAATCATTTAGTGAGGGGGTTGAATTATTAAAATCAGTACAGAGTGTCTATCTGGAAGATAAAATCAATATAGCCTAACAAATTAACAAATGTTCGAGACGGAAATAAAATCACTTAAATCACTCAATCACTACCTTTTAAAACTGGTAGAAAGTCGTCTATGGCTAAAAGTTATCATTGCCCTATTCTTGGGTGTTGGATTTGGTCTGCTATTGAGTCCACAAAATGGATGGATAACGAAAGAAACTGCCGATGTTCTAGGTAACTGGTTGGCATTACCTGGTGTCTTATTTCTAAAATTGGTACAGATGATTATGATTCCATTGATTGTGGCTTCCATCATCACAGGAATCGCCAGTAATGATAAGGATAGTCTAAAGAAATTAGGTGGTGGCGTATTATTATATTTTCTGGGCACTACCATAGTTTCGGTTAGCATTGGTACGATACTATCCCAAATATTTAGACCAGGTCGTTTTCTACATCAACAATCTTTAGTAGAACATAACGATGTAACCGCAACTAATAGTGAAAGTGCTGAACTATCCTTTGGAATTGAAACGATTCCGGATGCAATCTCAAATCTGCTTCCTGAGAATCCGTTGGCATCAATGGTAAGTGGTGAAATGTTAAGCATTGTGATTTTCACAATCATTATTGGTGTAGCTGTGCTATCACTAGAAAATGCCTTACTGCGCCCAGTAAAGCTTCTTTTAAGTGCCATACAGGAAGTCTGTATGACGGTAGTAAAATGGTCAATGCTTCTAGTGCCTGTTGCCGTTTTCGGTCTTATGGCACAGCTTACCTCTAGTGTTGGCTTAAGTTCCCTATCTGGTCTTACATACTATGTGGGAGTCGTCCTGCTCGGTCTGTTATTCTTAGTGATTTTCTATTCAGGACTGATTATGCTTCTTGGAAAAGCGAACCCCATAAATTTCCTGAAAAAAATTAGGGACGTTCAATTATTGGCCTTTTCAACCACAAGCTCTGCCGCTGTGATGCCCTTATCACTTCAAACAGCCGAGGAAGAACTAAAGGTGGACAAGACTATTAGCAATTTTATCATTCCTATTGGCGCAACCGTCAATATGGATGGAACAGCACTCTATCAAACCATAACCACCCTATTCATAGCCCAAGCCTATGGATTGGAAATGAGTTTACTAAACATTATTGTAGTCATCGTAACCATAGTCGCTGCCTCCATTGGCACACCTGCCATTCCCGGAGGTGGTGTGGTGATACTCGCTTCTGTTTTGGGAAGTGTCGGTATACCAGCCGAAGGCATCATCATTATCATTGGTGTAGAAAGACTCTTGGGAATGTTCAGAACAGCTGTAAACGTAACGGGTGACCTTACAGCTTGTATGGTTTTTAATAGATTTTATGGCAAAGCCCCGGTCTTGGTTAGTGATAAAAGAAATACTAAATCTAGTTTAAAAACATGACTTTACTACTCATATCCATATTGTTCATTTTTCCTGTTGTGGCTATAGCAGGATATCAGCATTATAAGATTGTTAAGCACCCAGATTATGATGCCAACATAACACTCTTAAATTATGAAATAGTAGGTTCTGGAAAAAACAAACTCGTTTTATTACACGGTTTAACAGGGTCATTGAATTATTGGAAGCGCAATTTAGAAAGCATTTCAAACACACACACTTTGCTATTAATAGACCTTTTGGGTTTTGGTGATTCGCCGAAGCCACAAAGTGATTATTCGCTTTCAATACAATTGCAAGCCTTAGAATTGGTACTAAACAAAGAAGGATTCAATGATGGAAAAACCATTGTTGCCGGTCATTCTATGGGAGCTATAATTTCAATGGCTCTATTGCAGAAGCATCCTCATTGGTTCAAAGCAGGTGTTTTTATTGGAATACCTGTTTACAAGGATGCCGATGAATTTAAGAGAATTATGTCCACACATTCCTTTGTGGATAGGATTTCATCGAGCAAATTCTCGAAATACATTTGTATGATTCATCCCATTTTTATGTCGAGTGCATTCAAACCTAATAACCTCACAGATGATGTTTATGAAGATGCGAAAAAGCATCATTGGATGAGTTATTATTATTCGCTCACAGAAGTCATTTTAAAAACAAATTTATATGCTATAGCAAAGAAAATTAAGGATAAAGATGTGCATTTTATTCACGGAGAAAAAGACACTACTGCACCTTTAGAAAATGCCTTGAAATTATCTAGGGAATTTACAAACGCACAAATAATTACTTCATCTGAAGGAGACCATCAGTTCTTTCTGAAAGAAGCAGAATTTGTTTGGAACACAATTCAAGATTTTTCTGTTTCAGATAAAAAATTACAAAAACCAACATCAAATGAGCACTAATAAAATAAAACATATAGGTGTATTTACCTCTGGAGGTGATAGTCCGGGAATGAACGCTGCATTATACGCTATTGTAAAATCTGCGGAAGTAAATGATATAAAAGTAAGTGGTTTTCGAAAAGGATATGAAGGATTGATAGACGGTGACTTGGTTCAATTAAAATCACACGAATTACAAAAACTGACTCAAAAAGGAGGCACTATGCTAAAGACGGCACGAAGCAAGCGTTTTCTGGAATTGGAAGGTCGAAAAAAAGCCTTGGAAACCCTAAACACAAACAAAATAGATGCGTTGATTGCCATTGGTGGTGATGGCACATTTAAAGGACTACTCGCTTTTTCAGAAATATGCAACATTCCGTTCATAGGCATTCCTGGTACTATAGATAATGATATTTCAGGTACGGATTACACCCTTGGTTTTGATTCGGCTGTAAACACAGCCATTGAGAATATTGATAAAATAAAGGACACTGCCGAATCTCACAATCGGGTATTTATTGTGGAAGTAATGGGAAGAGATTCAGGTTACATCGGCATTCATTCAGGACTAATGGTAGGTGCGGACGCCATACTAATTCCAGAGAGCGGTACGGACTTTATGTACCTATTGGATAAAGTAAAAAATTACGACAGTGAAGATGCTTTTCTAATCGTAGTTTCTGAAGGCGATGAAATAGGTGCCGAACTCGTTTCTTCAAAAATAAAGGAAGTCAATCCCAATGTCGATTTACGCATAACGAAGCTTGGTCACGTACAACGAGGTGGAAATCCTTCTGCTTTAGATAGAATGTTGGGTATTAGGCTCGGCGTTGCTGCTGTAAATGCCCTTTTACAAGGTAGAAGCAACGTAATGGCTGGTGTTTTAAACAATCAACTACACTTTACTTCTTTTGAAGAAGTGGTCAAACAACATGAAGTTAATAAAGAGTTGAAAGAACTTTTAGAACTATTTGGAAAATAAATAATGAAAACAACAGTATTCAGCACACATAAATTTGAAGAACCATATCTGGTAAAAGCAAATAATGACAAACACCAATTAAAACTATTGGAAAGTCGTTTGACCAAAGAAACAGCTATTCTCGCAACAGGCTCTGAAGCCGTTAGCCTATTTACAGGTGATGATGCCTCAGCGCATATCCTTGAAAAATTAAGTGCGGTTGGTGTTAAGTATATCGCTCTGCGTTCAGCAGGGTTCAATCACGTTGATTTAGAAAAAGTAGCTGAAATGAATATGAAAGTGGCTCGTGTTCCTGCTTATTCACCATACGCTATTGCAGAACACACTCTGGCACTCATCTTAGCCCTAAACCGAAAAATAATTAGAGCACATAATAGAGTTCGAGAACAAAATTTTTCACTGAACGGACTTACAGGATTCGACCTAAATGGTAAAACAGTAGGTGTTATTGGAACAGGAAAAATAGGTGCAGTACTCGTAAAAATACTTCATGGTTTGGGCTGTAAAGTATTAGCTCACGATGTTGCTGAAGATAAGAATCTGATAGATTCATATGATGTCATTTATACCAACTGTACCACTATCTGTGAGCAAGCAGATATAATTAGCCTGCACGTTCCATTGACACCATCAACTCAGCACTTAATAGATAAAGAAAATATCGCTTTAATGAAAGAAGGAGTTATGCTCATTAACACCAGCCGAGGTGGTCTTGTGGACACCATGGCGGTTATTGAAGGATTAAAATCTGGTAAGATTGGGTATTTCGGCATTGATGTGTATGAGGAAGAAGAAGGGCTGTTTTTTGAAGACCATTCCGAAGATATTTTACAAGACGATGTTATCGCACGCTTAATGACATTCCCCAATGTTTTGATTACCAGCCACCAGGCTTTCTTAACCAAAACAGCATTAACAAATATTGCCGAAACAACCATATATAATTTGGACTGTTTTGATAAAGCAGTTCTCTCTGGAAATGAGATATCTGTCAATTAGTTTAAATAATTAAAAAATTTAAAAATGGAAAATATACTCGTACCTACCGATTTCTCTGAAAACTGCACAAAAGCGGCAAATCTTGGCATCAAAATGGCCAAACTATACAATGCAGAGATACATTTTTTGCACTTAATGACAACACCCGTTGATTGGGTCGAACTAGATAAACTAAAGGAAAAAAGGTATCCCAAAACTTTAAAGGAAATAGGTGTTGCCAAATCCAAGTTACGCGAACTGGAAAGAATGGCAGAACGCCAAGGACTTAAGTGTAGAACCTTTCTTCAGTTTGATTCCGGACAGAAAGATATTTTAGAACATTCTGGTCATTTTCATCACGATTTCATCATTACTGGCAGCAGTGGCACCAAAGGTGTTATTAGGGAAATAACAGGAAGCAATGTTGAAAAGATAGTTCGAAAAGCCAATGCGCCCATTATCGTTGTCAAAGAAGAGAACGTAACGTTTCCCTTTAAGGATATTCTATTTGTTTCTTCTTTTGAAGAGGATGTCACTTATCCATTTCAGGAAGTCTTATCCATAGCCGAAAAATGCGATGCTAAAATCCACTTATTGCGAATAAACACAGAAACCGACTTTAATAGCATAGAGCTTGGATTGAACCCTGTCAAAGAATTTCTCGAAAAATTTCCCAATCTGAAGAATTTCTCAATGAGCGTCCATAACGAGTCTTCTGTAGAGGCAGGTATTAATACTTTTTTAAAACATCAGCCAGCAGATTTACTTGCAATGAGCACCCACGGAAAGACTGGCTTTCTGAACTTATTTTCAAAAAGTATCGCTGAAGGGGTCACAAATCATTCTACACTACCTGTAATGACTATACATATTTAAAAAATACATATCCATATGTCAGATAGCTTAAAACATATTCAGGAAAAACCATTTTATCGATTACTCTTTGGGAGAACGGCTTTACCAATAATCACAATTCTAGGAATAGCCTTGTTGTATGTTATTCTGATGTCAATGATTGACCACAGCACTTTGCCATTTCACATCATCATTGCGGTTGCTGCATTAACAAAAACCATTGTGATTACCACAACTACTTTGAAGCAGCTTTCACAACTTATGAAAATTTGCCATTCATTAGAGCGATTACTTTGGGTGTTTGGATTAATACTAATCATTAGTATTTTTTCTTTTGCGACTGATTACACCTGTCTTTTTCAGTTTAGTCATACAACATTTGAAGGTGTTCCTGATTATTCAAATTCATACATATACAACCTATACCATTTCTTTTACTTCAGTGTTATAACGTTTTCTACAGTTGGATATGGTGATATTACACCAGTCTCCGAAATTGCCAAGTTTGTTGTTATGCTCGAAATATTTTTAAGCTTTTTCCTTATCGTTTTTGCCTTAGCAAACATCAAAAAAATACATATCAATGAATAGCATAACCATTATAAAAGCAAGTGGGGATAAAGCCCCTTTTCAAGTTGAAAAGTTAATCAGTTCCTTGCAGAGAGCTGGAGCAAAAAAAACTGTGATTGAGCAAATTGTAAAAGAAACTGAAAAAGTCATTTACGATGGAATTACCACAAAAAAAATCTATCAAATGGCTTTCAAAATGTTAAAGGGTAAATCAAGAGTCAGTGCATCGAGATACAAACTGAAGAAAGCAATTATGGAACTTGGACCCACGGGCTTTCCATTTGAAAAATTTGTCGGCAAAATTCTGGAGCAAGAAGGCTTTCAAGCAGAAGTTGGTGTCATTGTGCAAGGACATTGTGTACAACATGAAGTAGATGTAGCGGCTTTAAAGGACAACAAACACTACATGATTGAATGTAAATATCACAGTGACCAAGGTAGAACTTGCAACGTAAAAATTCCACTTTACATACAGTCCAGGTTTCTGGACGTAGAGAAACAATGGCAAAAGCAACCTGGTCATCAAATGAAGTTTCATCAAGGATGGGTATATACAAATACAAGACTTACAACCGATGCTATTCAATATGGAACATGTATGGGATTAGGTCTCGTAAGTTGGGATTATCCAAGAGAAAATGGTCTCAAAGATAGAATAGACCAATCTGGCCTACATCCCCTAACAGCTTTGACTACTTTGACCAGAGCTGAAAAAACAAAATTATTGGATGAAGGCATCGTACTCTGTAAAGAGCTTCACGAAAGTCCGAAGTTGTTGGAAAAAATAGGAGTACCTAAATCCCGACATAAAAATATCCTCATAGATTCAAGTGAATTATGCAAAACCCACACATACAATAAGCAATGAAAAATAACAAAATAAACATCCATTTTTTAGGAGCGGCAGGCACAGTAACCGGTTCAAAATATCTGGTAGATACAGGAGATAGAAAGATACTGATAGACTGCGGTCTTTTTCAGGGATTGAAAGAATTGCGCCTTAAAAACTGGGAGTACCCACCTGTCAATGTTGCTGATATTGATGCTGTTTTACTTACTCACGGTCATATGGACCATACAGGATATTTGCCAAGATTGGTAAAGCAAGGTTTCAAAGGGCCCATCTATGGTACCAATCCCACCTTGGATATAGCAAAAATCATATTGAATGATAGTGCCAAAATACAAGAACAAGAAGCCGAACGTGCCAATAAAGAAGGCTATTCCAAACACAGTCCTGCGGAACCACTTTACGATTTAAAAGATGTAGAAAAAACAATCCCTTACTTCAAAGGAGTACCACCCTCGCAATGGCTACCCATTCTCAAAGATGTAAAGGCGAGGTTTCAATACAATGGACACATCCTTGGTGCTACACACATTGAGTTAGATATACGCGGGAAACGTTTTGTGTTTTCAGGTGATATAGGCAGAACAAACGATTTACTGCTTTTTCCACCCTTAAAACCAAAAAAGGCGGATGTCCTATTTATAGAATCAACATACGGAGGAAGGTTTCATCCTGATGAAGTGGAAGCCATTCCGCAGATTGAAAAATTAGTCAACGACACCATAAATCGAGGCGGCAGTCTATTTATCCCCAGTTTTTCGGTAGAACGTGCCCAATTGATGATGCTTATTTTTTGGAGGTTACTCAAGGAGAACAAAATCCCCAAAGTAAAAATGATTATGGATAGTCCAATGGGTGCCAACGTATTGGAACTGTTTCATAGAACTCGGGATTGGCACAGATTGGAAGACAACGAATGTGACGAAATGTGCTTTCACTTTACAGTTGTTAGCAGTTATCGGGAAACAATGGAATTAAGAACAGACAACAAGCCAAAAATTGTGATTGCAGGAAGCGGAATGCTCACAGGCGGAAGAATGCTAAACTATCTCGAAACACAGGCTCAAAATCCAAATAATACCTTGCTTTTTGTAGGCTATCAAGCTGAAGGCACTCGTGGCAGAAAATTATTGGAAGGTGAAAAAGAACTAAAAGTATATGGAAAATGGGTGCCGTTTAAAATGCAAGTAGCAGAAATTGAAGGGCTTTCGGCACACGCAGACCACGCAGAGCTTATGGATTGGATAGATAATATAAAAAACAAACCCGAACGTATTTTCATTGTACACGGTGAAAAAGAGAGTGCAGAGGCATTACAAAAAGGCATCAAGCAAACCTATGGATGGGATGCAGAAATTCCGCAATTATAAACCATCGAAGTAATAGAATAAATCACAACAATCAATAAAATATGGACACACACTCAAACATATTAAAATATAAACATCTCGGAATCTATACCCAAAACGAAAATGTAGTGTATATGCGTGAAGATTGCCACGTTTGTATTTCTGAAGGGTTTGAGGCACTTACCCGAATAAGGATATCCAATGCAAATACATCAATTGTAGCAAGTCTTAATGTCCTGAATTCTGATATTCTGTTGCCTAATGAAATCGGACTATCAGATGCTGCTGCGAAAAAACTGAATGTTTCCCCAAATGATACATTATATGTTTCCCATTTAGAGCCTATTGAATCCTTAAGCCACGTTAGGGCAAAAATCTACAATCAAAAGCTGGATTACAAGGCATATAACAACATCATAACCGATATCGTTGAAGGCGATTATTCCAACATCCACCTTTCGGCATTTATTACTGCCTGTGCTGGCGACCGAATGGATATTGATGAAATATCCGACCTAACGAAAGCAATGATTGCTTCCGGAAAGCAACTGAACTGGAACAAGGATATCGTGGTGGACAAACATTGTATTGGCGGATTGCCTGGCAATAGGACAACACCATTGGTAGTTGCCATTGTTGCCGCGTATGGGCTTACTATGCCAAAAACATCCTCACGGGCAATCACTTCACCAGCAGGCACAGCAGATACAATGGAAGTACTGACCAATGTTACGCTCTCTTCCGAGGAAATAAAGACCGTAGTAGAAAAAGAAGGCGGATGTTTTGTTTGGGGCGGTACAGCGCAGTTAAGTCCTGCCGATGATGTGCTCATTAAAATTGAAAAAGCCTTGGATATTGATAGCGAAGGGCAGCTCATTGCTTCAGTACTCTCTAAAAAGGCAGCAGCTGGTTCTACTCACGTGGTCATTGATATTCCCGTGGGAGAAACCGCCAAGGTTCGCAGTACCGAAATGGCAGAAAAACTAAAAAATCATATGGAAACTGTTGGAACTGCTGTAGGGTTGAATGTAAAAGTTGTAGTTACGGATGGTACGCAGCCGGTTGGAAGGGGTATCGGTCCAACATTAGAAGCCATAGATATATTAAAAGTTTTGAAAAATGAGGAAGATGCACCTAAAGACTTAACAGAAAGAGCGTTGCTTTTAGCTACTGAACTATTAGAACTTTCTGGAAAAGTAGAAAAAGGGAAGGGACTGGAAACCGCACATAAAATTCTCAAATCTGGAAAAGCATATGAAAAATTCATAGCCATTTGTAAGGCGCAAGGTCAATTTTCAAAACCAGTTTTAGCACCTTATAAAATGGAAATTAAAGCTGAAAAGTCAGGCGTTTTGCAACGAATTGATAACCGAAAAATCGCAAAACTTGCCAAGCTTTCTGGAGCACCACAATCTAAATCGGCAGGGATTCTTTTGAATGTCCATTTAAATGAAAAAATCGAAATAGACCAATTGTTATATACCATATATGCTGAATCCAAAGGCGAACTCAACTATGCTCTGGAATATAAAAACAACCATAATGACATCATAACTATAATTTAAAAAACTATGAAAACAATATTATTCAGTCTTCCCGGAAACGAAAAACTCACAGAACTAATGGCTACAAAAATGGATGCTGAAGTGGGCAAAGCCACTTTGCGTAAATTCCCTGATGGGGAATCCTATACACGTATCTTATCTGATGTTAAAGACAAATGTGTTGTACTGGTATGCACCTTGCACGAACCAGACGAAAAACTATTGCCCCTTTATTTTTTAAGTCATACTGCCAAATCATTAGGGGCAATGTGCACCTGTTTGGTAGCGCCCTATTTGGCATATATGAGGCAGGACAAAGTATTTAATGAAGGCGAAGGGGTAACTTCTGGTTTCTTTGGAAAATTGATTTCAGGTTTTGCCGATAGCATTACCACGGTTGACCCTCACTTGCACAGAATTAGTTCGTTGGGAGAAGTGTATCAAATTCCAAATAAAGTGATTCACGCTGCCGATGCCATTTCAGAATGGATAAAAGAAAACATCGAAAACCCAGTACTTATCGGTCCCGATTCTGAAAGTGAACAATGGGTTTCAGAAGTCGCCAAAAATGCAGGAGCACCATTTACAGTATTACAAAAGGTGCGTCACGGTGACCGTGATGTAGAAGTCTCTGTTCCCGATGTGGATATCTATAAAGATGCTACACCCATTTTGGTAGATGATATTATTTCCACAGCCCGAACAATGATTGAAACCGTACAACATCTTAAAAAGGCAGGAATGAAACCACCTATTTGCGTCGGTATTCACGCCGTTTTTTCAGGAAATGCCTATCAAGATTTATTGGATTCCGGAGTGGAAAAAATAGTGACGTGCAATACCATCCCACATTCTTCAAATGGAATAGATTTGAGTGATATTATGGCGAAAGAGGTAAAAAAATTAATGCATCACATATGAGAAAACAAGGCTTCATAGTACTAATCACTTTATTCAGTATCACAATGACTGGACAAACTGAAATGCTTATTGGGCAGATTTCGGGTAGAGTTGTTGTTCGAGAAAATTTTGATGAAGAAGGCTCTTTTCTAAACAAACAAACTTTTGAAGCTGGTGAAACAATAAAGAAAAATGGATACTATGAAATTGAGGTGGTTACGGAATTGTTTGATCGTGACAAAAAATCGACCGATAAATACACCACAACCTATCGCTGTAAACCTGATGAAGCGAGTATAATGGTAATGGCTTTTCCTTTTTCAAACCCAAAATCAAAGGAGACCGAAATTAATACCACCTCTAAAAAATTTAAAGACCTCTACGATTTGGACAATCTTGAAGATATAGAATTGGAAATGACTTTTGATTCAGGACTGCTGGATTTTTTTGGTTCAAAAAGCATCATAAAGATTTACGACCGAACATTGAAGGACAACAAAACCAACATTAATTCAAAAATAAATATTAAGGCTTATGCTTGGGGCATTCGCATTAAGCAACTCAACTATACCGTTAACGAAAAATTAAACGGGAATGGTTTATTGACCTTTCAGAAATTTACAGAAGAAGATAATAGTTATTTTACAATGACTTATAAATAAAATAAAAATGAACAATTACGACACCCTTTCAGAAGCAATAAACGATTTACAGCGAAAAGGTTATACATACGATTTTAACCTAAAACCAGAATGTTTGGAGTGTGCCTCACTAAAAATTGAAATACACCCAGAAGATTTTAATGTTGACGAGATGCATCGTTTTGAAGGTATGAGCAGTACCGATGATAACAGTGTGCTTTATGCTATTTCATCAAAAAATGGGATTAAAGGACTTTTGGTAGATGCCTATGGCGTCTATGCCGAAAACATTTCGGAAGCTATGAGAAAAAAATTACGATAACACTTAAACAAGACAATAATGGAAAATCACGAACATCACAATCACGAAGAAATGGACCATTCTAAAATGGACCATTCAAAGAAGAAACACAAAAAAGAAGACCACTCTAAAATGAATCATGGAGATGGAGACCATTCAGGTCATAATCCGGGACACGGTCAAATGGGTCACGACCATCATAAAATGATGATTGCAGACTTTAGAAAACGGTTTTGGGTAACACTTGTGCTTACCATTCCCATATTGTTTTTCTCGCCAATGATTCAGAAATTTTTTGGTTATGAATTTTTACTTCCAGGAAATCCATATATCCTTTTTGCACTTTCCACTGTTGTATATTTTTATGGTGGTTGGCCATTTTTAAAAGGGTTTTGGTCTGAAGTCAAAAAAGGTGCACCAGGAATGATGACTTTGATTTCTATGGCAATTTCTGTAGCATATTTTTATAGTACTGCTACCGTTTTTGGTTTAAGAGGTGAAGACTTTTTCTGGGAACTATCAACACTTATAGCCATAATGTTGCTTGGCCATTGGATAGAAATGAAAAGTGTGTTAGGTGCGTCAAAAGCCTTACAGTTGTTGGTGAGTATGATGCCTGCAGAAGCGCATAGGGTAAAAGGCGACACCATAGAAGACATCCCTCTCGAAGATTTACTGAAGGATGATGTGATTTTGGTAAAACCAGGTGAAAAAGTTCCGGCTGACGGAATAATAGTAGACGGTTCCAGTTACCTAAATGAATCTATGCTCACAGGTGAATCTAAACCTGTAAAAAAAGATGAAAACGATAAGGTTATTGGTGGTTCGGTAAATGGTAATAGTACCTTAAAAGTAAAAGTTGAACATACTGGAAAGGATAGCTATCTCAACAAGGTTATCAAAATGGTTGAAGAAGCACAAAAAACCAAATCCAAGATGCAAAACCTTTCAGATAGGGCTGCAAAATGGTTAACCTATATCGCTTTGGCTATTGGTTTTGGAACATTAGCAGTATGGTTGATTTTAGGCTTTCCGTTTGTTTATGCTTTAGAAAGAATGGTTACCGTTATGGTTATTGCCTGTCCGCATGCACTTGGTCTTGCTATTCCATTGGTGGTTGCGATTTCTACGGCAGTATCTGCTCAAAATGGATTGCTTATCCGAAATAGAACTGCGTTTGAAGAATCCAGAAAAATTTCAGCTTTGCTTTTTGATAAAACAGGAACATTAACCAAAGGTGATTTTGGTGTTACCAGAATAGAATCTGTACATCCGTCTTATTCATCAGAAGAAATTTTAAGACTTTCAAGTGCATTGGAACAAAGTTCTGAACACCCAATAGCTGTTGGGATTATCAAAAAAGTTAAGGAAAATAAGGTTGCAATTCCAAATCCAGAAAATTTTAATGCTATTACAGGCAAAGGTGTAGAAGCCATTGTAGAAGGTAAGCAAGTTAAGGTAGTAAGTCCTGGTTATTTAAGGGATGAAAAAATAGATATCCCAAAAGATGCCTATAGTGATGCTGCGGAAACTGTGGTATTTGTTTTAATTGATGGCGAATTGGCAGGTTATATTGCGCTTGCTGATGAAATAAGACCAGAATCTGCTGAAGCTATCAAAATATTTAAAAAGAATAATATTAGAGTCTTAATGGCAACAGGTGACAATGAAAAAACAGCTAAAGCCGTAAGTGAGAAACTTGGTTTAGATGGTTACTACGCTGAAGTATTACCACACCAAAAAGTAGAAATAGTAGAAGAACTACAAATAAAAGGAGAGTTTGTAGCCATGACGGGGGATGGTGTAAATGATGCACCAGCCCTTGCAAAAGCTAATGTAGGAATTGCTGTAGGCTCTGGTACTGATGTAGCTGCTGAAACGGCTGATATTATTCTGGTAAACAGCAATCCTCAGGACATTGCCAACTTAATTTTATTTGGAAAGGCCACCTACAATAAAATGATTCAGAATCTAATCTGGGCCACGGGTTACAATGTCGTAGCCATTCCGTTAGCAGCCGGTGTTCTATATTCTTCGGGCTTTGTTTTAGGTCCTGCGGTAGGTGCGGTATTTATGAGTTTAAGTACGATTATAGTAGCCATTAATGCACAATTATTAAAACGAAAAATCGGCAAAAAATAATGAATAAGAGAGAAAAACTCAACAGGATATCTTTAATCTTGTTGAGTTTATTTGTAGTTATGTTGGGCTATGGTATTTTATTGCCAACCCTTCCCTACTATACCGAAAGATTAGCACTAAAAGACAATCTCGACACCGACCTTATTAACTTTCACATTGGTCTGCTCACGAGCATCTATCCTTTTTTTCAGCTACTATTCGTAGTGGTTTGGGGAAAGCTATCGGACAAATATGGTCGTAAACCCATAATTATTATTGGTTTGATTGGATTTGTAATCATGCAATTACTCACAGGTCTTGCTACATCCTTGACCATGCTATATGCTGCACGTATTTTTGGTGGAATATTTACTTCCTCAGTTATTCCTGTTAGCAATGCATATTTAAGTGATATTACATCCGAAAAACGACGAACTAAAGTAATGGCATGGTCTGGAGTTTCGATAAGCTCGGGTGTTATCTTTGGTCCTGTCATAGGAGGTTTACTATCTCAAACAGATGTACATTTAGAATATTCCCTAGGACTACTGCATCTAGACCGATTTTCAGTACCATTCCTTTTTGCTTCGCTGTTAGGATTCATAGTTTTACTAATTATATCAAAATGGTTAAAAAATACAGCAAAAGTAATTAAGTTTAATACAGAGAAACGAAGCTTACGGTTTTCATTTAGTAAATACTTCATCATTATTTTAATGATTTCTTTTGTGATGCAGTTTGTCGTCACACTATTTGAAACTGTGTTTTCCATTTATGGTAAAGACGAGTTGGCATTTAATAGTAACCAAGTCGGTATCGGCTTCATGATTTGTGGATCAGTAATGGCAATTTTACAGCCTGTCTTTGCCAGTTATGGGGAAAAGGTTTTATCTGCTAAAAAGCAAATCATTTTAGGATTACTCATTTCAGGAATTTCATTGATTGCCTTTCCTTTTTTCAAAAACGAGTTTTTAGTGTACGGATTAATTGTTGTCTTCGCAGCGGGTGGTGCGATGGTAACACCAAACCTACTTTCAGCGGTCTCATTAATATCCCAAGAGAATACTGGTAGAAATATTTCCATACAAAGTTCTACCAATAGCATTGGCCAGATTTTGGGTCCAATTATAGGAACCTGGTTAGTTGCTGCCGGTTTTTATTATCCTTTTATTATATCTGGGTCGGTTATTTTAATTTCAATAGGATTTGTTTTACCCTCAATGAAATTGAAAGATACCTTAACGTGAAATATAAATTTCAAAAAAATCATAATAAGCATTTGATGATTCATAAATCAACAACTGAAAAACAAAAAAAACAATTACACGATAGCAAAGGTGATAATATTCAATTGCTACATTCTGGTGATCAAACATTTAAATTCAAACTTTCTGCTTATTCAAATTCAAGTATATAAATGGGAAAAGTCTATATCGTACGGCAAAGCTGCTATAATAGATAATCAGTGATCAACTATAGGTTCTTTTAATCTAAATAGCCTAAGCTGCTATGTTAGTAAAGAAATGAATGTGAAAATAAGAATAGAATGATAAGTTTCTGTAAGCATTTTTATATGGATTTATTGGTTTAATCATTGAATAATTTAGGCGCAAAGAATAGTGCTAGTCCGGAAATAATTAAAGAACCTAATGAACCATAGAGTAAATTAAAGTCATCATTCTCTTTCTCAATAGGTTGATTAGCATTTAAAGTTTCCATTAATCTACTGATTTCCGAATTTGAAGTTTTCAATTCTTCTTGTAAATCAAATATAGTTTTATTCGTCTTCATCTGTTCTTTAGCATATTTTCGATTAGCCTTTTCTTCCATCTCGATCCTATGAGTAGCATTTTCAATAGATAGTTTGAGTCTCCTATTTTCTTTCTTTGTCTTCTCTAATTCCAATTTTAGTTCTTCCTCCCTTGGTGATGACTTTCCTATAAAATCATAACTATGCTTATAGGCATGGACCAAACTTGATATTAGTTCTGATCTAGAAATTTGCTTTTCAATAGCAATTTGTTGCAATGCCGTTTTTTCTTCTGTAGTTGTCTTGAAACTCAATGTGACGTTTTTAGTTCTACTTGTGGTGTTTTCCATAATAATTCCTTCTTTTTAATAGCGATATACATCGGGTATACCCATTTTATACCAACAATATACTACTAGTATACCTGCTTATTATAATTATATATATCTGTTTATGTGTTGTTTATAATTTTTATATATCTTTTGACTTATTTTTGTATACAAATATAGCATTATTTTCATATTTTAATTATATTTGATAAAACAAATTTATCGCATCTTAAAATTATGACCACTCAAACCATTGAAGAAATTGGAAATGCTGTATTTGAAGAAAGGAATATAAGTCCAACTCGTCTACAGGTCAGCTCCAAAAACATTAATAATTGGATTAGAGGAAAAATAGTGCCTTTTGTTCCTGTTCAGCAAGCTGCTGATTCTTTAGGTAATTTTAAACTTGAATCCTACTCTAGTAAAAAAAGTACCCCTAAGGCTAAATGGATAAGACTTAATCTCGCTCAGGCCGTTTGGGTGTCAATAGTTAATGAACTTTATAACTTTAAAGTATCCTCTGATAAACTAGAAGATCTAGCCTATCAAATATGGCAACGCCCTAGAGAACAAAAATATGCTGATCGGGTTTTCCAATATCATATAAATGATAACCCTAATAACTTGCCTAAGCATCATATAGACAAGCTTAGATCTCAGTTAAAAAATGAAATACTAATGCAGCAATATTTTAGAACCATCATCAATCCGTTTACAGATATTGTAAAATCAGCTTTCTATAGAAAAGAATTACCGCATAACTTCTTATACGTGCCTGAAACTAATGAGTATATGTTTCATTACAACCCCATTAATTTAACCTTAGATTTAAATAGTGTTTATTTACAAAAGCCAATGGTTTGTATTCCTATTGTGCCAATACTATCCAGAATACTATTACTCGAATTTGATAATAAAAAGATTAAGGACCTACATTACCTTTCTTCTGTAGAGAAACAGATAAGAGATATTGTTGTATTCAAAAAACCTAAAGTAGTTGAAATTGCATTTGATAAGGCCCATATAAATCCTATTGTGGTTACAGAAGATCATAAAAGCAGAGAACAACTCGCAGAATATATAATTACTAATAAAATCAAAATAGGCTCTAAACTATTAATAGATATTAGATCAAACGATCAATATAAAATCACACTAATTAGAAAAGAGCAATATAAATAATACTAAAATGAAATATAACGTAGAACGCCATCAGTCCCTGAAAACACAGCCTGGTTTAATCCACAATAGAGATGGACCAAAACTTAAAGTTGTTTCAACAAGCAAAGCAGCTCTTAAATGAGAATAAGAATGAACCCTTTACCGATTCTGAAATTAGAGAAATTATGTCGCTTTTAGACGTATTTGCAAATATGATATATCAGAACCTAAATTAAGACCTAAATAGAATATGAAAAATGTGATCCTTTATACTAGAGTCTCCACAGATGAGCAAGCCGATAAGGGCTTTTCCCTAAGAGATCAAGAGCAGAAACTACTCAACTATTGTTCAGTCAACAATATGAATGTAATTTCTATCTTCCGTGATGATCATTCGGCAAAAACTTTCAATCGTCCTGAATTCAAAAAATTGATTGGTTTTGTTAAAAAGAACAAATCTGAAGTTGATGGGTTACTGTTTACAAAATGGGATCGATTTTCTCGGAACACTACAGAATCTTACAATAAAATAAAGGACTTTAATGAGTTGGGGATCATAGTCAATGCTATTGAACAACCATTAGACTTATCTATTCCTGAACAGGGTTTAATGCTAGCTGTATATTTATCCATGCCAGAGGTTGAAAATCACAGACGCTCCTTAAATGTTATCTCTGGAATGCGGCGCGCTTTTAAAGAAGGTCGTTATGTTGTTTCACCTCCAAAAGGTTATGATATGGGAAGAGACAATCAAAACAAACCTCTTCTTGTACCAAATGTTGATGCCAAATATATTAAAGAAGCATTTCAGCTTTTAAGCACTGGGCTTTATACACAAAAAGAAGTACTCACTAAATTACAAGCGAAAGGATTTAAAACCAGTAAGGCTGCCTTTAGCAGAATCGTTAGAAATCCAATTTACAAAGGAGTCCTCATACTTAAAGCATTTCAAAATGAACCTCAACAGTTGATCAGTGGAATACATGAACCCTTGGTTTCTGCATCTATCTTTGATAAGGTTCAAGAGCTTATTAACTCGAACTCCAAACAATATAAGGTTACTCATAAAAAAATAAACGAGAAGTTTCCACTTAAAGGATTTGTAATTTGTCCAACATGCCATAGACCTCTTAAGGCGAGTACCTCAAAAGGTAGAAGTAATTACTATTCCTACTATCATTGTGCCAAACCATGTAATACGAGATATAAAGCAGAAGATGTGAAGAATTGGATAAATGTATTTCTTGGTGATATTTCTCTTAATAATAACGCTCAAAAATTACTTTTTAAAATGATTCAAAATCGTTTTAATCAGCAAACAAAATCAAAACGACTCAGTCCAAAACACTATCAGGAGATTCAGACTGTCGAGCAAAAACTAATTCGATTACAGGATCTATATTTAGACGGTGAGTTCAGCTCTAGCGAATATCAAAATGCTAAAAGTAGATATCAAAAGAGGCTAAACGAACTCAAGGAAGCCCAACAATTATATGAAAAATCGAAAGTAGTGTTAGAAATTTATAGAAAAGGCCTTCAAAAACTTGAATCCTTCGATAAGCAATTTACTATCAGCGATATAGATCAGAAAAGACAACTCTTGGGTTCGATTTTCCCTGAAAAGTTTCAATTTGAGAATAACAAGGTTCGAACCGAAGATATAAATCCTATACTTCTTAAAATTGCTAGTATTAATAATGGTTTAAAAGGGAATAAAAAAAGGGACAAGTCAAATAATTCTGACTTGTCCCGGGAAGTACTCAAGGTGGGAATCGAACCCACACTCCCGAAGGAACTGGATTTTGAATCCAGCGCGTCTACCAATTCCGCCACTTGAGCAAATTAGGTCAGCAAAAATATAAAATATTTTTCGTCAACCAATTAAAAATAGTGGGTTTTATACTTTTTGCGAGTAAATAATTTTTCTAACTTTGACCGTACAAATTAATCCATCTAACAACCCTTTTAACAACGTACTCAAATGCCTAATAATACTACAGAAGCCAAGGTTTTTACATGTTCTCAAAGCAAAGAATTAGCAGAAGAAATTGCTGCTGCTTACGGAGTTGAATTAGGTAACGTCATTACTTCAACCTACAGTGATGGTGAGTTTCAGCCCTCTTATGAGGAATCCATTAGAGGAACACGTATTTTCATAATTGGCTCTACACATCCAGGGCCAAAAAATTTAATGGAAATGCTCTTGATGATTGATGCTGCTAAACGTGCTTCTGCACGCCATATTACTGCGGTGATGCCTTATTTTGGTTGGGCAAGACAGGATAGAAAAGACAAGCCAAGAGTACCTATAGCAGCTAAATTAGTAGCAAAAATGTTAGAAGCTGCTGGTGCAACCCGCATCATTACCATGGATTTACATGCAGACCAAATTCAAGGTTTCTTCGAAAAACCTGTGGACCATTTATTTGCTTCAACCATATTTTTACCATACTTAAAAAGCTTAAATCTAGATAATCTAACCATAGCCTCACCGGATATGGGAGGATCAAAACGTGCTTATGCTTACTCAAAGGCTTTAAAAAGCGACGTAGTTATTTGTTACAAGCAGCGCGCAAAGGCTAACGTCATCTCTCACATGGAGCTCATTGGTGATGTTACTGGCAAAAATGTAGTTTTAGTAGATGATATGGTTGATACTGCCGGTACATTAACAAAAGCAGCAGACCTAATGATGGAGCGTGGTGCCAAAAGTGTGAGAGCCATTTGTACACACCCCATTCTGTCTGGAAGTGCTTATGAACGCCTAGAAAACTCAAAACTTGAAGAATTGATCGTCACCAATTCCATCCCTCTGAAACAAGAAAGTGAAAAACTTAGAGTTTTAAGTTGTGCTAATTTGTTTGCTGAAGTGATGTATAATGTGCACCACAACAAGTCTATCAGCAGTAAATTTATAATGTAGAATCTTAATTCTACCCTCGTATTTTATTCAGTCTTTCGAAGTAAAACAACAAATGTTAGTTGCGAAAAACCCTTTACTTCAAAAAATAGTATAAAAAGGCTAGTATTTTTCTTTTATATGTTTAAATTTGCAGCCCTCAAAATGAGGAATTTATATTAATAAATAAAATTTATAATGAAATCAATTACAATTAACGGATCTCAAAGAGAAAGCGTGGGCAAGACGTCAACAAAAGCCTTACGTAATGCTGGTCAGGTTCCTTGCGTATTATACGGAGCGGAAGCCAAACCAGTGCATTTCTCTGCACCAGAATTGGCATTCTCTAAACTTGTATATACCGCAAATGCGCATACAGTTGTGATTGTCTTGGATAATGGTGACACCTACAATGCAGTAATGCAAGACATTCAGTTTCATCCTGTAACTGACAAAATCCTTCATATCGATTTTTATGAAATCTATGAGGATAGAGCAATTACAATGGAAATCCCTGTTAAAACTGTTGGTGTTTCCAAGGGAGTTCTTAACGGTGGTAACTTAAGAATACCTTACCGTAAATTAAGAGTTAAAGCTATACCTTCTAAGCTTCCAGATTTTATTGAAGTAGATATTACACCTTTAAAAATCGGAACTAAGCTTTACATAAGTGAGCTGGCTAATGACGACTACAAATTTATGCATCCTGATAATATTGTTGTTTGTCAGGTAAGACGTAGCCGACTTGCTATTGTTGATGCTGATGATGAGGATGAAGATGAAACAGAAGAAGGAGAAACTTCAGCAGAAGCTACTGATGCTCCAGCAGCAGAGGCTCAAGAATAGTTAACAAAACTTTCTAATATAAAAAAGCATTCTCTTACAGAATGCTTTTTTTATTTTTACGCAAACTAACTGTAATGTTCAAATGCTTAAAAAAATGGTTTGGGTTTGATAACACTATTAAAGAAACTGAAGGTGATCTTATGAAAAAGTTTTTAATTGTTGGTTTAGGAAATATTGGAGAAAAATATCATAATACAAGGCACAATATTGGTTTTAAGATTGTAGATTACTTAGTCAATGAAGAGGAATCAACTTTTGAGACCGTAAAGCTCGGTGATATTGCAACCCTAAAAGTAAAAGGTCGCACCTTAATTTTATTAAAGCCTAGTACATACATGAACTTAAGTGGAAAGGCAGTAAAATATTGGTTGGAAAAAGAAAAAATCCCGTTACAAAATCTTCTGATAATTACCGATGACCTTAATTTACCATTCGGTACGTTAAGGCTTAAAACTAAAGGGAGTGATGGAGGCCATAATGGACTAAAAGACATACAAGACAAGCTACAAACAACAAAGTACAATCGTTTTAGATTTGGCATAAGTGACGATTTTAGTAAAGGCAGACAAGTTGATTATGTTCTTGGCGAATGGAGTGACGAAGAAAACTCTAAGTTAAAGGAACGGTTAAAAGTTTCTGCAGAACTGGTCAAATCCTTCGTATTGGCAGGTATTAACAACACCATGAATCAATTCAACGGAAAATAAAAAAGACCGCAACTGCGGTCTTTTTTAGTATGTGATATTAAACTATTAATCAATAATTAATTTTCTCGTCATATGGTTAGTCCCATCTATAACTTTAATGAGATAAACACCTGATTGCACATTGTTTAATTTAATGGACGCATTAAAGTCATATGATGAGCTAAACGTCTTAGTATAAATGCTTCTTCCATTAATGTCATAAAGTTGAATGATAACTCTATCCGAAGATGGATTGCTCAAAGCAACATTAAATTCACCATGGTTAGGGTTAGGGTATAAACTAAATGTGTTATCTAAAGTAAACTCTTGTGTGGAAAGTGTCCCTAAAACACAAAGCTCCAAAGTAAACTCATCGATACTTCCTCCGTCACCTCCTGCATCGTCAAAAACAGTTAATGTCCAGGTTCCTGCCGAGAGTTCTCCGTTTAAAACAGATAAGTCGCCTTCTGGCGCAAATGTTCCTGTAAATGGAGCCGACCCACCTGTGATTGGATTTGGTGCATCACTATCAAAAACCGTATCGATATAATCATTTGCACTTCCTCCATTATCAGAACTCAATTCAACAGTTGTTCCAGATGGACTCGTTAACGAAATATCTAAATCGTCCGTATACGTGTGCGGAATATTAATAGTGACATTAACATCCGTAATCTCAAAATTAAAATCAACCTCAATATTTGATGTATAGGTGACCCCACCTGTTGTACTGATTGCTATAGGTGTATCTGTAGCTGTTAGGCTTTCGCACTCAACATCACAAACATCACCTATCCCATTACCATTAATATCTGCTTGATCTGCATTTGGTGTCATAGGGCAATTGTCATCACCATTTAAAATACCATCACCATCCATATCATCATCACAAACATCACCTATGTTATCGTTATCTAAATCTGCTTGATCTGGATTTGGAGTATTCACACAGTTGTCAGAGCTATCTGGTATGCCATCCATATCTGTATCAGTTTGTGGGATTCCACAAATTTCAAGGGTCCAACTCTCTATTGATCCTGTATCAAAAAATGCATTATCAGCAACATTCAAAGTCCAATCACCACCAGAAAATGATCCATATAATATACTCAAATCTCCTTCAGGCACAAAGGTTCCTGTAAAAGGAGGGGACCCATTGCCAATTAATTCTGTAGCTTCCTGATCAAATACAGTACCTGTATAATTTTCACCACTGCCACCATTCTCTTGAGATAAGATTACTTCTGTACCATCAGGTGATATTAAAGTTAATGTTAAATCTCCGTCAAAAGTATGCGAAATATTAACCGTAACATTAACATCTGTTATAAGTGATGTAGTTGGGATATTGATAACTGAATTTATACCCGCGGAGTTACTATCAGGAATACCTAATGGAGTATCTACCGAATTAAACACTGAGCACGAAATATTCGCTGTCGTAAAACTTGCTTGAGAATATGATCCTTGACCACAATCATTAACACCTCTTACGCGCCAAAAATATTCTGTTACCGTATTTAAAGTATTTACGGTAAATGTTGGACTATTCACTGTAGCACTAGCTACAATATTTGAAAATGCTGCATCTGTGGCCACATCAATATCATAACTTGTCGCGTTAGTATCGGCATCCCAAGTAAAAACAGCATTATCTGCTGGGACATCCGTTGCACCATTGGTAGGGGTTAATAGGTTCAACGTTGACAGATTTGTATCAAAAACATTAAACTCAACGTTCGCTGTTTTAGTTATTGTTCCCGACGTACCGACAAGCGTAAATGGATAATTACCTAATGCTAAAGACCCTATTCCCGTTACTGTTGCAGTAACCATGGTCCCATCTGCAGTTGCTGATGTTGGTGAAAAGGTCACATTTGCACCGCCAGGTAAGCCCGTGGCACTAAATGTTGTTGGGTCTGCAAAGCCTAAAAACGTATTGTATACAAAGGTAAATACTGCATTATCAGGTGTACAAACATCTACTGATGTCTCATCTACATTTAAGACGAATTCAGATTCCTGAAGTGAAAAGTTTGTTGAGTTAATAGCATAGAAAATGTTGTTATTCCCTTCTACTTTAACCCTTAAAAACGAGGAGTCACCACCTGTTACGGGCACAGTGACATCGTGCGAACCATCGTTGGGTACATCGCTCGCCATAACAAAAGGAAATGTAAATCCTCCATCTGTTGACAACAAAATATTAACTGTCGGTGTATTAACATTACCTGTATCAGTACCCGCCACATCCCATGTTACTGTTTGGGTTGAACCTGCATCCCAAGTTTCATTGGTTGTTTGAGAAGTTACTACAAACGGACCTGCAGAGTTATCTACAGTAACGGTCATAGTATCATAATCACTTTGAGGCGTTAATCCAACTCCGTTCCCTTCACTTCTATCTCTTACTGTAAGGGCAAAATTTAATGTTCTTCCAACATTAGAAACAGTTTCCCATGACGAATTATTTACAGTTTCAACAGGATTGGACTCAGTAAGTTGGCCAGCAACAACACGCTCTAAAATTGGCATGTAACGATCGGGAGAGGTGCTTGGTGGCCGCGATCTCCAGACTGATCCAGATGTTTTATTCGGTCCAAAATTTCCTGATGTTGTTACGCCGTCATCAATCTGCTCCCAAGTATAGGTTAATATATCACCACCATCAGCATCTGTTGCTGAACCTCTCAATACAAATGCCGTTCCGTTAGGTATAGTGTAGTCTAAACCAGCGTTGGCATTAGGTGGATTATTTGTAATTGCACTACCCACCCAACATGTTCTGGTATTTAGATTATTTAAAATCTGTAAAATACTATAGTAATGAAAATAGGGATCTGAATGGTCTTGCACATCATTACTTCCTGTAATACCGGCATATCCCATAATTGTGGTTCCACTTCCAGGCTCTGCATTAACACCAGTACCTTCACTACTAAAAGACCAAGTATGGTTTGCACCCATTTGGTGCCCTATTTCATGTGGTACATAGTCAATGTCAAAAAAGTCGTTCATGTAAGGACCTCCATCATTATCTAGAAAGGAATGTGATGAAAAACCGGATCCTTTTTGGCCATCTACACATACACAACCTATACAACCGGCGTTACCATTGTTACCACCAAAATTAAATAAGTGGCCTATATCATAATTAGCCTCACCAATATTGGCGCTTAATGTACTCTGAAGTTGCGAATTAAAGGAGCCTGTGTAAGGGTCAGTTGCTGCATTTGGATAAATAATTTCAGTACCACTAACCAAAGTAAATGATACTGCCATATCAACCTCAAAAACTTCATTAGATCTATTTAAGGTTGCTACAACTTGCGCTAAAGCATCGTCTTGGGCGTTACCGTTACCAGCGTTACCATCGTCCCAGAAATTTGTATACTCTCCTGTTGTAGAAATTGCTATTCTAAATGTTCTTAGTATTTGATCATTGGCATCTCTATTGGCAACATCATTCGTATTTATTGGGAAAAATTCCTCTGCTGTCACACAAACAAAATCTTTTATATTCTCTCTTCTTACTTCTCGACTATATACAATATATGACGTATGTTCTCCTTTATTCAAAGGAACAGTAAAATTCATTGGTTCATCCGGATAGGTAATCATCGTTTGTAACCCCTGAGGAGTTACACTAAAACGAGCTCTTACACCGGGATTATCAGAACTAAATCCCAAATAGGTCTTAATATTTGGATATAAGACAGCTAATTCCTCTGATAAAACAGGGGTTTCAACCACCATAAATTCTTCCAATTCACCTTTTGCATTAGGCAGGTAAACACGTGTTTGTGTGGCATCAGCACTAGATCGTAAAGGGGCTCCTAACAGCTTCGCTTTAAATTCTTCAAAATTTAGCTCAAAGGTTTGGTAAAATTTTGGATTAAGACTTGGGCTTTCATCATTACCGCTCAAAATTGTATTTGTTTTTTGCCAATAGTTCTGTTGCGCTACCACAGAAAATACCGTTAAAAACAAGGATAATGACAAAACAAAATGTAGTTTTGCTTTCATAATTTTTTGTGTGGAAAATTTTAATTTTCCGAATTTAGGATTTTTCTAACAAACACTGAGCCTCTTGCTAGAAAAATTGGAATATTTAAAACAATTAAATCCTTGATTACAAATTCAGCAAAAATACTAACCATTGGCACTTTTGACGGCGTGCATCTTGGACATCAAAAAATATTGAAATACATGGTTGAACTCGCCATGCAACAAGAGCTTATACCTGCTGTTTTAACCCTTTTTCCTCACCCAAGAATGGTGCTTCAAAAAGATGATGACATAAAACTTCTCAACACCATCGATGAGCGAATTCAACTTTTAAAAAATTATGGTATTAAAGATGTCATTGTAAAAGAATTTACCCAAGACTTTGCTAATCTGAGCAGTAAAGACTATGTAAAGCAAATTCTAGTAGACGAGCTCAATGCCAAACAAGTTGTTATTGGATATGACCATCATTTTGGTAAAAATCGAAGTGGAAACATTGAAGACTTAAAAAATTTTGCCAAGGAATTTAACTTTAAAGTTGAAGAAATATCGGCTCAAGAAATTAAAGATGTTACCATCAGTTCCACTAAAATAAGAAACGCCCTTAACCAAGGGAATAT
Source organism: Winogradskyella aquimaris (assembly GCF_042676105.1). NCBI lineage: Bacteria > Pseudomonadati > Bacteroidota > Flavobacteriia > Flavobacteriales > Flavobacteriaceae > Winogradskyella > Winogradskyella aquimaris. Next base: position 571,994 of record NZ_JBHTJQ010000016.1, on the reverse strand, counting down.
CGAGGTGGCTAACTCATACTTGGGCTATAATTATTTTTTCTCAGGTAAAGTAGTCAAAGGAAAGGGCATTGGTAAAACTTTAAGCTTTCCCACGGCTAATATTCAAATAGAAGAAACTTATAAGTTAGTTCCTTGCGACGGGGTTTATGCGGTAAAATCCATATTTAACAGTCTACCAATTTATGGAATGATGAATATTGGAACTAATCCCACAGTTGGCGGTAGATCTCGCTCTATTGAAGTTCACTTTTTTGATTTTAATGAAAACCTTTATGACCAGACATTGAGTATTGAATTTTTAAACTTCATTAGAAAGGAGCAAAAATTCGAAAATCTTGACGCTTTAAAAACTCAACTTCAAAAAGATAAAAACAGTACTTTAACCTATATAAAAACAAACCATGTATAAGGTGCTGTTTAAACATATAGATAATTCTGGTCTAATAGTTTTTAGGATTTTTTTTGGCCTACTCTGCTTTTTAGAATCTGTAGGTGCTGTAATTACGGGTTGGGTAAGAAAAACACTTGTTGAGCCTGAGTTTACCTTTTCATTTATTGGTTTTGAGTGGTTGCAACCACTACCAGGTAATTGGATGTATGTATACTATATTTTAATGGGGCTTTTTGGATTACTCATTATGGTTGGTTACAAATACAGATTAAGCATGTTTATGTTTGCCACTATGTGGACGGCTACATACCTCATGCAAAAATCCTCCTATAATAATCATTATTATTTGCTTTTTATACTTAGCTACTTAATGGTTTTATTACCTGCCAATCGTTACGCTTCGGTAGATGTAAAATTAAAACCTTCCCTTAAACAAATTTCAATGCCGGCCTGGTGTAAATGGATTTTTGTAACACAATTATTTATCCTTTACACCTATGCGTCTATCGCAAAACTGTATCCTGATTGGTTAGATACTACAGTGATTGCTTTATTGATGCAAGGGAAAGCAAATTACCCTATTATAGGAGAATTACTGCAACAAAAATCCATTCATTATTTTATAGCTTATGGTGGTATTTTGTTTGATGGCTTAATTATTCCAGCACTCCTTTTTAAACCAACCCGAAAGTATGCTTTTTTTGCTTCAATCTTCTTTCATTTATTCAATTCCATAGTCTTTCAGATCGGAATATTTCCTTATCTATCATTAGCTTTCAGTCTGTTCTTTTTTGATCCTAAGACCGTAAAAAATATCTTCCTAAAGAAAAAACCGTTTTACACATCGAAAGAGGTTATAGTTCCTAAATACAGTAATCTTATCATTGGTTTATTCTGTGTGTATTTCTTGGTTCATATTGCATTACCGCTACGACATCACTTTTTTAAAGACGATGTATTATGGACAGAGGAAGGTCATCGGCTATCTTGGCGCATGATGCTTCGGGCGAAAAGTGGAACTGCGAGCTATCAGGTTATAGATAAAGCTACAAACAATGCCATACCCATAAATTTAAACGACTACCTCACCAGAAAACAACGTAGAGGGGCCAGTACAAAACCCGATATGATTTGGCAGTTTGCACAATATCTCAAGCAAGATTTTGCCAAAAAAGGAATAGCGGTAGAGGTCTACGTAAGAGCTTATGTTAGCGTTAATGGTAAACACTCTAAGCAACTTATAGATCCTACGGTAGATCTTGCCAATGAAGAATGGCATCATTTTAAACATCACGATTGGATATTGCCTTCAAAATAGTTTTTATCTGCTTAAATTCTTATTACTTTTGTAGCTTGTATTTCCGATGCCTATTGGCATAAATTCAAATTACATAGATATGTTACAAGTTGCTTTTATAAGAGAGAATAAAGAAGCCGTTATAAAAGGTTTGGCCAAACGAAATATAGATGCTGAGCAATTGGTTAATTCTGCTATTGCATTAGATGAAGAACGTAGAGCGCTTCAAACAAAATTAGATGCGACTAAAGCAGAGTCTAACGCATTATCCAAAGAAATCGGAAACTTATTCAAGACAGGAGAAGTCCAAAAAGCCAATGTGTTAAAAGAAAAAACAACACAGCTAAAAGAGTCTTCAAAGAACCTTGAACAAGCACTTAATGAAACGGCAGATTCACTAACTGAACTGTTATATAAAATCCCTAATGTACCTCATACTTCGGTACCAGAAGGAAGTTCAGATGAAGATAATGAAGAGATCTACCGAGAGGGTGATATTCCTAAATTATTTAAAGGTGCTTTACCACATTGGGAACTCGCCAAAAAATACGATATTATTGATTTTGAACTTGGCAACAAAATCACTGGAGCTGGTTTTCCTGTGTATAAAGGGAAAGGTGCAAAATTACAGCGCGCTTTAATTACTTATTTCTTAGATAAGAATACAGAGGCAGGATATACAGAATTTCAGTTACCGCATTTAGTTAATGAAGCATCTGGTATTGGCACGGGACAATTACCCGATAAAGAAGGACAAATGTACCATGTTACAGCAGATAATTTATACCTAATCCCGACTGCTGAAGTACCTGGAACCAATTTATTTAGAGACACACTTTTAAACGAAAGCGATCTCCCTATCGGAATCACTGGCTATACACCATGCTTTAGACGCGAAGCTGGTAGTTATGGCGCACATGTTAGAGGATTAAATCGTCTGCATCAATTTGATAAAGTTGAAATTATTAGGGTAGAACATCCCGAAAACTCATACAACGCTTTTGACGGTATGATTGACCACGTCAAACAAATCTTAAAAGAATTAAAACTGCCTTATAGAATTTTAAGGTTATGCGGTGGAGATGTCACTTTTGCTTCTGCCCTGACTTATGATTTTGAAGTCTTCTCTACTGCACAAGACCGCTGGTTAGAAATTTCCTCTGTTTCAAATTTCGAAACCTTTCAGGCCAATCGTTTAAAACTACGTTTTAAAAACAGTGAAGGCAAAAATGAATTGTGCCACACACTCAATGGAAGTTCTTTAGCACTGCCTAGAGTATTAGCGGGTATTTTAGAAAACTACCAAACAGAAGATGGTATTAAAATTCCTGAGGTTTTAGTACCATATACAGGTTTCGATATAATTTCCTAAATTATTTTGACAGGGAATTTGCACCTAAATGTTAAAAAAAAATGTTTTTAATCGATTTTTTGTGTATTTCTTCGCTTTTTTTGTTTATTTTTACCAAGTTAGCAGTCCAAATCAAGGATTAGCCTACTAATGAAAAATGTAAAACGAATAGTACTTCTCATCGCACTTGTTGTTATGGTAAGTAAAGTTTTTTTCTAATAACATAAAATATTAAAAAAACCACGACAAAGTAATTGAATCATATTTATACAAATAATGGTTAATAGCACATTTATTTTGCTGGTCAAAATGCCTAAACTCTACGTTTAGGCATTTTTTTATCATAACTTTTACAATAACTAGATTTTGCAATTGTTATATTTACAAAAATGCGCTTGATGAGAAATTTTCTTCTTTTCATACTATTTGTTTATACGCTCACTTTTGTCAAAGCACAAAACAGTGAAGTACTTGCCGATAATTATTATAAAAAAGGGGAGTTCAAAAAAGCCCTTGTCATCTACCAAAATCTCAATAAAGAAAAGCCTTACAGTTATGGCTACCTATACAAACTCATTGAAACCCATCAGCAATTAGAGCAGTTTGAGGAGGCCAAAAACATTATCCTAGATCGCTTGGCAAAACGCAGAAATCCTTCGTTAGTAGTAGAGCTGGGTTATAACTATCAAATTCAAGACAGTTTAGAAAAAGCCAAAACATTATACAAAGAAGCCATTGATTATATAGATGAAAATCCAAACTACATTTATGGTGTGGCTAGAAAATTTGAAGATCATTCGCTTTTAGATGAAGCCATAGAAGTTTACCAAAAGGGTAAAGACTTAACTCCAGACAAGGATTACAGCATTCAACTTGCGCGAATTTATGGAGACCAAGGAAACATTGAAAAAATGTTTGAAAACTACATCGAATACGTTGCTTACAGACCAAATTACCTAAACAATATAAAACGAGCGGTTAGTGATTTCATATCCGAAAACAAGGACAATGATAATAACGTTTTCCTAAGACGTGCATTGTTAAAGAAAATTCAACAAGAACCAAATCCATATTGGTATGAATTTTTGAGTTGGTTATACGTACAGGAAAAAGCCTATAACAAGTCCTTTATTCAGGAAAAGGCACTTTACAAGCGTAATTCTGAAAGTTTAGACCGAATTATAGAACTCGCTATAACTGCGTTGGACGATAATGACAGCGAAACGGCTAAGGACATTTTCAATTTTATTTTAGAAACTACTCAAGATGCCAGCACAGCATTGACTGCGCATCAATATATTTTAGAAATTGACATTGAAAACGCAACGTCACAAAAGGAACTGGATAAAATTGATACTGCTTACAATGACCTATTTGATCTGTTTGGAAAATCTGATTTAACGTTACCGCTTCAACTTTCCTATGGTGAGTTTTTAGCGTTTCATCAAAAAGATACACAAAGTGCAACCGCCTTTTTACGAAAAAGTTTAAAACTCAATATTTCGGAATTTCAAGAAGCACAAGTGAAATTACTTTTAGCAGACATTTTGGTTCTTCAAGAACGTTTTAATGAAGCCTTAATCTTTTATTCACAAATCCAGTTAAGTCTTAAAAACAGTACAATTTCTCAAGAAGCACGCTTTAAAGTGGCAAAAACCAGCTACTATAAAGGTGATTTCGATTGGGCAGAATCACAATTAAAAATTCTAAAATCCTCAACATCGCAACTTATTGCCAACGATGCTCTTGATTTAAAGTTGTTAATATCTGATAACAAGTGGGAAGACAGCACACAAACTGCATTAAAATACTATGCCAAAGCAGATTTATTTGCTTTTCAAAATAAAACGGACGATGCCATTTCATTATTGGACAAAATTCTAGAAGAACACCAAGGCGAAAGCATTATAGATCAAACCTTGTTTCAGCAAGCCAAATTGTTTGAAAAAACAAAACAATACAATAAGGCTGAGGCTAATTATCTTCAAATAATTAAAGACTATAGGGAAGATATCCTAGCAGACGATGCACACTATTATTTAGCGGAATTGTACAATACACATCTTGCTAAACCTGAAGAAGCCAAGCAACTTTACGAAAAAATAATCTTTGATTTTGAGGATAGTATCTACTTTATTGATGCCCGTAAAAAATTTAGGATGCTCAGAGGGGATAGTATTAATTAGTCACCATCAATATAAGTACTAAAGAAGATTGTCTCCTCTGGATACTCGAAGTTAAAAGAAATGTATGCCAATTTCATACATTTGCACAAACACCTAACACCTCAATCACTAAATAATGATCATATACAACGTCACCATAAACATAGACGATTCCGTTCACGATGAGTGGTTATTTTGGATAAAAGAACACATTCCACAAGTTCTGGCTACTGGTAAATTTGTTGATGCCAAACTCACCAAAGTATTGGTAGAAGAAGACCTAGGTGGCACAACTTATTCTGTACAATATAAAGCACACTCTAGAGAAGCTTTAGATGCTTATTATGCAGAAGACGCTGAGCGTTTAAGAGCTGATGGGTTGAAACGCTTTGCTGATAAAATGTTGGCATTTAGAACGGAGTTGGAAGTAATTGATGAGTATTCGGTAAACTTCAATTTACTTAAAATGGCTATTAATCAAAAGATATACAACAATAGAAAAGCCTTAAGAATCATTAGTGTTTTAATGATGTTTATAGGTGTGATTGTTGCGTATTTTTGTTATGATTCTGAACCTTGGGAAACCATTGGGGGCTTTATGTGTGGTTTGGGGTTTGCATTTTTCATAATTTTTGTTTCCCTTAAACAGCCCAAAAACAATCCTAATTCATAATTAGTGTCAAACCAAAATCAAGTCAGAGCAAAAAAACATTTAGGGCAACATTTTCTGAGAGATGAAAATATTGCTAAGAAAATTGCAGATACCTTAACCTTGCAAGGCTATAAAGATGTTTTGGAAATTGGTCCAGGTATGGGTGTATTAACTAAATATCTACTCAAAAAAGACGTTAATACACATGTTATTGAAATTGATACTGAATCTGTTGAGTATCTTAAAAATCACTATCTCAATCTTTCAGATCGAATCTATGAAAAGGATTTTCTAAAGTATGATATTACTGAAGTTTTTAAAGACCGGCCATTTGCCATCATTGGCAATTTTCCTTATAATATTTCCTCTCAAATTGTCTTTAAAACCTTAGAGATGCGCCATCAGGTTCCTGAATTTTCAGGGATGTTCCAAAAAGAAGTAGCGCAACGCATTTGTTCTCAAGAAGGCTCAAAAATATACGGTATACTTTCAGTTTTAACCCAAGCGTTTTACAATGCTGAGTATTTATTTACGGTTTCTCCTTCAGTTTTTAATCCACCACCAAAAGTAGATTCTGGGGTCTTATTATTAAGACGAAAGGAAAACTTCTCACTGCCTTGTGATGAAGCATTATTCTTTAAAGTCGTAAAAACTAGTTTTCAACAACGTAGAAAAACGTTACGTAACAGTTTAAAAACCTTTAATCTTTCTGATAATTTAAAAGCAAATACTATCTTTGGGCAGCGACCAGAGCAATTAAGTGTTTCACAGTTTATTGAGCTGACCTCACTTATTGAAAACGATCAAGGTTAGGAAACTATTTGTCATTTAAAGAAATTTCAAAATTCAACTTTTGAAATTGTATCGTCAAACTCAAAAAAATACGTGGAAGAAACTCAAGAAAACATCCAATTTCAGCTTACAGATGAGCTTATTGAAAAGGTAGAGATTCTTGTCGAAGACCAAAATGACAATGACCTCAAGACCCTTTTGAATGAGTATCACCATGCTGATATTGCCGAGATTCTCGATGAACTGGAGCTTGATGATGCCGTTTACGTCATAAAACTTCTCGATTCTGAAACCACCTCTGATGTTTTAATGGAACTGGATGAGGACAATCGTGAAAAAGTTTTAAGAAATCTTTCTGCCAAAGAAATTGCCGAAGAGGTAGAGGAATTAGATACCGATGATGCGGCAGATATCATTGCGGAATTACCAGAAGATAGACAGCAAGCCGTGATTTCGCAAATTGAAGATGAAGATCACAAGGCAGAAATTAAAGAACTTCTGGCCTATGATGATGATTCTGCTGGTGGTTTAATGGCAAAAGAGCTTGTGAAGGTTTATGAAACCTGGACTGTAGCAGGTTGTCTAAGGCGAATTCGAGGACAGGCAAAAGAAGTCACTCGTGTGCATTCTATTTATGTTGTTAACAAGCAAGAACAATTAATAGGCAGGCTTTCATTAAAAGATTTGATCGTTGCTAAAAGCGATCAAAAAATAGCTGATATCGCAAAGGATAATGTCGATTATGTTAATGTGAATGATGATGCCGAAGATGTAGCCAGAGTTATGGCAAAATACGATTTGGAAGCCATTCCTGTGGTAGATGACAATCAAACCCTTTTAGGTAGAATTACCATTGATGACATTGTAGATGTTTTAAAAGAAGAAGCCGATAAAGATTATCAGTTGGCTGCTGGTATTACACAAGATGTAGATTCTGATGATAGTATTTTTGACCTTACCAAAGCACGTTTACCATGGTTATTTTTAGGTCTCGTTGGTGGTGTTGGCGCATTCTTGATTATGGAAGGGTTTCAGGAAGCCTTTAGCAAATATGCCGTATTATTCTTTTTTACTCCACTTATTGCCGCTATGGCTGGTAATGTTGGCGTACAATCTAGTGCCATCATCGTTCAAGGCTTAGCAAATGACGATGTCAGAGGCAGCGTTAATAGTCGTTTAATAAAAGAAATGCTACTTGCTGCTTTAAATGGTACTATTCTGGCCCTTTTTCTTTTTTTCTTTGTCTGGGTTACCAAAGGGGAATTTAACACGGCCTTAGCTATATCGGCATCATTAATTGCCGTAATTATCGTTGCAGGTCTTATTGGGACTTTTGTTCCTCTATTTCTAGATAAAAGGGGTATAGATCCGGCTATCGCAACAGGACCATTTATAACAACAAGTAATGATATCTTTGGAATCCTGATTTATTTCTGGATTGCCAAACTGATTTTAGGCATCTAATTATAACTGCTTTCGTAACTTTACTACATGAAAGCAATAAACATTAAAGAAAAATTTACAAAATTCCATAACAACTGGCATCCACATCAGATAGCGGTAGTTGATGATATGCAAGTGATTCTAGCCAAATTAAAAGGTGAGTTTGTTTGGCATAGTCATGACGATGAAGATGAATTGTTTCAAGTGATTAAAGGCACTTTGTACATGCAATTTAGAAACCGTACCGAAATCGTGAAAGAAGGCGAATTAATTGTGGTACCAAGGGGTGTGGAACATAATCCATACACGAAAAATAATGAAGAGGTCCATGTGTTACTTTTTGAAAAATTGAGTACGGCACACACTGGAAATATCAAACACGAAAAGACACAAACACATTATCCTAAGATATAACTTATTTGGGTTGTCATGCTAAAATTAGATCCACAACTCAAACCAATAAACAAAAAGATTCTGTAACACAATTCAGAATAACCTTTATGAAGATTCTCCATTTAGACAAAAACCATCCTCTACTTCTAAATCAGCTTAATGATTTAGGCTTTATTAATCACGAAGATTACACCTCATCAAAGTCAGAAATTGAAACAAAAATCCCAGACTACGATGGTATTATTATTAGAAGTCGGTTTACTATAGATCAACAATTTTTAGAGGCTGCTACAAATCTTAAATTCATTGGGCGTGTTGGAGCTGGTCTAGAAAACATTGACGGCAGCTTTGCAGAAAAAAAAGGTGTGTATTTAATTTCTGCCCCAGAAGGCAATAGAAATGCAGTTGGCGAGCACGCCTTAGGCATGTTATTGTCCCTTTTCAACAAATTAAATAAAGCAGATCACGAAGTAAGGCAAGGAAAATGGTTACGAGAAGCCAATAGAGGTGTGGAGCTCGATGGTAAAACGGTTGGTTTAATCGGTTATGGCAATATGGGAAAAGCCTTTGCTAAAAAGCTTAGAGGTTTTGATGTAGAGGTGCTTTGTTATGACATAAAAGACCGTGTTGGAGATGAAAATTGCAAACAGGTTTCATTAAAAGAACTTCAGGAACAAGCAGATGTGTTAAGTTTACACACTCCCCAAACGGAATTAACCCTAAACATGATAAATTCAGAATTTATCAAAGCCTTTAAAAAATCGTTTTGGCTCATTAATACGGCACGTGGTAAAAGCGTTGTGACTAGTGATTTAGTTGAAGCCCTAAAAACTAAGAAAATCTTAGGTGCTGGACTTGATGTTTTAGAATATGAGAAATCATCTTTCGAAAATTTATTTAAAAATTCTAATAGAAAGGATGAAGAAATGCCAGAGGCATTTCGATATCTTATCAATGCAAATAATGTACTATTAACTCCTCACGTTGCCGGCTGGACTGTTGAAAGCGATATTAAACTTGCGCAAACCATCGTTGATAAAATTAAAGCTAAATTTTGCTAATTTTAAAACATGAAGAAGACCATTCTTGTTTTTGGATTATTAATTTTAGCTATCTTATTGCTATTTCAATTTAGTAAGTACACTTTAAATACTGGAGACATTCGTACAGAATTTGTGGTTTCAATTATTGCACTGACTTTCTTCCTCATAGGCATTTATATCAATAAAAAATCACTTCATAAAAAAGCATCAAATTTACCTGAGATTGATGAAAGCAAAATAAAAGAGCTAGAGCTTACCAAAAGAGAATATGAAGTACTTCAATATGTTTCCAAAGGTCTATCTAATAAGGAAATTGGTGAAAAACTATTTCTCTCTGAAAGCACTATTAAAACTCACGTTTCAAATTTATTAATTAAACTTAATGCCAAACGGAGAACACAGGCTATTCAAATTGCAAAATCGCTTAAAATCATTTAAAAAGGCATACTTTTAGACTTTAGTACTACTATTTTGGTACTTTAGTATGAACCCAGGATTATCTGACCAAGCTACTTTTGCTATGAACTAATAAATAGAAAACATGAAAAGCACAGTACTTAAATTTGGTGGCTATGGTTTAATTCTTGGAGCCGTTATTTTTGGATTAGCACTTACCTTTGGTGGCAGCTTAAGTTACACTACACAAGAAATCATTGGTTATGGCTCAATGATTACTTCACTATCCTTTGTTTATTTTGGTATTAAACATTATAGGGACCAGGTTAATGACGGTAAAGTCACTTTTGGAAAAGCACTGTCAATAGGAGTTTTAATTTCTGCTTTGGTTGGTCTAGGAGTTGGGCTGATAGATTATTTATATACAACTGTTATCAATCCTGATTTTGCAGAAGAGTATTTGGCAAAGACATTGGAAAGTTATGAAACGCTCTATTCTGGCAATGAACTTGAAACCAAAAAAGCCGAACTAACTATGCAAATGGAAAATTATGGTGGATCTGGCTTTATGGCTGCGCTAATGTTTTTCACAGTGCTGATTATAGGTTTTATTATATCTTTAATTTCAGGATTAATACTTCAAAGAAAATAACTATTAAATCCATCTTTAAAATGCAATACGATGCTACATCACCAGAAGACTATATTAATCAAGTACCTGTAGAACGTCAAGAAACCCTCAAAAAACTTCGACAAGTCATAAATGACAACTTACCGAAAGGCTTTGAAGAAGGCATACAATACAAAATGATTGGTTATTACGTACCACATTCCGTGTATCCCAATGGTTACCACTGCGATCCAAAAACACCACTACCCTTCATGAGTTTTGCTTCGCAAAAAAACTCTATCAATTTATACCATATGGGCATGTATGCTAAGAAAGAATTGCTTGATTGGTTTGTAAACGAATACCCTAAACATTGTAAACGCAAGTTAGACATGGGTAAAAGTTGTATTCGTTTTAAGAATATGGATGAGATTCCATTTGAATTAATAGGAGAACTCACACAAAAAATGAGTAGTAAAGAATGGATTGATATTTATGAATCTGCCATAAAAAAATAACTATTATGAAAAAACGAGTCACTGGAATTGGAGGATTATTTTTTAAAACTAAAGACCCAAAGGCAACACGCGAGTGGTATAAAAAACACCTTGGTTTTAACACGGATGATTACGGTTGTACATTTTGGTGGAAAGATAAAGACGGTAAGGATTGTTCTACACAATGGAGTGCTTTTCCCGAAGACACCAAATATTATGAGCCTTCTCAAAAAGATTTTATGTTTAACTACAGAGTTGAAAATTTAAAAGAATTATTAGGGACTTTAAAAGAAGAAGGTGTCACAATAATAGGTGACATGGAAGAATACGACTACGGAAAATTTGGTTGGATCCTAGATAATGATGGTAACAAAATAGAACTTTGGGAACCCATAGACCAAGCATTTAAATAATTCTGTAACAATTTTTATAATTCTCTGACATACAAAGTAGTACTATGTGTGAAAATTTATGAGGTCAATATTTTTTAAAACCCCTATTAGATAAATCTAAGTACATTTTTACTAACTTTATAATCTAACCAAAATACAAAAAACCATGTCAGACGAGAATAAAGATTTAGGCGACGAGCTTAACGAAATGATAGGCGACGCTAAAGACAATGCCAAAAAGGCTGGCGAAAAAATTAGCCAAAAAACGAATGAGTTTAAGGAAGACGCTAAAGAATTTGCTAATGAAGCCAAAGAAAAAGCTTCTGAATTCGCAGGTGAGGCTAAAGAAGTTTTAAGTGATGGTAAGAATGTGGCCATTATTGCCCATATTACCATTATCGGATGGATAATTGCATTAGTAATGAATGGTAGCAATAAAACCGAATTAGGTTCCTATTACATTAGACAAGTCTTAGGAATAATGTTACTAGGAATTGTTCTAAGTATTATTCCCGTTATAAACTTTTTCGCATGGATCTTGCCTTTTGCCATGTGGATAATGAGTCTCGTGGGCTCATTAAGTGGTGAGAAAAAGCCAGTTTTCTTATTAGGTGAGCAATTCCAGGATTGGTTTAAAGGCCTTTAAAAAAATTAAAACCCAGAATTTAGTTCTGGGTTTTTGTTTTGGAATTCAAACCATAATCCAAAGGTAGGGTGTCGCCCATACGTTGACTACCCATTGCTCCATTAAAATAGACCCCTTTTATAGCTGAATAATTTCCATAAGCATCAACCAGAAAACTATCTACATAAATCTCCATATCGCTTTGTTCTCGTTTATCGTACAAGATGGACACTTTTTGTTTTAGGGAAACTTCTTTGAAGTCTGTATCTTCTTTTTGGTTTATCAAAAAATACTTGTACGCATCTACCTCGAAACCTTTATTATAAATCTCATACTTTTCTTCTTCCAATTTTTTCTGATATAAAGTGCGCATAAAATGTTGTACAGAACCCTTAAAGGCCTTTTCCCGTCTTCGTTTGGTGCTTCTTCGCTGTGCCTTATCTAAATTCTTGTAATAAGAAGTGCCAGCATAAGCCACTCTGTCTAAAGCAAAATCTTGCTCTTCTAGGTTGGCGTAGCGATATTGGGCTTCAAAATCTATAATATCAAAAGAAATTTGGTACTGCAACGCCCTATTATTTATGATAATGGGTTTATCGGCACTGGCGTATAGTGTTTTCCCGTTTTTATCATATCGCAACACAATATCCTTCTCATTTAAAATTTTGCAAGATTTACCATATTTTGAAGTTCCTAAAAACTCTTTTCTAAAAAGCCTAAGCTTTTGTTTTCTGGTAAGGCCATCATCAAATTCGAGAAACACTTCATCTAAACTAACATCTGTCGGGTTTAATTTAATGGTAATGTTTCTTTTTGTTCTATAGTCTCTAATGGTAACTTTTTTATAACCTAGATAAGAAATAATCAGCGGAGATTGTATAGCATCGGAGTAATCGATGGAAAACTGACCTTTCGCATCTGTAGTGGTACCAATAGTGGTATTGTCAAAATATACAGCAACAGTTTCCAGAGGCTTATTGGTACTAGCATCTAAAATGGTACCCTTAAGTGTTTGTGTAAAACTTAATATTGGGAATAGAATAGCAAAAAACAGGACCTTACTTGTCATCGCCATTTTCCATAAACTTTCGCTCAAGCTCCTCCTGAAATTCTTCCATGACCGGTCTTACGGTACTTTCAGGAAGATCTGCAATTTTTATGTACATAAGGCCGTCAACCGAATTATTGAATAAAGGGTCTACATTAAAGGCCACAAGCTTTGCATTTTGTTTAATGTACTTTTTTAATAAAACAGGTAAGCGCAGTGCCCCTGGCTCGACCTCATCAATGAGCTTATCTAACTTATTTAGATCAGATTCTGCTTCGTCAAAAACAAATTCCTTATCGGCATCCTTTAACTTAACCTTAAATTCTTTTTTAGGATGTACATATTGAGCTACATAAGGATCGTAATAATGAGACATCATAAACTCAATCATCAAACTTTTGGAAAAGTTAGAAAATTGATTACTAATACTTACTCCTCCTATGAGATATTTGTGTTCAGGAAAGCGTAAAGTAGTATGTACAATCCCTTTCCATAATAAGAACAATGGCATTGGTTTTTGTTGATACTCCTTAATGATAAATGCACGTCCCATTTCTATAGACTGACTCATCATTTTGTAAAGTTCAGGTTCAAAACGGAACAAATCCTGAAGATAGAATCCATCAATACCGTAGCGTTCAAATATATGAGATCCCAGTCCCATTCTGTAGGCACCTGCCACAAGATTTTTTTCATTATCCCATAAAAACATATGGTGGTAATAAGTGTCAAAAGAATCTAGATCAATAGCTTCATTGGTCCCTTCACCAACTTCTCTAAATGTAATTTCTCTAAGCCTTCCTAACTCTCTCAGAATGTTGGGCATGTCACTAGCTAAAGCCAGAAAAACTTCATAGTTCTTACTAACAAGAAGTCTACAATCCTTTTCTCTTAGGTCATTGACTTCTGATATCATGAGATCTGCATCTATTGGCGTTACAATACGTTTTGGTGGCTTAGGTAATTTTACAGAAGACTTGATATTCTCCAGGATCTTTGATTTGTCTTCAAAGGTTTTTGAAAGCATATAAGTTTTGCGTCTTAAAAACTCTGAAAATTCAGGTAATGTATTATGCTCTTGCTGATCTTTTACTGTAATGGGCCTACCTATTCTTACTTTAATGGTTCTTCGCTTCTGGGTTAGTAATTCAGAAGGTAATTTTGCAGTTCTCAGCGTATCGCTAATCTTAGAGAGCCTGTAAAACAATCTGCTGTTCTTGGCATGGAAATATATTGGTACAACGGGTACTTCTGCCTTTTTGATTAGCTTCATAGCGGCTTCTTCCCATGGTCTATCAACTACCAGCTTACCATCTCTATAGGTTGAGACTTCACCAGCAGGAAAAACACCTAATGGGTGTCCCTCTTTTAAATGTAAAATGGCATTTTTAAATCCTGTTATGCTACTTTTAGCATCCTTTCGGTCTTCAAAAGGATTAACAGGCATTATATAAGGTTTTAAAGGTTCTATACGGTGTAGAAGAAAGTTGGCTATAATTTTAAAATCCTCACGTTGCTCTAACATGAGCTTTAAAAGTAAAATACCATCTATACCGCCTAGGGGGTGATTAGAAATTGTGATGTAAGCACCATCCTTTGGTAAACGTTTTAAGTCTTCTTCAGGAATTTCAAATTTAATCTGAAAGTCGTCTAATAATGCATTTAGAAAATCTAACTCTGATAGATGTTTATTGCGTTTGTAGATTTTATTTATAGTCGAAATTTTGAGTACCTTCATTAAGAGCCACCCAAAAAAAGTCCCAATAAAACCATACTTATCTGCATTGATAGCCTTGGCCACTTCTTTTGCGGTTACTAATCCTGTATCAGACGATTTGCTCATAAAACAAATGTAATAAATGTTATTTAGTTACGATTTGAACTGTCTCTTGGGTTAACTGTTTCAGTAATACCGTTTTATCTTTTTCTAGCTCTTTAATGGCCTCATCGGTGTAGTGCCTTATCGTATAAAGACTAACATCGTCGTAGCAGGTTACATTAAACTTGGCCTTTAAATGCTGCAACAATTTATCTCTATTATTATAAATATTATCAACACATACTGAAAAACTGATGGCTGAATTCTGAATAACATCGACCTTCATTTTATATAAATGAAGCAGACGGAATATTTCGCTAATATTTTCTTCAACAATGTATGAAAAATCCAAGGAGGATAATGCGATTAGTATCTGGTTCTTCTTAACGATAAAACAAGGTGCCTCAGGCTCTAAGGCTTTACCCTTACTTACACAGGTACCTTCGGCCTTTGGGTTTAAAAATGACTTTACGAATAAAGGAATCTCCTTTTGCTGTAATGGTTGAAGCGTTTTTGGATGAATCACCGAAGCACCATAAAACGCCAACTCAATGGCTTCTCTGTAAGAAATCTGATTCAGTAATGTTGCATTTTCAAAATAACGCGGATCTGCATTTAAGACACCTGGTACGTCCTTCCAAATGGTGACACTTGTGGCATTGAGGGCATAAGCAAATATAGCCGCAGTATAATCACTACCTTCCCTACCTAATGTTGTTGTAAAATTATTAGGATCACTACCTAAAAATCCTTGGGTAATGTTAAGAACCTCCCTATCAAAGTTTATTGTAATATTTTCTTGGGTCTGCTCCCAATTTACATTGGCACGTCTGTAATAATTGTCTGTTTTTATAAAATCCCTTACATCTAACCAATTGTTCTTTAATCCAATATCATTTAAATAATGACTGATAATTGTTGTAGATATGAGCTCTCCAAAACCAATCGTTTGGTCGTAGACGTAATTGTAATCTGGCGACTTATTGCTTTTAAAAAACAGATTTAATTCATCAAAAAGCGCTTTAACTGCAGTAAATACTGCATGACGCTCATTGTCAAACAAATCCAAAAGAATCTCATTATGATATTTAATGACTTCATGAAGGGAACTTTGAAGCTCTCCCTTATTTTCAAAGTAATTCTTAATAACAATTTCCATGGCGTTGGTTGTTTTTCCCATTGCAGAAACAACCACGAGTGTTTTGCTATAACCTGTTTTTTCTAAAACAGAAGCTAGATTTTTTACACCGTTTGCATCCTTTACTGAAGCACCACCAAACTTATAAACTCGCATTGCAATTTTTTAAGTAATTATCTATTCCTTTTTCATCGAGCTGAACCACATCCCAATCTCGCATAACATTTGCTCCTTTTTTTTCGTAAAATGCTATAGCCGGCTCATTCCAATCCAGGACCTCCCAACTAATGCGTTTAACGCCAAGAGCCTTTCCATATTCTACAACTTTATTGAGCAGCATTGTACCAAGATTTTTTCCTCTTTGAGATTGACTCACAATTAAATCCTCCAAATGCAAAACTTCACCTTTCCAAGTAGAATACCTCATATAAACCAACGCCATTCCTTCAACTCTACCCTCAACTTCTATAACAAAACAGGTGAACTTTGGATGAGAACCAAATCCATCAGACTCTAATAAATCCAGGGTAACTTCCACTGCATTTGGTTCCTTCTCAAATACGGCTAATTCCTTAATGAGTTCTAGGACTCTTGGCATATCGGCTTTTGTGGCATGTCTGGGTTGGTTCATTTTCATTTTTAGAGAACTCAAATATAGTTTAAAATTAGCTGTTTAATTTCATGCTTAATTCTGAAATATGACACTTTATCAAATTCTTAACTCGTTTAATCTACGAAAACGTTATAGTTTGTCAAAAAATACGATATTTGTCCCGACTAAATCAACACAAAACCTCATGTCTCGACGTAATCAAACTCTAGGTGAGTTTATCATTGAAAATCAATCTTCTTTTAAATATACTTCAGGAGAACTCTCTCGACTTATTAACTCTATCCGATTAGCAGCAAAGGTGGTTAATCATGAAGTTAATAAAGCAGGACTTGTTGATATTCTTGGTGCAGCAGGAGACACAAATGTACAAGGAGAAGATCAACAAAAGTTGGATGTGTACGCCAATGAAAAGTTTATTCAAACCATGACCAACCGAAATATTGTTTGTGGCATTGCTAGTGAAGAAGAGGATGATTTTATTACAATAAACAGCCAAGATGAGAACCACCAAAACAAATACGTTGTTTTGATTGATCCATTAGACGGTTCTTCTAATATCGATGTTAACGTATCCGTAGGAACCATTTTCTCTGTGTACAGGCGTGTTACACCTGTTGGCACTCCTGTACAATTAAAGGATTTTTTGCAAAAGGGGATTAATCAGGTTGCAGCGGGCTACATTATTTACGGTACGTCTACCATGCTCGTGTATACCACAGGTGATGGGGTTAATGGCTTTACACTAAACCCTGCGATTGGTTCATACTACTTGTCACATCCAAATATGAAATTTCCAGAAAATGGTAATATATACTCAGTTAATGAAGGAAACTATATCCATTTTCCGCAAGGCATAAAAAATTATATTAAGTACTGCCAAATGGAAGAAGGAGACAGGCCTTATACCAGTCGTTATATTGGCTCTTTAGTCTCTGACTTTCATCGAAACATGATTAAAGGTGGTATTTATATGTACCCTAAAAGCTCAAAGGCTAGTAATGGTAAACTTCGCTTACTTTATGAATGCAATCCAATGGCTTTTTTGGCCGAGCAAGCTAATGGGAAAGCCAGTGATGGCTTTAATCGAATAATGGAAATAGAACCTACTGAACTGCACCAACGTGTCCCCTTTATATGCGGTAGTAAAAATATGGTAGAAAAGGCAGAAGAATTTATGCGTAACGCACAATAAAAAAAAGCGAACAAAAATGTTCGCTTTTTTTATGTTTAAATCCCTTTTACTGATTCATTTTTTTCATTTTATCAATAAACTCATCCAAGTCAACTTCATAATGCACCAATGTTAATGCTTTATCAGCGATGTATTTTACATTATCTTGGTTGAAGCCTAGACCTATACAAAGTTTCTCCAATAAACTCACCTGATTCGGTCCTTCAATGTGGTCAGCCCATACCATGCGAGCTAGATCGTAAAGACGCTCTAAACGCATATCATAAGACGTTGGTGGATTAATAGGATGGCTCAGATAATCCTTAAGAATAGTTTTGTAATCTATTTCGCTTATTTCTAATCGAGTGGCAAGTCGGTCTAAAAATGCTTTTTCTGCATCGTTAATAACGCCATCACTCATAGCCACTCTAACGATAGCTGCAAAATGGTCTTCATTTCGTTTTTTAAAACCACTATCAAACAAATCTGAAATTGACATAGCTGTATTTTTATATGCGTGCAAATATAGTCTAAACCTTAAGGTAATAAAACGAAAATTTAAAGATTTTTAATTGTGTTAGAGCTGTGATAGGTAGAGCAATTCATTTTCATAAAAGATAGTTTATTAACCTTCTCTTAAGCATTAATACCATATGTTTGTATATATATCTACACTTTGTATGAATACTAAGTATTTGGAAGAAACCTATTACTACAATCACAGTAGTCCGCAAATTCAAGATTTGATTGCCGAAGCCCGTCAGTTAAAATCAACTAAAGAAAAAATAAAACATCTTTATCTTAAGGTTAGAGATGGTTGGCGCTATAGCCCTTATGAAATTGGTCTCACCGAAGAGCATTTTAAAGCTAGTCGTATTGCCCAAAAAGAACAAGCCCATTGTATTGATAAAGCTATACTTCTAATCGCTGGTTTACGCGCTTTGAATATTCCAGCAAGATTACGATTAGCCAAAGTGTCTAACCACATTGCCACAGAGCGTCTAGAAGCAAAATTGGGCACTAATGAACTCGCCCCTCATGGATTAGTTGATGTATTTCATAATAACACATGGAAAAAATGTTCGCCAGCATTTAATAAAGAACTTTGTGCAATCTATAATGTAGATGTTTTGGATTTTGATGGTACCGAAGATTCCATATTACAGGAATACAACAAGGATAGTCATAAATTTATGACCTATTTAAAGGATTATGGCCATTTTGAAGATGTCCCTTTAGATTATATTAAATCTATTTTTAAAAATAATTACCCAGATTTATATAAAACCTATTTGGGGTCAAAGGAAATTCAGTTTTAGAATATTTTATTTAAAACATACTTATATTTGCGCCGTCGCTAAAAAAGAGAATATCTAGTGAGTAAAACGCTTATCTCTCAAACCTTTGCACAGACTTTGCAACTGCAAAATCTGCAGAATGCTATTGCCCAAACTGAAAATAGAACACATTTAAAAGGTCTTGTAGGATCGTCTTTATCAATTATAATTTCAGAAGCTTTTAAGTCTGCTGATAAACCGTTTTTACTCATTTTTGATGATAAAGAGGAAGCTGCTTATTATCTTAATGACTTAGAACAACTTCTTAATGACAAGGATGTGCTATTCTATCCTGGCAGTTACAGAAGACCATACCAAATAGAAGAAACCAACAATGCCAATGTGCTTTTGAGAGCAGAAGTTTTAAATCGCATCAACTCTCGTAAAAAGCCAGCAATTATTGTCACCTATCCAGATGCCCTTTTTGAAAAGGTAGTTACCAAAAAAGAATTAGA
Organism: Winogradskyella aquimaris; assembly: GCF_042676105.1. Taxonomy (NCBI): domain Bacteria; kingdom Pseudomonadati; phylum Bacteroidota; class Flavobacteriia; order Flavobacteriales; family Flavobacteriaceae; genus Winogradskyella; species Winogradskyella aquimaris. Next base: position 552,366 of record NZ_JBHTJQ010000016.1, on the reverse strand, counting down.
AAAAAATACCTTAAAGATTGCCGTAGGTAATGAGTTAAGCATCGATTTTGTGAACGAAGTCCTTTTTGAATACAAATTTAAACGTGTCGATTTTGTTACAGAGCCAGGTGAATTTTCTGTGAGAGGTGGTATTATAGATGTGTTCTCGTTTTCGCATGATGAGCCTTATCGTATTGAGTTTTTTGGTGACGAAGTAGATAGTATTAGAACCTTTGATGTAGAAACCCAACTCTCTACCGATCGCATTAAAAAAGTAAGCATCATTCCAAATGTTGCCAATAAACAGATTGCAGAACAACGTGAAAGCTTTTTAAAGTATATTTCTAACAAAACAGTAGTTTTTGCCAAGAATCCAACATTTATTTTCTCAAAAATTGATGCCTTTTTTGAAAAGGCGGAAGAGGCCTTCAAGACGCTGTCCACCGAAATTCAGCATGCCAAACCTGAGGTATTATTTTGTAATTCTGAGCTACTAAAGCGGCAGTTTTTAGACTATAATTTGGTTGAGTTTGGCACCTCTCAGATACTGAGCAATGAGGTTATACCATTCAATACTACACCTCAACCATCATTTAATAAACAATTCAATCTCCTCATTGAGGATTTAAACGAAAACCACACTAAAGGCATAACCAATTATATAGCTTGTGTTAGCGAACAGCAGGCCAAACGTTTTCATGATATTTTTGATGATGCCGAACAAGACGAAATTCACTATAAAACCGTCGTTTTGTCACTTTATCAAGGTTTTGTTGATGAGGAACATGGCATAGCCGTTTATACAGACCATCAGATTTTTGACCGTTACCATAAATTCCACTTAAAAAATGGCTATGCTAAAAAGCAAGCTATTACCCTTAAGGAACTTACCAACTTAGAAATTGGAGATTATGTAACACATATAGATCATGGTATTGGGAAGTTTGGTGGACTTCAAAAAATAGTTGTTGAAGGCAAAAAGCAAGAAGCCATAAAACTGGTTTATGGCGAGCGTGATGTTCTGTATTTAAGTATTCACTCCTTACATAAAATCACAAAGTTTAATGGTAAAGATGGTAAACCCCCTAAGGTTTATAAACTTGGTAGTAAAGCTTGGAAAAATCTTAAGCAAAAAACAAAATCCCGAGTAAAGGAAATTGCCTTTAACCTAATTAAACTATACGCTAAACGAAAGCTAAAAAAAGGATTTCAGTATGCACCAGATAGCCATATGCAGCATGAACTTGAGGCATCATTTATCTACGAAGACACACCAGACCAAATAAGCTCTACCGCAGATATAAAAGCCGATATGGAAAGCGAGCGACCAATGGATCGTTTAGTCTGTGGTGATGTTGGCTTTGGTAAAACCGAAGTTGCCATAAGAGCTGCTTTTAAAGCGGTAGATAATGGTAAGCAGGTTGCTGTTTTAGTTCCTACAACCATATTAGCGTATCAGCATTATCGCACTTTTAAAGAGCGTTTAAAGGATTTTCCTGTAACGGTAGATTACGTGAATCGCTTTAGAACGGCCAAGGAAAAACGAGAAACTTTAGAGAGTCTTGAAAAGGGAAGTTTAGATATCATTATAGGTACACACCAACTCGCCAATAAAACGGTTAAATTTAAAGATTTAGGGCTTCTCATTGTTGACGAAGAACAAAAATTTGGTGTAGCTGTAAAAGAAAAACTCAAGACTATAAAGGAAAATGTAGATGTGCTCACCTTAACCGCTACTCCAATTCCGCGTACGCTTCAATTCAGTTTAATGGCAGCACGAGATTTATCGGTCATCACCACTCCACCTCCAAATCGTTATCCTATTGAAAGCCATGTGATTCGATTTAATGAAGAAACGATTAGAGATGCCATTAGCTATGAGATTCAGCGTGGTGGACAAATATTCTTTATTCATAATCGTATCGAAAATATCAAAGAAGTGGCTGGCATGATTCAACGTTTAGTGCCTAATGCCAAGATTGCCATTGGACATGGCCAACTGGACGGCAAAAAACTAGAGCAATTGATGTTAGCTTTTATGAATGGTGAATTTGATGTTTTAGTCAGTACAACCATTGTAGAAAGTGGTTTAGATGTGCCTAATGCCAATACCATTTTTATTAATAATGCCAACAATTTTGGGCTGAGCGATTTACACCAGATGCGAGGACGTGTAGGTCGTAGCAACAAAAAAGCCTTTTGCTATTTCATAACACCAGAGTATTCTGCAATGACCACAGAAGCTCGTAAACGTATTCAGGCCTTGGAGCAATTTACAGAACTTGGAAGTGGCTTTAATATTGCGATGAAAGATTTAGAAATTCGTGGTGCTGGTGATCTGTTAGGTGGAGAACAAAGCGGCTTTATCAATGATATTGGTTTTGATACCTATCAGAAAATATTAAATGAAGCTATCGAGGAGTTAAAAGAATCTGAATTTGCAGATTTATATAAAGATGATGGTAAACCAAAGCAATACGTAAAAGACATTACAATAGACACAGATTTTGAATTGCTTTTCCCAGATGATTACGTTAATAATATTACCGAACGTTTAAATCTGTACACCAAACTCAACGAGATTAAATCAGAAGAAGCATTGCAACAATTTGAATCTGAAATTATAGACCGTTTTGGTGAATTGCCAATACAAGTTCAAGATTTGTTTGATAGTGTGCGTTTAAAATGGATAGCCACAAAAATGGGGCTTGAAAAAGTCATCATGAAAAAAGGAAAGCTCATCGGTTATTTTATTCAAGATCAGCAAAGTAAATTTTATCAAAGTGACGACTTCTCAAAAATCTTGCAGTTTGTACAACTAAACGCCTCAAAATGCAAAATGAAAGAAAAGCAAACGCGAAATGGCTTAAGATTATTAATTACATTTGAAAATATAAAAAGCGTTTCGACAGCATTACAGGTTTTAAAACCTATTATGGCGTAATTATTGAAGTCATTTCAATAGATAAATTCTAGAAAAAAATGAAACAGTTAATAGCATTCGTATTCATATTTCCCTTTTTAAATTTTGGGCAAAGCGTAAAAGGAACATTTTTCCCAGCCGAAGATTTTACCCATGCGTTTTTGTACGAAGCGACTCCCGAAGGAGCTAATTATGTAAATCATGGTGAATTGAACACTGAGGGTGCATTTGAAATTAAAATGGATTCTACTGCCGCGCCAGGTATTTATAAAATCGTCTATGCTATTCCACCTGAAGAAAATAATTTTGACTTTATCTACGACGGAAAAGAAACCGTGGCCTTTAATTTCAGTCAGGATAAAGGTGTAGAATTTACCGAATCTGATGAAAACAAACTTTGGGCATCCTACCTAAAAAGCATGGATATGGTTAACCAAACCATTGCCAATTACTATGAAAAAGACGGAAAAGACAGGAATGACTTCAAAGCTATTTTCAAAGTATTAAAAGATACTCAAACCTCTTACGAAGCTTTAGCTAAAGGACGACTAGCGTCTGCGTTTATTATTGCAAATAGACCATACATTCCTTCGAAATATGAAGATATAACTACCTATACTCAAAATATAAAAACCCATTTTTTTGATCACATAGACTTTAGCAATTATATCTTACAAAGCTCAACGTTTTTGGTAGACCGTATGGTATCTTATGTGTTTAATGTGGTAGAGAATCCTACAAATGATACTTATAAATCTTTAATTAATGACGTTGCAAAAGCAATTGGTAATGAAGATTTGGTAATCAAAACCTATCTCTTAGAAGTTTTATGGCAACGATTTGTAAACAACGAAAATCACGATATTGCTAATTATATTACTGATAAGCATTTGTTAGAATTAGCCAACCAAACCGGTAATAAAGTATTGGCTGAAACTATAAATTCCTATAAAAACACCTCTATAGGAACTATAGCACCAAATTTTGAAATTGCTTCTTCGGAAAACACCACTAGCCTTCACAATCTTAAAGGTTCCGAACACTATTTACTTATATTTTGGAGTAGTAGTTGTAGTCATTGCCTTAATGAATTGCCACAGGTTAAAGAATTAGTCGCTGAGATAGACGGCATCAAAGTGGTGGCTTTTGGCTTAGAAGAAGCCCCTTCACGCTGGACACAAGAAATAAAAAAGTATCCTGATTTTATTCATACCATAGGTTTAGGAAAATGGGATAATCCTATTGTAAAGACCTATGGGGTTGCAGCAACACCAACTTATTTTTTGTTGAATAAAGACAAAAAGATAATTGCTAAGCCCTACGACTACAGTGAAGTAGAAAGTACTCTTAAGGCTCTATAACCACAACATTTGTTATAAAATAATTGGTTTCTCCCTGCCATGGCATTGCTTTATAGCGTTCTTTGTAACCAAGCTTAACACGCTTGCCCTCTGCTTTAATTAAATCACTAATAACAGATTCATCTAAAACAGAAAACTGCCAGAGATTACCCTCTAGACCATCATTGGTGTTACCTGTTCTTAAGCCTCCTAAATTAAGTTCACCTTCAAAGGTTTTAAAAACCACCCCTTTTTCACTTAACTTAATAAGCTGGCCTGCTCTTGTTCCTTCAGAATAGGTCCAAGAACTCATCCATAAGATAAGAGCACAAACCACAACAAGACCTATGAGTAGCTTTATAAATAATGATTTTATTTTGGACTTTAAACTGCGTTTATGATTAGCCATATGCTAGGGAATTTATTTTACATGTAAGTAAAGATAAAGAAAACGCCCAGTAAAGCAACAGCCTTACCTGGGCGTTTTGAAACTAAATAACCAACCAAAATTTAGCTTCTTGTATTTTCTCTTGGGTTATTAACCTTAGGTGATTTTTGTTTTCGTTTTTTACGTAGTTCTGTTTTCTCAGTGATCTTTCCTTGCGTATCAGAGTTTCTGTAGTAAGCGATATAACCTCTACCTTCAAATTCATATACCGTTCCAGAATTTGGATGATATAGTTCTATTGTTCCATCATTAATAACGCTCAATTCAAAGAATTCATTATCAAAGAAATCATAATCTAACGTTAAAGTTTTGAGATACATATTTCCAGCAATATCTCCTATACCATAAACCCCGGTATAGTCCCAGTAAATATTATCTGGATTATAGATATTTACATCTTGAGAACTTCTAAAGGTAGAGTCATTACCTCCAGACAAAAACTGTAAGTAGTTTTCATTGTCAAATTCATTTATAGCTCCAAAATTACTCGTATACACTTTTTCCCAAGCTTCATACTCTTGTAAGAAATAATGAATGTTATCGTAAAAGACAAAATCATAGTCAAAAGTAGAGCGCTGATAGCCATGCAAAAAATAAGAGGTATCAATAAATGGGTTATACAATTCTATAGTGTTATTATCTATTTGATACACATCAAAACTATCATACCCATCAATAATATGATTAACATCCAAAATCATATTGTAGGCATTGTAATTTCCTATTTGCACACCAAAACCGTTCCCTTGACTACCAAAACCAACCAAGTTATTATTGGCAAAAAGACGTCCATTATCAAACGATAAGGTAAATGCTATTTGCAGAAAGGGTGTTTCACCATAACCTTGCGTTGCGTTGATATCAACGTACCATAATTCATAAGACTGCAACAATTGATTTAAAGAAATTGCAGGTCCATTATTAATGGGTAACTCTTCCGTATAACATGATGTAAGAAGCGTAGCACTTAGTGCAAATCCTAAAAGTAATTTTAATGTCTTCATAATTCAACGGTTTATAGGGTTACTAGTTGTAGAAGTTCAAAACCTATGCCAAATTCAAAATGATGCCTTTCGACGAAGCCATTTAGCATTTTTATTTTATGTATTTTTGAAATACAAAATAGACGTCTATTCTATGAATGAATCTAATAAATATGCTGTTTTTGGCGCAGGAAGTTGGGCAACGGCCATTGTAAAAATGCTTTGCGAAAATCTAGACCAAGTAGGTTGGTATATGCGAAGCGTTTACACCAAGGAGCACATATTAAAAGAACAACACAATCCAAGCTATTTGAGTTCTGTTGAGTTTCACACGGATCAACTCAAACTCAGTAACGACATTAATGAGATTGCAGAATGGGCAGATGTGCTGATCTTTGCCATTCCATCAGCTTTTATGCACTCTGAATTGGAAAAATTATCCTTAGATATTAGTAATAAAATAGTTGTATCTGCTGTAAAAGGCATAATGCCTGAATCAGGACTTTTGGTTGGAGAACATTTTCATGATATTTATAACATTCCATTCGAAAACATTGCAGTTCTTGCAGGTCCTTGCCATGCTGAGGAAGTAGCCTTAGAACGTTTATCCTATCTTACTATTTCTTGTGCTGATCCGGTAAAGGCAAAGGCCATTGCCAAAAACCTTTCTAGTGATTATATAAAAACCAAAATTAGTGACGACATTATTGGTGTCGAATATGCGGTGATGTTAAAGAACATTTACGCCATTGCTGCCGGAATCGCTCATGGATTAGGTTATGGAGATAACTTCCAAAGTGTATTAATGAGTAATTCCATTCGTGAAATGAAACGTTTTATCAAGAAAATGCACAAAATGAAACGTAACATTAATAATTCCGCTTATCTAGGCGACTTATTGGTAACAGGCTATTCTGTGTTTTCGCGTAACCGAATGTTTGGTAATATGATAGGTAAAGGTTATACTGTAAAATCTGCTCAAATGGAAATGAATATGGTAGCTGAAGGCTATTATGCTACCAAAAGTGCTTATGAACTCAATAAAACCAACAAAAAGAAAACGCGTCTACCTATTATAAATGCGGTTTACGAAGTGCTTTACGAAAACAAAAATCCTAAGAAGGTATTTCAGAAATTAACTGAAAAGTTAGACTAACATTTGGTTATCACCCAAAAGCTAAAGACTATTTTACCAAAACACCCTTTAATTGCATTAAAGGAAGAGTCTGCAAAGCCTTTTCGTTGATGGTGTTTTTCCTAAAGACGTAGGTTTTATCAAACATCTGGTTACCCTCAAAAAAAGTAACTTTAAAGGAATTATTGAGCTCCAATACTTTTTCTTGTAAATACTCAATCTTGGCAAAACTACGCGCTGGCAATTTAGCAAGCGTATGGCGCATTGGTGGTGTCATTTTTTTGTCGTTATAGCCTTGCGACACTATTAGCACCGTATCTAAATCCTTATCAGAGTTGTTTATGATATAAGCATTCCAGTCTTGGGTCTTATATTCTAAATGCTCTTCTCGTACAACAGCAAGGTATACATCTTTTACCTCTGGAATATTAATATCGCGTTTCAAAACTCTATAAAGCTGACTTAAATTGCTCTAAAAATCGAACATCATTTTCACTCAATAAACGAATATCACTAATTTGATGTAACAATAAAGCAATACGATCGATGCCCATACCAAAGGCAAAACCAGAATATTCCTTAGAATCTATACCACAGTTATCTAAGACATTTGGGTCTACCATACCACAGCCCATAATCTCTAGCCAACCTGTTCCTTTGGTCATTTTATAATCGGTCTCAGTCTCTAATCCCCAGTACACATCTACCTCTGCGCTTGGTTCTGTAAATGGAAAATAGGAAGGTCGTAAACGGATTTTAGACTTTCCGAACATCTCAGTTGTAAAGTATTGAAGCGTTTGTTTTAAATCTGCAAAGCTTACATCCTTGTCGATATATAATCCTTCTACTTGGTGGAAAAAACAATGCGAACGTGCCGAAATGGCTTCGTTTCGATACACTCTACCAGGGGAAATAGTACGGATTGGTGGTTTATTGTTTTCCATGTAACGCACCTGTACAGAACTGGTATGCGTACGCAATAATATATCTGGATTAGTTTGTATAAAAAACGTATCCTGCATATCACGTGCTGGATGATATTCCGGTAGATTTAATGCCGTGAAATTATGCCAATCGTCTTCTATTTCAGGTCCTTCACTAACATTAAAACCTATGCGCGAAAAAATATCGATAATCTGGTTTTTAACGATAGATATAGGATGTCGAGATCCTAAAGCAATAGGTTCACCAGGACGCGATAAGTCTCCATATACTCCTTTATCTTCTTCTTGGTTTTCTAAGGCTTCTTTCAATGCGTTAACCTTGTCCTCAGCAGTTTTCTTAAGCTCGTTTATGGTTTGGCCAAACTCTTTCTTTTGATCGTTGGCTATATTTTTAAATTCAGCAAAGTATTGTTTGAGTAAGCCTTTAGACCCTAAATACTTAATTCGGAATGCTTCGACCTCTTCTTTTGACTGTGCAGAGAAGGCCTCAGCCTCTGCTATCAACTCTTTTAACTTATCTATCATTTTTAAGCTGAATTTATTTCAGTTTTCTTTTGTAAGACCGCAAATTTAAAAAATCTTAATCTATATACTCCATTTCCACAAAATAGTTGACAATAGCCTCTTTCATTAATACACTTTGCTCACCTGCTTTAAGGAATGGTAATTGCTCTTTTACTTTATAATGTGGCCAACCATCATCATCAACAAAATCAAACTCATAAAACCCATAGGGTTCCAAAAGTTTACAGATTGCTATATGCATTAAATCTAACTTATGATCCTTTTTATATTCACGATGGATCTGACCAAGTTCTTGCACACCAATAAGGTAAATAATAGCATCTAAGTCTAGTGTGTCTCCATCTGCAAATTGTTTGGATAGTTTGTCTACAACCAAATCCCATCGCTCTTTTAACTGTTCATCCCGTGCCATAAATCGCCTCTTAAATTGAGTGTTCAAAGTTAATAAACTAAAAGCTCAGATAAATCGTTATTAGTTTAAAATAACAAAATTCATGTACTTTTGTCTAAACCGCTTTCTCTATGAGTATTATTGATATTGTTTTAGCTGCCCTACTATTATTTGGATTCATTAGAGGACTTTTTAAGGGGCTTTTTGTAGAAATGGCTTCACTCGTTGCATTAGTTTTGGGAGTTTATGGGGCGATTCACTTTAGCTATTTTGCAGCTGATTTTTTGGAGTCTAAAGTCGACTGGAATGAGAAAACCATTAATATAGTTGCCTTTGCCATAACATTTGTCATAATTGTATTGGTAATTAGCTTGGCTGGAAAAGCTCTGACAAAACTTGCAGACTTTGCTGCATTAGGTCTTCTAAATAAACTACTAGGAGGCTTATTTGGCGCACTAAAAATTGGTTTAATTCTAAGTATACTGCTTATAGTATTTAATAAACTAAACAATACCTTACCCTTTATGGAAAAGCAGGACTTGGAAAAAAGTGTTTTATATGAACCCGTAAAGTCACTAGCACCCATAATCTTTCCCAACCTTATAAAAAGTGAGAGGGAAAAGGAAGCAAATAATACCGACAGCTAATACCTTTTTTTAATGGGATTTATCTTTGAGTGAGAGTTAGACCAAATTAATCATAAAATTCTACACCACCTGTACTGATATCATACATGGCCCCAACAATTTTAATCTCATCAAATTTTTCCATTTCATTAAGGATCACGCTTTGGTTTCTGATATTCTCTAAGGTCATTTCTACATTTTTTTTCGCGACAGCATTTACAAAATCTGTATTTGACGAATTTCGAAGCGCTTTATCTTCAGGCTCTTCAACAGCATAAACAGCTGGTTCTATTTTATTTATTAGTGCGGTTAAGTTGCCTAATCTAGCATGATCACAAGCTCCTCGTATGGCACCACAACTGGTATGACCAAGAACTAAAATTAGTTTTGTTCCAGCTAATTTACATGCAAACTCCATACTTCCTAAAATGTCTTGATTCACAAAATTACCTGCTATTCTAATACTAAAAATATCACCTAATCCTTGATCAAAGACCAACTCAGCCGAAACCCTTGAGTCAATACAACTTAATATGGTCGCGAACGGAAATTGACCATCCGACGTATCGTTGACTTGCTCCAACAAATTTCTATTTGCTTTTAAATTTTTTTGGAATCTGATATTCCCCTCTTTAAGAAATTGAAGTGCCTTTTCAGGAGTCATTGTAGCTTGTGTCTCTTTAGTATGTGCTTTCATATTCCAAATTTTAATTTCTTGTTTGTAATTTATTTAATTTTTTCTGTTTTAAAGAAAGCGATAAAGCTATCTGGATTTTCAACAATACCTCGCTGAGAAAATAATTTAATAGTAATATTACGTTCTTTTGCCTTGTAGGCAAAATCTTCAAGTATTTCTATTATATCATTATCTAAAAACTTTGTATTTCTTACATCCAACTCTAAAATTGAGTTCTGAGGCACTCGATCCAACTCTTTTAAAATAGCCCCTTTATTAAAAAAGGTAACTTCTTCAGCTAGGGTCATCTTTATTTTTCCGTCATCAACATCTTCGCCTTCCTTATGAAGGAAGTGGGAATTTTTATAACTTCTGAATAACACAATGAATATTCCTATGGCCAAACCTAAACCAATACCTTTTAAAAGATCTAAAAAAACAATCCCCACAACGGTGACAATAAAAGGCACAAATTGCATCCAACCACCACGATACATCACCTTGAATGTTGATGGCTTTGCCAATTTATAACCTACAATAAATAAAATGGCAGCCAATACAGATAACGGAATATAATTTAAGATATGCGGTATGGTTAACACCGATATCAGGAGTAAAAAACCATGTAAAATAGCACTTGCTTTAGTCTGTCCTCCAGATTGAATGTTGGCAGAACTACGAACAATGACTTGTGTTATCGGCAAACCACCAATTAACCCTGAAAATACATTTCCAACGCCTTGTGCCAAAAGCTCTCTATTGGTTGGTGTTACTCTTTTGTGAGGGTCCAATTTATCCGTAGCCTCAACGCACAAAAGTGTTTCTAAAGATGCGACTAAAGCAATGGTAAATCCGGTAATGATAACATCGGCTTGAGTAATAACACTAAAATTTGGAAAACTAAACTGACTGATAAATGAATCTAATCCATCCGGAACAGGAACACTTACCAAATGGGACGCTTCTATAGCAAGTGTTTCATTAGCCTTGGTCAACAAATAAAAAAAGATGCCAACTGCTACAGCAACTAGTGGTCCTTGAATAATTTCAAATATTTTGCTCCTTTTGATTAATATATTGCTCCAAAGTAATAATATGAGTAAGCTAATAACTCCTATAACCGTTGAACCAATCGTAATATTATCGATAGCGCTTAGAATAGCCGAAAAGGTGTTTTCACCTGAAGCCTCCAAAAAACTATCCGCACCTTCTGGCTCAATATCATAACCAAAAAAATGAGGAATCTGCTTTAAAATAATAATAATACCAATGCCTGTTAACATGCCTTTGATAACAGAGGAAGGGAAGTAATAACCAATGATACCAAGTCTTAAAACCCCAAAAATAATTTGAATTATACCACCAAGTACAACGGCAACAAGAAAATTTTCCCAACCGCCAAGAGCAGTGATAGCTGTAAGAACAATTGCCGCTAAGCCAGCAGCAGGGCCGCTTACACCAATTTGAGAACCACTCAAAAGCCCTACTACTATGCCACCTATAATTCCTGCAATAAGTCCTGAGAACAGTGGTGCGCCACTCGCTAAAGCGATTCCCAAACAGAGTGGTAAAGCAACAAAGAATACCACAATACTGGCTGGTATATCCTTCTTTAATGATTTTAGCATTTTTATATTGATTTTAAACTTAGAAAACTAAGCCTCTTAGATTAGATTTGATTTAGAAAATTCTGATTTAGTCTTTAACAAGAGTATTGCTTAGGAGGCGGCAGTAATAAGCTCAATTGAGGCATTAAGTAACTCTTATTGGTATAATCACCAATAGTATCGTTATTCGATTGATAATAAGGAAAGACCTCATCGTAATTTGAACTATACTCAAATAATACTTTTAAATCCTCTTGCTCTTCTTCATTGAGTTCATAGAGCATTGAGGTTTCTACAGAATCATCTAGAGAGACAAGGATATAAGGCACAGTAATAGTGATGAAGAAAAACATTAAAAAAGACAGTACTAAGGTTTTTTTTATATCCATGGGTATGCTATAATGACTATAACACACACAATATATGATTTTGTTTATGAAATTTAAAAGGTCTTTATCAATTTTATATCCTTAGAAGGAATCCAACCTGTTGAATTATCGGATAATTTTATCTTATTCCAACCTTCATAGGACTCAATAACCTGAACCTTTGTGCCTTCGTGCAGTCTAAAAACTTCCTCAGACGTTCTGTTTGCTTCAGCCATTACTCTAGATTCTTGGGCAAATACTACAGCAGGATTATCATTTTTCTCTAGTTGGTCTTTTTGAAAGGCCATTAAAACAGAAAAACAAGCAAAGAAAAAACTAAAAACGCTGACTACGAAAGCAATGCGCTTTCTAGTGGTTGCATATGAAAAATGATACAATAAAAATAATATTACAAACAACAGAACACCAGCAATTGCCATTATTGCCCAGGTATCCTTCTTAAATGTATTAACCAAATTGCTAATTATCCGTGCAAAACCTACTTGAGGAACAGTATCTATAGCATCAATGGTCATGTTTTGCGCATAACCCACTAAGTTGTTCTTAATATCTTTGTCGTCTGGATTTAGTAATAATGCTTTCTCATAATAATAAATACTTGGCGCGATATTATTAAGCTTATAGTTTGCATTTCCAAGATTAAAATACAGTTCTGCCGAATGCTGTCCCGAATCTAAAATCGCCTCGTATTTATCGATAGCTTCAGCATACTTACCGTCGTTATACAGCGCATTTGCTTCATCAAAAAGCTGGTCATTTTGAGAAAAAACGAACAAACTGACAAAATAAAGTACCAAGGTAATAACTCTTTTCATCTATCTAATTTGTTTATCGATTAATGAAATGGTTTTAGCGGCCTTATCATAATCATTTTGCATCGTAACATCAGTAATTGGGGTATATCTAGCTAACTCGCAACTTTCTAAAATTGAAATAAATTCTGCCGATACGTTTTGATCAACATGTCTTTGAGATAGTAAAGTTTCAATCTTTTCCTTATTAAAGTCACTAGTTTCTATGTTTAATTTAGCTTTTAAATAATTATGTAATGCCCTTTCAAGCGCTTCATAAAAAGATTCTTTTTGGCCAAGATTTTTCTTGGCCTCACTGAGGTATTTTTTGGCTAAACGATCTGCCTTTCTTATTCGGCTGCCAACTACATCTGCATCGCGTCTATCTTTTTCTTTTCTAATTATTATGGCTAAAGGAATAGCTAAAAAAGGTAATAATAACATAGACCAAAATCCCGTTGACTTAAAAAAATCGTCCTCTTTTATGGATGACCAATTAGAGCTAGTTTTAATAAATGCAAACGTATTAGAGTTTGGTTTAATGGTCTGTTTTGTGTTTGCAATACTTGTGTTGTCCGATCTATTTTCAGCAGCTGTTGGTCCCTCAACAACATCTATAATAATTTCGTCTGAAGTAATACGTTTATAACTTTCTGTTTTTAAATCGAAATATGAAAAGGAAATAAAAGGTATTGGATATTTACCTCTATATTGAGGTACGATAGTATAAGTATCCGAAATACTTCCTTTCATTCCATTTAAGTCTGTTCTTACATTTTCCTTATGCTCTGGTTCATATACCTCTAAAGAACTTGGCGTTGTTAGTTTTGGTAATTCAAACAGTTTCAAATTTCCCTTTCCTGTAACTTCAACTTTTGCCTGTAAAGACTCGGTTGCATTAAGTTGATTTTTTGAGGTTGTTACTTCAAAATTAAAATCGCCAACAGCCCCTTTAAAATCTTGAGGTTTACCTTTTTCGGGCAAGGGTTTTACTTTTATGGTTCTACTTCCAGCAGTTACTGTTTTAGGCACTTGTGTCATTATCTGTTGTCCAAAAATATTGGCTCTCCCTGTGGGGACCTCTACAGTAATATCCAAAACCAGTGGTTCTAATTTTAAATTACCGGTTTTCTGTGGATACAAAACAGTCTTTCTAAGGACTACGAATCTATAATCTTCACCCTGATATTCGCCGCGTTGAATATTTAATCCTTTTATTTCAATATTCTGACTCCAAAAATCGTTATATCTTGGAGTTTGCTTTTCACGCCAGTTACTACTAATACCAACATCTGGAGACACATAGAGTTTATAAACTACCGTAGTCGGTTCATTTAGATATGGATTGCTGTTTGAAACTTCAGCTACAAGATGTATTTTTTCTGATGCAATATCTGAGGCGTCAGGTGGACCATTGGGTCTATCCACCGCATCGGTAACTGAAACCGTAACAGGAAAGGTTTTATATATCTCACCATCAATCTCTATCGTAGCCTGCTTTATTGTAAAAGAACCCTTCTTTTTTGGGGCTAAAAAATAACTGTAAGTTTTCTGGTATGTTTTTTTGCCATTGGCATAGGAGTTCATCAGTGAAGTATTTGGTCCACCAACAACGGTAAAATCATCAAAGCTTGGAGGTACAAAATTATCTCCGTCCCTATTCATCTCAAAGTCTATGCGCAAACGTTCATTAACCCCTAGTTTCTTCTTACTTACCTTGGCCTCGAATTTTACTTGGGCAAAGGCAAAGCTTGAAACTATAATCAATACAACGGCTAATATGTTCTTAACGAATTTCATTTTATGTATAAGAATAAGAATGGGTTGTTTTATCTACCAATCTTTTTCGGTTTTTACTTTAGCTCCTTTTTGTTTTTCAGCATTTATTTTCTGTTGCACTTTTTGTTCTTGGTTTTGCATGGCCTCAAGAATATTCTTTATTTGCTGAGGAGACATTTGACCTGGTCTAGGTTTAGGTTTTTGATTTTTGTCTTTTTGATCTTTATCGCCTTTGCCGTCATCCTTTTTTTCATCTTTTGGCTTACCATTTTCATCTTCCTCTTTATCGCCTTCTTTTTTGTCTTTATCGCCTTCGTCCTTTTTATCCTTTTCGTCTTTATTTTCGTCCTCCTTTTTCTCCTCTTTTTCTTTGTCTTTCTCTTCCTCTTTATTTTCGTCCTCCTTGTTGTCTTCGCCACCACCATCTTTTTGCTGCTCGGCACATTCTTTGGCTAAAGCAAAGTTATAGCGCGTTTCTTCGTCCTTTGGATTGCTGCGCAACGCATTTTTAAAGGCCTCTACCGCTTCTTTACAATTTTCATTTTTCATTAAAATATTACCCAAATTGTGATATGCTCGATGTTTTTCATCTTTTGAAACCGCATTTTTTGCAGCTTC
The DNA here is from genome assembly GCF_042676105.1 of Winogradskyella aquimaris. Lineage (NCBI taxonomy): Bacteria > Pseudomonadati > Bacteroidota > Flavobacteriia > Flavobacteriales > Flavobacteriaceae > Winogradskyella > Winogradskyella aquimaris. The sequence goes on along the minus strand of NZ_JBHTJQ010000016.1, from coordinate 537,212 downwards.
TTGGGTTCTAAACAAGGCTTCATCATAATTGCCTTTCTTGTAATAGGTGTTTGCTAAATTATAGGCACCAACCGCTTTTTTTGGTGCATTGGAAATGGCTTTTCTATACTCCATTTCTGCCTGAATAAAGTCCTCTTCCTGTACCAATTCGTTACCCTTATATACCAAATTGGTTGCCTTCTTTTCTTTCTTCAGTTGGTTTTTATCTAGCTCTTGAGAAAACCCCAGAATACTAAATAATACGACAATAACTAATATGTAATTCTTTTTATTCATAATTGTACTTTAAAAGTAACAAACCCTGTAATCATAGGGCGTTAAAGAAAATCTAAAAGTTTTCATTGAACAAATTCAACTTCTTTAGCCAAGCGGTTTTTCTTTCTAAAAAGAAGATATCAAGGAAGAAAAGTAATATCCCTATCCCCAAAAACCACTGAAACTGGTCTTTAAAGTCAGCTATTTGTTTAGATTCAAATTCCTTTTTATCCATATTATCCAATACATCTTTAATGCTCTCAACTACCTCAGAAGTATTACTACCATTAACATATAGGCCATTAGTTTCTTCAGCAATTTTTCTCAAGGTGGTTTCGTCTAATCTGGTAATAACGGTTTCACCATTATTATCTTTTTTATAATTAAGAACAACACCATTTCGTTTTATGGGTATTGGTCCACCTTTTATATCACCAACTCCTACAGTAAGTATTCTTATACCTTTCTCTTTAGCTTCTTCTGCAATATCAACAGCCTCACCACCGTGGTCTTCACCGTCTGAAATGATTATTAATATTCTATTGGTTTGCTCTTCGTCATCGTAATAGGTTTTTGCCAATTGAATGGCTTCATGAATGGCAGTGCCTTGAGAGGATAACATATCCGTGTTCATATTTTGCAAAAACATTTTTGCTGAAGCATAATCCGTAGTTATTGGTAACTGCGGAAACGCCTTACCTGCATAGGCAATAATACCAACTCTATCACTTGCCAAACTGTTTATAATTTCTCTAACCAACTGTTTTGATTTCTCCAAACGATTTGGCGCAATATCTTCAGCAAGCATGCTTTTAGATACATCCACAGCAAAGACTATGTCTACTCCTTGACTACGAACTGTTTCTAATTTGGTTCCTATTTTAGGGTTAACCAAAGCTAAAGAAAGGCATCCAAATCCTGCACAGAGCATAAGAATCTTCAAAATACTTTTAAATAGTGACTGATTTGGACTTAATCGTTGGAGTAAATGAGGGTCTGCAAATTTCTTTTGTGCAGAACGTTTCCATATTTGCACCAATACAAATAATAGAATGATTACCGGAATAACCATTAAGGTCCAAAACCATATTTTTTCATCAAGTCTAAACAAAGCTTCTAAATATTGTATTTCTTAATACGATTTCTAATAAAAGAAGAAGTCCCGCCAATAAGACTAAAGGTCGGTACTTTTCATCGTAGTTGTAGTATTTCTTTTCTTCTATTTCGGTCTTTTCAAGTTTATTGATTTCCTTATAAATCTCTGCCAACTTTTTATTATTCGTTGCCCTAAAGTATTTGCCACCTGTAGCATCGGCAATTTCCTCGAGCAGTTTTTCATCAATTTCAACTTGCTGTCTACCATACCTAAACGTCCCATTAGGATTTATTGCCACAGGTGATAATGCCATACCGTTGGTACCCAAACCAATTGTGTAGACTTTAATTCCGTACTCAACTGCTAATTCACTCGCAATTTTAGGATCAATAAACCCTGAATTATTAACACCATCCGTCAGTAGAATAATGACCTTACTTTTGGCTCTACTATCCTTTAACCTATTGACTGAGGTGGCTAAGCCCATACCAATCGCTGTACCTCCTTCTATAATGGTGTTGTATTTAATATCTCTTAAAGACCTCTGAACAATGGATTTATCTGTGGTTATTGGGGTCTTAGTGTACGCTTCTCCTGCATATTCTACCAAACCTATCCTATCATTTGGTCTGCCATCTATAAAATCTGCTGCTACCTCTTTTAAAGCTTCCAATCTATTGGGTAGCAAATCTTTTGCCAACATACTTGCAGAAACATCTATAGCCATAACAATGTCTATACCTCTTGTAGTTTTGGTCTTTGTAGATACATCTACTGTTCTTGGCCTAGCTAAAGCTGTTATTAATAGAGCTAAAGCTATCAAACGAAGCACAAACAACAAATGCCTAAGCCTTGACCAAAAGGACGTTGTTTTAAAGCCTTTAGTGCTCGATATTTTGAGTTCTGCTGTTTGTTTATTGTACTTAACGATATACCAAGCTATTGCTATTGGTAAAAGCAATAAAAACCAGAACAATTCCTTATTTAAAAATTCGATATTCTCAAACATTAGTTCTCCTCGTTTTCTAGTTCTGCTTGTTCATCTGATTTAAGTTCTAAAGAACTTATAATTCGTTCCACTATTTTGTTCGCATAGGTATCTTCCTCACTCCAAACTAGTGTTAAGTGCATGATTGCATCATTCGTAGCAAAGCTAAAAATGGCATATTCTCCTTTAAAGGTTTTGTCGGATTCTGGAAGCGGAAAATCAGCACTTCCAAAAGTCTTTATCCCTTCTACAGCATTTGGTGTAATAAATTGTTCTCCTTTAGTTATGATATTGGTGATATTCTCAGACTCCCATTTATTTAGAATGTCTTCAATAGATTTGTTGACTTTCAGTTCAATCTCTTTTTGATCTTGTTTCCCGTCTATATCTTCAAATTTAATAATGTCAACAACAATATCTACAGCGTTATTATCTGCACTAAACACAAAAGTCGTTTTATCTAATTTGTCTTCTTTTTGGGATGCTATTGTATCCTGTATTCGTTTTAAAACTTCGGGTGTTTCTATATATATAGGAGGAAAACCGTACGCACTTTCTACCCATTCTCCTTCAAGTAATTTTTTACTCTCATGACCAATGACCGTATCTTTAACATAACCGAAACCATACTTGAGACCAAAACCTACTACAGTCAATGATAAAATGAGAACAGCTATAGCAGCCGTTAGAATAACCTTATATTGTTTCTTTTTGCGCTCCTGCTCTTCTTTATATTGCTGATTAAGAAGTTTTTCTTCTTCAGAAGGTTCTGGCAGGGCAGCCTTTACATTATCTAACTCTTTTTCTATGGTAACCCTATCCATTTCAATCAGTGCCTCATCTGGTGCAGACTTTGCAAATTTCACCAAATCCGCGCGCTTTAAAATGGTTTCGAGATTATTTATCGTTTCCATTTTTAATGGAACCTGATTTCCTTCTTTAAGCAACTGGAGTCTTTGTATCAACTCATCCGTTGTACTTTCTAAAGACCGATCGTATACTTTTTCATCTAAATACTTTCTAATAATCATCGTCAATTCAGAATAGTATTCCTTGACCTCTGAACGTATTAAGTATTGACTTTCGTCTAGTTTTTTTAAGGCTAGTTTTGCTCTATCAAAAGGCGGTAATAGTGCAATCTCTTCTTCCTCTGTAAGTGGTTTTTGTCTCCATATAAACCACCATAGTAAAAAAGCAAATAGAGCCAAAGCTACTAAACTAACCAGTAACCATATCCACCAATTGCTACTGCTTTTTTCTACTTCGATGATTGGTTTAATATCATAAAGTTTTTGCTTTGTGGTATCTACCTCTACCGTGCCAACATCTACGCGCAATGAATCTGTAAAGAATGCCTTTTCACCAATAATGATTTTTTGTTTGGGAATAGTATACGAACCCGAATCAAATTGGGTAAGCTTGTAAATTCTTGAAAGCCTAAATTTTGAATCCTTCCTAGTAGTATCAATATCAGTGGCTTCTACAGACTCTAAAGGCAAAAACGTTTGACCTTCTGGAAATACTACCAAAGCAGATGAATCTGCTTCAACTTTTATTTTGTAATTAATTTGTTCACCGATTCTGATTTTTGTGGTATCTACTTCGGTGGCAACTTGCGCAAAAGAGACAAGGGATAATAGAAAAGCCATGATTGATAAGCTTAACCTTTTTATCCTGAACATGTTATGTAACTTTTTACTTTTCACTTTTTACTTCTAACTTGCTTTATCCTCTTCGCTTAAAATATCCTAGCAGCTTCTTTACATAACTTTCATCTACTCTGCAATCTATTGAACCAGCACCAGACTTGGTAAAACTATCTCTAAAATAATCCACTTTTTCGTTGTAAAATTTCCCGTAGTCTCGCCTCACTTGTTTAGAAGCCGTATTTACCAAAAGTAACTCGCCAGTTTCTTCATCCTCCATTTGCACCATCCCAATATTAGGGATAGTTTCTTCATGTTTATCATAAACCCTTATGCCTGTAATGTCATGTCTTCCTGCGGCAATTTTAAGTGTGTGTTTGTAATCGTCTGCAATAAAATCTGAAAGCACAAAGACTATGGCTTTCTTTTTCATAACATTAGACAAAAACTTGAAGGCTTCGGATACGTTGGTTTTTTTACTTTTAGGCTGAAACTCCAATAATTCTCTTATGATTCGTAATACATGTGAGCGTCCCTTTTTCGGTGGAATGTAAATCTCGATTTCGTCTGAAAATAAAATAAGTCCGATTTTATCATTGTTTTGGGTTGCAGAGAATGCTAGTGTTGCTGCAATTTCAGTAACGATTTCATCCTTAAATTGATTTTTTGTTCCAAAAAATTTACTACCCGAAACGTCAGCCATTAACATCATGGTAAGCTCTCGTTCTTCTTCAAAAACTTTAACGAAGGGTTCGTTATATCTTGCTGTAACATTCCAATCAATATTTCTTACATCATCCCCAAACTGATATTGGCGCACTTCAGAAAACGTCATACCTCGCCCTTTAAACGTAGAGTGGTATTCACCACCAAAAATATGATCAGACAACCGTCGTGTCTTAATCTCTATTTTTCGTACTTTTTTTAGAAGTTCTTTGGTATCCATCTTTTCAATTTTCGATTGAAGATTGTTGATTTACGATTTGAAAAATCGTGGTTCGTTATTCTTAAATCTAAAATCTTAAGGCACCTCAATCTCATTAACAATCTTGTTAATGATGTCTTCAGAAGTTACATTTTCGGCTTCAGCCTCATAGGTAATACCAATTCTATGACGTAGTACATCATGTACAACGGCTCTTACATCTTCTGGAATGACATAACCTCTTCGTTTTATAAATGCATAACATTTGGCTGCGTTGGCCAAATTAATACTACCACGAGGCGATGCCCCAAAAGAAATTAAAGCCTTTAAATCGCCCAACCTATATTTCTCTGGATAACGGGTCGCAAAAATGATATCGAGGATATACTTTTCAATTTTTTCGTCCATGTAAACTTCTCTAACTGCTTCTTGAGCACTGAGAATTTGTTTTATTGAAACCACAGGATTGACTTGATCAAAGGTACCTTTCAAATTGGCTCGAACAATCAATTGCTCTTCGTCCAGTTTTGGATAATCTATAACGGTTTTAAGCATAAAACGGTCAACCTGCGCCTCTGGCAAAGGATAAGTTCCTTCTTGCTCTACTGGGTTTTGTGTTGCCATTACCAAGAATGGTTTATCCAAGGTAAAGGTTTCATCTCCAATAGTTACCTGCTTCTCTTGCATAGCCTCTAACAAAGCGGATTGTACTTTTGCCGGTGCTCTGTTTATCTCATCTGCTAGTACAAAATTGGCGAAAATTGGACCTTTCTTGATTGAAAAATCATTCTCTTTTATATTGTAAATCAATGTACCGATAACGTCTGCTGGCAGTAAATCTGGTGTAAACTGTATTCTACTAAAACTGGCATCAATGGCTTTGGATAAGGTATTGATAGCTAAGGTTTTTGCTAAACCCGGAACACCTTCTAGCAAAATATGTCCTTGTCCAAGTAGACCAATTAGCAAACGTTCCACCATATGTTTTTGACCAACAATGACCTTGTTCATCTCTAAGGTTAGTAGGTCTACAAATGCACTTTCTTTTTCAATCTTTTCATTAATTGACTTAATGTCAACTGTACTCGTTTCTTCCATAATTCTTAGGTGTAAGAGCTTATCTTTTCTAGTGATTTATTCAAAGATGCAAAGTGTTAAAATTATTCGGTAGTTGCTGTTAACAATTGGTTAAAAAAAAGTGCGATATCGTAATGATACCGCACTTTTTTAATTGTTTTGTTTTTTCTACTCTAAAGTAATTGTTCCTAAGTTTGTTGTTTGACCAACCGTAACCTCAACATCGTCTACAATAACAGGATCTAACATCGCGTCGTCATCTGGTGTAATGGTTACTATATAAAACCCTTCTGGTAATCCAACAATTTCAAAATATCCTGATGAGTCCGTAAAGGTTGAAGCTGTAATATCGCCATTTGTCACCTCAACTTCTACAGAAATGTCATTAGGCAATACATTTCCAGCAATTGTACCAGAATTAATTTCTAAACTGGCTCTCAAAACTGGTTTTAAATTTATATTTCCTGAATTCCCCGCCATAACAATAGATTCATCGACATCAAAATCCAGAACAAAATCGTAATTAAATCCACTAATAATTTCCTGATCTACCATAATTTTTAACCCAGACTGTTGAGCACTTGGTGTATTTAATGGTCTAGGCTCCATTTCTCCTTCCAAAACTACACTATTATCATCACCCAGAATTAAACGTATTTGCTTTATGGTACCTTCTTCAATTTCTTCATTATCTACCAATTGTAAGCTCACACCACCCGTGAGTTCAAGAAGATCGTACACTCCCGGAGAAATAATCCCTACAGATTGCCACCCATTATCATCATCTTCATTAAAATCATCGCTGTCATATTTTACCATAACATCTAAGACTTCTACATATACATGTTCATAATCTCCTGCATCATCGACTAATTTTATGGAAAGCGTTGGTGAAGCGCTATTCGTTGAATTATCGGAATTATTACATGAAAATGTTAAGAGGACTAAAAATGCAACTGTAAAATGTTTTAAAAATTTCATAACTTATATTTTGATTACTACTAATATACGGCATACATGCTACCTTTAGATGTCATGATTCAAATTTATAATCACAAAAGTTTTGCAAAAAATGACTTAGGCTCTCTCCCTTTAATAATAACTGAAACTCTCTAGAAAAAACTTAATATTCAATCTGACGTATAGCCGTATATAATTTAGGATTAAGAACCCTCATATTTTCTTCTTGATTATAGCTTATGGATTTATCGAGGTCTATATCAATCACCATATGGTATCTTCGTTTTGAGTTAAGCTGTGTTTCAATAACATTAGAAGGTCTGGCATTCCCAAAAGTAGAGACTTCTAAACTGTGCAATACGTTATTAATATCAATAAAATTATTATCCCCAAGGACTAATCGTATTTCATGAAGATAAAATGCTTCAATCTCAAAGTCATCAACTAAAAGGAGTGTTGCATCTTCATTCAATTCTGAAGCATTACATACACCTTGATTAATCGTATGTAAACTCAACCAATTAGCTACAGGTGCATTATCTGTTTTTACTTTGAATTGAATATCTTGAATATCAAGGTAAATGCTATGAGATATTTGATTAGAGGTTTTTAGCGTTATTGTAACCTGAGTCCTATCTTTAGCTTCATCAACCTCATCTTTTGAGCAACCTGTTAAACTTATTAAAAGAACAGATAATAAAACTTGTTTAACAAGATGAGCCATTTTCATGATTGGGAGTGCATAAGAATTACAAAACAAGAATACTTTAATCATAATGATTTCTGTATTTTTATACATCAATTGCAGGAAAATCTATATAATCTGAAAGAAAAGTGAAATATTCTCGATTAATTGCAGGTACTATGACCTGGGGACGTTGGGGCAAACAACTCTCAAAAAAAGAAATGGCAGACCTTATAAAGCATTGTCTTTCCCATAACATCACAACCTTCGATCATGCTGATATTTATGGTGGTTATACCACAGAAGCCGACTTTGGAAAAGCCTTTATGAACTCAGGTATTAAACGTGAGGATATTCAGTTGATATCAAAATGTGGAATTCAACATTTATCCGATAACCGAAACAATAAAGTAAAACATTACGACTACAGTAAAGAGTATATTATTTGGTCAGTTGAAGAGTCACTCAACAACCTTGAAACAGACTATTTAGATTTACTACTGCTTCACAGACCAAGCCCACTCATGGTTGCAGAAGAAATTGCCGAAGCAGTTACCATTCTGAAAAAAGACGGGAAAATAATGGATTTTGGTGTTTCTAATTTCACACCATCGCAAATGGAAATGATTGGTCTACGTGTGGATATCGATGTCAACCAAATTGAATTTTCACTAACACAGCATACAGCCATGCATGATGGCACTCTAGATTACATGATCACTTCTGGTATTCAACCCATGGCCTGGTCTCCTTTGGGTTTGGTTTTTAAAGAGGATAATGAACAAACCCGACGGATTCATAAACAACTGGGTTTATTGATGGATAAATACAACGCAACGGAAGATCAACTTTTGTTGGCTTGGATAATGAAACATCCATCAAAAATTCACCCTGTGGTAGGCACCACAAACAAAACAAGATTAAAACAAGCTATAGAAGCTACAAAAATTGAATTAGAACTGGAAGACTGGTTCTTAATTTTAGTAGCTAGCCAAGGGCATAAAGTTCCATAATTATGAAAAAAACAGCTTTAATCACTGGTGCTACTAGTGGGATTGGAAGGGCAACAGCTTATGAGTTTGCCAAACACGGTATTAATTTGGTCTTATGCGGTAGAAGACAAGAGAGGTTAGAAGAGATTAAAAAAAACCTATCTCAACAAACTCATGTACATATCTTAAATTTTGATGTAAGAGACAAGGAAGAAACACTCAAAGCTATTGCATCTTTACCTGAAGCATTTAATACGATTGACATTCTAATTAACAATGCAGGTAACGCACATGGATTGGATCCCATTCAAGATGGGAGTCTTGAGGATTGGGATGCCATGATGGATATTAACGTAAAAGGATTGCTTTATGTCAGTAAAGCTATAATTCCTGATATGACAAAACGAAAATCTGGTCATATCATCAATATTGGTTCATCAGCAGGTAAAGAAGTTTACCCAAAAGGCAATGTATACTGTGGTAGCAAGCATGCCGTTTTGGCCATTACAGAAGGTATGCGAATAGACTTAAATCCTTTTGGGATTAAAGTTACTGCCATAAATCCTGGTTTGGTTGAAACAGAATTTTCCCAAGTACGATTCAAAGGTGGACAGCAAGCCGATAATGTCTACAAAGGTTACAAGGCACTACAACCCGAGGATGTTGCAGAGGTAATTTACTTTGCTGTTTCAAGACCATCTCATGTTAATATTGCAGATGTATTAATGTTCTGTACAGCTCAGGCCAATTCTTCCATCGTGAAAAAAACAGATTAGAATTCTTGTGTAAACAGGAATGAAAATTATGATTAATAAACGCCTACTCATAAAAAACCTACTGGCTCACAATGATGAGAACAGCTTTTATGACAAAAAACGAAAGGTTGATATTAGCCATAAAGAGGGAAAAGCTAAATTTTTAAAGCACATCTGTGCCCTTTCCAATAGCAATCCAAAAAACAACTCCTATATTGTTATAGGGGTTGAGGATGAAGACAATAAAATTGTTGGTACCGATTTTTTTGACGACAGTAAGATTCAGAATCTTATCAATGCTTACCTCAGCAATCCACCAATAGTTCAGTATGAGAATATTCCTTTTCCTCATTTACCAGACGATAAAGTCGTGGGCTTAGTCACTATAAGACCTATAGACAAAATCACTTCTCTTCGAAAAAACATTTGGAAGTATTATGGTGGCTCCGTCTTTTTTAGAGATGGCAGTATGAGTATGCCCAAGGTATTTGATATTGAAATTAAAGATGTTAATTCCAAGATTGTTGCTGCTATTGAAAATCATGCACAAAACAACATAGAATTAACCTTAAATGGCGTTTTTGACTTTATGAACAAGCGCGAGGATTACAATCCACAATACAAAGTCTTTAAAGAGTATTTTGTGCTTTGTTGGTCAGGACAAAAAAAGCAGGTGAAAGACGAAGTTTTCTATTCTAGAGTAGATATTGAAATGATTAACGAACAAGTACGTCTGTTCTACTCAGCGTTAGATGAAGTTGCCATTTTTTATAATGAAGATTCTTTTAAAATTGTGGAATACGTTAGACTTGGTCTGCAAAAATCATATAAATACTATAAACTCGAAGAAAAAATCATACACTTTGATAATAATGCCAACTATGCTATTGAATCTAATTTAATTTTTGAACCTCCACAATTCGACAAAAAAGTATTATACCATATCTACAACACAAACAATACCTTACTAGAAAAACTGGAAAAAGGAATAACAATTGCAAATCATGAAATTCCCGACCTTAAAAATTTAGCGGCAAGTTATTTAATATGTTACCTCAATGGATTTGAAGATGCCTTGCCAAAATTAGATTACGCAAAGCCCCATATTAAAAAGTATGATGAAGATCTTTACGGGTCCTACAAAGAAACTATGAGGATACTTCGTAAAGTGAAATACAATTGATTTTTATCGGACATAACTGCTAGTTTATCCGCTATTTTTGCATCTCATCGAAGTCTAGGTTTTTATTAATGCAGATAATACATTTTTTTCTGCCTTTCATCAAAAATTTAAAAATTTAAAATATTTAATACGCATCTTTGGTATGCTATTAATCAATTATATAACCTTGTTTCAGCAAGCTTTAAAAGCTAAATCTGGAACAAGGTTTATTGTTTTAATTAGGTGTTAATTGAAATTCTATAATTTCTGTGATGACATGACAGTCATCGTCGGTCCTAGTCACTAAAATTGGATCTGAAGTAAAGTCTTGATAGTTAGTAGATGTTATTTCTATAATATAAGTTCCCTCTCGTTCACCTGCACCAAAAAAATTGTTGGAATTCTCAATCCGCATAAGTTCTTCTTCATAAAAACCATCCGAAGCCTTAACGGTTAATCCATCTGTAACAATTGTGTTGTCGACGGCATCTCTTAGTGTAATACTCAGTCCATAAACATATTCTTCTGTACAGTATTGTGGGTTGGAGTCATCAGAATTGCAGGCAAGGAGTGTTATAACAATTAGAAACAAAATAAACTTCTTCATCATTTTAGCTTTTTACTTTAAAAATAACCAAAAAAGCTATTCAAATGTAATTCTAAATGAAATCGAGCTTTTCAAAATCCCTATTTAAAACCTCTTTGTCATCGGCTTTTAACCACTTATTCAGAATTGTGGCATAGATGGTCCTAAAATCAATTTCATATATTAAATCACCATTATCGTCTAACTGCTCTAGGCTAGCCAAATTATTATAGAAACCTGATTGCTTTAAATTTTTACCAATGATAAAAACATTATTTGCTGCACCATGTTCGGTACCATTAGCAGCATTTTGTTTTACGCGCCTTCCAAATTCCGAAAACGTTAAAATCAAAGTATCCTTAAAGGTGTCGTTTCGTTTTAAATCTTTAACAAAGGTTGAAATACTTTCAGCATATTGCGATAATAATCTTGCTTGTTTATTTTGTTGATTGGCGTGCGTATCAAAACCGCCAAGAGAGGTGTAAAACACCTTGGTGTCTAAATTTGAATTGATGAACTGTGCAACGTTTTTCAACTGTTTAGCAAAACCATTCTGAGGATACTCTTGTTTTGATAACCTTACTTTGGTGTTTTCGTAAATATACTTTGCAGAAGATTTTGCTTCAATCATTGTTTGATAGAGATAACCCAAATTGTGCTCGCTCAAATGTGCATCATTATAATGACTGAGAACACTCTTAAAAAATGGATCTTTAGCCGTTCTGTGCAATATTTTATAGTCGTTAGTGGCAATACCGTTAAAATGTTCACCTTTCATAGCCAAGCTTAACTGCTCATCCATCTCAATGGCATTGTAGGGTTTGTTGCCATGCATATCCATATATCGACCCAGCCAACCACTTTGTAAATATTGGTGAGAATCGCTTGCCGTTTGCCAAATATCCATAGACCTAAAATGCGAACGCACAGGATTTGGATAACCTACATTATTTAATATTGAAAGTTCGCCGTTATCATATAAATTACGCAAGGATACCAAACTTGGGTGAAAGCCCAAATCATCAGTCATACGAATGATGTCTTTGGTAATTGCCAAACTTGGTCTAGAATTGTAATAAATATCATTGTTATATGGAATAATGGTATTTAAACCATCATTACCCCCTGCCAGTTGGACGACAACTAATCTCTTATAACCTAAACGTATAGAATCAACAGATTCAAAGGCTTTAAGAAAACTTGGCACAAACATTAAACTGCTTGCCAATGCAGAATCTTTTAGAAATTTTCGTCTATCCATAACTAACTCATTTGATATTCTGGTAATGACATGAGCTGAACACAATAATCTCGCTTAGAAGCTTTACTTAGCGTCTTAAGGTATGCTGCAGTGCCGTTATTAATAGTTCCTTGAATGATGATATCTGAAAGATCTACAGTCTCAATAGCCTTAAAGTCTTTTGAAAACGCTCCCCAATCTGGTAGTGTTTTGAATGGTAATTTTCCTTTACTACGCTTGAAATATTCCTTTCTGAATTTATCATTGAAATCACCATATTCCTTTAATGAAATCATAGCATTATTCAATAAAACGGACGGCAATTTTAATCTTACCATTATGGTATTGGCATCAATCCAAGCTTTGTCTCCTTTCCAGCCCGCTACATTTGGAGGGTGTAATAACATTTGACCCAATAGTTTTTGAATAACGAGAAGATCCCTTTCGCTTTCAAATGATACCGGAACTGTATTTGCTATACCTACCAAAAATTCAATGGGTGACTTTATTTTGCTTCCGATATTTTCTTCTGCATAAAACCAATCAGCCATAAACATGAAGTGCATTAGATGTTCAATGTTGTAATCCTTAAAAAATACATTGGTCATGGCTTCAATATGGGCATTATTTGGTATTGGATTTACAAAATAGCGATAGACCTTGTCACAAATAAATCGAGCGCACTGCTTATTGGAAAGTATTTCATCTATAATGTCATCTCCATCAAATCTTGCTGTTTTACCAAAAAACGTTTTAAAGCCATAGTCGTGCTGAAACTTCCTAAAAACAAATTCCCCTCTAAAATTATGGTTATAACCTGTAAAAGCACGTGCACTTTCTTTAATGTCACTTTCAGTGTAGTGACCTTCACCCAATGTAAAGAGCTCCATCAATTCACGTGCAAAGTTCTCATTGGGTTTGTGCTTCCTGTTTTGTTTTCCATTGAGGTATTTGAGCATTGCGGCCTCCTTGGAAATGGCTTTCACAAACTTCCTAAAATCACCAAGCGCATATTGTCTCAGTGTATTGTTGTATCGCTGAATGTGCATAGGATGCCTATCTCCACAGACAAAACGATTTGCCCAAAACAGAGTCATTCGTTCACGCAGTAATTCTTTTGGATGTATCAGTCGTTTTACCCAAGCATAATTAAGCTCTAAGATTTTTTTTTGGTTTTTTTCCTGAATTTCCTTTGCTAAAGAAGGGAACTTTTTGATGTCTATTGGATTCACACCTTGTAGATACGAAAAATCCAATTGAATTGGTGTAATGCTTTGAGAATCTTTAAAAAGAGCAGTCACAACTTTTTTTCTCTCTTTAGAAAACAATGAACCCATTTTTGGATGCCACCCAAAACCAGCACGCCAATACAAATGTTGAAGCTCCTTTTGTGTCATAACCCTTAGACTACAATTTCAAATTTTGGTTTAACAAAAACAAGAATCATTCCGAAATAGTCATACCAATTAAAATTAAAAACCCATTTCTAAATTAGAAACGGGTTTTAAGAATTGAAAGTATGTTATTAACTATAAATCGAACTTGATACCTTGTGCTAAAGGTAATTGGTCTGAATAGTTTACCGTATTGGTTTGTCTTCGCATGTATATTTTCCAAGCATCAGATCCTGATTCGCGTCCTCCACCAGTCTCCTTTTCACCACCAAAAGCACCACCAATCTCTGCGCCAGAAGTCCCAATATTTACATTGGCAATACCACAGTCACTTCCTGCGAAGGATAAGAATTTTTCTGCTTCTTTCATTTCATTAGTCATGATTGCAGACGATAACCCTTGTGCCACACCGTTTTGCAACTCAATAGCATTTTCAACATCACCAGAATATTTCATTAGATATAAAATTGGTGCAAAGGTTTCCGTTTGTACAATTTCAAAGTCGTTTTCTGCTTCTATAATTGCTGGTTTTACATAGCAACCAGACTCATAACCTTCACCTTCTAAAACACCACCTTCAACTAACACATTTCCGCCCTCAGCTTTTGCTTTTTCAATTGCAGATAGATAGGTGTTTACAGCATCCTTATCAATTAAAGGACCTATATGGTTTTTCTCGTCTAAAGGATTTCCAATAGTCAATTGCTTGTATGCACCAACAATAGCATCTCTTACTTTATCGTAAACAGACTCATGTATAATTAATCGTCGTGTACTTGTACAACGTTGTCCACAAGTACCAACAGCACCAAATACAGCACCTGGTACTACAACTTTTAAGTCTGCTGTTGGGGTGATGATAATGGCATTGTTACCACCTAATTCTAGTAAGGACTTTCCAAAACGCTCAGCGACAGTTTTGCCAACGATACGTCCCATACGTGTAGATCCAGTTGCAGAAATTAAAGGAATTCTATGATCCGTTGTCATAAATTCACCCACTTTGTAGTCCCCGTTTATGATACAAGAAATACCTTCTGGTAAGTTGTTTTCCTTTAATACCTCAGCAATAATATTTTGACAAGCTACTGCACAAAGTGGAGCTTTTTCTGAAGCTTTCCAGACGCAAACATCACCACAAACCCATGCTAGAGCTGTGTTCCAAGACCAAACCGCAACTGGGAAGTTAAATGCAGAAATAATTCCAACAATACCTAAAGAGTGCCACTGCTCTCTCATAACGTGTCCTGGTCTTTCAGATGGAATGGTTTGACCATTTAATTGCCTTGATAATCCCACGGCAAAATCACAGATATCTATCATTTCTTGTACTTCACCGTAACCTTCTTGTAAAGATTTACCCATTTCGTAAGACACCAATTTACCTAATGGTTCTTTTAATTCTCTTAAACGATTACCAAATTGTCTAACTATTTCACCCCTTTGTGGTGCTGGCATTGCTCTAAACTGTAAAAAAGCGTCTTGAGCAGTTTTTATAACTTTATCGTAGTCTTCTTTTGTTGTAGTAGAAACTTTACCAATTAACTGTCCGTCTGTTGGCGAGTAAGATGAAATTAACTCACCACTACCAAAGCTATTAGAGCCTGTAGAAGTTCCATGATTAATAGCTTTAACACCTAGTTGATTTAAGGCTTCTTTTATTCCGAAATCGGTAGCAACTGCTTCCATATACGTCTATTTTTTATGAATTATTAAAATTTGCCACGAAGTTACTAATAATTTATCAGTTTAGCTTGAAGAGTGACATCTAATAATGTAACTTTAAAGCACTTAAAAATCAGCTTTCATTATGAAAAAACTTCTCATTTATTTCATCGTATTTTCTCTTTGTTTCTCGTGTAAAAATAATAGCGAATCAACTACCGAAAACAGTTCTGAAAAATCCACAAGCCCACAAGTTGAACCCGCAGATTTTGCCATCATCATTCACGGTGGTGCAGGCACCATTCTAAAAAAGAATATGACACCCGAAAAAGAAGCAGCTTACAAAGCGAAGTTAGAAGAAGCTATTAAAGTAGGCTATGAGATTCTAAAAAATGGTGGAAGCAGTCTGGATGCCGTTGAAAAAACAATTAACGTTTTAGAAGATTCACCACTCTTTAATGCTGGCAAGGGTGCTGTGTTTACGAATGCTGAAACTAATGAACTCGATGCTTCCATAATGGATGGCAAAACCTTAAACGCTGGCGCATCTGCCGGCACCACAACAGTTAGAAATCCTATCAACTTAGCTAGAGCTATAATGGAAAAATCAAAGCATGTCATGCTATCAGGAAAAGGTGCGGAAATCTTTGCAGAAGAACAAGGATTAACTCTTGTTGATCCGTCCTATTTTTACACCGAAAACCGATTAGAATCCCTAAAACGTGTTAGGGCGCGCGAAGCTAAAAATGCGAGTAAAGTAGATACCGAATCTGCTTACTTTGACTTTTACGATGCAGATATTAAAAATGCGAAATTTGGTACGGTGGGTTGTGCTGCACTTGACAAAAATGGAAACCTCGCTGCTGGCACCTCAACCGGCGGAATGACTAACAAACGTTATGGTAGAATTGGTGATGCACCAATTATCGGTTCTGGCACTTATGCCAACAATGCTACTTGTGCAGTATCTAGTACAGGTTGGGGCGAATATTTTATAAGAGCACAAGTGGCTCACGATATTTCGGCTTTAATGGATTACAAAGGCTTAAGTTTAAAAGAAGCAGCGAAAATAGTTTTAGACAAGGTAAAAAGCCTCGGTGGTGATGGTGGTATTGTAGCTGTAGACAAAAATGGCAATATGGTTGCCGATTTTAACACTGCTGGCATGTATCGCGCTACGATGAACGATAAAGGTGAGTTGACGATTGGGATTTATGAAAATTAATTCAAGTCAGTTCGAGTGAAATTAAACCTGCTATTACTTCTTGATACCATTTTATAACTTTAAGAACAATTTAACAACCGCCTAAAATCTAAACCTGAAACAACTGGCGTAATTATTTAACAAGAAAGCACCTACCTCTCTTTTTAAGTCAATGTTTTACACTAAATCCATCATCAGCTATGCAGTTAAAAAAGCACCTTCTCGTTCTACTGACACTAAGCCTTGTATTTTCTTGTAAAAAGAAGCCTATTGAAACCGATAACATTTTTAAGTTTCGCGATTACATCAGCTATACCACATCTGGTCGTGTTTCGGTAACGGATCCTATAAAAGTCAGTTTAGCAGAAGAGGTTAAAAGTTGGGAAGCTGAACAAAGTATTGATGCAAAAATCGTAAAAACACATCCTTATGTTGAAGGATCCCTCAAAGCTCTAAACAAACACACGCTTTTGTTCACGCCAGATGAAAATCTAGAATCAGACACCGAATACACCGTTACTGTTAATCTATCTGACATCTATAAAAACATTCCTAAAGACTTTGAGTATTACACTTTTCAGTTTAAAACCATTAGACCGAGTTTTAATCTTAATACCAAAAATCTACAATCGTATAGCAAAGAATGGCAGTATGTTTTAGGTACTTTGCAATCGGCTGATATTATTGCTCTAGAAGATGCTAAAAAGTTGGTAGAAGCCTCTCAGAACAATAAAGACCTCAACATTGTATGGTTAGAAGGTAACGACACATCTCGTTATTTCGAATTTAAAATTGATAGTATTAAGCGAGAGATTGAAGATAGCAAAGTCCTCGTGTCTTGGGATGGCAAAGCTATTAACGCTGATATTAAAGGGGAAAATTACCTTAACATTCCTGGTAAAAACAACTTTACTATTATAGAAACTAATGTAATTCAAAATCCTGAGCAGCATTTAACGATTAACTTTTCAGACCCTTTACAAAAGCAACAGAATTTTGCTGGTTTGGTAGCACTTCAAAATGTAAAAAACCCAAAATATATCGTCGATGGTAATGTATTAAAAGTGTATCCAGATATTAAATTGGTAGGAGACATCAGAGTTGATGTATTTACAGGAATCAAAAACACTGACGGCTTCAAACTCAAAAATCAGTTCACCCAAACCCTAACCTTTGAGGAATTGAAACCTCAGGTGCGCTTAGTAAGCAGTGGTTCTATTCTTCCGAATTCAAAAGACTTAACTTTTAATTTTGAAGCGGTTAATTTGAGTAAAGTCGATGTGCGAATCATCAAACTTTTTGAGGATAATGTGCTTCAGTTTTTACAAGACAATAACCTTAATAGCAATAACAGTTATGCGATTAGAAATGTTGGTCGTCGCATTGCCAAAGAGACGATAACGCTTATTCAAAATCCATCTCAAAACACAGGAAAATGGAAAGCCTACAGCGTCGATTTATCTAAATATATACAAGCAGATGCTGGTGCTATTTATCGCGTTGAAATCGACTTTAAAAAAGATTATTCCTTATACGATTGTTCATCTAATGTTGAAACTTCAGACGTCGATGAGGACGATTATTATGATGATTATTACGACGACTTTTATGAGGATGATGTTTATGCTTCCGAAGACATTTCCGAAGAAGAACAAGACTTAAGAGAAGAGCAGTATTGGGACAACCTTACCTATAGTTATAAGAACAGAAATTACAACTATCGCGAAAGAAATAATCCGTGTACTGAATCCTATTTTAACTATGGCAATAAAGGCATTGCTGCCAACCTTATTGGCTCTAACCTTGGTGTTATTGCTAAGAAAGGCAACGACAATACCTACTTTTTTGCGGTGACCAATATTTTAGATACTAATCCAGAATCTGGCACAAAAATCACATTATACAACTATCAACAACAAGCTTTGGCAGATGGTATTACCAATCAAGATGGTTTTGTAGAAATTGACGCCAAAAAACGTGCAGCTTTTGCGGTTGCTCAAAAAGGTAACAACGTGAGTTATGTAAAATTGTTTGATGGTAATTCGCTGTCTTTAAGTAAATTCGATGTATCTGGAAGCAGATTGCAACGTGGACTTAAAGGCTACATTTATGGCGAACGTGGTGTTTGGCGACCTGGCGACAGTCTGTTTTTAACCTTTATGCTAAATGACAAAGCGAACAAATTACCAAAACGTCATCCCGTAAAATTAGAAATCACAGACCCAGTTGGTAAGTTGGTCTATCGTAAAGTTTCGGTAGATAACATCAATAATTTCTACGATTTTAAAGTGCCTACTTCGTCAGATTACAAAACAGGAAATTACAATGCTAAAGTTTCGGTTGGTGGTGCCAATTTTACCAAAAGTTTGAAAATTGAAACGGTAAAACCGAACCGTTTAAAAATTAAAATAGATTTTGAAGACAAGGTGTTAACCAACAACAAACCACTTCAAGGCGATTTGAATGTGGCCTGGCTTCACGGTGCACCTGCAAAGAATTTAAAAGCTGAAATTAAGGCAAAATTCACAACAAAATATACCAGTTTTGAGGGTTATAAAAATTATGAATTCAACGACCCAACTCGTAATTTCAGTACGGAAGAAACTAATGTTTTTGAAGGTAATCTTGATGCTGAAGGCAATGCAAAAGTCAATTCAATATTAAATATTGGAAAAAATGCACCTGGAATGTTAAACGCACAATTCTTAGTTCGTGCTTTTGAAAATGGTGGCGGTTTTTCACTCGATGCGTTTACAGTGCCTTATGCACCTTACGAGAGTTTTGTTGGTTTGCGTTCGCCTGAAGGCAATCGTTATGGCTCGTTCTTCACGGATGAAAATCACACCTTTGACATTGCAACGGTTGATGCCAACGGGAAACCAATTCAGCGTAAAAAATTAGAAGTAAAAATCTATAAAATTGAATGGCGTTGGTGGTGGAATTCCTCTTACGACAACCTGTCTAGTTACGTGTCTAGCAATTACCATAGACCAATGCAACAGTACGAAATTGACACAGATGCTTCAGGTAAAGCAAGCTTCAAAATCAATATTCCGGAAAAAGACCGTGGACGCTACCTCATCAGAATTGTGGACCCAGTGAGTGGTCACGCAACTGGTCGTACTGCGTATTTCTATAAAAATTGGTGGTCTAATTCCCCATCTGGCGATAAGGATGCGGCTAAAATGTTAGTCTTTTCAACAGATAAGGACAATTATAATGTTGGCGAAACTGCAAAACTTACCTTTCCATCTGGTAGTGAAGGTAGAGCGTTAATCAGTATAGAAAATGGCACCGAAGTTTTAAAACACCAATGGGTAAAAACACAACCTGGCGAGACTACAGTTGATATTCCTGTAACGCCAGAAATGGCTCCAAACGTATTTATCAATATTTCGTTGTTGCAGCCTCACGCTATAACGTCTAACGATTTACCGATTCGTTTGTATGGTGTTATTCCTATGATGGTAGAAAATCCTGCCACCAAATTAGAACCACAAATTAAGATGCCAGATTTTATTAGACCTGAGCAATCTTACGAAATAAAAGTATCTGAAAAGAACAACAAACCAATGACCTACACCATTGCTGTTGTAGAGGAAGGTTTACTCGATTTAACCCGATTTAAAACACCAAATGCTTGGGATAGTTTCTACGCTCGTGAAGCATTAGGTGTAAAAACTTGGGATGTTTTCGATGATGTTATTGGCGCATATTCTGGCAGTATAGACCAAGTCTTTGCTATTGGTGGTGATGGTGCTGCTGCTAAAGGCAAGAACAAAAAAGCCAATCGTTTTAAACCTGTAGTGACGTATTTAGGACCGTTTCTTTTGGATGCAGGGAAAACACAAACACATCAATTAAAAATGCCAAATTATATTGGTGCTGTGCGCACAATGGTTGTTGCTGGAAATAATACTAATGAAGCCTACGGAAGTGCTGAAAAATCTGTTCAGGTTAAAAAACCTTTGATGGTCTTGGCAACTTTACCACGTAAGTTGAGTCCTGGCGAAAAAGTAACGCTTCCTGTTACCGTTTTTGCGATGGAAAACAAAGTGAAGAACGTCAATCTATCTTTAAAATTGAGTGATGGAATCACAGTTAAAGGTCAGCAAACACAATCGCTTCAATTCGATAGACCAGATGAAAAAATGGTATATTTTGAATTGGATGTTTCTAAAGCAAAAGGTATCAATACGATTGAAGTTATCGCTTCAGGAAATGGCGAAACATCGAACTACAAAGTAGAGATTGATGTTGAAAACCCTAACCCAATGACCTCTCGAGTTATTGATAAGGAATTGGCTGCCAATGGCAATCAAACGATTGACTTTTCAACCTTTGGCGAACCAGGCACCAACTATGCAACGGTAGAATTTTCAACCTTGCCACCAATGGATTTTTCTAAGCGTATGGAATATCTCATTCGTTACCCTTACGGTTGTGTTGAGCAAACCACATCTAGTGTATTTCCGCAGTTGTACTTAACGGATATTTTTGACCTAACAGATAAAAAGAAAAAGGAAGTACAGCAAAATATTGAAAATGGTATTCGTCGTTTGGGCACCTTCCAAAATCCAGATGGTGGCTTAGGGTATTGGCGAGGCGAACGAACGGCAAGTGACTGGGGAACGAGCTATGCAGGTCATTTTATGATTGAAGCCGAAAAGAAAGGATTTGTTTTACCTCTAAGTTTTAAGAGCAACTGGATTGCCTATCAACGTCAAGCGGCTCGCAACTGGCGACCAAGCTACAGACATTACCATAGTGACTTAACGCAAGCCTACAGATTGTATACCTTAGCTCTAGCAGGAAGTCCGGATTTAGCGAGTATGAACCGATTACGTGAGTTTGATGACATTTCTAATGATGCTAAATGGCGATTGGCTGCGGCTTATGCTCTGGCCGGACAAAAAGAAGCGAGCCAAGCGATAGCGAAAACGGCCAATATCGATTTTCAGCCTATCAATTCTGATAATTACACGTATGGGTCGTTACACAGAAACAGAGCAATGGCTTTAGAAGCAATGTTGCTTACCAACGATTCTAAAAAAGTAGAATTGGCAAAAAGTATTGCCAAATCGCTATCTAGTGATAGATGGATGAGCACGCAAACCACAGCCTACAGCTTATTGGTAATGGGTAAACTTATTGTTGAAAATGGTGGAAAAGATTTAAAACTCAACTATTCCATAAACGGTAAATCAGAAACTATTGCCACTAAAAATGGTATTGCACAACGCAACATTCCTGTGAATGATGGTACAAATCAAATTACAGTCAATAACAGCAAGGACAATGTGGTCTATGTTAGAATCTTAAATTCTGGAAAACTGAAGTTAGGTGAGGAATTGCCAGTACAACGTGGCTTTTCAATTTCAACAGTCTATAAAGATTTACAAGGAAATACAATAGATGTGACCAAATTACAACAAGGTCAGGATTTTGTAGCAACGGTTAGCATTTCTAACCTCACGAGTGATTATGTCAATGATGTGGCGCTGACTCAGATTTTTCCATCGGGTTGGGATATTGTCAACACACGCTTTACCGATTTTGGTGATACAACGGTCAGTCAAGCTAGATATACAGACATTAGAGACGACCGTGTCAACTTCTTTTTTGATATGAATAGAAAAGGGAATTATGGCACAAAAACCTTTACGGTAATGCTCAATGCATCCTATTTAGGCACTTACTATTTACCAGGTGCACAAGCCGAAGCTATGTACGATAATGACAATTATTTAGTACGCAATAAAGGGCAATGGGTAACAGTTGAGAAATAAACGAACTCACAAGAAAGTAGGGGATTAAAAAAACAAAGCTAAACTACTTGTCGGTCGACAGGCAAGAATCCAAGAAGAACAAACCGCTAAAATGTTCAATTTAAAACTTAGAAATTATGAATCTTTTGAAAAAAAATCACGTACACCTAAACAATATAAGTGCCGTGAGTAAAAATTTAAAAATGATTTTAGCGATTGGATTTGTGTTCAGTATCCTATTGGTATCAGCGCAACAAAATGTTTATGTGGCCGCAGAAAGTGGATTGTCATTGAGAGACCAACCAGATATTAGCGGTAAAATGCTAACAAAATTAGCCTATGGTGAAGCCATTGGTTTATTGGAAAAAACCGACAAGCAATTGGTCGTCATTGATGCTGGTAAAAAAGTAAGTGGCGAATGGGTTAAGGTAGAAACCAGAAACCACATTGGCTATGTGTTTGATGGCTATTTATCGTCAGAAAAAATTGCTAAAACCATTCGTTTGAAACTAAACGATTTAAATGTTGAAATTAAAAATTTGGCAACGAGTGATTACAAGCGTTCGCATAATTTAAACAATAGCAAAACGGCAACCATCAATGTTGATGTCAATGCTACACCAGAAGACAAAAACATTGTGCTGGTGGATAACGATTACAAGCACGTCAGTTTGTTTCAGCGTTATGAAAATAGGTTATCTTTTATGAGCGCCGATGCAAAATGCAACACCAACGAGTGGACGCAATTTGATACCGAATGGAAGCCGTTAAAGCAGTTGAATTCTAATACATTTGAAACCTTAACCTACAGCGAAAAAGATTGGATTGCTTTTATTGAAACAGCTACTAAAGATTTAAAAGACGATGTCATAGATAAGTGTGGTGAAGATTGGTTGAATTATGTAAAGACCATTGATAATGTTAAAGATTTTCCCGTAAGCGTTGCAACGAATCGTGTGTTTATAAAATTAATTTTAACCGATTTTGAAAATCAGGTAACTGAAAAGATTATTGAATTTGAAATGCCTAAAGGTTCTTGATTGTTACATCCTGAACTCATATTAAGGCATAGTATTTCTTTGAAGGTTATTTAAGGGCGCTTTATATAAAGCTGATCAAAAACATCTTGATTAACGCCTTATAGCAAAGTGTCCCTTTATTTCTCTTCCCTCCAAAACTATCCGATACCAGTAATCTGAAGCTGGTAAAACTTTACCGTTATAGATTCCATCCCAAAATACATTTGCGTTTTTGGCACTATACAATAGTTTTCCATAACGGTCGAATATATAGACTTCAGAAGACGCAAAGAATTGTGCTACATTAAGGACGAAAAAGTCATTATCTCCGTCATCATTTGGAGTTATAAACTTCTGAATATAAAAATGAAAATACGTTTGAGACGCTACATAATCACAATCAGGAGACTTTACATAAATGGTATACAAACCGCTCGACTGATTATTGAAAATATTACTATACTGATAATTAACACCATCAATTGAATATTGATAAATACCACTATTAGTCAAATTTACAATGATTGAACTTCCATCTGACGTTATACTTTCTATTTCAGGATTTTCTATTTCGGTAGCTGTGAATGTTATAATCTCCGTGAAACAGCCATCTGTAACCTCAACCACATAAGTCCCTGCCACACCTACAGATATAGATTCTGATATTTCGCCAGAATCCCATTGGTATTGTGCATTTATAATAGAAGTAGAAGCTATGAGATCAACTTCTTCCCCTTCACAAAAGACTACAAACTCATCCCTAAATTCCAAAGGTTGTGTACCTTGAATTTCCCACTCACAAGTATCTTCATTAAAGAATGTGCTCTCCCAACATTCTAAATCTGTAGGTTCTTCCGGTTGTGAGCCCATTACTTCCCAAGAACAGGTCACATCGTTAAATGTTGCGACTTCCCAGCACTCTAAACCAACAGGTTCTGCCGGTTGTGTTCCTGTCACTTCCCAAGAACAAGTTGTATTGTTAAAAGTAGCCGTTTCCCAACACTCGAGCACAGGTTGTTCAGGTTGTGAACCTGTCACTTCCCAAGAACAGGTACCATTATCAAATGTTGCGACTTCCCAGCACTCTAAACCAATTGGTGCTGGTGGTTGTGTTCCTGTAACTTCCCAGGCACAAGTTGTATTGTTAAACGTTGCGGTTTCCCAACACTCGAGCGCAGGTTGTTCCGGTTGTGAACCAGTAACTTCCCAAGAACAAGTTGTATTGTTAAATATTGCGGTTTCCCAACATTCCAGATCAGTAGGCTCTGGTGGTTGTGTTCCTGTAACTTCCCAAGCACAGGTTACATTATTAAACGTTGCCGTTTCCCAACACTCGAGCGAAGGCTGTTCCGGTTGTGCACCCGTTACTTCCCAAGAACAGCTAGTATTGTTGAATGTTGCCGTTTCCCAGCACTCCAGATCTATTGGCTCTGGCGGTTGGGATCCCGTCACTTCCCAGGCACAAGTTGTATTGTTAAAAGTAGCGGTTTCCCAACATTCTAAATCTGTCGGTGCAGGTGGTTGTATTCCCGAAACGAGCCAACTACAAGAGTCATCATCGAAAGATGCCGTCTCCCAGCACTCCGTTATTGGTGGAGGCGGAGCCTGATTTACTGTGATTTCATAAACATCAGATAAAGTTATGCAATCTGAATTGCTCAAGTTTGCCTGAAACTCGGCAACTTTTGCTCTGTAATATGTGGTTGTCGTAATTCCTGTAAAACTAATGGAGGCATTGGTTTCACCAACAATGTCTAACCAAGTAATACCGTCTGAACTAATTTGCCATTGATAAAAATGAGCATTGAAAACGGCATTATCTGGAATAGCCGTAATGGTATCTGCATATGGTGTTTGAGAACTACAAAGTGTAATACTATTATTACTAGTGCTATCCTCAACTTCAATTAAATCTCCACAGCTTTTAAAGACAATGTCGTCTATCGCTAAATCGTTACCGCAACCTCCAACCCCGTTATTTATCATTTTTAATATTACGGACGTCTGACCAGCTAGTGTTTGAAACACCAGACCATATTGTTCCCAAGTTGGTGAAGGGGTACCAAAAATATTTCCAGTATCTCCGCTGGCCAATAAGTTAGTATCCGTTATGTCCCAAATTTCAAATTTTACATTGACAGGTATTCCGTTTCCACCGCATCCAGAACTCGGCAATATATTTGTAAGCCATGATGAGAATTCGTAGGTGGTATTTTCACACAAACCATTAATAGAAGTATTATAAAATTCACCTGCCGTAAAACTTGCATTCACAATTAATGCTTTACCATTAGTATCACCTGGCGTATGATCACTTGGTAAATTCCAACCGTAAGCAAATGTATTACTACCTATGGTGTACTCTCCATCTTGTGGTCCATTAAATCCAACAAACGTATAGGTGGTAGTACCTGCTGGTAGTGGTGGGCCATAATCTGTACCAGTTCCAAAATCCTCAACAAAAATGGGATCGCCAGAATTCCCTTGGCAAAATCCCAATTGAGCTATGGCATTCCCTGTAAATACAGAAAAACATAAAAATAAAAGTAGTTTAAGATCTAATTGAGGTTTTCGCACGTTTAAATATATAGATAAATTTGTGTAACGTCTGTAAATTTAGGTAATAAGTTAATTTCACAGACCTTTGTATAGTCCATGTATAGGTTACTTAGATATATTAAACGGCATAAGACAAAAACCTTTGTGTTTAGCGTTCTTTTATTAGTTTATTGCTTCTGCCTGCCATCACAGTTATTTAAAGATCCAACGGCGACTGTAATAACAAGTAATGATTATCGTCTTCTAGGAGCTCAAATTGCTGAGGATGGCCAGTGGCGATTTCCTGAAACAGATACTGTACCAGAAAAATTTAAAACCTGTTTGCTACTTTTTGAAGATGAGTATTTCTATAAACATCCTGGTTTCAATCCTATTTCAATTTTTAAAGCTTTAAAAGAAAACTTAAGTTCTGGATCTGTGAAACGTGGTGGAAGCACACTCACGCAACAAGTCATTCGGTTGTCTAGAAAAGGGCAACGTCGAACTTATCTCGAAAAATCAATAGAACTTATTCTTGCGACACGTTTGGAATTTAGACATTCTAAAGACGAGATTTTAAAATTATATGCTAGTCACGCACCGTTTGGTGGCAACGTCGTTGGTATAGATGCTGCTGCTTGGCGTTATTTTAATAGAGAAGCATCAAATTTATCTTGGGCAGAAAGTGCCACACTAGCGGTTTTGCCAAATGCACCCAGCTTAATTTATCCAGGTAAAAATCAACAACGATTGCTCGATAAGCGTAATCGCTTATTAAAAAAACTATTTGACAATGGTACTATTGATGAGCTGACCTATGAACTTTCCATATCTGAAGCATTACCACAAAAACCATATCCACTGCCACAAATTGCACCACATTTATTACAAAAAGTAGCGAAACAGCATAAAGGAGAGCGTCTAAAAACCACCATTGATTTGGCTCTACAATCTCAAGCGAATCGCATAGTAAAACAACACTACAATAGATTAAAGCAAAATGAGATTTATAATATTTCAGTATTAGTGTTAGACGTTCATACCAGAAAAGTTCTGACTTATATCGGTAATTCTCCAACAGATAATGCACACCAAAAAAGTGTGGATATTATTGACAAACCTAGAAGTACAGGTAGTATTTTAAAACCGTTTTTGTATGCAGCTATGCTAGATGCTGGAGATTTATTACCTCAAACCTTGGTGGCTGATGTGCCAACACAATTTGGTAGCTACCAACCTGAAAATTTTAACAAATCATACGATGGTGCCGTACATGCCAATGAAGCTCTGTCTCGTTCGCTAAACGTACCTGCAGTGCGAATGCTCCAGGATTTTGGACTGGACCGTTTTTATCATTATTTAAAACAGTTAAAACTTAAAGACCTAAGATATACTGCCAATCATTATGGGTTGTCCTTAGTACTGGGTGGTGCGGAAAGTAATCTATGGGACTTATGTAAAAGCTATGCGGCAATGGCTTCAACATTGAATCATTTTAGCGACAATTCGAGTACATATTATACGAATGAGTTTGTAGAACCTGTCTATGGTTTTGAATCAAACGTGAACTTCGGAAAGTTGGTTTCAGACAAATCCGTTTTTGATGCAGCGTCCATCTATCTCACTTTTGAAAGTATGAAACAAGTCAATCGTCCTGAAAGCGATGAAAGTTGGGAATTTTATGTTTCGTCTAAAGAAATTGCTTGGAAAACTGGTACCAGCTTTGGATTTAGAGATGCTTGGGCCATTGGTACTACTAAAGATTATGTTGTTGGTGTTTGGGTTGGTAATGCAGATGGTGAAGGTCGTCACGGTTTAGTTGGCGTACAAACTGCAGCACCAATCTTATTTGATATTTTTGACCTTCTGCCAAAAAGTGAATGGTTTGCTAAGCCTTATGACGAAATGATAGAGGTGAGCATTTGTAAAAGCAGTGGTTACCAAGCTTCAACGGTTTGTGATGACATAGAAAAGCAATTTATTCAAAGGTCTGGGCAAAAAACGGCACCGTGTCCCTTTCATAAGTTGGTCCATCTCGATGCTTCAGAACGATTTCAAGTGAATTCTTCCTGTGAATCAGTTTCAAAGTTAAAAACAGTGTCTTGGTTTGTTTTGCCACCTCTTCAGGAATATTACTTTAAAACAAAAAATCCTTTTTACAAACCATTACCACCTTACAGAAGTGATTGTATCGAGACTTCGGCTATACGCATGGAATTTATTTACCCCAATCAGCAAAACACCATTTTCTTACCTAAGGACTTTGATGGCAACACTAACGATTTGGTGCTCAAAGTAGCCCACTCAAAACCAGAACTCACCTTGTATTGGTATATTGACGATACTTTTGTTGGTCAAACCAAAGACATACATGATATGGCCGTTTTACCTCAACAAGGTGAACACCGTATAACTGTTGTTGATGAACTAGGCAACGAAATAAAACATACAATAACTGTAGCTGATTAAAACGTATTATTAATAGTCAAATCCTTATTTTTGTAATCTAACAATTCAAAAAAATGGAAACGATTCAATTTATACACTCAGGCTGGGCTTATATTGTTTTATTAGTATTAATTATTGCAACTGTTAATGCACTCATTAAGTTTTTTGGTAATAAGGAATATGGTGCCTTAGATTTTAGACTTGCTCTGTTTTCTTTAATCACAATGCATATTCAACTCTTAATCGGTATCATTTTATTTTTTACAAAGGGATATTTTGATGAGATGAGTGTCGGCGAAGTCATGAAAAATGATAGCATTAGAAAATTAGCAGTAGAGCATCCAACTTTAATGATTATTGCGGTGGCTTTAGTTACAATTGGCTATTCTAAACACAAAAAGAAATTGGTATCTAAACCTAAATTTAAATTGCTTTCAATTTTTTACAGTATCGCGCTTATTGCAGTCCTTTATATGATTCCTTGGAATCAATGGTTAAGTTAACAAAAAAGGTGCAAATAAAAATTTGCACCTTTTTTGTTAATCTGTTGTTTAATTAGCCTTTCGTAACGTCTTCTTCTTTTACTTGCCTGATTAGGTAAACATAAACAGGGAAGTGATCACTAAAACCCCCTGTAAATCCGCCATCGGCAAAACTTCTAAAAGGATAACCCTCGTAGCGTCCTCGTTTATTAAACATGTATGATGGATTGTATATGCCGGCTTTCCAAAATCGGAATGAAGAATAATCGTCATCAAGCAATGGCTTTGTCATCATGATCTGATCAAATAAACTTAAGGCATCTCTATATGCTGTTGTTCCCCAGCCTTTTTCAGTGAACATTTTTTCATAAGGGTTGTATATGCCTTTAAAAGGAACTTCATCTTTCTCTTTTTTGGCCTTTAAGACCTCCTTTACACTGTCATTTGTTGGGTCGTCATTCAAATCTCCCATTGTAAAGATTTTGGCATAAGGGTCTATAGATTGTAGTGAGTCTATGATACGTTTATTCAATTTTGCCGCTCCCACACGCTTTGAGCGACTACGTGCTTCACCACCACTACGCGACGGCCAGTGATTAACAATAATATGAATTAAGTCACCATCCAACTTTCCACTAACCAATAATTGATCTCTTGTATAAACTCTTTTTCTTGTAACATCATCATAAATCAATAACTCATGAGAACTCGATTCTATTGGCTTAAATAATGCTTTTTGGTAAAGTAGTGCTACATCGATGCTTCTTCTATCTGGTCCGTCGTAATGGATAATACCATAGTCTTTACCAAGTAAAAGGGGATCATTTACCAAATCTTCCAGAACGTCCCTATTCTCAATCTCACAAACTCCAATTACCGCAGGTGAATTATTGGCCATATCCGCACCGATATTGGCAATTACCCTAGCCATGTTCTTAACCTTCTGCTTGTATACTTCAGAGCGGTTAGCCTTCATTTCCATGATTGGGCTAGCTTCGTCATACTTTAAGGGATCGTTAATAGTATCAAAAAGATTTTCTAAATTGTAGAATGCTACAGTATGGATCTTAAAGCGTTTTTCTTCTTGTGCTTCAACTAATGAAATATTCATCATTATGAGCATAAGTAGAAGACATTTTAATATTTTCATCTGATAATTATTATTTTTAAATTTTCTATATGTAGAACACCTTAGTTTTAGTATCATGACGAAACAATATAAATCCTAAAGTGTACTTAATATACTATATTATTTTATTGTTATATCCAAAGCAAATTGCTTGCCAAAAGTAGGTAATTATTATAAAAAATGTACATTTGCACGCCTTAAATAACTATTATTTAATCTACTCAAACAATCAATTTAAAATTAGGTATGAAAAAAAGTTTTTTACTCTTTCTGTTCTCACTCGCCTTTTCTTTAACAAGTTTTGCTCAGCAAACGATTGTTAAGGGAAGCGTTTTAGACGGAACTACAGGAGAACCGATTCCTGATGTAACGATTACTATTGAAGAAACTGGACAGACCTTGAAAACTGATGCTAAAGGTGAGTTTAGTTTTACTCAGAATGTACCTTTAGGTGAACAAGTTCTGAAAATCGAAAAAGTAGGTTACGTTACCAAACGTTACCCTATCATTGTTAACGAAGGGCAGACCGTAGACATTAGTGGAATGACCCTAGACTTTGATACGAGTGACAAAAAAGATCTCTTTATTATTTCCATTTCTGATGATAACTTAAATAGTGAGGATGATGGTCTTACAGACAACATTTCTGGTCTTTTACAAGCATCTAGAGATGTGTTTTTAAATGCCGCAGCTTTTGATTTTAGTGCTACGTTTTTTAGACCAAGAGGTTTAGACAACGCCAATGGTAAGGTGCTAATCAATGGAGTTGAGATGAACAAGCAATTCAATGGCAGACCACAATGGGGAAATTGGGGTGGATTAAATGATGTTCAACGTAACCAAGAATTCTCAATGGGTATGTCTGCCAACGATTACAATTTTGGCGATTTAGCAGGTACCAACAATATTGTTATGCGTGCTTCAAAATACAGAAGAGGTGGTCGTGTATCTTACGCATCTGCGAACAGAAGCTATACTGGTAGAGTTATGGCAAGTTATAGTTCTGGACTTTTAGAAGGTGGCTGGTCCTATTCCGTCTTAGGCTCTAGACGTTTTGGTGAAGAGGGTTACATTGACGGAACGCTGTACGATGCTAACTCCTTATTCGTTGCTGTTGAAAAACAATTAAACGATAAACACAGTCTTAACTTTACAGGTATTTATGCTCAAAACAGACGTGGTCGTTCTACTGCTATTACCCAAGAAGTATACGATTTAAAAGGAAGACGTTACAATCCGTTTTGGGGAATGCTAAATGGTGAGCAACGTAATTCTAGAATGCGTGAAATTGACGAGCCCATACTTATGCTTAACCACTACTGGGACATTACCCCTAAGGTTAGGTTAAATACTAATATTGCTTATCAGTTTGGTGAAATTGCCAATACAAGAATAGATAATGGTGGTACAAGATTGGTTACTATCAATGGTGAGAATGCCTATCTTGGTGGAGCCAGAAATCCAGACCCAACTTATTATCAGAACTTACCAAGCTTCTTTCTGCAGGATGCTAATCCAACAGCTTATGATTATCAACAAGCCTATTTAGCAGAGCAAGCTTTTTTAGATGAAGGTCAATTAAACTGGAATGCCCTTTACGAAGGAAATGCGACCCTTAGAGCACAAGGCGGTAATTCTTTATATGCAGTACAAGCAGACGTTATAAAAGATCAACAACTAACATTTAACTCTATTTTAGATGCTGAACTTGCAGATAATATTAGATTAAATGCTGCAGTCAATTACAGATCTCTAAAAAGTGAAAACTTTGCAAGATTAGAGGACTTGTTGGGTGGTACAGGATATTTGGATGTTGATTTCTTTGCTGAAGAAGACGATAATTCCACCATTAGTGACGAAGTTGCTGCGAACTTAGCACAAAGTGATGTTAGAAACCCTAATAGGATTGTTGGTGAGGGAGACCGTTATAAATATAATTATGAAATTAATGCTGATGTTATTAGTGGTTTTGCTCAGGCACAGTTTAAATACAACAAAGTAGATTTCTATATTGGTGCTAACTTATCACAAACTACTTACCAAAGAACAGGTCTTTATGAAAACGGATTCTTTCAAGGTGGTGGTAATGATGGATCATTTGGGGATAGTGACAAGCTAGATTTTTCAAATTACGGCATCAAAGGTGGATTTACTTATAAAGTTACAGGTAAACACCTTATAGATGTGAATGCGAGTTATTTTACAAAAGCACCATCTATTAGAAATTCCTTTAGTAACGCCAGACAATCCAATGCAACCGTAATCGGACTTGAAAGCGAAAAGATTCAATCCATCGATGCAAGTTATATCTTTAGGTCACCCATAGTCAAGGCCAGATTAACCGGTTTTTATTCAGGGTTCAAAGACGGTTCTGATATCGGATTCTATTTTACAGAAGACCTAGCTGGCTTAGGTGTAGATACTGGCGATGCCTTTGTGCAAGAAATCCTGACGAATATAGAGCGTAGACATGTGGGTATTGAATTTGGTATCGAAGCCCAAATTACACCAACGATCAAATTAAAAGGTGCTGCGTCAGTAGGCCAATATACGTTTCAAAATAATCCTAATTTATACTTAACCAGTGTGGATTTCTTGAACAGAAGTGATATTGACCCTCAAGTGACCTTTGGTGATGGTACTACTAACTTAGACGGCTATCACGTGGCTGGTGGACCAGAGCGCGCTTTCCAAGTTGGATTTGAATATAGAGATCCAGATTACTGGAATATAGGAGTTACAAGTAACTTCTTCTCTAATGCTTATTTAGATGTTAGTAATTTGGCAAGGTCTGCAAACTTCACATCAGATTATGATGGCAACACGTTTAATGATTATGACGAATCTGATGCTAGAGATTTGTTGAAACAAGAACAGTTTGATGACTATATGTTAGTTAATATTATTGGTGGTAAATCATGGAAAATTGATGATTACTTTGTTGGTTTCTTTGCAACTATCAATAACGTATTTAATGAACAATATAAAACAGGAGGTTTTGAACAATCACGTTTAGCCAACTTCCGTCGTATGCAAGAGGACCAATCTAGAGATAATGGTCCAATATTTGGCCCAAGATACTTCTTCGGTAATGGTACAACGTATTATTTAAACGTATACTTAAGATTCTAAAAAAGCTATGTCAGAACAAAATAAAATACAAAAAATGAAAACTTTAAAAATTAACAAATTAATACTATTACTAATCGGATTAGTAGTATTTAATGGCTGTGTTGAAGACGATGACTTTGATACTCCAAACACGTCTATTGTAGAGCCAAATATTCCTGAGACTTCAAAGGTTCAAATCAGTGCTCTTGCTGGCGAATTATCTCAAGAGCAAGGCAACACTTCGTTAGATTACAATGATGAAGACACAACTTACTCTTATACCTTTAATGAAAATGATTTATTCATGGAAGGTTATGTGGTATCTTCGGACGAAGGTGGTAACTTCTTTGAAGAAATCATTATCCAGGATAATTTTGAAAACCCAACCATTGGTATCAAAGTACTAATCGATGTCAATCCACTTTTTGTTAGATACGAACCAGGTAGAAAGGTGTACGTTAAGTTAAACGGTTTATCTGTAGGAATTACTAATGGTGTATTAACACTTGGTGTATTAAATGGTAATGAAGTGGATAAAATACCTTCTGCTTCAGAAAGTGATATTATTTTCAGGTCTTCTACGATTGAAACTTTGGTTCCAATGCCATTGGAATTTTCCAATTTTACAAATGACAAAACCAACTTATTTGTTCAGTTACAAGACGTACAGTTTAACAGAAATATAGTTGGTGATAACGCTCAGACTTATGCTTCTGAAGAATCGGATGAGTTTGATGGTGAGCGTATTTTAGAAAGCTGTGTTTCTGGAACATCAGTTATTTTTAGTACGAGTACGTTTGCTGATTTTAAAGGGTTAACCTTACCTTCAGGTAGAGGAAGTATGAATGCAATTTTAACCAAAAACTTTTTTGGGGACACCTTTAATATCGTTGTTAACTCACCTGAAGACATAAGTATGGATAATGCTGAGCGTTGTGATCCTGACTTTTTAGAGTGCACTGGCCCTTCTGGTGGTGGTTCTGCTATTTATGAAGAGGATTTTGAAGGATTTGGTGGTTATGTTGCAGAGGGTTGGACAAATGTAAACGTTAGTGGTGGAAGTACCACTTGGATAACTGGAAGTTTTAGTGGTTCTACTTACGCTCAAATATCTGGATTTAATAGTGATGAGGACGAAATAGATGTATGGTTAGTGACACCAGGTGTTGATATGGATACTACCGATGGAGAAGAGATTAGTTTTGATATTCAGACCAATTTTGATAATGGTGAGATACTATCTGTATTAGTTTCTACAGATTTTACTGGCGATCCTTTAACGGCAACATGGGAAATTTTGGATGCGAGCATCCCTTCAGGTCCTGCTAGTGGCTTCGGAACTTTTGAAAGCGTTGGACCAATCAATATCTCATGTGTTGATGGTACCGCATATTTTGCTTTTCTATATGAGGGATCTGATCCTAGCGCCACAACGAGATACCACGTAGACAATATTGTTGTAACAGGTAACTAAAAACTTATAGTTTAGTTATTAAACCACGCCGTAGTTTAGGCGTGGTTTTTTTATATTGTACATTTATGCTAGATACGTTTTATATTTCTGTATTTAATTACTACAAGAAGCGTTTTAAAAAACAAACCATTGCAATTGCGCTATTCTATATTAACGTCTTAGAAATTTCTATTTATTTAGCTTTGGGATCCTTCTTTTTGGCTTTTGCCAATCAAATGAAAATAGTAACCATGTCTTTACAAAAATTCTGGCTACTCTTCAGCTTGGTTTCACTTTTTATAGTTTTTAAAAACTGGATGCGCTACAATGGTAAAAAAAGAAATATCCTAAACGCAAAACATAAGGTAAAACATTCCATTTCTATTATTTGGCTTTTACCGTTTGCTTGTATTGGTCTTGCATTTATACTTCTTCAAGTACTATAAAAAAAGCCATCCTATGGATGGCTTAATCATTTAATTAGATACTTTAAAATCTACTCAGTTATTTTATCGTCTTCTTTGTTACAACATGGCATTTTGCAATCTGCTTTACAAGCCTTTTTTTCTGCTTCAGTTTTATTAGCACAACACGCCTTGTTGCAATCTTCTTTACATTTTTTAGCTTCTCCGCCAAAACTATCTACAAGCTTCATGTCTTTTACCTTGTAAACATCACCAACTTTGGCTACAGCTTCCTCTAATGATTTTGGTGTAACTTTAGCTTCATCAAACTCCACCATTGCTAAACGATTATCAAAATCTACCTTAGCTGATTTAACACCGTCCATTTTTGCCATTTTCTTTTCAATGGTTTTGGCACAACCAACAGCACAAGTCATACCTTCAATTCCGAACTCTACTTTGGCATAAGTAGCATTAGGATCTAATGTCTTTGCAACTTCCTTGTTAGTTACTTCAATATCTACAGTTTTAACTTCTGGCTCAGCATTGTCCTTACAAGAAGAAACAGCTAGTACCACTGCTAAGACTACAATTATATTTTTAAATTTCATCATAAGTATAAACTCTTAAATTTTGGATAAATCTAATAAATATTGCCGTTTCTTGCGAAAGAATTAACGATTTTTGTGACTCTTTAGGAAACATTTGTATGAAAAGCCCTAACATTAAGTGGATTTATCTCCTTATCCTTTCTGTCATTTGGGGGAGCTCTTTTATTCTCATTAAAAAATCACTTTTAGGACTTACACCTTATCAACTTGGAGCGTTAAGGACCATTTTTACAGGAATAATTTTACTTTCAGCAGGGTTCTTCCATTTAAAAAATGTGCCCAAATCAAAATGGAAATGGTTACTGCTTTCAGGTCTTCTAGGCTCTTTTTTTCCTGCCTTCTTTTTTGCTATTGCAGAGACCGAAATTGATAGTGCTGTAGCCTCTATACTGAATTCGTTAGTTCCTCTTAATACTATCATATTAGGTTTTGCCATTTTTAAAATAGCCTCAACTAAACGCCAGATTATTGGTGTTATTGTGGGTTTCATTGGCACATCAGTTCTTATTTTAAAAGGCTCTGAGTTAAATCCAAATCAGAACTACCTTTATGCTGGTTTTGTTATTGCCTCTACCTTGATGTACGCCGCTAATGTGAATATAATAAAACGTCACCTACAAGATGTTAAACCCTTGGCCATTGCAGCTGGGAACTATGCATTTATCGTCCTGCCAGCTTTTATTGTCTTACTGTTTTCGGGATTTTTCTCATCAGAACGATTACATCATCCGCATTTAATTTCATCTTTGGGGTTTGTAGTGATACTTTCGGTATTTGGTACTGCTATAGCAAAGGTGGTGTTTAATAAGCTGGTTCAAATTTCCACACCTGTTTTTGCATCTTCAGTTACCTATATTATGCCCATCATCGCTCTGATATGGGGAATTTTAGATGGTGAAGCTTTTAGTATTGTTCAAGCCTTGGCAGCTGTACTCATCTTATTTGGAGTTTATTTATCCCATCGTCGTAAGACATAAAAAAACCGAAGCTAATGCTTCGGTTTTTAGTTGTGTATCTCTGAAAAAAATTAGTTAAAATCTTCTTCAGTAACTCCTTCATTGATTTTTACTTCTTTTGTTTCAAAAGTGAAAGCTTGAGGACCTGCAGTAACCTTCATGGTAAATGGCATCATCACACCATTGACTTCTTTATAGTTTGAATAATCCGTTACTGTTGTAATTGATTGTCCTTGGGCTTCGTTGGTCTCTTCTGTTCTCACTAAGTAACCTGTTTCAACATCGTAATATCTATATGACGACTTATCATCTTTAGTTACTTTAATCTTGTAAACGTCTGTACCATCTATAGTTGTTTTACTCACTAACTCAAGATTGGCAGATTCCATAAACAATTCTTCAAATAACCCTTTTGTAGATTTTCTTGAAGATACGTCTTTTTCGTCCATAGGTATTTTTTGACCTTGTTGAACCATATAACCATTTTCACCATCAAAATTTTGCTTCATTAAAGTTCCCATCCCTTCTGCTACAACCTCCATCGAAAACTTGTTTGGGGACATCTGCTTAATTATAGCTGTTGGCTTAAACGGTGCTCCTGGAATTGTCATTTCTGAAGTTGTCAAAGTGGTATTTACAGCTCTAAGAGCTTCTTCACCTCCTACTGCTTTGACATAGTTTTTAATGACAGTTTCTGCTGTTAAACCCTCTGGTAACGGCTTAGAGAATACCGGCTTTTCTGTTGGCTTCGCATAGGCATCGTAATACTTAATCGGAATTCCTGTTTTCTCAAGATTCTCTAATACTTCACTTCCTTTACCAACAACAACAAAACGTGCATTCTCAGGTCTAAAGTGTTTGTTGGCCGCACGCATAACATCTTCTTTTGTAACGGCATTTATTTTCTTTAAATACGTAGAATAAAAATCTTCCGGTAAGTTATTCAATTTAATATTTAAAGCATAATTAGCAATAGTTCTTGGGCTCTCTAAATCTAAAATAAAATCCCCAACATATTTTGCCTTTGCATTTTCTAAATCCTTAGTGTCAACAGGTTCAGTTTTAATTCTGTTTATTTCTTTTAGTGTTTCTACAACCGCACTATCAGTAACCATATTTCTTACTGCTGCACCTGCTGTAAAACGTGAAGCACCCCATCTACTTGGGCTTATACTTGTACGCGCTCCGTAGGTATAACCGTGCTCTTCACGTAGGTTCATATTTAAATAACTGCCAAAGCCACCACCTAATATTTTATTAGCAATTAATACCGCGTGGTAGTCATCATCAGTCATCTTAAAATCCACATTATTGGTCAATGAAATGTTGGATTGTACTGCATTTGGCATATCCACAAAATTAATTTGAGTGTACTGTGCATTTGGCATTGGGTCTGGAAGTGTAGTATCAATCACTGCAGATTTTTTCCACTTCCCAAAATGTTCTTTTATTTTTCGCTGAACCTTTTTCATTTCTATATCACCAATAACCACCAAATAAGCATTGTTAGGGTTAAAGTATTTTTCATAAAATGCTAAGACATCAGCAAATTCAATATTATTTACCGTTTCTTCAGTAACAAATTCTCCGTAAGGATGATTTACTCCGTAAGATAGTGCAGAGCCTACTCTGCTAGCCACTGCATCTACACTTTTTTCCTGAGACTTTAAATTCTCAATAAGCTTTTCTTTCTCTTTCTCAAATTCTTCCTTAGTCAGTAATGGATTAATAGCAGCATCTGCCATTAATTCGATAATTCTGTCTGAATATTTAGAAAGTGAACTCGCAAATGCGCTTTGTGAGCCAAATCCTAGATTAGCTCCTAAAAAATCTATTTCGTCATTAAATTCATCTTTAGGAATATTTGTAGTCCCATTTCCTAACATAGCACCAAGGATGCTAGATATACCTGCCTTGTCACCCTCGGAAATTGGTTTGTTGTCTATTCTCAATGTAATAGAAACTCTTGGTAATTTATGGTTTTCTACTACCAATACCTCAATGCCATTATCTAGCTTAAACTCACCTGGTTTTTCTAGGGTAATTTTTGGTGCAGGACCTGGCTCTGGTTGCTTAGATCTGTCTATTTGTGCATTGACTCCTATTGCCATTAAAAACAATACAATAAATGCTGATATTTTAGTTTTCATATTAAGATTCATTTTTATTTTATTGTTCATCTTTCTTTGGTAAGTATTCTAAAATTAAACGTTGGTTTGGATTTAAATACTTCTTGGCAACGTCTCTCATTTCTTCGCGTGTGATAGAACGATAGATATTTATCTCGTCATTGATAAGATTCACGTTGTCGTATAACATGTAATATCTTGCTAAGGAGTTAGCAATACCTTCGATGCTAGAGTTTGAATTAACAAATTGGTTTTCAAACTGATTTTGAAGTTTTTGATAATCACGTTCAGAAATTAATTCTTCCTGAATCTTAACAATTTCCTCATCCATTTCTGTAATTAATGTATCTAAAGACACATCGCCTAACGGCAAACCAAATAGCGCATAAATTCCATAATCTTCTTGACTAATGTTAACCGCAGCTACTTGTAGAGCTTGCTTTTGTTCATCTACCATTTTCTTGTATAATACAGAACTTTTACCACCACTTAAGTATTGGGAAATCATATCCAAAACATAAGCATCTCTATTTTTAAAAGAAGGAGTTCTGTAAGCTGCAATAACTGCTGGAATTTGAATATTAGGATCATAAGCCTTATCTCTCATTGGTTCTGTAATAGGTTCTTCCCTTGGAAGATCTCTAACAATATCCTCACCTCTTGGGATAGGGCCAAAATAGTCCTGAATCATCTTTTTTACCTCAGCCTTATCAATATCACCTGCAACCACCAATACGGCGTTATTTGGCACATAGTACTTTTTATTAAAAGCTTGAAACTCTTCTAATGTGGCGGCATCTAAGTGCTCCATCTCACCGATTGTAGTTCCTTTATAAGGGTGCACTTTAAACATGCGCTTTTTAATTTCTGCTAAAATGTTTCCATAAGGTTGATTGTCTACACGAAGACGTTTTTCTTCTTTAACAACCTCATTTTGTGTGTCTACTCCTATTTGATTGATGACTGGGTGTAGCAAGCGCTCTGACTCCATCCATAAGCCCAACTCTACACTATTGGAAGGAAAAACCTCGTAGTAATAGGTTCTGTCATCCGTTGTATTTGCATTATTACTCCCACCATTTGAGGTCACAATATTAAACCACTCACCTCGTGGGATATTTTCTGTGCCTTCGAACAATAAATGCTCAAAAAAATGTGCAAACCCAGTACGCTCTGGATTTTCATCTTTTGCACCAACATGGTACATTACCGAAACTGTGACTACTGGAGCAGAATTATCTTGGTGCAAAATCACATGCATGCCATTATCTAAATCATACTCCTCAAATTCTACTTGTTGTGCATTGGCCATAAATCCAACAAACAACATGAGTGCTAGAGTGAATAAGCTTTTTCTCATTATTAAAGTTTTTAAATTTAAATTGTTTTAGTGTTTGTCTTATATATCATATGCTTTGTTACGTAAAGCGTTACAAAAATAAGGAATCAAAACCCGTTTTTAACATAATAAAATGTGAAAACTGAAGCGGTGATGTTTTTATCAATTGGAATTACTAACACATTTGCAATGAAAATACTCGAAAAGCCTTAAAACGTTTGTAGATTAGGAATTTAGGAGTATATTTGCATCCGCTTTCTGAGAAAAGCACATTTATTTAATAAACAATTTAATAAAAACGTTACGCTATGTACGCAATTGTAGAGATAGCAGGGCATCAATTTAAAGTTGAAAAAGACCAAAAAGTTTTCGTTAACCGTTTATCTACTGAAGAAGGTAAAAAAGTTGATTTTGACAACGTACTTCTAATAGGTGATGGTAACAATGTGACTTTAGGCGCCCCAGCTATAGACGGTGCACAAGTAAGTGCTAAAGTCTTAAAGCACCTTAAAGGTGACAAAGTAATTGTTTTCAAAAAGAAAAGACGTAAAGGTTACCGTGTAAAAAATGGTCACAGACAAGCCTTAACTGAAATCGTGATTGAAGGCATTACGGCTTCTGGAGCTAAGAAAGCTGCTCCTAAAAAAGAAACCAAAAAAGCTGAACCAAAAGCTGCTGCTAAAACTGAAACTAAAAAGGCAGCACCTAAGGCTAAGAAAGCAACTGGTAAAGCTGATGATTTAAAGAAAATTGAAGGTGCTGGACCTAAAGCTGCTGAAGCATTAGTAAACGCTGGATATGAAACGTTTGCTAAAGTAGCTAAAGCAACACCGGAAGAATTAAGCAATGTTCTTTCTGAAGCGAGCTCTAGATTAGCACACATCGTTACTGAAACTTGGCCTAAGCAAGCTAAATTAGCTGCTGATGGTAAGTGGGACGAATTAA
Organism: Winogradskyella aquimaris; assembly: GCF_042676105.1. Classification (NCBI taxonomy): domain Bacteria; kingdom Pseudomonadati; phylum Bacteroidota; class Flavobacteriia; order Flavobacteriales; family Flavobacteriaceae; genus Winogradskyella; species Winogradskyella aquimaris. The sequence goes on along the minus strand of NZ_JBHTJQ010000016.1, from coordinate 496,250 downwards.
AAGAATTACAAGACAGATTAGACGGTGGAATTGAAAAATAATTTTTCGCATCCATTAATATTAACAAAATAAAACCTTAAGACAATGGCTCATAAAAAAGGAGTTGGTAGTTCTAAAAACGGTAGAGAATCAGAATCGAAACGACTAGGTGTTAAGATTTTTGGTGGACAAGCTGCTGTGGCTGGGAACATTATCGTAAGACAAAGAGGTAATACACATCACCCAGGTGAGAACGTATACCAAGGAAAAGACCACACTTTACACGCTAAAGTTGATGGTATCGTACAATTCACAAAAAGAAAAGACAATAAGTCTTATGTTTCTATAGCACCATTTGAGGCTTAAGAAACTTATTTCTTTTAACTATAACTAACCCTTTCTGATTTCAGAGAGGGTTTTTTATTACACAATTTCCATCTTCTTTAACAGAAAACTTGCATTCATGTTTTGGCAAACCCCTTTCTTTAGTTTGTAATCAAAAAAAAGTTCGTCATTTTTAATTTCGGCATCAAAGTAATAGTTTTTTACCGCTTTTAATTCGGCCTCAATTTCGGTAAGGCTTAAATCGTGTGTAGCTATGATACCTGTGGCTTTTTGCGCTACCAGTTTTTCCACAAACTTTCTTGAGCCAATGGCTTTATCGGTACTATTGGTCCCTTTTAGTATTTCATCCAAAATCACAAAATAGTCTTGGTCCTTTGCGATCGTATCTACGATAAGCTTCAGTCGTGTTAACTCGCTAAAAAAGTACGAACTATCATCTGTTAAGGAATCTGTCGTTCGCATACTCGTTATCAATTTAATAGGATTGTATTGGCTTTCTTTGGCACAAACTGGCAGCCCCACATTAGCCATGACAATTTGTAAAGCAACAGTTCTTAAAAACGTACTCTTACCAGCCATATTCGCTCCTGTGACAATAAAAAACTGTTCTTGTAACATTTCTAAATCACTATCAATACGCTTTGCTTTATTGAGTAATGGATGTCCTAAATCCTTGGCCTTGATAATTACATTTCCTGAAGTGATTTCTGGATAGGTGAATTCCTGATGATTATAGGCGTAGTTTCCTAAGGTGTTATATGCATCAAAAAACGTGACCACATCAAACCAATCTTCAACCATATGCGCATACTTACCAATCCACTGCTCTATATAATAGGTTTGTCTAATATCCCAAAGCAAATAGCCATTACCAAAAATGGCCGATATAAAGTTGTTTCGGTTATCTAATGCGTCTAGTGCTTTTGAAAATTTTGAAAAAATCTGTGATGCTTTTTGCCCCTCGGATTGAATTTTTTGTTGCTTTTCATTTAATAAGTATGATTGAAACTCCTTTTGCTCAATCTCTTTTAGCAATAAAGCATATTGCCTAAAGGTATCTTTAGCTTTTTCAGTGCTTTGAGCTACATGATTAATTTGTTTTAAAAAACGTCCTGTAATTGCTAAGCCTAAAAGCAACCAATAACCCGCATATTTTATGGGTATAATCTCGGTTATTCCTAAGGCTAAAATGGTTATGGAAGCTACACTAAAACCAATTGTTAACCAATAAATTATTGCATTTAGAGATGGCTTGTAATCTTTTAACCATGTAATTATCGACTTAGCAGAATGTTCAACTTTTACACCTTGTGCCACACCAGAATAGTATTGTCTCCATTTTGGCTCGTTAGCAAGTTCTTTAATTGCGTCTTGTCTCGCTTTAATATTTGTAATGTCGTTGGCAAGCAAACTTCTAACGAGAGTTTGGGTTCCTTCTTTAATAGTGGTTCTATTGATGTATTGAAAAAAAGAACCTCTTCCGAACAAATCAATATCCAAACTGTAAGCATGTGCTGGATTTTGAAAATGGTTTCCATCTGCTCTATGATGAAAATCCCCTGATGCAATTTTTAGTTCTTCTTCATTTATTTTTGCTAAGCGTTTATGTAGTTCGCGTTTGGTCTTAAGATCAGTATATTTTGATAGTAAAACCAAAAACAGAGCTAATCCAACAGCTGCTATTACTGAGGCTACGTGCCACTTTTCAATAGTGAGATATATACCAAAAACGGTAAGTCCAAAAACGGTTAAGCGTAGCACACTCAACAAACTCATTTTCTTGTAAATGCTTTTGGCTTCCGAAATGTGTTCTTCAAGCTGTATGTTATAGAATGAAATCGCGTTCTTCATTAGATAGGATAAAAATAAAAATCCCAAGATAATGCATTACCTTGGGATTTTGTATTTGAAAATTCCTAAAATCTTTAGGAAGGATTAGCCTTTTAAACTTGCCGCTAGATACTCTCTATTCATACGTGCAATATTCTCTAGAGAAATACCTTTAGGACATTCTACCTCACAAGCACCTGTATTGGTACAGTTACCAAAACCTTCTTCATCCATTTGCTTCACCATGTTTAAAACACGATCAGTCGCTTCAACACGACCTTGTGGTAATAATGCAAACTGCGATACTTTAGCAGACACAAATAACATGGCTGAAGAGTTTTTACAACTTGCTACACAAGCACCACAACCAATACATGTTGCGGCATCAAAAGCTTTATCTGCATGTTCCTTTTCGATAGGAATGGCGTTTGCATCTTGAGTGTTACCAGAGGTGTTTACAGAAATAAAACCTCCAGCTTGTTGAATACGATCAAAAGATGAACGATCTACAATTAAATCCTTTATTACAGGAAAGGCTTTTGCTCTCCATGGTTCTATGTAAATGGTATCTCCATCTTTAAAACTACGCATGTGCAATTGACATGCCGTAATTTTAGTTTGAGGGCCGTGTGCTCTTCCGTTAATGTATAACGAACAGGTTCCACAAATACCTTCTCTACAATCATGATCAAAAGCCACTGGCTCTTCCCCTTTTTCAATCAACTCTTGATTGAGAACATCTAACATTTCTAAAAAAGACATGTCTGGAGATATCCCACTGACTGGATAGTCAACAATTTTTCCTTTATCATTAGCGTCTTTTTGACGCCATATTTTTAATGTTAAATTCATCATAGCTTTTTTATTTTTCTATTCCACGGTCTTCACCAATCTGAGAAATATTTAAACCTGCTTTCTCAAAATCAATGTCGATACCGTCTGTTTTCTTTAAAATAAAATTTAGAAGTGAGCATGCTATAAGGGTAATTATAAAAACGAATATCCCTAAGAATATAATCATAAAAATTACACCCAAAATACCACCTCCAAGCATCGCCGCTCCGGCACCAATATCCGAAAACCCTCCGACGAGTGAGGCTAATAATATAATTGGCACATAGACAATAAGTAAAATGAGTAAATATACTAGTGTAGCAACAGTAGCATACTTAACTGGGTCTATGCGTTTGAGTTTTAATTTTATTGTATCCGAATTCATTTTTAAGCGTATTGATGGTTGGTTTATTGAGTATTACTTATAGCTTCGTTCTTTAACTTCAATATTTTCGTAAGTCAGTTTTTCTTTATGGTGAACCGCTTCACTTGGTTTTCCTTTGTATTCCCATGCTGAAACATATTGAAACTCTGGTCGTCTTAAAGCTTCTCCACCTTCTGTTTGGTATTCTTCCCTAAAATGCCCCCCTGCTGACTCTTCACGTTCTAGAGCATCTTTAGCAAATAATTCTCCTAACTCCAAGAAGTCAGCAACTCGACCAGCCTTCGCCAGCTCTTCGTTATATTCATTTTCCGTTCCAGGCACAAATACGTCTTTATAGAACTCTTCTCTTAATTCCGCTATTTCGTTTATAGCTTCTTTTAATTCCTTTTCATTACGCGCCATTCCACACTTATTCCACATAATTTTACCTAAACGTTTATGGAAATAATCTACAGATTTAGACCCTTTATTATTGATGAGTTTACTGATATTCTCTCTTACATTTTGTTCTGCTTCATCAAACTCTTTGGTGTCCGTTGGTATAGCTCCCGTTCTTATATCATGGGCTAGATAATCACCGATAGTATATGGTAACACAAAATAACCATCTGCAAGACCTTGCATCAGTGCAGATGCTCCAAGTCGGTTAGCACCATGGTCCGAGAAATTAGCTTCTCCAATGGCATATAATCCAGGTACCGTTGTCATTAAGTTATAATCTACCCAAAGTCCACCCATCGTGTAGTGTACCGCAGGATAAATCATCATTGGAGTTTCGTATGGATTCTGGTCTACAATCTTTTCGTACATCTGGAATAAGTTACCATACTTATTCTCAACCACCTTTTTACCTAATTCCGTAACCACCTTTTTATCATTAACGTCAAGTCCTTTCACATACGCTTGTTCTTTTCCATAGCGCTCAATAGCTGAAGCGAAATCTAAATAAACGGCCTCGCCTGTTTGATTAACACCATATCCCGCATCACAACGCTCCTTAGCAGCTCTTGAGGCCACATCCCTTGGTACCAAATTACCAAAAGCAGGATAGCGACGCTCTAAATAGTAATCTCTGTCTTCCTCAGCGATTTCTGTTGGTTTTAGACTTCCATTTCTAATCGCTTCAACATCTTTTTTATGTTTAGGCACCCATATACGTCCATCATTACGTAAAGACTCAGACATCAATGTCAATTTAGACTGATGGTCTCCAGAAACTGGTATACAGGTTGGGTGAATCTGTGTATAACATGGGTTCGCAAAGAAAGCTCCGCGTTTGTGTGCTTTCCATGCTGCCGTAACGTTACTTCCCATCGCATAGGTGGATAAGTAAAATGCATTTCCATAACCACCTGTACCAAGAACTACAGCGTGTGCTGAATGACGTTCAATTTCACCTGTCACTAAGTTACGTGCAATAATTCCTCTGGCTTTACCATCGACAATAACAACATCTAACATCTCATGACGTGTGTACATTTTTATCTTACCACGTCCTATTTGTCTGTTCATTGCAGCATAAGCCCCAAGCAATAACTGTTGTCCTGTTTGACCTTTGGCGTAGAAAGTTCTGGATACTAATACACCCCCAAAAGAACGGTTGTCTAATAGTCCACCATACTCTCTGGCAAAAGGCACACCTTGTGCCACACATTGGTCAATAATATTTGTAGAAACTTCTGCTAATCGGTAAACGTTCGCTTCGCGAGAGCGGTAATCCCCACCTTTTACAGTATCATAAAAAAGTCTGTAGGTAGAGTCACCATCTCCTTGATAGTTCTTTGCCGCATTGATACCACCTTGTGCTGCGATAGAGTGTGCGCGTCTTGGCGAATCCTGAAAACAAAACGCCTTAACGTTGTACCCCAGCTCAGCTAAAGTAGCAGCAGCAGATCCACCTGCTAAACCTGTCCCAACGATGATAACATCTATTAAACGTTTGTTGGCCGGATTAACAAGATTAATTTCATTTTTATGTTTAGTCCATTTGTCCGCTAAAGGACCTTCTGGTATTTTAGAATCTAATATTGACATAGCTTTATTTTTTAGTGTGTAAAGTGATGGTAAACTGCAATAAAGATGAATAAAGCAGGAATTCCTATCGAATACACTTTACTAAATCCTTTAAGACTTTTAATATACTTATTGTTTGCACCAATAGATTGGAATGCCGAATTAAATCCGTGAAGTAAGTGTAATGAAAGTAAGATAAATGCCACTACATAAATCCCTACTCTGACAGGACTTACAAATTTTTCCCTTAATTCCTCATAATAACGGTAGCCTGATTCTGCATTATTAGGATCAATAAGGCCACTCATGTCACCATTCACATATTTAACCGTCATTTCATGTACCCAGAAGTCGTAAAAATGAATCCCTAAGAATGCTAAAATTACCAACCCAGTTAACAACATGTTTCTTGAGACCCAACTAGAGTTTCCTGAGGCTTCATTTTTAGCATATTTTATATTTCTAGATGCTCTATTTTTAGCTTCGAGCACAAATCCCATTATAAAATGGAAAATGACTCCAAAAATTAATATCGGTTGCATCACCCCTTGTACTAAAGGATTCGTTCCCATGAAATGTGACATTTCATTAAATAGTTCCTCACTAAACACTGAAGTGAAATTGATGGAAACATGCATTACGAGAAAAACCATTAGGAAGAGTGCCGAAAGTGCCATGGCAAACTTTCTTCCAATTGACGAATTTAGAATTCCGCTCATTGTAGATCTAATCTTTTTGTTAGTCCTACAAAAATACAGTAGAAATGGCGTTTTGACAACAAGTGTAAACTATAATTATTTATTTAGAATCGTTTTAATTAGATAGCCTACTTTATTTCTAATTTTGCCACGGATTCACCAATCTTTAAAGTATAATTCCCCTTTGGCAAATAATATTTTCCGTTGCCAGATTTACCAATTTGTAATTCTTTATTTGCTTTTTCTAAGGCTTTCTTTCCTTTTTCAGACAATGTTAAATCGTAATCCACGTAATTGAACCCTTTATCTGCCTTCAGCTGCATACTGTTTAAGACCGCACCATTTTCAGACATCACCGTCATTGTTTTTTCACCCGATGTACTGCTGAAATACTGAATGGTTTTACTCGGTTCGTAAGCATCTGACCATTGACTCCAAGCGCTTCCCCAACGGCTAGAATGTCTTACAGGGCTCACCTCAAAAATAGTGATTGGTTTTGCAGTTAAATCCGTATTCATTTGTTGTAAGGCCTCAATATTGGCTTTGTAAATGCTTCGGCCATGCGTTCCCAATAGCAAATCATTAGCTTCAGATTGCACAACCATATCATGAATGGCCACGTTTGGTAATCCTTCAGAAAATACCTCCCAGGATTGTCCCATATCAAAAGAGAGGTAGGCTCCATTGTCAGTTCCTAAGTACAACATGTTTTCGTTTTTGGGATCTTCCTTAATCACATTGACTGGAGAGGCTGGAATGTTGCCGCTAATGTCTTTCCAAGTCTGTCCATAGTCATCACTCATATACGCATAAACTTTAAAATCGTCCCAACGGTAACCATTCAAAGTCACGTAAACACGTTCTTTTTTATGCTGCGAAGCAATAACGCGACTCACCCATAAATCCTTTGGAAATGCGTTTGAAATGTTAGTCCAACTACCACCTGCATTTTTAGTAACATACACCAAACCATCATCACTTCCAGTGTAAATCAATCCAAATTGAAACGGACTTTCGGAAATGGAGGTTAAGGTCCCATAGGCCACGTTGCCTTTTTTACCACCATTGGTTAAATCGGCACTAATGGCTTCCCAATCGTTCCCTTGATTCATAGAACGCATGAGTTTATTACCACCTAAGTACAAGATGTCTTGGTTGTGTGGCGATAATAAAATCGGTGTTTGCCAGTTGAAGCGATACGGATTTTCACCTAAAGTATGCTTCGGTTGAATATAGGTTTGCTCTTCAGTGTCGAGGTTGAGCCTGTAATAGTTTCCAAATTGATACCCTGTGTACACAATATTAGAATTACGGTTATCGATCTGCACCTGCATACCATCACCTCCCATTATGGATTTCCAAGGGTATTGCCCTTGCTGATGCCAGGCTTTGTTTTCGCGCGCATTGTGAGCACCGACCCAAACACCATTGTCTTGTAAACCGCCATAAACGTTGTATGGCTTTTCGTTATCCACATTAATAGCGTAAAACTGTCCCACGGAAGGCGAATTGTTCTTTATCCAATTCGCACCATCATCATAGCTAATATTGATACCACCATCATTACCATCCACTAAATGATTTGGGTTTTTAGGATTGATCCAAAGTGCATGATGATCGGCATGGACATTTTCTGCACTAATGCTTGTAAACGTCTTACCACCATCCTTAGATTTTACAATCGGTACCCCATAGATATAAATATGATTTTCGTTGGCTGGCGACACATGAATATGTCCAAAATAGTAGCCATAACTGTAGTAAATGCCATCTAGATAATCTTCATGGGTTTTCTTCCAAGTACTACCTCCATCGGTACTTTTGTACACCTCAGCACCAACCACAGGAGTATCGAACAACATCGAATTGGCATCTTCAAGATATTTGGCTAAATCAATAGGTTTTACGTTGCCAGAACGCACCATTTGCTTAACGTTTTCAGCCCTGTATTTTTCCTGAAAACCATTCGTTCTTAAAAAAGTATTGAGTTTCTTGTTATCCAAAGCCAGAAAATCGGCATTGGACATGGTTTTAAAATCGTCTTTGGTCAAACCGTCATTGTCTCCTTTCTTTTTATCGTCTGGTCGTCTAAACTGACTGTCATGAACGGCATACACCACATCATCATTAAACACGGCTACACCAATGCGACCAACGCCATCACCTATTGGGAAACCGCTTTTTTCAGTAGAAACTTTGGTCCAGGTGTCTCCTGCATCTGTACTTTTGTATATGGCAGAATTGCTTCCATTTCCTTTGAAATTCCAAGCTTTACGATCTTTGGTCCAAGACGTGGCAAACATCACATTATAATTATTAGGACTATGTTGCAAATCAATAATACCACTCATATCATCTACAAACAAGGTCTGCTTCCATGTTTTACCACCATCAGTAGTTTTGTAAACACCACGTTCTTGATTTCGAGAATACAAATGCCCTGTCACACCAATGGTCAACACATCAGGATTGTCTGGGTGAATTAAAATGGGTGCAAAATGATGCGCATCCATCAACCCAAGATTCTCCCAAGTTTTGCCATTGTCGGTGGACTTTAACAAACCAATACCAGCATAAGAGGAACGCGATGCATTATTTTCGCCAGTTCCCACATACAGAGTTCGTGTTGGCCAGTGCACTGCAATATCACCCACGTTTTGTGTATCCGAACTATCCAAAATCGGAGTAAACGTGGTTCCGTTATTTACGGTATGCCAAACACCACCAGAGGCATAACCCACATAAAACTCTGAAGGCATGTCTGGATTCACATCCACATCCACCACACGACCGCTCATTATGGTCGGACCAATATTTTCAAAAGGAACATTCTTTACCAATGAAGTTTTTGCCATGTCGCGCTTTTGCTCCAAGGCTTTATTAACAGTTTCTGCAGCGGTTGCAGGTTGTTGTGCAAAGGTAAAACACGAGCTTACGAGAAGTAAGAACGAAAAGAATCTTGAATATGTCATGTCGGTTAGTTTTAAGATGTATGAAATTAATGAATATTGACACAAACCTCAAAAAAGTCAACACAAGTTTAACACTCATAATGATTTATGTATTTCATATTTTTTACACTTATTTATTCTGTTTTTCTTACTTTTTTAACACTTTATTAAATTATTTCACTACTTTAGGATTAATTAACTAATATATTTTTATAAAATGGAAGAGTATTTACCTTTGATTATTCAATTAATTAGTGGAGCTGTTGGTGGAAATCTTGCCGGCAAACTCATGAAAAATTCATCTCTTGGCACCTTATGGAATTCTGTTGTTGGTATTCTTGGTGGTGGGCTAGGAGGAAGCGTATTAGGGATGTTGGGATTAACAGGAGTAGAAGCAGCAGAAGCATCTACTAGTATGGATTTAAGCAGTATTTTAGGAAGTGTTGCTGGCGGTGGCGTTGGTGGTGGTATCTTAATGGCTATCATTGGCATGGTAAAAAAAGCGATGGCCAAGTAACTTTCATATAACGAACCTAAAAGTGGGCAATCTTATTACGGATTGCCTTTTTTTATGCCTTTCAAAATAGTATTTTTGGGACCATACTTTGTTTAATAAGATTTCCACTTTCTACTCAATAGATTTGAGTGCAAACTGTGGGACTAAAAATAACCAACAAATGAAATACGATTTAATAGACCGTAACCTCTTTATAAACAACCGTAAAAACTTTGCGGCTCAAATGAAGCCCAACAGTTTAGCGGTTTTTAACTCTAACGATATTTATCCAGTGAGTGCCGATAGCACCTTACCGTTTGCACAGCATCGCGATATTTTTTACCTGAGTGGTGTGGACCAAGAAGAAAGTATTTTGGTCATCTTTCCAGATTGTCCAAAGGAAAAGCATCGTGAAATCTTATTCTTAAAAGAAACGAACGAGCACATTGCGGTTTGGGAAGGTGAAAAATTGACCAAAGAAAAAGCTTTTGAAACCTCAGGTATTAAAACCGTGTATTGGCTTCAGGATATGGAAAAAATTATGTTTGAACTGATGACGCAATGCGATACCGTGTATGTTAATACCAATGAGCATTACCGCGCCAATGTGGAGACCGAAACCCGCGAAGACCGCTTTACCAAGTGGCTAAAGGACAAATATCCTGCACATAGTGTGGCCAAGAGCAATCCCATTTTACAACGTTTACGCTCTGTAAAAGACCCGATAGAATTGGCACTGATGCAAAAAGCCTGTGATATTACCGAAAAAGGCTTTAGACGCATCCTCAATTTTGTAAAACCTGGTGTTTGGGAATACAATATTGAAGCCGAATTTATGCACGAGTTTTTAAATAACCGTTCCAAAGGCTTTGCCTATACACCGATTATCGCCTCAGGCAACAATGCCAATGTATTGCACTATATTGAAAATAACCAACAGTGTAAAGCAGGCGACCTCATCTTATTGGATGTTGGCGCTGAGTATGCGAACTACTCTAGTGATATGAGCAGAACCATTCCAGTATCTGGTAAGTTTACCGACCGACAGAAGCAAGTGTATAATGCCGTAAACCATGTGAAGGACGAAGCCACCAAACTCTTGGTGCCTGGCACGCTTTGGGAACAATATCATGTGGAAGTAGGCAAACTGATGACCTCAGAATTATTAGGCCTTGGTTTATTGGACAAAGCCGATGTGCAAAACGAAAACCCAGATTGGCCAGCCTATAAAAAGTACTTTATGCATGGAACATCGCACCACATTGGCTTGGACACCCACGATTACGGATTGCTGCACGAACCGATGCAAGCCAACATGGTCTTTACTGTAGAGCCTGGTATTTATATCCCAGACGAAGGCTTTGGCATCCGTTTAGAGGATGATGTGGTGATCCAAGACTCTGGAGAACCGTTTAACTTGATGCGTAACATCCCAATTGAAGTGGAAGAGATTGAGGAGTTGATGAATTAGTTACTTTAATTAGAATATGATTTTTCAATTGCATGAATTTCACTCATTAAAAGAGTTTTAGTTTGATGAATAATTTCTTTTTTCAATGGGATTCCAATGATAGTAATTAAATTCGAAACTTCATTTATTCGATTCCTATACTCAATAGTTTTTGATTCTAATTTTTCTGAAGGATAACAAAGGACACCATTTTTTGAAATTGTTTTACTGAACGATGAATACGCCATAATTTGGTGCAAATCATGACGATGGTCGTCTTTAAGATTTTCGCTATCACCAAATTTATTATATAGATTAGACTTGTACTTTGCGTCAATAAACACAAGTAAATTTTTCTTCTGATATATAGCATCTGGCTCAATATGTTTGAGTTCCCATGAGTAAAACTTTTTTGAATAAGCCTTTAATTTATAATTTGTTAAAAGCTGCCCACCAACCTCTTTTGCAACAAGCTTAAAAATATGTTGAACAAATTTTTCAAAAACATCCGAAAAATCGACCTTCCATGCTGTACTATCTAACAAGTTAAAATTTAAAATTTTATTAGCCTGCTGCTTACATTTAGTAACTTTAGGGTTATCTGAAAACTTAATAGATATGTTTGTGGTATACTTCGGTTGATGATAATACAATTTTTCTTCTAAAAAATTTAGTCTACTTCTTAAGTTCGTTTTTATTCTAATTGGAGTATTTGCTGAAAGTATTTCTTTTTTACATATATCAAAAACAAAGCGTAACTCTGAATATTCTGGATGAAATTCACTTAAAATATTCTTACGTACAGGAAACTTTAATCGGTTTTCAACTTTATATTCAATTTTGGAATATTTCTGCCAATTTATTTTACCAGTAGGTTCCCCTGAAGTTTTTTCAATATTGTCAAATTTTCTCCAATTCAATTTTATCAAACTCTCTAAGGATTTAATGTACTTAACAGCTTCAAGGTACAAGGGTGGTCTAAAATTTTTCCCTGAAGCCAACGGAAGACTATCTAAAATATCTGGACTTATTTCTGTATCAAGTAGATTTAAAATTTCAATATAATCTTCATACCGATTATATCCTGAAAACCTTGGTGTAACTACAAAATCACCAATTTGTTTACCTGTATCAGGTGCTCTTAATGGTATAGAACCTATAAGTCGTGAAGTACGAAAAGCAATTGAAACATTTTGGTCTGTCCCAACTATTAAAGGCTGAACATCTAAAAATTTAAACTCCTTAGCGTTGTAATTTATAAACTTTTGAAGATACTGACCAATTACCCGTTTATCTGCGGATTTAAACCACTTTTTTTGTAAAAATATTCCATTAAATTGCTTTGAATTTTCAGTTAAACAAGGTATTTCGCAGAATACATCCATACTTTGAGTTATTCAAATAAAGATTGGTTTATTCTAGAAGTGAAATAATTATTGAACTCCTCCTTTGCATTCTTTAATAGTCCTTCTTGCAAATACTCCCTTACTAAAGGAAATATTTCATATTTAATTCTATTTTCCATCTCTTCATTACTGTCTGCAATAAAGTATCCTTGTCCTGGCTGTAAAGAAAGTTCACTACTAGATGCATACCAATCAAATATTTCTTGTATCCTAGCAAAATCTTCCTTATAAAAGCTTTTTGCTTTGATTGGTTTAGGTTTTAATGAATACCAAGCAAATCTTCTTCTAAGTGCAAAGTCAACAACCGCTAAACTTCTATCAGCTGTGTTCATTGTGGCGATAACATAAAAATTTTCTGGCAACTTAGTAATTTTTAATTCTGGTGTGATTTCTATTTGAATATTAGATACCTCCATTTTATGTTCAAATAAATAAAAGACAGGTCCCAAAACATTAGAAAGATTTGCCCTATTAATTTCGTCTACAATTAAAATAACTTTTTCATTATCATTGTTCAATGCGTATTTCAATGATTGTGTGAAAATGCCTAAAGTTTCTTTATAACTTAGTTCTTTATTTTTTATATCTGGTCTAATGCCGTAAATGAAATCAGAAAATGTTGTTTCTGCATGAAATTGGGTAAAGAATGTTCTTGCACCAATTTCATTTGCAACCTTTTTTGCCATTCTTGTTTTTCCGGTTCCAGGTGGGCCTTGTAAAACTAAATATTTTCTATCTTCAAATAGTTTTTTAATCTCAACGCTGTCATCTACCAATTCATCTTTAATGAAAGGTTCTAAAGCATCAGAAATTGCTTTACGATGACTTTTATTTGTTGGCCAGTCTCTTAATTTAGCATAACCAGCTAAAAAAGCTGCAATCACCTTTTTACCGTCTATACTCTCCGGATTATCAACTATCTGACATGCGGGTAAAACTTTAGTATATGTTTTTATGGTATTCTTTAAATGTTGTAAATCTGAATTAGCAGTAATACTTTTTGGTAAACTGGTTTCAATATCAGAGAAATCAGATTTGCAAAACCCTCTATCATTAGTAAGTCTTGAATACAATCTTCTTAAACCTGGAAAGGTTGCGAGTTCGTAATCATTTTTAAACCCACTTGACCCAACACCTAAGCAAATCAACCAAGGCTTATCATTTTCACTTGGAAAAATAGTAAATGAAAAATCGTGGAAAGGCCCAGAAGCTTCCTCCTCAGAATGAATAAAACCAAAATAAGCGCCATTGTCTTTCAGAGCCTCCTTTCCTGTATTATTCCTCTCAACATATGGCTTATTGAATTCATTTTCTGGTTTTGCCCCAAATTCTATTGACTTTTCTTTTATAAATTCTCTTATTGATTCTATACTCATTTCTAGTTTTTAAATTGATAATCTTTGTAATTGATTTTTGAATTTTGCTCTTGAAAATCTAATAACTTTGATACATCCATTTCAAATGCTTTAGCGAAAACCAAAATATTGGTCAACGAAATATTGCGTTCACCACGCTCAATCATTCCAATATAAGTTCTATGAAAACCTGTAATAAAGGAGAGTTCTTCTTGACTGAGATTTTTTTGGTTTCTTAAAAAACGTATTCGATTTCCAAATTCTTTTAATATGAATTGATTCACCATAAACCAAAACTATACTTATTGTATGCAGTATTCAACATACAATAAGTATCATTTAGAAGTCAAAAAGATTGAATAAGGTAAAACTAAACTCACACAAAATCACCCTCAAACACATAAAATTGCAACTTCTGTAAGGTTTCTATCTTGCCGCTAATATCAACTAAAAGTAAAATATTGCTGTTTTACTACTAGCAATCATCGATAAACAAACAACCGTTCTATACTTTCTTTAGGAGCTAAATTTTCGGCATGCCAAGAAAAGGTGGTTTTGGCACCTTTTTCCCAAATACAGGTAAAGTCCTCTGGTGCCTTGTACTCGCTAATAAAGACGTGATGCCCTGCTTTATGTTGTTGTCTGCACCACTCCCAAAATTGCTCATGGTCAAAACCATCTCTGTATTTGGTCGTAGAGGCATAAGGTGGATCGCAATAAATGATGCTGTTTTTGGGTATTTCTAAATCGAGATAAGATTGACAAGAGAGTTGTACTCCTTCTAAATGGGGCACTTGCTTGGTGATGTTGCGGTAATGCTCAGACCAATAATCGCGTTTGCCCTGCTTATCGCGTCGGTAACCTGCAAACCATTTGCCACCAAAGGAGTTAAAACCTACATAAGCCACAAGGTATTTTGGATAGTCTTCTTGGTTGTATTTAATGGCTATGTATTCATCCTCACTTACCGATTTTGGCGGATCCCAATTCTCATAAATCAAGGCGTGCCACATCGCCATGAGTTCCTCGTGCTGGTCGTTGGCAATTCTAATGCCATCCACCTTGTCAATCATATTCATACCGCCTGCAAAAGGCTCCACATAAGCTTGTCCTGGCTGACGGTCCTTTAAAATAATTGGCAACAAGTCCTTGGCAAAACGTGCCTTGCTTCCCATGTATTTCATAGACCACGTTTTTGTATGCGTTGTACCATCATTGAAATGGCATAAGCTACACAAGCTGGTAATAACCAGCCTAAACTGTATTGTGCCAATGGCATAAGTTCCACATATGCATTGATAGCCTCTGGACTAAAATATCCAATCACATCAGGTATGCTAAACACCATGGTAGTCATCACTACTATTTTAAACATCAGTGGTGTGGCCCATCTATCGGGTAATACATTAAGAATGATCATAGCAATAGACATGGGATAAATAAAGAATAAGGCTGGTAGCGCAATATCAATAATAAAACCCACATCGTAACTGCCCATAATCACTCCAAACACACAGCAAATAATGGCTACAATAACATAGGCTCTTTCGTTTTGGTTATACAGCGCTTTAAAGAAATCGGCCAAGGAGACCACAATAGCCACCGCTGTGGTAAAACAAGCAAGTGCTACCAAAACACTTACAAAAGTACCACCTATATCTCCAATCATGGTTTTGGACAAGCCCAACAACAGACCGGTTCTGGTAGTCTCTTCTGAAAACGCATTACTATATAAAGCGCCTAAGGCAATAAGTCCTGCATAAATAACAAACAGACCAAACATGGCAATAAAGCCAGATTTGGCAATAATGCGTTTCTTTTCGGTATAAGTTTTTAAACCGTCTTTATTTAGGGAAATGATAATCACGCTTCCCATCACAATACCTGCAACAGCGTCGTAAGTTTGATAGCCCTCCAACAAGCCATCTACCAATGGTGCTTTTAAACTCCCCAAACGCATAAGATCTGGTGGTGCCACCAGTCCTAACACCACAATGGTTAACACCATAATCACGATGATAGGTGTGAGGTATTTTCCTAAAATCTCCAATGCTTTTGAACGGTTCAGTACAAAAAGCAACACTAAGGCAAAATAGATGCAACTGGTTAGCAAGGGAGACGTTCCAAATAATGGTGCTATGGCCATTTCGTGGGTAACCGCTGCTGTACGCGGTGCTGGCAATACAATAATGATAAGAAACATCACTAAGCAATACACCAGACTAAATGTCGATGATACTTTTTTCCCAAAATCCAACATGGTACCTTGCAGTTTGGCATGACCAAACAGCGAGAGCATTGGAATTACCGTTGTAGTAATCATAAAGCCAATGGCTACCAACCACCAATCTGGCCCAGCGTTGAACCCTAAAAATGGTGGAAGGATTAAATTTCCTGCTCCAAAAAAGCCAGCAAATAAAGCAAAGCCAAATAGAAAAATACGCTTGGTGTCGCTCATTACTTGGTCTTTTTAAGTTCTAAATCGTGAAAGTCAAAGCTGAAATCGGTAATGGGAGCTATGTATTTCATGGTGGCAGAAACAGCGTCTCCCTTCTCATTAAAGGTAAACTGCACAAAGACATCGGCATCGTAACTTCTGTCCTTCCATTTGGCTACAAAGGTGGTGGCGTTGTAGGGTAATAGTTCTCCAAACAAACGTGGCGAGCGTTCACAATTGATACTGTATTGATTGCCATCATGGGAAATCGTAATATCACCAAACCAATCGTCAGTGTACGTCCCTACGATTTGTTCAGGATTTGGGATGGTCAATTGCGTTTTTGCCTTTTCAACTTGGGCAAACACCTCAGCTTTAATACTGTCGTTATACTTTAAAAAGTCGGCATTATTTTTCCCTAAACGTTCTAACCAGTTTCTATTGTCGTAGCCTAAATAGGAATCCTTAATCGTGTTGGTAATGGTGTTAAACGCCGAACCGTTCATTTGGTTAGTTAACACCACAATGGCCAAATCTAAATCTGGAATCATGGTAAACTGCGTCACAGTACCAATCAAGCCACCTGTGTGATAGACCTGTTTGTAACCCCCTTTTACATCCGTCACAAACCAACCCAAACCATAACCTCTAAAATTAGAATCGTAGGAATCGTTGGCTCTTACTTTTAATGGAGTTTGTAATTGCCAAAGTTCATGGAATTGGGCTTCACTCAATAAACGTTCTCCGTTTTCGGTAATTGCATCATTCATTAAGAACTTTGCCCAAGTCATCATATCGTGTACATTACTGACAATGCCTCCTGCTGCATTTGCGGTTTCACTCCAGTCGTGTGGAATCTGAATCACTTTTCCTTCAGCTCTGGTGTGCGCGTCTATAATATTTGACTTGTCCTTCACGCGATTATAAGATGCTTTAGAGCTGGTCATGCCCACAGGTTTCATGATTCGAGTTTCAATATAGTCTTCCCACGACAGACCAATCACACGTTTCAACACTTCACCTGCAATAATAAACATGTTGTTATTGTAGGCATACTGACTTCGGAATGAGGTTTCGGGCTCTAAATACTTCACGTTTTCAATAATATCTTGAACTGTGAAATCATTGCCTTCAGGAAAAAACATGAGATCACCAGCACCCAAGCCCATACCACTGCGATGCGTTACCAAATCTCTAACGGTAAAATTTTCGGTAACCCATGGGTCGTGCAATTGAAACTCAGGAATATATTTACGTACGGGATCGTCCCAATTTAATTTACCCTCATCAACAAGCATGGCCAATGCAAAACAGGTAAATCCCTTACTGTTGGAAGCTACCCCAACCAAGGTTTCAGAATTCATTTCCTTCCTAGTAGTTAGGGAACGCACTCCATGCCCTTTGGCATAAACTTCTTGGCCGTCTTTAAACACACCAACCGAAATACCAGGCACATCGAAGGTAATGAGCGTTTCTTGGACGAGTTTATCAATTTCAGCTTCTTCGAGTTGAGCAAAGGCATAGGAACTGCATACAAAAAGAATGGCGACAAACAAGCGTTTTAAAAGCATGGATTTATGAGTTAATATGAAAGACTTCAAATATAACAAATGTTATGATTGAAATATTTATTGATGACAAATCTAAGCCTATCTTTGCAAGCATGACCTTAGACTACAAAAACATTAAATTACATTATACGGTTTCAGGCAAAGGTGACACTGTAGTTCTGTTGCATGGTTTTTTAGAAACCATCGAAATGTGGAAAGATTTAGAACCTGAATTTGCTAGAACCCATCAAGTAATTTGTATCGATTTGTTAGGCCATGGCCAAACGGAATCTTTAGGCTATGTGCACACCATGGAAGACATGGCGGATGCCGTGCTAACTGTCATAAAACACTTAAAGATAAAAAGAGCTAAAGTGGTAGGCCATTCTATGGGTGGCTATGTGGCTTTGGCATTGGCAGAACAACAACCTCAGCTTTTTGAAGGGCTCTGTTTAATGAATTCTACGTTTGAAGCGGATAGTAAAGAACGAAAGCGCTTAAGGACGCGCGCTAACGACATGGCCAAAACCAATTTTGATAATTTAGTCCGCATGTCCTTTGCCAACCTCTTTGCCCCTGAAAGCCGAGTAAGCTTTAAAACCGAATATGAATGGGCCTTGGACATTGCCCTTAAAACATCACTACAAGGCTATATGGCTGCTAATGAAGGTATGAAGCTAAGGTCTAATCGATTTGAAATTTTCAAATCGCTTAAGGCTCATAAGCTGATTATTATTGGCAAAAAAGATGCGCTTATCAATGGAGAACAACTCCTTTCAAAACTTGAAAATACGGATATAGATTATGCTGAATTATCTGAAGGACACATGAGCCATATTGAAAATAAATCAGAATTAACTTACTTTTTATTACATTTTATCGAAAAATAATACTCTTAGGCGTTTTTTTGTGGAAATTATTTTAAGTTTAACGTGTAAATCATGTTTACCCTAAATTTAACCTACTATGTCAGCAACGAAACTTTACTGCGACTTCTTTGGTCACAACTATCAAATGACTAGAAAAGTAACCAACCACGTTAAGGAGTATACGTGCAGCTGTTGCAAGAAACAGCTCACTACAGACAGCAATGGTACTCTTACCGAATTAACCCCAAAATATCAGGATATCAATTCGGCTTTAGAACGTATTTATAACAATAGAATGTTGCGTTTAAAGCGAAAAACACTCAATTCATCGATTTGTTGATTGTTAATAACCTGTGAATAACTGTTTTTCTTATATTTAGTTTCCTTAAAAGAGATTAATCCTTAATTAAGAAAAATAGCCCTCACAATGAAACATCTGTATTGCTCGTTATTCGGACATGAATATAAAGTCTCCAAAGTAGTTACCTATCATGTTAAGGAATACAAGTGCAAGCATTGTAAATCTGAAATGACCATAGATGGTAATGGACGATTTATTCCCTTAACCCCAAAGTACAAAGAAATCAACTCGGTATTAAATCGCGTACACAACAAGCGTCTTGAAAAAAGCCAAAAGCTTTTTATGGCTGATTATTAAGCGCATTCCAACCTTTTGCAATTATCGGAATTTTCTGTTCTCCTCTGGTGACCAGATGCATACCTTGCGCTTCCTCTGTCATGTAACCAATCACTGTTAGATTGGGATTCCCTTTAATTTTCGGATAGTCCTTTTGTGAAATCGTCATTAACAATTCATAATCCTCACCTCCATTTAAGGCCACGGTGGTGCTATCAACATTAAACTCCTCACAAGTTGAAATCACTTGGGGATCTAGAGGAATTTTATTTTCATAAAGATCAACACCCACTTTGCTTTGTTTACACAAATGAATAATCTCTGAAGACAAACCATCACTGATATCAATCATGCTTGTTGGTTTTACTTCTAATTTTTGAAGTAACTCAACGATGTCTTTTCTCGCTTCCGGTTTTAATTGTCGTTCAACAATATAGGTGTACATGGATAAGTCTGGTTGTGAATTTGGATTTACTTTAAAGACCTCCTTTTCACGTTCTAGTACTTGCAATCCCATATACGCACCACCAATATCACCAGTCACGACGAGTAAATCATTTGGCTTGGCACCTGAGCGCAACACTTCTCGTCCTTTTTCAACTTCACCAATCGCTGTAATGGAAATGATCAGTCCAGAAGTTGACGAGGTGGTGTCACCACCAACAACATCAATATGATACAAATTAGCGGCCGTAGTAATCCCTGCGTAAAGTTCTTCTAAAGCCTCCAGTGGAAAGCGGTTGGAAACCGCTATCGAGACCGTGATTTGGCTTGCCACCGCATTCATGGCATAAATATCGGAAAGGTTCACCATAACCGCTTTATACCCTAAGTGTTTTAAGGGCACATAGCTCAAATCAAAATGCACTCCTTCGACCAGCAAATCCGTAGAGACCACGATTTGTTTTTTACCGTAGTTTAAAACAGCTGCGTCATCACCTATCCCTTTTACAGTCGATTTGTGACTAATCTTAAAATGTTCCGTGAGGTGGTCTATCAATTTAAACTCTCCTAGCTCACTTAAGGGAGTACGCTTAGGGTTCTTATCTTCTATCATACTACAAAAATATTATGCTTTTTTTAAATAAAAGCATCATTGTCAACGTTTATTAATCCCTAATTTTAAGCATATTCAAAAATTACTGTAAATTGCTAAAAAAAAGTTGATGAAATTTATGGCTCCAAAACAATATTTCTTCTCAGTTATTAGTGTGATTTTTATGGTTTTCATGGTTTTAGGATGTTCCAATGATGATACGCCAGCCAATTTAGATACAGATAACGATACCATTTTTGACAGTTCTGATAATTGCCCAACCATTGCCAATGAAGACCAATTGGATACCGATGGTGATGGTCTTGGTGATGCCTGTGATGAAGACGATGATAATGATGGCATCTTGGATGAAAACGACAACTGTCCCTTAACGGCAAACCCTTTGCAAGAAGATGCCGACAATGATGGCCTTGGTGATGCCTGTGATGACAATACAATTTTACCGCAGTTTCCTTGTGAAAACGGATTTGCCAACGGACACCCATGTAGTGGGTTTGATTTAATGAGCCATATTCCAATTGCTGATTTAGGTGGTGCTGGTGCAGAAGGTAATGATTCTTGGGGTTGGACAGATCCCCAAACCGGAATTGAATATGCCTTAATGTGCACCACTACAAACACGGCGTTTGTGGATATCTCTGACCCGTCAAATCCCATTATAGTAGGAACGCTCCCTACAGCAACTGCAAATAGTCCGTGGCGCGATGTTAAAGTGTATAACAATCACGCCTTTGTAGTAAGTGAAGCTCCTGGGCACGGTATGCAGGTATTTGATTTAACCCGTTTAAGATCGGTCACAAATCCACCTGAGACCTTTACAGCAGATGCCAATTATAATGGTTTTGGCAGCGCTCATAATATTGTGATTAATGAAGAAAGTGGCTTTGCTTATGCCGTAGGGTCAGATACGTTTAACGGAGGTCCTCATTTTGTGAATATCCAAAACCCCACATCTCCGATTGCCGCAGGTGGTTATGCTGAAGACGCTTATTCCCACGATGCTCAAGTCGTGACTTATAACGGTCCTGACGCTGATTATATTGGTCGAGAAATTTTAATAGGCAGTAATGAAAACGAAGTCGTCATTGTAGATGTAACTGATAAGACCAATCCGGTTCAAATCTCAACGATAGATTATGGGAACCTGGGTTATGCCCACCAAGGTTGGTTTACCGATGATATGGTTTATTTTCTGCTTGGGGACGAGGTTGATGAAATCAATTTTGGCCTTAATTCGAGAACTATAGTTTTTAATTTTAGTGATTTGGACAACCCTGAATATCACATGGAATATCTTGGACCAACTGCCGCTATTGATCACAATGGATATGTTGTAGGCAATACATTTTATGTTGCCAATTATACAGCAGGATTAAGAGCCATAGACATTTCGAGCCTAGATGCTGGAATCATGACCGAAGTTGGATATATAGACACCTTTATACCAAATGATAATACGGCCTTTAATGGTGCTTGGAACATTTATCCATTCTTCGAGAGCGGACATATTTTGGTTAGTGATATTGATGGAGGTTTGTTTATTGTAAGACCTTCAAATTAAAGTTATGCTTGGCAAAGCCATCACATATTGTTTCATGGGTATGATTCTGTTAAACTGTAGCAGTGATGATGCAAGCAATTCAAGTACCAATGCCGAGATTCTCTTTGCGAAAACTTTTGGAGGTTCAAAAAATGATAGTGCCCAATCCGTTATTGCAACCACCGATGGAGGCTATGCCGTTTTGGGTTACACCCAAAGTAACGATGACGATATTACCGATAAGCAAGATGAAAGTTTTGATTATTGGGTTTTAAAATTTGACGCTCAAGATCAATTGCAATGGCAAAAGACTTATGGAGGTAGTGGTGACGACCGAGGTAATGCTATTATACAAACTTCAGATGGTGGTTATGCCATTTTAGGCTATAGTTTTAGTAATAATGGTGATGTTACCACAAATGCGGGTTTACAAGATTACTGGTTGGTAAAATTAGATGCTAATGGAAATATCATATGGGAAAAGTCCTTTGGATACCAAGGAGCGGATTCTGGTATTTCAATTATTGAAACCAGTGACCAAGGTTTTTTATTATCAGGTATTTTAGATGTCACCGCCTCAGGTGGTGAAGGAAATTCTTCAAGAACGGCCAATAGACATGCAGGTGGAGATTACTGGGTGTTGAAATTAAATAGTTCGGGTGACTTGGAATGGAGCCGCTATTTTGGTGGCAATTTTACAGATACACCCTATAATGCAATAGAAACTAATGACAATGCTTACATTATTGTAGGCAGCTCAGATAGTGATGATACCGATATTTCCAACAATATTGGCACCTATGATTATTGGGTGATTAAACTGTCATTGTCTGGTGAACTAATTTGGGAAAGGTCTTTTGGAGGTTCTCAAATCGATGAAGCTAGAGGTGTCGTAAACACCATTGACGGTAACTTTATTATTGCCGGTGATACACGGAGTGATGATAACAACGTTTCCCAAAATAACGGTGCCGCTGATTTGTGGCTGGTAAATATTTCACCCGATGGAAGCCTCATTTGGGAAAAGACCATAGGAGGTTCTAGTTTTGATGTGGCCCGAGCCATTAAAAAATCTGCAAATAATGGATTCTTACTTTCGGGCAGTTCCCGAAGTAGTGATATGGATGTGTCTGAAAACAATGGACAAAATGATGCCTGGGTGTTAAAAACAGATCACGCCGGAACTTTAATTTGGGAAAAAACAGTAGGTGGCTCTAATATAGATTTCGCCTATGATATTGCCGAACTATTGGATGGTTCTATTATTGCCGTTGGTGATACAGCAAGTAATGATGGAGACATTATAGAAAATAAAGGGTTTACCGATTTACTCATACTAAAAATTGAAGATTGAAAATGATGAAAAAAAACATACTGCTTCTTTGTATTGGCCTCTGCCTTTGGGCATGTGACAGTGATGATAGTGGTGCTATAAATACAGCGCAAACATCACCAACATTTGTTTTTACCCATAATTGGGATGGTACACCTGTTAGCAATTCGGACTTTAATGATTTTATATTCACAACTGAAAATGGAGAATCAGTGAGTATTGAACGGTTACGCTACGTCATTTCAGACATCACCTTTACTACCAATAATGGCGAGGTTTTAAATACCAACCTTTATAATTTTGTGGATGTGACCAACAATAATGGTTTAAACTATGCTCTTGAAAGTACAATTCCCGTTGGGAATTATTCAAATGTATCCTTCACTTTTGGATTTGATAACCAAGATAATGCCCAAAATTATCCAGATTTAAACTCAGCATCCTTTAATGTACCTGACATGCTGGGTGGCGGCTACCATTACATGCAGTTTGATGGTAAATTCATTAATAACAATATGGAAGAGCAAGGCTTTAACTATCATGCCATTAGAGCAGTAGATAATCCTGGTGATAACCCAACATTTCCACAAGACACTTTCTTTACGGTTAATCTTGGTGCTATAAGCATTACCAATACTGTTGAAATTGAAGTAAAAATGAATATTGCCGGTTGGTTTAAAAATCCCAACCTTTGGGATTTAAATGTTTATAATCAAGCGCTAATGCCCAACTCAACAGCCCAAATTTTAATGTATGAAAATGGGCAAAGTGTTTTTACCTTGGGTGATGTAAGCGACGAATAATAGAATATGAAAAAAGGCTGGTTTTTTATTCTGATACTAATAGTAAGTGCAGGATGTTCGGATGACTCTAATAATTCAGGTTATCAACCTACAGCACAACCATTGGATATTCCAGATATCTTTTCAAACTACATTATTGATCCCGTTTTGCCAAATGACAATTCACAAACTGTAGAAGGAGTAGCACTTGGAAAAAAACTTTTCTTTGATAGAATTTTGTCTGCAGACGGCACCCAATCTTGTGCAACCTGCCATGCACCACAAAAAGCTTTTGCCGACAATCTGCCTAAAAGTATTGGTATCGATGGAGTTTCCGGAACGCGAAATGCCATGCCATTATTTAACCTTGCTTGGAATTATGGAGATCGTTTTAATTGGGATGGCTCTGCCTTAAGTTTAGAACAACAAGCTGAAGAACCTGTTCAAAATCCTATAGAACTGCATAGTAATTGGGATAATGTTGTAGAGCGATTACAGAATCATCCGGAGTATCCCCAACTATTTCAACTGGCATTTAATACCTCAACCATTACAAAAGCGTTAACGACCAAGGCTATTGCTCAGTTTGAACGCACGTTAATCTCGGCTAACTCTAAATTTGACAAATACACCTTAGGCCAAACTTCGCTGACACAGCAAGAACTGAACGGACTTGATATTTTCTTGAGAGAAGACAAGGGAGACTGCTTTCACTGTCATGGCAACCCGAACAATCCACTATGGACGGATAATGATTTTCATAATAATGGCCTGGATGCTACCTTTACAGATTTGGGCTTAGGTGCGGTTACAGGAGACCCAAATGACAATGGAAAATTTCGCACCCCTTCGTTAAGAAACTTAGCCTTTACCGCACCATATATGCACGATGGTAGATTTGCGACTATAGATGAAGTAATAGACCATTACAGTGAAGGACTACAAAATTCACCTACTATTGACCCGCTTATGAAGCAAATTGCCCAAGGAGGGGTACAATTAACCAATCAAGAAAAAGCAGATTTAAAGGCATTTTTATTAACCCTATCCGATCCTTCGTTCTTAAATAATCCAAACTTTCAAAATTAAGTTTGTAGGATATTTCATTTTAATTAATGTTGTTCATCGAAAAATAGAGTTTTTAATCTTATTACTCGTTTCATTTATTTAAATTTTCGGTCCCAATTCTTATGAGATGAAACCTACTTCAAGTAAAGCATTACCTTGTGCTGTGTTTGGTCATAATTACGTTAAATCCAAAACAAACCCTGACCACACATTAGAGTTAGTCTGCTCACACTGTAATACGGTTGTAAAAACAGACACGAATGGCAATTTTGAGGCAATAAGTATATCCAACAAACATGTTCAAACTACCCTAAGGCGTTTGTTTCATCTTAAGCTTCAATCCTCAAAGCCAAAATTTTCCTAATTCATAGGAAAACTCTATTAAATCATATGCTAATATAATGTTAGTAAATATGGTTAAACCTTAGTTATATCGTATATTTGCATTCAATTTAGAATTAATCTACTTTAATATTATGATTAAAGTTTCTGAACAAGCAAAGAAAAAAGTCATCGAGCTTATGAATGACGATGGCTTTAACCCTGACACTGACTACATTAGAGTTGGTGTTAAAAGTGGTGGGTGCTCTGGTTTGTCATACGATTTAAAATTTGATAAAACTAAAGCAGAAGAAGATAAAGTCTTTGAAGATAACGGTGTAAAAATCATTGTCGACAAAAAGAGTTTTTTATATCTCATAGGTACCACTTTAGAATATTCAGGAGGATTAAACGGTACAGGTTTCGTATTTAATAATCCAAATGCCAATCGCACTTGTGGTTGCGGAGAATCATTTTCACTTTAAAAAAACGTAATGAGTAAATATACTGAAGACGATTTAAGAGAAGAATTAAAGACCAAGGAATACGAGTATGGTTTTTATACAGATATTGAATCTGAAACATTCCCTAATGGCCTAAACGAAGACATCGTAAGGGCTATCTCTAAAAAGAAAGAAGAGCCTGAATGGATGACAGAATGGAGACTTGAAGCTTTCAGAATATGGCAACATATGGTTGAGCCGGAATGGGCAAATGTACATTATGAAAAACCAGATTTTCAAGCTATTTCTTACTATTCTGCACCCAGTAAAAAACCAAAGTACAATAGTTTGGATGAGGTAGATCCTGAACTATTAGAAACCTTCAACAAACTGGGGATTTCTTTGGACGAACAAAAGAAATTAGCTGGTGTCGCGATGGACGTCGTCGTAGATTCGGTTTCTGTTGCAACGACCTTTAAAGAAACCTTAGCCGAAAAAGGAATTATTTTCATGAGTATTTCAGAAGCTATCAAAGAGCACCCTGAACTTGTCAGAAAATATATTGGTACGGTTGTGCCCAAAAAAGATAATTTCTATGCGGCTCTAAATTCTGCCGTATTTAGTGATGGTAGTTTCTGTTACATTCCAAAAGGCGTTAAGTGCCCTATGGAACTATCGACGTATTTCCGTATTAACCAAGCTGGAACAGGTCAATTCGAAAGAACGCTTGTTATTGCAGATGAAGGTAGTTACGTCTCTTATTTAGAAGGCTGTACGGCGCCTAGTAGAGACGAAAACCAACTGCACGCTGCGGTTGTAGAATTAATTGCATTAGAGGATGCGGAAATAAAATATTCAACCGTACAAAACTGGTTCCCAGGAAATGCTGAAGGCAAAGGTGGTGTATACAATTTTGTAACCAAGCGTGGCTTGTGTGAAAAAAATTCAAAAATTTCATGGACACAGGTAGAAACGGGTTCTGCTGTAACATGGAAATACCCGAGCTGTATATTAAAAGGCGATAATTCTGTTGGTGAATTTTACTCCATCGCAGTGACTAACAATTTTCAGCAGGCAGATACAGGAACTAAGATGATTCACTTGGGAAAAAATACCAGGTCAACCATAATTTCTAAAGGTATTTCGGCAGGTAAATCACAAAACTCTTATAGAGGTTTGGTACAAATAAGTCCAAGAGCAGAAAACGCACGTAACTTTTCCCAGTGTGATAGTTTATTGATGGGCAATGAGTGTGGTGCACATACCTTCCCTTACATAGAAGCTAAAAACAAAACAGCACAGATAGAACACGAGGCTACAACTAGTAAAATTGGTGAAGACCAGATTTTTTACTGTAACCAGCGAGGGATTGATACCGAAAAAGCCATTGCCTTAATCGTCAACGGTTTTAGTAAAGAGGTATTGAATAAGTTACCAATGGAATTTGCTGTTGAGGCTCAAAAATTATTAGAGATTAGTTTAGAAGGTTCTGTAGGATAAGACCATGAAAAAAAGCATATTCATTTTATTGGCTGTCATAGGTTTTTTAGGTTGTAAAAACGATACAAAAACTGAAGTTAATCTTGAGGAAAATCGTTCAAAGTCCTACGACCAAAATGATGGCTACATAACCATGAAAGGTGAGTTTTTGTATTACGCAGATGCAGCCGTTTTTCAGACACAAAATGAAATTTACGGTGTGGTTGTCGACGAAAACATGCACCGCCTGAACAATCAGGTCAAACCTTTTAAAAAGGAAGCTACCGATATGGTTCCAGTGACTATACGAGTGAGAAAATTTGAAAAGCCGGAAAACGAGGAAGGGTGGCCATATAGAGTTGAAATTAAAGACATATTAAAGGTTGAAAAACCGAATTCAAATAAAGAAGACGTTATAAAATTAGCAAACTAGATATTATGTTAAAGATAAAGAACTTACACGCCAGTGTAGAAGACAAAGCAATATTAAGAGGAATTAACTTAGAGGTTAAGCCTGGTGAAGTCCATGCTATAATGGGCCCGAACGGTTCTGGAAAAAGCACCTTAGCATCTGTCATAGCGGGTAAAGAAGATTACGAGGTTGAGGAAGGCGATATTATTTTTGAAGGTGAAAACATTAATGAACTTGCACCCGAAGAACGCGCACACAAAGGTGTATTTTTATCCTTTCAATATCCAGTAGAAATACCTGGAGTAAGCGTTACCAACTTTATGAAAACAGCTATCAACGAAACCCGAAAAGCTAAAGGATTAGAGGATATGCCTGCTAACGAGATGTTGAAAATGATTCGCGAAAAATCGGAGCTGTTAGAAATAGATCGAAAGTTCTTATCACGTTCATTAAATGAAGGCTTTTCGGGTGGTGAGAAAAAGCGTAATGAGATTTTTCAAATGGCGATGTTAGAACCAAAGCTGGCTATTTTAGATGAAACTGACTCAGGTTTAGATATCGATGCCCTTAGAATTGTTGCCAACGGTGTTAACAAATTAAAATCAAAAGATAACGCAGTTATTGTTATTACCCATTACCAAAGACTGCTTGATTACATAGTTCCAGATTATGTTCACGTTTTACACAATGGACGCATTGTGAAATCTGGATCTGCAGACTTAGCCCATGAGTTAGAAGCTAAAGGTTACGATTGGATTAAAGAAGAAGTAAACGCCTAATTGGAAAGCAAAATGGAATTAAAAGAAAAGTTAGTGTCTTCTTTTATGGCTTTTGAGGATACGGTAGATGTAGACTCACCAGTCCATGATATAAGAACGGAGGCTATAAAACATTTTGAAAACGAAGGGTTTCCTACCAAACGTCAGGAAGCATGGAAGTATACCTCATTAAATTCAATTTTAAAGTACGATTATAGTGTATTTCCTAAGCATGAAGAAGCATTAGATTTCAAAGACGTAAAGAAGTATTTTATCCACGATATAGACGCTTACAAAATCGTCTTTATTGATGGTAAATATTCTTCCCATTTATCGCAAACTACACATGATGGCATCGATGTTTGTTTAATGTCTGCTGCACTGACCAAGCCAAAATACAGATTGGTCATTGAAAATTATTTCAATAAAATCGCTGCTAAAGATGGTCTATCCTCTTTAAATACTGCGTTCTCAGCAGAAGGTGCTTATATTCATATTCCTAAGAATAAATTGGTTGAAAAGCCAATACAAATTTTACACTTTTCTACAGGTAATGAAGCAGCTTTAATGCTTCAACCTCGAAATCTAGTTGTTGTTGACGAAAATTCGCATGTTCAGATTATAGAACGTCATCAGAGCTTAACAGACAATCCTGTCTTAACCAATTCTGTGACAGAGATATTTGCCAACAAACGTGCCATTGTAGATTACTACAAAATTCAGAACGATAGAGAAACGGCTTCATTAATCGATAACACGTTTATCAACCAGAAACAAGAGAGTATTGCAAAGGTGCATACCTTCTCTTTTGGCGGAAAGATTACTAGAAACAATCTAAACTTTTATCAAAACGGAGAGCGCATCGACTCGACCATGAAAGGCATTACCATTATTGGTAATAAACAACACGTAGACCATAACACTTTGGTGCACCATATTGAACCTAATTGCGAGAGCCATCAGGATTATAAAGGTATTTTTGGCGATAGTGCAACAGGTGTGTTTAACGGCAAGGTTTTGGTTGAAAAAGAAGCGCAGAAAACGGATGCCTTTCAAGCGAATAATAATATTTTGTTAAGTGATAAAGCTTCAATAAACACTAAACCTCAACTTGAGATTTTTGCAGACGACGTCAAGTGCTCCCATGGCTGTACTATTGGGCAGCTGGATGAAAGTGCTATGTTTTACCTCCGATCTCGTGGTATTCCTGAAAAAGAAGCCAGAGGACTGTTAATGTTTGCGTTTAGTAATAACGTTTTGGACTCTGTGAAAATCCCAGAAATTAAAAATAGAATCACTAAAATTATAGCCGGAAAATTAGGAGTTAATATTGGGTTTGATTTATAAATGAGTGAAGCTTTAAGTCATACCACGTTCAATGTAAAACAGATAAGGAAGGATTTTCCTATCCTTAAGCGAAAAGTTAATGGTAAGCCTTTAATCTATTTCGATAATGCTGCAACCTCACAAACCCCACAGCAAGTTATCGATACAATAGTTGATTATTATTCTAATTATAATGCCAATATACATAGAGGTGTTCATGCATTGAGCCAAGAAGCTACTGATGCTTACGAGCAAGCACGTATTAAAATTCAAAAGCACTTTAATGCCGCTAAAGCGTACGAGATTATTTTTACTTCTGGCACTACACACGGTATTAACTTGGTGGCCAATGGGTTTTCTTCACTTTTAAAGAAAGGAGATGAGATCATTGTTTCTGCCTTAGAACATCATAGCAATATTGTGCCATGGCAAATGCTTTGCGAGAGCACTGGTGCTGTTCTTAAAGTTATACCAATGAACACAAATGGTGATTTGGTACTCTCAGAATTTGACAAACTGCTTAATCAAAACACAAAACTTGTTTTTGTTAATCATATATCAAATGCTTTAGGGACTATTAATCCTATTGAAACCATTATAGAAAAAGCGCACAAAGTTGGCGCTGCAGTATTAGTAGATGGTGCACAGTCGTGCCCGCATATAAAACCCGATGTACAAGCATTAGATGTTGATTTCTATGTATGTTCAGCACATAAAATTTGTGGCCCTACAGGTATTGGTATGCTCTACGGAAAAGAAGAATGGCTCAAAAAGTTACCCCCTTATCAAGGAGGTGGCGAAATGATTGCCGAAGTTTCGTTTGAAAAAACCACTTACGCCGATTTACCTCATAAGTTTGAAGCTGGTACACCAAATGTTTGTGGTGGCATTGCTTTTGGTGCGGCTATAGACTACATGAACTCTATTGGTTTTGATGCTATTGTGCAATACGAGCATGAACTTTTAGTCTATGCCACTAAGCAACTTCAAAACATTGAAGGCTTAACGATTTATGGCACCTCTGAACATAAAACTTCAGTTATTTCCTTTAACGTTGGTAACATTCATCCTTATGATATCGGTACCATATTAGATAAAATGGGAATTGCAGTACGCACAGGACATCATTGCGCCCAGCCAATCATGGACTTTTATAAGATCCCTGGCACTATTAGAGCGTCATTCATGTTCTACAATACTAAAGAGGAAATCGATATATTTATTTCGGCTTTGAAGAAAGCCATCTTAATGCTGTCTTAAATTACTCACAAACAATTAGTTAAAATTAACCTACCACCGAGAACAAAATTCTGTCATTTTGTAGTTCATCGAATTTTATCATTTTATTGTTAATTTTTTCTTAAATCTTTATTGTTTTGTTATATATTCAACCAATTATTTAACAACAAACCATTTTTTTATGAAAAAATCTATTTTAGGTTTGGCTATCGCAGCTACAGTTTTTGTCAGTTGTAGCGACGACCAAAACCAAAACACAGAGCTTGACCAACAAAAAATTGACATGAGTGATTTCTATGCTTATACCGATCCTGTAGAAGCTGGAACGGCGAATAGAGCCGTGGGAGGAAAAAACTGTGTATCAATGGAAATTCTTAACCGACAACTCAATGAAAAACCGGATTTATATCAAAAAATGTATGAGATTGAAAAAAAATCAAGGGAGTTTACCTATCATCTAAGGCCTGGCAATGGTAATGGTAATGGAGGTGGAAATAATGGCGGTGGCGGTGATACTGGCGGCGGAGACCCAGTAGATGATGGTTTAGGTTCTATTAATATTCCAGTCTATGTCTATGTTATTTATGCAAACAGTAGTCAAAATATAAGTGATGCTCAAATTAATTCGCAAATTAGTGTTTTAAATGCCGATTTTAATGACACCAACTTTAGTGATGTGAGTTCATATCCAGAGAGAGGTGCAGATGTAGATATTACATTTTCTTTAGCTGTAGTAGACAGACGTGCAAACTCTACTTCCCAATGGGGAACCAATGATGCCGTCAAATCCGTGTATCCTGCACAACCTGGATATTTAACGATTTGGGTAGCAAATATTGGAGGTGGGATTCTTGGGTATGCTCAATTTCCAGGGGGGAATGCCTCAACCGATGGTGTTGTAGTTTCACCTCAATATTTCGGAACAACCGGTACAGCACAAGCACCATTTGATGGTGGTAGAACTACAACTCACGAGGTTGGTCATTGGTTAAACTTAAGACATATTTGGGGAGATGGTAGATGCAACAGAGATGATTTTGTGGATGACACTCCTAGTTCTGACAGACCAAACTATGGTTGCCCAGGCGCTGTTACACACTGTAGATCATTGGACATGGTTGAGAATTACATGGATTATACAGACGATGATTGTATGGGATTATTCACTGAAGGACAAAAAATAAGAATGCGATCTGTTTTAGCAGCTGGTGGACCAAGAGCAGAATTTACAGGTAATTAATAGTAGATAACTACCGTTTCTAAAGGCGCTTATATAGCGCCTTTTTTTATGGCATGTTTTTGGATTATAAATCTTTATATTTGATATTAAATATAAACCTATGAAATTTTTACTTAGTCTTTTAGCCTTTGTCATAGTTACGGAATCTTGCAATACTAGAAGGGAAAGCGTTGCCGGTAACACAGAAAAGTTAGCCATGGAAAAAAAGAACTTTCAAAACTCTAGCGATTTTGAAATAGCATACAGAGCTTCAACAAGAGGGGTATTTGAATACACCTTAATCTCAAAAGATGAGGTTATGCTTACCGAAGATCGTAATTTTGAAAAGAAAAGATACTATCCGACAGCCAATGACGATTGGAAAATTCTCGATTCGATGGTTGCAGCCATCGATGAAGTAAAATTTGTTAATCTTGAAGCGCCCACTAGCAAACGTCATTATGATGGGGCTGCGCACGCCACAGTCACAATTATAAGAGGTGAGAATGAATTGATGACACCTACCTTTGACCATGGGCATCCACCTAAAGAAATTGAAGCATTAGTTAATAAAATATTAACCATAAGGGAAAAGCTAACGAAACAAGAGTGATTTTGTAACTTTGCACCAAATAAAATGATGATGAGTATCGAAGAAATTCAAAACGAAATTATTGACGAGTTTTCTATGTTTGATGATTGGGAAGAACGCTATCAATACATGATAGACTTAGGAAAAACACTTCCGCTTATCAATGAACAATACAAAACAGATGACCATATCATAAAAGGGTGCCAAAGCAAGGTTTGGGTTCATGCCGAATTGAATGACGATAAAGTAGAATTTACTGCAGACAGTGATGCCATTATTACTAAGGGTATAATTGCAATTTTAATCCGAGTATTCTCCAATCAACATCCAAAGGATATTATTGAAGCTAATACAGACTTTATTGATAAGATAGGCTTAAAAGAACACTTGTCACCAACTAGAGCTAACGGATTAGTTAGCATGATTAAACAATTAAAAATGTATGCTATAGCATACCAAACACAATTGAATTAAGATGAGTGAATCCACTATAGATACCAATGTTTTAGGAGATAAAATCGTAAGGGTATTAAAAACAATCTACGATCCAGAGATTCCTGTAGATATTTATGAACTTGGTTTAATTTATGACGTTTTTGTAAATGAAGATCACGAGGTAAAAATACTAATGACACTAACGACACCAAACTGTCCTGTCGCTGAGACTTTACCACTTGAGGTTGAGGAAAAAGTAAAATCCATAAACGAGATTAAAGATGCCGAAGTCGAAATCACTTTTGACCCACCTTGGTCTCAAGATTTAATGAGCGAAGAGGCTAAGTTAGAATTAGGAATGTTATAAACTAAAATTATGAGTGCTACAGGAATTGATGCCATCGCTTTTTACGTACCTCAACTTTATGTGCCAATGGATGAGCTTGCCGAGGCAAGAGGTATACCTGCTGAAAAATTAAAAAAAGGATTAGGGCTTCAAAAAATGGCAGTACCAAATATTGGTGAAGATGCCGCAACTTTTGCAGCTAATGCATTGCTAAATTTAATCCTGCAGAACAATATTAATCCAAACGACATTGGGCGCGTGTATTTAGGTACGGAAAGCGCCATTGATGGCTCAAAACCTACAGCGACTTATGCCGTAGAAATCGTTGAAAACCAACTTGCAAGCACTTATGGCGAGCGCAGTTTTAAACATTGTGATATCCTAGATATGACCTTTGCTTGTGTAGGTGCCGTTGACGCCTTACACAACAGTTTAGACTGGGTAAGAAATAACCCTAAGAGAAAAGCTGTCGTTATTGCTTCAGATCTATCTAAATATGATATAAATTCTACTGGAGAATATACACAGGGCGCAGGTGCCGTTGCCCTATTAATAAGCCATAACCCATCTATATTAGAAATAAAGGATGTTTGGGGTGTAGCTTCCAAGAGTGAGGGTGATTTTTTTAAACCCAGACGTACGTTCAAAAAAGCAGCTCTTCTAAAAGCAGTATTTAAAGATTTAAATTTAGATGCATCCGATGAGAAGATTCAAGAGTTTATGGCGTCTTCAGATTCTGAATTCTGGTCGGATAGCAATACGAATGTTGAAGTCTTTAAGGAAGAACCTGTTTTTGACGGACAATTCTCTAACGCATGCTACAATGATAGGATAACGGAAGCACTCAATCATTTTAGCGAACAAAAGGAGGTGTCCTTTAATGATAATTGGCATAAAATTGTGTTTCATCTACCCTATGCGTTTCACGGTAGACGTATTATTTTTGATAACTGGCTCAATTGGCTTAAATCCTCTGGTTTGTACTTCAGTCTAGAGAATGAAATTGGTCCAATGGTGGATACCGATAAAAAGGAATGGTCTAAAAAAGCCTACAAGTCTGAAATGTATACAACGTTTATCAACTCAAAAATTGCACAAGGTGAGTTAGCTTCCTCGGAAATTGGTAATATGTACACGGCATCGATATTCATGTCGCTTTTGAGCCTATTATCCGATAGCTACAATAATGACTTGGATTTGTCTGGAAAAACCATAGGTTTTATAGCTTATGGAAGTGGCTCAAAATCTAAAGTTTTTGAAGGTGTTGTTCAAGATGAGTGGGTATCTAAGATAGCTGATGTTAATTTATTTGAAACTTTGAACGAAAGGACTTCAATAGATGTAGAAACTTATGAAAATATTCATCGTGCTAAACTTGAAAAACCCATACATAATGGAAGCAAAATCTCATTAGACTTTATTGAGCGTGATGAAACTAACTATGGATTACGTCGCTATAGTGTAAAATAACTATGTATGGCAGAAGAAATAGTAAATAGAGTAGCTAACAGTAAGCTTAAGGTAATTGACTTGGAAGATTTCTATCCTGAAGGTCGTCGTGTTTTGTTTGATATTAAAGACTGGTTGTTAGAAGGACTGGTCTTGCGAGAAAAAGACTTTAGGACCCGCGTAAAAACGCATGATTGGTCACAATATAAAGACTGTTACGTCGCATTGTATTGTTCTACGGATGCCGTTGTACCAGATTGGGCATACATGTTGATTAGCCTCGAGCTTCAAGAATACTCAAGGTTAACCATTTGTGGATCTCTTGAACATTTAGAGTCTATACTTTATGCTTCTATAATTTCTGAAATAGACGTTTCAGTGTACCAAGATTTACCTGTTATTATTAAAGGGTGTTCTCACAAGCCTGTTCCTGCCAATGCCCTGATTTTACTTACCCAGAAGTTAAAACCTGTTTCTAAGTCTATAATGTTTGGTGAAGCATGCTCTTCTGTTCCTTTATACAAAAAAAGCAAAAAGTAACTCAATCATATTATCATTATGTGAGCAAAATGATTAAGGAAACTAAACTACATTCCATTAGCAATAATAGCCTATATTTGTTCATATACATCCATTTTATTACTAAAAATTATTTCATTATGAACAAAAAATTACTTTTATCGGTATCCTTAATGTTTGTGATAGCACTTGGATTTTCACAGACAAAAGAGGAACTAGAAGCTCAGAAAGCAGAGAAACAAGCCGAAGCAGATAGGTTTCAGGCAGAGGCTGACGCTATCCAAAAACAAATTGACGCCTTACCGGGTTGGCGAATTGGTGCCTTTGGAACCATTGGCGGTAGCTTATCTAACTTTAACAACTGGTATGCACAAGGTACACCAAACAACGAATCAGGAAATATTGGAATAACCGTTAATGCTTTCGCCAATAAAATAGAGGATAAATATTTCTGGAGAAATGCTCTTACAACTAACCTAAACTGGGTAAAATTTGATGACAAAGACGACCCAACTGATGATAGTAGCTTTAGAACGGGAACAGATGTATTCAATATATCATCATTATACGGACGTAAACTAAGCGAAAAATTTGCTATTTCCGGTCTGGCCGAATATAGAACTACATTATTAGACAATTTCAACGACCCAGGTTATTTAGACGTTGGTGTTGGTGCTACATGGACCCCTATAGAAAACTTAGTTGTTGTTATTCATCCTGCCAACTACAATTTTGTATTCTCAAGTGGAGATACTGTTTTTGATTCGTCCTTTGGTGCAAAAATTGTAGCGGACTACACTAGACAAATTGGTGCCGTAAATTTTAAAACGAACTTTTCTACATTTCAGAGTTATAAAGACGGTGATCTTTCTAACTGGACATGGACGAACTCATTTGGTTATACCTTATGGAAAATGATTGGTGTTGGTTTTGATTTTGCATTAAGAAGCAACAAACAAGAAGCTGCGAATTTTCAAGGTGTAGCCTTAGAGGATGCTGATAATGATTTACAGTCTTATTATACGATTGGTCTAAGCTATAAATTCTAGATAATCGTAACCTAATAGATAAATTAAAAAAGGCCTTTCAGTTTCCTGAAGGGCTTTTTTATTATGAAATATCTTCAACATCTGGATATAGAAAATGATTATAAGGAAAACGTGTCACATGAATTTCTCTTACTTCTTGATACACCCGTTTTCTAAATTCATCCATATTTTCCTTATTTAATGCGGATATGAATAAGGCATTATCGCCAATTCTAGACATCCACGTTTTTTTCCATTCTTCTATGCTGTAATTAGATGTTGTTCGCTCCTCAATTAAATCGTCTGAGTCATAGGGCTCTGGCTCATAGGCATCAATTTTATTAAACACCATTATTGTTGGTTTATCCTTACTGTCAATTTCATCTAATATTTGGTTAACTGATTCTATATGTTCTTCAAAATTGGAATGGGAAATATCTACAACATGAAGGAGTAAATCTGCTTCGCGCACTTCGTCCAAAGTACTTTTAAAGGATTCTACTAACTGGGTTGGTAATTTTCTTATAAATCCAACCGTATCGCTCACCAAAAAAGGCAAGTTCCCAATAACTACTTTCCTTACCGTCGTATCTAACGTGGCAAATAACTTATTTTCGGCAAATACTTCACTTTTACTGATAACATTCATCAAAGTAGACTTACCTACATTTGTATACCCTACTAAAGCCACACGCACCATCTTGCCCCTATTACCACGCTGAACAGACATTTGTTTGTCTATAGTTTTAATCTTGGCCTTCAATAATGCAATCTTATCGCGTACAATACGTCTATCGGTTTCAATCTCCGTTTCACCAGGACCGCGCATACCAATACCACCCTTCTGTCGTTCAAGGTGAGTCCACATCCCTTTTAACCTTGGCAATAAATACTCGCATTGTGCCAGTTCTACCTGAGTTCTTGCATAACTGGTTTGTGCGCGCTGAGCAAAAATATCTAAGATAAGATTGGTTCTGTCTAAAATTTTACAATTTAGAATTTTACTGATATTTCGTTCTTGTGCTGGAGAAAGTTCGTCGTCAAAAATCACGGTGCCAACGTCGTGCTCCTTTACATAATGCATGACTTCTTCCATTTTACCTGTACCTATAAAGGTTTTTGGATTGGGCATTGTCATTTTTTGGGTGAATCGTTTTACAACATCGCCACCTGCAGTATAGGTAAGAAACTCTAACTCATCTAAATACTCCTTCGATTGTTCTTCGTCTTGATCTTGCGTTATGATTCCCACAAGTACAACCTTCTCTAATGTAATATCTTTTTTTTCTAACATAATAATTTAAAGTACAAAGTTACACAAATGCCGTTTTCTAAATATGTTTTAAAAGACCTATATTTATTCTCATGAACAATAACACATCTTCCTATACCATAGCCTTTTATAATATTGAAAATCTATTTGACCTAGAAAATGACCCTTTTACTAATGATGACGACTTTTTACCTACTTCTACAAAACGTTGGACAGTAAAACGGTATACTAATAAATTACGAAAACTGGCTAAAGTTATCTCAAAAATTGGTGAAGACGGTATAGAAGAATCCCCTGCCATTGTAGGACTTGCTGAAGTTGAAAACAAAAAAGTTTTACAAGACTTAATAGAAAGTGAAGGGTTGGCTGGTAGGTCATACAACTTTGTTCATTATGATTCATTGGATGAACGAGGTGTTGACGTTGCTATTCTTTACAAAAGTAATTTATTTGAAGTTATTAGCTCCGAAACCTTTTCGGTTGAGCTATATACTGAAACAGGTGAAAGAGATTATACAAGGGATATTCTTTTGGTACATGGAAAATTACAACGGAACCCTATTTATATCATTGTAAATCACTGGTCTTCACGAAGAGAAGGTGAAAAGGAAACCGAGCATAAGCGAATTGCTGCTGCAAAAGTCGTCAATACAATAGTAAAAAGAATTAAAAACAAGGATGCCTCTCCAAAAATCATTGTCATGGGAGACTTTAACGATAATCCTGAAGACATTAGTATAAAGCTCCTCGAATCTGAAAGTAATTTATACAACCCTTTTAAAACGGTTCATTCCTATAACAAAGGCAGTTTAAATCATGATTTTCAGTGGCACATGTTTGATCAAATATTATTCTCACACAACTTTTTCGATATAAGTAGTTCCGAGCTTAGATTTGTTAAGGCCGATGTTTTTAATCCCAGATTTCTGAAGCAATATAATGGAAAGTATAAAGGTCAGCCTTTCAGAACCTATGTAGGTAAAAAGTACAAAGGAGGTTACAGTGATCACTTTCCGGTCTATATTCATCTAAAAACACCCTAAGCCTTTTATCGATTAATACGGTAGTTAATCTATTATAGCATTGTTAACATCTTGTTAATAGTCATTTTTTATATATTCGAATGAGCGTAATAAAAACGGTTAAGCAACGTATAGATACGCCTCCCCAAGCCTCATAAAAATTAAAAAAAATAAATCCTTTGTAATCAATGTATTATAAAGGGTTAACTAATTTCTAACAAACCGATTAATAATGAGAAAGATTACTCTATTTTTATTTTTGCTTTCATTTGTTGCGATTTCAAGTGTCAAAGCTCAAATAGCTTCTTTTCCATACACTGAGGATTTTGAATCTGGTGATGGAGGTTGGGTTGCCAACAACACAACAAATGGCACGTGGGCACTAGGTACTCCGGCTGGAGCTATCATCAATAGTGCTGCCTCTGGCACTAATGCGTGGGTTACGAACCTAACAGGCAACTACAACTCTAATGAAGACTCTTGGGTGACAAGTCCTGTATTTGATTTTTCATCACTTACAGCTCCTTCCATAGAGCTAAGTATTTGGTACGACATTGAGTTTAGCTGGGATGGTGCCGTTTTACAGTCATCCATTGATGGCGGTACAACTTGGGTCAATGTTGGTGCTTTTGGCGATCCAAATAATTGGTATACTGATAACACCATAAATGGTGCACCTGGAGGGCAACAAGAAGGTTGGTCAGGTACTGGTGCTGCAGGAACTAATGACTGGGTAACCGCTAGACATCCTCTTACAGGTTTAGGTGGTCAGGCTAACGTTATTTTTAGAGTAGCCTTTGGTTCAGATGGATCGGTTACTGACGAAGGTTTTGCCTTTGATGATATAAATATTTTTGAAGTTACATGTCCTGAACCTACGGATATTACATTTGCTAATGTAACAGAAACAACCGCTGATGTAAGTTGGACCCCAGGTGGGACTGAAACACTTTGGAATTTAGAATGGGGAGTAGCAGGTTTTACACCTGGAACTGGAACATTAGAGTCTGGACTTACAACTACTTCTTTTAGTTTTACAAGCTTAACAACGGGAACCTCTTACGATGTATATTTAGTTGCAGACTGTGGGGGTTCAAGTACATCAAGCTTGGTTGGGCCAGTGACTTTTAATACTACTGTACCTGGTGGGTCGTGTGCAGCAGCGTTTCCAATGACTGTTGAAACTGATTGTGATACGGCAACACCTACAACTTTTGATTTTAGCATTGCAGAAGATATTGATGCTGCTGGAGAAAACCCTTCGTGTGATGGTTTTGGAAATTGGGGATATTGGGTAAGCTTTACTGCTCCTCCAGTTGGCTCCGTTGTTTTTAATATTGGTGGTGCTGGAGATAACATAGGTGTAGAGGTTTTAGATGCTTGTGGTGGTACGTCCTTAGTATGTATTAATAATACATTAGATTCGGGTGACAGTTCAGATATTATTGGTGGTCTTACACCCGGAAATACCTATGTTGCCGTAATTTGGAGAGATGCGCAGTCTGGAACAGCAGACGTTTGTATTGAAGAAGGTCCGACTTGTACGTTTCCAACAAATTTAGCTGCCACTAATTTTACAACTGATGGAGCTGAATTGAGCTGGACAGAAAATGGTACTGCAACCATTTGGAATATTGAGGTTGTCCCTTCAGGAGATGCACCAACTGGTATTCCAACGGTTACAGGCGTTACCAACCCATATACAATAACTGGTTTAATGGCCAGTACAGATTATGATTTTTATGTACAAGCCGATTGTGGTGGAGGTGATACTAGTGATTTCTCAGCGCCTTTTACTTTTACAACGGCTTGTGATGTTTTTACACCTGATTATTTAGAGCAATTCGACACTATAATTCCTGTTTGCTGGGATGAAGCTGATAGTGGAGATGCGACAACAGGCCCGGCAGATTTTGGTGCTGGCGCATGGGGTGCGGATGGTTTCCTTAATAATGGCTTTAGTGGTGCCTATAAAATTAATTTATGGGTAGCTACAAAGAGTGATTGGATTATATCGCCGCAATTTGATTTAACTGG
Source organism: Winogradskyella aquimaris (assembly GCF_042676105.1). Lineage (NCBI taxonomy): Bacteria > Pseudomonadati > Bacteroidota > Flavobacteriia > Flavobacteriales > Flavobacteriaceae > Winogradskyella > Winogradskyella aquimaris. The sequence continues at coordinate 455,337 of NZ_JBHTJQ010000016.1, read as the reverse complement.
AGGTCCTTTCCAAGTTGAATTTGACTTCGGTATCATGCAGTTTGGTAGTTCGACTACGGCTGGAACCTTAGGTTCAGATGATATTGTACAACTACTAATTACTAACGATAATGGTGCAACTTGGACACCACTATTAACTTATGATAGTACATCTGTTGTGCCTGCTACTGGTGAACACCCAGTGGTTACACTAGAGGCGTATGCCGGACAAACTGTTCAATTTGGAATTTTAGGTTCTGAAGGTACAGTAGACGATCCAGAAGACAATGATGTATTTGTAGACAACTTCCGTGTACGTGGAATTCCTACTTGTCCAGAACCGACTGATCTCACTTCAACTAATTTGAGTTTAACTGAAACAGAAGTAGGATGGACAGAGACAGGAACATCAACCGTTTGGAATATAGAGTATGGTCCTGCTGGTTTTACGCCAGGGACAGGTACTTTGGTAACTGGAGTGACCACAAATCCTTTTGTTTTAACAGGCTTAACTTCAGATACTGACTATGATTTTTATGTTCAGGCAGAATGTGACCCAACTAATTTGAGTTCTTTCGCTGGTCCTGGTTCATTTTATACAGGATATTGTCAGTCTGAACCTACAAGTAATGATGGACAAGGTGTTACCAATGTTACAATAGGCTTCACAGACTTTCCAAGCTTAGGTGATGTCACCTACGAAGACCAAACCTCACCAACGGTAAACGTTTTTCAAGGTATTGAAACCAATGTGGCTGTTACATTTGAAACGGGCTTTACATACGGCACCAATATTTGGATTGATTTTAATGATGACTTAGTATTTGATAACGCTACAGAACTTGTATTTTCTGGAACATCTACCAATGCGATTCCAACAACATTAGATGCTTCATTTGTAATGCCTCTAACTGCACCTCTTGGTGTCCATAGAATGCGTATTGGTACTGCGGATACTGGTCAAGCCACACCAAATCCGTGCTACAATGGTTCTTGGGGTGTAACCTTGGACTTTACGGTAAATATTCAAGAATTGACATGTACATTACCAGAAGCTGGGTTTACAGTTAATACGGATTGTGATACCGATCAATTCTTTATTGATGTTGATGTCACAAGTTTAGGAGATGCTACTTCTTTAGAAATATCAAATGATTTTGATGCTTCTACGGTTCAGGCAACGGCAACTGGTGTTTACCAAGCAGGTCCTTTCCCTTTTGGTAATACTGTTAAGATTTTTGTTGCCAATGAACAAGATAATAATTGTACAATAAGTAGTGATTTCTTTGAAGTATTGGCTTGTCCTCCTGACAATGATGAGTGTATCAATGCCACTGTAGCTGTAGTTAATGCAGATGAGAGTTGTGATACGGTTAATCCAGGAACCATATTAGCTGCTACACCATCAGGAGTTCCTAGTGGAAGTTGTACTGGTGACCCAGATGATGATGTATGGTTTGAATTTACTGCGGTTGGTGACCAACAAATCATAGACATTCAAAACATAACAGGTGGTACTACAAATCTAGACCATGCACTTTATGAAGGTGACTGTGGTAGTTTAACAGAGATATATTGTTCAGATGATACTTTCAGCCTTACGCCATCATTGGTTATAGGTAACACCTATTATATTAGAATTTTCTCTGCTAGTAGTAATAGTGAAACGAGTACATTTGACTTATGTATTAGTACTTTAGGGACACCAACATATTGTTTGGATACATTACCTATTTGTGCAGACCCAACTATTCAGTACGAAAGTATTGTTGGTGATCAAGTAGCGCCACCATATTTAGATTATGACTGTTTGTTCTCTCAACCAGATCCACAATGGAATACTATTAATTTTGACGTAGCTGGTGACTATGTATTTAGTTTAGATCAAACAAGTAATACTGGTACACCTCTGGATATTGACTTTATTGTTTGGGGTCCATTTGTGAATCAGCAAGATGGTTGTGTTGACTTATTACCAGAAACTATTGCAGACTGTAGCTACTCTGCTACAGCCAGTGAAACCATTACACTAACTAATGTTCCTGCTAACTCGGTCTATGTTATTCTAATAACTAACTTCTCGCAACAAGCCGGTTTCTATACCTTTACTCAAGATTCAGGTCCGCCAGACGGAACTAACTGTGATGTGGTTTGTGATGTGAGCTTAGCTCTTGAGGGTGGTGAGATTGAAGACGATATTGAAGATCCTATTACCCCAGATGAAACATTTGAATTCTGTGGATTTGAAAGTGTGGAACTGACTGCAAGTACCTTCTATTCTGTTGATGAATATGTATGGTATCAAGATGGTTTTGTTATTCCTGATTACAACCAGCCAAACCTAACTGTTACGGAGTCAGGAACCTATCAAGTGCAAGTTCTCGGTGGAATTTGTGATCAAAGCGAAACCTATTTCTCAGCGTTAGTTGATATTAGACTATATGATGAAGCTCCAAGTGTAGAACCACAAAACATTACAGTATGTGATGGTCCTGGATCTGATGGAGTTGAAGAATTTGATTTAGATGCTTTAACCGCATCATTAGGCTTAGGTGCTGATTTTGTGGTAAGTTATTATACAAGTACAGATGACGCTAACCAAGCGCTTAACCCTGTAAGTTCTCCGTATTCAAGTACCGGCGAAACTTTAATTATAAGAATTGAAGATGCCACTGCTGCTAATGACGGTTTCCTTGGATGTAGACAGTTATCTGAGGTTGAACTTGTTGTTAACGAAAGACCTGCTGTTAATCAGCCTGCAGACTTTATAGTTTGTGATGATCAAGATGGTAATGTTGATGGTGAAACTCAGTTCGATTTAACTTCGATTAATGATGAAGTGAACACAAGTACTGATGTTACAATTACATATCACGCTTCACAAGAAGATGCCGATAGTAACACGGCTCCTTTAGCTAGTCCATACACTAGTAGTGGAGAAACTATATATGTTCGAGTGGAAGACAATAACAGTGGATGTTATGAGACAACTTCTTTCAACTTAGAGGTTAATCTATCTCCATTAGCATCATTCGACCCAACTATAGAATATGAGGTTTGTCCAAATGCTACTGTGCCTATTACTATAGGTATTGTTCCTGAAAACTTTACTGAGGCAGATGTTACAGTAACTTGGTTGTTAGATGGTGTAGAAATTCCAGGATCAAACGGACTAACACTTGATACAGTATTAGTTTCTGGTGATTATTCAGCTGAGATAACCTTCAATGCCACAGGCTGTACCAATGCAATTACCAATTTCGTAGAGGAAGTGGAGTCTTGTATTTTCCCAGAAGGTATATCACCAGGTGTAAGTCCTGGACTTAATGATCGATTTGACTTAAGTAGTTTTAATGTTGTTAAACTTGAAATCTTTAACAGAAACGGAACGCTTGTTTACTCTAAAAACAACTATGTTGATGAGTGGGAAGGTCAAACCAATGACGGCGAAGAACTGCCTGTGGGAACATATTTCTACACCGTTATTTACGAAGGTGGTGCGAAGCAAAGAAGCGCATGGGTATATATAAACAGATAATCAACTAACTGAATCAACTTAAATTATAATGAAAAAACTCACGATAATAGCGGTTTTGCTTTTTGCATTTCAAATGTACGGGCAACAAGATCCACAGTACACGCAGTACATGTATAATATGAATATTGTTAATCCAGCGTATGCTGGTTCAAGAGAGAATCTTTCTTTCGGATTATTATACAGAAACCAGTGGTCTAGAATTGATGGTGGTCCAGAAACTGGAACCTTTTTCGGTCATTCACCTATTGGTAATAACCTTGGCCTAGGTGTATCCTTAATAGCAGATCAAATTGGTCCTGTTAAAGAAACAAATGCTTACGTTGATTTATCTTATACACTTAAACTGGGTGGTGAGCATCGTTTAGCATTTGGTATTAAGGCTGGTGCCACTTTTCACGATATCAATCTTACAACTGGTAATGTGGATGTCATAGACGAAGGTGACCCATTCTTTGGAATGGGAATTAATGAAACCACTCCTAATATTGGTGCTGGGTTCTTCTATTACACAAATAAGTATTACTTATCGCTGTCAGTACCTAACATGTTGTCATCCGTTCATTTGGATGCCAATGGAAATAAAATTGGTTCTGAAACACAGCATTATTTCTTAACTGGTGGTTATGTCTTTGATCTATCACCAAATACAGAATTAAAGCCTTCATTTATGGTGAAATCTGCATTTGATGCACCAACTTCCTTTGACGTCAATCTTAACGCAAGGTTCTTCAAAAAGTTCGAAATTGGTGCTTCCTATAGATTAGACGATTCGTTTTCTGGTTTAGTTAATTTTGCATTATCACCTTCGTTAAGAGTAGGATATGCTTACGATGCTGTTTCATCAGACATCAAAGCATTTGCACCTGCTTCCCACGAGGTTATGTTGCTATTTGATCTTAACTTCCCAAAACGTGTTTCCCGTTCACCTAGATACTTTTAATCCGTTAAGCTAAACAATTATGAAAAACTTAAAAACACTATTATTTATCACGTTGATGAGTGGTTTATGCTTAACTGCTCAGAACAAAAACACAAAGAAAGCTGATAAAGAATTTGCCAGATTCGAATATGTCGATGCTGCTGAAAGTTATAAAAGACTAATTGATAAAGGGGACGGTTCTCCTTATGTTTACGGACAATTAGCAGAATGCTATTATAACATTTTCAATACGGTGGAAGCTGAAAAATGGTATGCCAAAGCTTTGGAGACTAGTGAGAATCCAGAAATGATCTATAAGTATTCAGAAATGCTAAAGGCGAATGGAAAATATGAAGAGTCTAATAAGCAAATGGAAAAATTTGCTTCTATGCGACCATCAGATAATAGAGCGACAGCATTTAGAAAAAATCCAAACTACTTACCTAAAATCTTAGAGCAAGGTAAAAAGTTTAATGTTCAAGATGCAGGTTTTAACAGTGCGCAATCAGACTTTGGTGGTGTAGAACATGATGGTAAGCTTTATATTACTTCGGGTAGAAATGATAATCGTAAAACTTATGGTTGGAACGAGGAGCCCTTTTTGGATATATATACCTTGAGTAAAAATTCCGATGGCGCTTATGATAACGCCTCATTGATGAACGATAAAATCAACACAAAATACCATGAAGGCTTAGTGTCATTCACTCCAGATGGTAAAACCATGTACTTTTCAAGAGAAAGTTATTTTGAAAAAGATTATCAAAAAGACTCATTAAGTAGAGTGCGTTATAGTCAATTATACTTATTTAAAGCCACCAAATTAGGTAACGATTGGGATACTGTTGAAAGTTTAGCTATAAACAGCGAAAACTACTCCGTTAAAAATCCTTCTGTAAGTGCTGATGGATCCACATTATACTTCTCGTCTAATATGCCTGGAGGTTATGGTAATTTTGATCTATATAAAGCAACAATCAATGAGGATGGTACTTTGGGTGAACCCGAAAACCTTGGGCAAAAAGTAAATACTGAAGGGCAAGAGATGTTCCCATACATAAGTAGTAATAACACTCTTTATTTTTCTTCAAATGGTCATTTAGGCCTTGGTGGTATGGATGTATTCTACACTAGAGTTATCGACGGAAAAATGGCACCTATAAGAAATGTTGGTATTCCAATAAACAGTAACGGTGATGATTTTGCCTTTATAATCAATGAAGAGACCGAAGAAGGTTTTGTATCCTCGAATAGAGAAGGAGGACAAGGAAGTGATGATGTTTATGCATTTAAAAAATTACAACCGCTATGTGATGTTTTAATAACAGCAACTGTTTTAGATGACACGACCAGAGAACCTTTAAGCGGGGCTTCTGTGTCCTTATATGATGCGGATGGTAATAAAGTCGTTTCAAAAACTACGAATGAAGATGGTATTGCTGAATTCATAGTTGAGTGTGAACAGGATACAGAACTAGAAGTGGTGATGGAAGATTTTGAAAGCAAAAAGGTAACTGTAAAAGGCACTAGCGAAGAAGAGTTTGGAGTTCAAATCTCGTTGGATCCAATCGAAAAGATAATGACTCCTGAGGAAATTGTATTAAATCCAATTTATTTCGATTTTGATAAATCCAATATTACGGCACAAGCCGCTTTTGAATTAGATAAGTTAGTTCAGATTATGAATAAGTATCCTGATTTAGTAATTAACGCAACCTCTCACACAGATAGCAGAGGTTCTGATTCGTATAACCAAAGGCTATCTCAACGTAGAGCTAAGAGCACACAACAATATGTGATCTCTAAAGGTATAGATGAATCTCGCATTTCTGCTGAAGGTAAAGGAGAGTCTGAACCTAAGGTTAATTGTGGTTCTAACTGTACTGATGAAGAACATCAACAAAACAGACGTTCTGAGTTTAAAATTGTAAGTGGAGGTCCACAAGCTGAAGAATAGAGTAATTCAACTACACTATAAAAAAACGCTCCGAATTATCGGAGCGTTTTTTATTATCGTAAAGGGAATCCCTTGGCAGCCCACCACGGATGGACTTCAATCTCAAGTCTTCCCGCTTTTACCATTGGGTCAGCATTAGCTAAACTATCTGCCATTTGTAATGTTGGTACATTATAGATTGTTATGCCTCTTATATCACCATCATCATCAAAAGGACCAGAAATGTCGGCGTAACCTAGTTCGTACATTTTACTCAAATGTGCCATATGTTCACTTTGTAGTTGGTTTGCCTCTTCTTCATTTTGGTTTCTAATGGGTCCATTCTTCAAAAAGGCAATAAAGTATTTTTGCATTAATGTTGTATCCTGCGTTTTTTTATCAACATAATAAAAGGTCTCATAGCCTTTACTTTTGAGACGCATTTCTAATTCCTTAATGGACTCATGTTTTTTATCTTTTGGATTAATATTGTTTACAGGAACTTCCACAATATCCGTTTCAGTAATTGTTTCAATTCCATTGTCTTCTTTCTTGTTATCCTTACATGAGGACACCAAGCAAATCAGAAGTAACACTAACAATTTATCTTTCATGATTTCCAGCTTTTATATGGTTGTTTACCTAATTGTGAATTATAATATTTAATATCCCCAGATACCTCCTTACCCAACCAGTCAGGTTTTTTAAAATTTTCGTGCTTAGCTTGTAATTCTATCTCTGCAATAATTAAACCCTCATTGTCACCAAAAAATTCATCAATTTCAAAAGTGTGTTTCCCCAGATGTACTTCGTAACGAATTTTATCTATGATACCTCTTTCACATAACTTCAAAAGTTCCTCTGCGTCTTGTGAACTAATCTCCCTTTCCCATTCAAAACGTATTAAACCATCTTCTGATGATTTTCCTTTTACCGTTAAATACCCTTTATCTTCTTTCAACCTTACCCTTACAACACGCTCTTCATGGCTATTCAAAAATCCTTGTTTTATTCTATAACTTGTCGTTGCTTCTTTTTTAAAATCGTTAGAAGTCACTAAAAATTTACGTTCAATTTCTACAGTCATTAAAAGCTTTTTAATGTCTAAATTTACACTATGCTAAACGATTTACCAATTAGAAAAATCATTCATGTAGATATGGATGCCTTTTATGCTTCTGTTGAGCAAATGGATCATCCAGATCTTAAAGGTCAACCTATTGCAGTTGGTGGTGGTGGAAAACGCGGTGTTATTAGTGCGGCAAGTTACGAGGCAAGACAATTTGGTGTAAAAAGTGCTATGTCTGGTCGTTTAGCAGAAAAACTATGCCCACAACTTATTTTTGTGAAGCCACGATTTGATCGTTATAAGGACATTTCTAACCAAATACGTAAAATATTCTTTGACTACACAGATTTGGTCGAGCCTTTATCTTTAGATGAGGCTTATCTAGATGTTACCGAAAACAAAATAGGGCTGCCAAGTGCCACTTTAATTGCTAAGGAAATAAGGCAACGTATTTTTAATGAAATAGGCCTGACGGCTTCAGCAGGTATCTCAATCAATAAGTTTATAGCCAAAGTTGCTAGTGATTACAATAAACCTAACGGGCAAAAGACCGTAAATCCTGAAGAAGTGCTTCAATTTTTAGAAGCATTAGACATCAGAAAGTTTTATGGTATAGGTAAAGTAACTGCCGAAAAAATGTACCAAAAAGGCATTTTTACAGGAAAGGACCTAAAGTCTAAAAGTCTTGAGTATTTAGATAAGAATTTCGGCAAATCCGGTCGCTATTATTACCACGTAGTTAGAGGCATTCATAACAGTGAAGTAAAACCAAATCGCATAAGGAAATCCTTAGCTGCTGAAAGAACTTTTAGCAATAACCTGTCTTCTGAAATTTTTATGCTAGAAAAGCTAAACCATATAGCTGAAGAAGTTTCAAGACGTCTCGAGAAAAGTAACATTGCTGGCAAAACAATAACGCTCAAAATCAAATACAGTGATTTTACTTTACAGACTCGTAGTAAAACACTTCCATATTACCTCAGCGATAAATCCATAATCTTAGAAACGGCAAAAGAGCTTTTATATCAGGAAAAATTAAATAACTCAGTACGCCTTTTAGGAATATCGTTGTCTAATTTAAACACCGATAAACACAGCCCATCTGAATCAGCTTCCGAGGATAAAAAATCTGTTAGTGTACAGCTAAAGTTTGATTTTTAAATGTTTCTAAAAACAGCTGTCTATTGTAATAAAAGTTACACCTTTAAAAATAAATGGTCGTACCTTTCGTTAAAGTATAATCTTATTGGACTTAAAAAATGAAGGTAATACTCACTACACTGTCATTGCTGTTTTGTATTGCAATGGTCAACGCCCAAGAGTGGCACACAGATTTTTCTGAAGCACAAGAAATTGCCACTAGTAATAATAACCCAATTATTCTTGTTTTTCAAGGCTCTGACTGGTGCGGCCCTTGTATAAAATTGGATAGAGAAATTTGGTCAACAGACGAATTTAAATCTTATGCCAAGGCACATTATGTTATGCTAAAGGCAGATTTTCCAAGAAAAAAAAGCAATAAGCTGTCCGAAGAACAAACTGAAGCCAACAAAAAACTAGCCGAGAAATATAATAAACAAGGTTATTTTCCATTTGTAGTTGTTTTAAATTCAGACGGAGAAGTACTTGGTGAAACCGGCTACAAAAAAACAACCCCAAAAAAATATATAGAGGAAATAAATGCCTTTTTAAAATAGACTTTGAAACATCCTTTCATACTTATATTACTTGTAATTGCTGTTCATATCTGTTCGGCACAACAAACATTTAAAAAAACGCTGAAGTTAATGGGCAGTCGTTTTGATATTACAGTTGTAGCCAAAGATTCTCTTGAAGGTGATAAGTTTATTACAATGGGCATTAATGAAATTAAAAGAATCGAAAATCTTATATCGTCTTGGGATGAAAATTCGCAAACATCAAAAATTAACAGAAACTCGGGTATAAAACCGGTAGAGGTCGACTTGGAGTTATTTCAGTTTATAGAACGATCGATAGCCATTTCTCAACTCACGGATGGTGCTTTTGACATTAGCTATGCCTCAATGGACAAAATCTGGAAATTTGATGGTAGTATGAAAGAGATGCCAACCAAAGATCAAATCAAAGCTTCAATAGATAAAGTAGGTTTTAAGAATATAATCCTAGATAAATCCAAAAATACAGTCTTTTTAAAGCTTAAAGGCATGAAGATTGGCTTTGGAGCCATTGGCAAGGGCTACGCAGCAGACAAAGCTAAGGAATTACTCATTTCAAAAGGGGTTACTGCTGGCATTATCAATGCCTCTGGGGATATGAATACCTGGGGGAAACAACCTAATGGAAAAGAGTGGAAAGTGGCTATCACAAACCCTCTAAACAAAAATAAGGCATTTGCACTGTTACCTATTAATAACAGTGCTGTGGTAACTTCAGGTGACTATGAGAAGTTTGTTAATTTTAACGGAGTAAGATATTCTCATATCATTGACCCTCGTACAGGATATCCTGCCAATGGTATCATAAGCGTCACGGTTTTTGCCCCAAAAGCAGAATTAGCAGATGCATTGGCAACCTCTGTCTTTGTTATGGGAAAAGATACTGGTCTAGATCGTATTAATCAGCTCCCAAATATTGAATGTATAATCATAGATGACAAGGGAAACATCATTAAATCAAAAAATATAGAAATAGAAAATCATGATTAAACACGTAATAATAATAGGCTTTTTTTCATGCTTCTTGAGCAGCTGTGTGGTTGTAAAAGAATATGAAAAAGTAAATATTAATGATCCCGATATGGTATTGGCAGATAAAAAGTGCGATAGAAATGTCAGTACTATGCATTCATACAGGGAAGCTGCTACAGGTGCAAATGGAGGAAAAACTGGTGGAGGTTGTGGCTGTAACTAAAAAATAAAAATTGAAAAATTTAGTAATTATCCTAAGCCTGTTTAGTTTTTTTAAACTAACTGCCCAAATTGATCAAGACTCGAGCAATAGCTATAAAAAAAGAGTTTTAGAATCAACCGAGATTGATTTTTTATCGAGTTACTACACTCAAGACGGTGATAATGCTGCTGTAAGTGGTGGAACAGGTACCGAAGAGTTAACAGACGCAACTGCGACCTTCGTTGTATCCATTCCTTTGAATGCAGATGATGTATTAACAATTGATGCTGGTGTTTCTGCCTATACCTCTGCTTCTTCAAGTAATATAAATCCTTTTGATGATGGTACAGCTAATCCATTTCAGGCCTCATCTGGTGCCTCTAGTGGAGATGTTTGGTCAAACCTTACCGCAAGTTACAGCCATAACTCTGATGATAGGAATGATATCTGGTCTGCAAAGCTATCCGTATCTACCGAATATGATTATTTTTCTATTGGTTTTGGTGGTAGTTACACCAAGCTTTTCAATGAGAAAAATACAGAATTAAGTATTAGTGCTAATGTTTATTTAGATACATGGAATGCTATTTATCCTATTGAGCTTAGACCTTTTGGTGAAAATGGGAATGGCATAAATAATTCATTATTCACACAGAACACCATTACAGGAAACCAAAATTACAATCCTCTATTTGCAAAATTTAAAGATGAGACTAGAAACTCTTATTCTATTGGTTTTGGACTTTCCCAAATACTGCACAAAAATGTACAAGGATCACTTTCGGTAGATATAGTAAAACAAGATGGTTTATTGTCTACTCCTTTCCAGAGGGTATATTTTTCAGACGTTGCCGATTCTTTTATTGAAGACTTTCAGCTTGCAGATGCCATAGAGCAACTTCCAAGTTCAAGATTTAAAGTAGCTATTGGAGGGCGATTGAATTGGTACCTCAACGAATCCTTTACTATCAGGACATTTTATCGGTATTATTTTGATGATTGGGGCATTAATTCGCATACGGCTAGTTTAGAAGTTCCTTTTAAACTGTCCGATAAGTTTACACTATATCCATCCTATAGATTTTATAATCAAACAGCCGCAGACTATTTTTATCCTTATGAAACGGCTTTGTCAAGCTATGATTTTTACACCTCTGATTTTGATTTATCAAAATATTCATCAAATCAGTTTGGGTTCGGTATTTCTTACAACGATATATTCACAAAAGCTCATATTTGGAAATTTGGACTTAAAAGTATTGATCTAAAGTATTATAAGTACGATAGGAATACGACTTTTGGCTCAAGTATCGTGACCGCAGGGTTTAAATTTGTTATGAATTAAATACTTACAAATAAGCCCAACTTTTGGTAAAGTGTGTTGGCTAGATCCTTGAATACAATTTTAACTAAAAACTACAGCTCTCGATCTCCGTAACACGCAAGGTGTTTACCATGCCTCTTTCTTTTATAGGCATTGCTGCTAAACTAATTAGCATGTCACCGACTTCTAGATAACCTTTTTTACAGGCAATGGCATTAACATCCTCTATGGTTTCGTCCGTGCTTACAAAACGGTCATAATAAAACGCTTTGACTCCCCAAAGCAAACTTAATTGTGATAAAATGCGTCGATTAGATGTAAAGACCAAAATATGGGCTTTGGGTCTCCATGCCGAAATTTGAAAAGCTGTATACCCACTATTGGTTAAGGTTGAAATGGCTTTTGCATTGATCTCATTAGCCATGTTGGCCGCATGATAACATATCGATTTTGTAATATAACGCTTAGTTCGTATGTGCGGAGGTGATTGCGGCACCTCAATTAAAGGAGAGTCTTCTACACTCCTAATAATGTTAGACATTTGACGAATAACCTGAACAGGATACTGACCAACAGACGTTTCTCCGGAAAGCATTACAGCATCGGCACCATCCATTACGGAGTTGGCTACGTCATTAACTTCAGCACGTGTTGGGGTTAAACTCGTTATCATCGTTTCCATCATCTGCGTAGCAATAATTACAGGAATTCTTGCACGTTTTGCCCTAAGTACCAATTGCTTTTGGATTAGGGGTACTTCTTCTGCTGGGATCTCTACACCCAAGTCACCGCGCGCCACCATCAAGCCGTCACAATAAGCAACAATTTTGTCAATGTTTTCAACAGCTTCTGGCTTTTCGATCTTAGCAATTATTGGAATTTTATGGTCACTGTGCTCTTTTATTAGTTCCTCCAATTCCATTAAATCTTCCGCATGACGAACAAAGGATAATGCAATCCAGTCTACTTCTTGACTAATGGCAAAAATAGCATCCTCAATATCTTTCTCAGTTAAAGCTGGCTGGGAAATATTAGTGTTTGGAAGGTTGACTCCTTTTTTAGATTTTAAAGGTCCCCCTTGAATCACCTTTGCCTTAACCTCTTTTTTACCATCGGTTGAAACGACTTCAAAAATTAGCTTTCCGTCATCCAATAGAATTCGCTCACCTGGCTTAGCATCCTGTGGGAAGTTGTCATAAGTCATATAGACGCGCTCCTTAGTACCTTCAAAACGCTTTCCAGTAGCAAAAATAATTTCGTCTCCTTCATTTACTATAACTTCACCCTTCATTGTGCCCACTCTAAGTTTGGGTCCTTGTAAATCTGCTAAGATAGCTGCATTATATCCAAACTCATCATTGAGTTCTCGAATCATATTTATGCGCTCTTTGACATCATCATAATTAGCATGGGAAAAATTAATTCTGAATACATTAGCTCCTTCATCAAGCATCGCCTTTAAGGTTTCCTTATTACTTGTTGCTGGGCCTAATGTGGCTACTATTTTAGTTTTTTTGTTTGGCATCAATTTAAAAAATTAAATGGTCTTTTGATTTTAATTTAGACGGATTAACCGAATAGCTGGTTATGATTTGTGGTATATCTTGAAGCTTTCTTAATATAACTTTTTCATTGACATTTTGAATTTCATCAGAAATTTTAATGAAAAAATCTACCTTCTTATATTCTGGAACAAGATTGAAAGTCTTAATGACTTTTTCGCTGGTTTGGAATAATCCAGTACTGTACAAACTATCCTCTTCCTTTTTACAAACATTAGATACCAGATTCCAGGTAACGTATTGTGAGGTATTGTTCCACTCAAAAATACTGTACGAAGACTTTAAATATTCCATATCTATATCTTCTGTTTTTCTTTGTAACCTAAGGTCTAAACTTTGGTTAAGTAAATAGGCCAGTCGATAATCTTCTAACCTACAATGTATAGCAATAAGCTTGTAGGTATCATCATAAAAATCATCAACCATAAGTTTATGCAACGCCATAGGATTACAATTTCAGGGTAAATATAGTATAATATTAGATTGAAAATGTCATCTTTTGGTTAATCTTAACCCTTAAAACCTACGAAAACGTTATAGGTTTAAGGGCTTTAATCTAATTTTAATCAGGAAGGTATTAAATTAGCTTTGTGATTTGTTTTTGAAATGCAAAAAATGCCCGTTTAGAGGCCTTTTCCTCAGCTTTCTTTTTAGAGGTCGCCCTTGCTTTTGAAACCACCTTATCATTAATACTGAGTTTTACAGAAAAATGTTTTAATTCATCGTTACCTGTATCTTCATAAACTTCATAATCAAAAGTATTTTTCTCCTTTTGGCACCACTCAATCAGTAAACTTTTATAGCTTATGACTTTACCTTCTAAAGTTTCAATGTCTACATGTGGGTTAATAACCCTTTGATACAAAAACTTTTCACAAGCTTTAAAGCCTTTATCTAGATATATTGCACCAACCAACGCTTCAAACAAATTACCATGAATATTATTCCCAAAATTAGATTTAGGTATTCTACTTTGTACTAAATCAATGAGGTTTAACTCTTTACCTAATTCATTAAGGTGCTCTCTACTCACAACCTTGGATCGCATCTTGGTAAGATAGCCCTCATCCCCATGAGGCACTTGCTCATACAGGTAAGCTGCAATTACTGAGCTTATCATAGCATCACCAACAAACTCTAAGCGTTCATAATTGATAGGATTCCCCTTTTTATCCTTTATATTCATCGATCGATGCGTAAAGGCTTTGATATATAAATTTTGTGATTTTGGTTTGAACCCTAGAATTTCTTTAAGTTTCAAAAAAAAATTCCCGTCATCAAATGAACGGGAATTTTTTAATATGTTACGAATGAAACCCATTCGGGATTTAATCTAATTTTTTAAATAATACACAAGCGTTGTGACCGCCAAATCCAAATGTATTACTCATTGCGACTTTAATATCTCTTTTCTGAGCTTTATTGAGCGTTAAATTTAATTCTGGATCAATATTCTCGTCCGCAGTCTCGTGATTAATTGTTGGGGGTATAATACCATTTTCTAGCGCTAGGATAGACGCAATAGCTTCTATAGCGCCAGCAGCACCCAACAAGTGACCAGTCATAGACTTTGTAGAATTAATATTTATGTTTTTAGCATGGTCCCCAAACACTTCTGATATAGCTTTTAATTCGGCAACATCTCCTAAAGGTGTGGATGTTCCATGTGTATTAATATGATCTACATCTTCGGGTTTTAAACCAGCATTTTCCAAACAGTTTTTCATTACCGCAACAACTCCTATACCGTCAGGATGCGGAGCTGTCATATGATAAGCGTCAGAAGATAAACCTCCACCAACAACTTCTGCGTAGATTTTAGCACCTCTTGCTTTGGCATGCTCATACTCCTCTAAAACGATGGCGCCTGCACCCTCACCTAATACAAAACCATCTCTATTAGCATCGAAAGGTCTCGAGGCCGTTTCAGGACTATCGTTTCTAGTACTCATGGCGTGCATAGCGTTAAAGCCACCCATACCAGCAATGGTTACTGCTGCTTCACTTCCACCGGTTATTACAACATCACAATGCCCCAAACGAATGGTGTTTAAAGCATCGATCATTGAATTGGCAGAAGATGCACATGCAGAAACCGTTGTGTAATTCGGCCCCATGAAACCATACTTAATAGAAATGTTTCCTGGTGCTATATCTGCAATCATTTTTGGAATGAAACGAGGACTAAAACGAGGTGTGCCGTCACCCGCAGCATAGTTAAGCACTTCTTCCTGAAATGTTTCTAAGCCACCAATACCAGCCCCCCAAATTACTCCTACTCTGTATTTATTAATGGCGTCTAGATCTAATTTCGAATCTGCGATGGCCTCATCCGAAGCAACCATAGCATATTGCGAAAATTTATCCATCTGACGCGCTAACTTTCTATCAATAAAGTCAGTAACTTCAAAGTTTTTTATTTCACAAGCGAATTGCGTTTTGAACTTTTCAGCATCAAAATGCGTAATTGGGGCAGCACCACTTTTTCCATTAACAAGACCATTCCAATATTCATCTTTGGTATTGCCAATAGGTGTAAGCGCACCTAGACCAGTAACTACTACTCGCTTTAATTCCATAAAAATAAAGTCTTATTTTGCTTCTTCTATGTAAGAGATAGCTTGACCAACTGTTGCAATGTTTTCAGCTTGATCGTCTGGTATTTGAATATCAAATTCTTTTTCAAATTCCATGATTAATTCTACAGTATCTAATGAATCTGCACCTAAGTCGTTAGTGAAGCTTGCTTCAGTTACAACTTCGTTTTCATCGACACCTAATTTGTCTACGATAATCGCTTTTACTCTTGATGCAATGTCTGACATAATCTTTTAATTTTAAGTTTTAATTAGACCGCAAAAATAAAAAACTTTATTTTAAAAATCACCTTTACCGATAAAATGTGCATCTTAATGCTAAAAATTGATAGAAGTAATTCGATTTTGCGCCTAATTGTTAATTATTATTCTTTTTTTTGTTCTGAATAATAGTCCATTGATAGCCAATTTATGAAACGTATTGTAATTTTTGCGTCCGGAAGCGGATCTAATGCTGAAAATTTAATCAAGTTTTTTCAAAACAGCGATAATGCAACTGTTATTCAGGTTCTGACTAACAATCCCCATGCCAAAGTATTAGATAGATGTAAAAGGCTAAGTGTTAGCGCTTTGTCGTTCAATAGAATTGCATTTTCAAAATCTGAAGATGTCCTTAATATTTTAAAATCTTCAAATCCAGATTTAATTATACTAGCTGGTTTTCTTTGGAAATTTCCCGAATTTATTCTAAATGAATTTGAAAATAAGGTGATTAATATTCATCCTGCCCTACTTCCAAATTATGGTGGTAAAGGTATGTATGGCATGCACGTACATAATGCCGTCGTAGCGAATAAAGAAAAAGAAACAGGTATAACCATTCATTATGTCAATGAAAATTATGATGAAGGAGCCATCATTTTTCAAACAAAATGTGATGTAAAGCCCTCAGATTCAGCTGAAGATGTAGCCGCTAAAATTCACGAATTGGAAATGGAACATTTTCCAAAGGTTGTTGAAAAGCTTTTGAATGACTAAAAAAAAATCGAAATACTACACGGTTTGGAAAGGCCACAACACTGGAGTCTTTGAAAGTTGGGATGACTGTAAATCACAAATTAAAGATTTTAAAGGAGCGCAGTACAAATCGTTTTCAACTTTTGAAGCGGCCAAAAAAGCATACAAAGATGGACCAAAAGATTACATAGGTAAATCTAAAACTTTTAAAAGTGAACTTTCTGAAGCCCAATTAAAAAAAATTGGACAACCTAATTATCATTCCATTGCCGTTGATGCGGCCTCTTCTGGTAATCCTGGTAAAATGGAATATAGAGGTGTCGATACCAAAACAAAAAAGCAATTATTTATACAAGGTCCTTTTGAAGAAGGTACCAACAACATTGGTGAATTTTTAGCCATTGTTCACGGATTGGCATTTTTAAAACAACACAAGAGCGACCGCATTATCTACACAGACTCCAACACAGCAATGAGTTGGGTGCGTAAAAAAGCTTGTAACTCTAAGTTAGAACGTAATGAAAAAAACAAAGACTTATTTGAACTCGTAGATCGTGCCGTTAAATGGCTAAAAACAAATAACTATTCTACGACTATAGTTAAATGGGAGACTAAAGCCTGGGGAGAAATTCCTGCAGATTTTGGAAGGAAATAATTAAATTGAGATGGTGAATGTATATTTCATCGACAATATATTTTATGTACTTTTGCACCTTAATTCAAACTTACTTTAATGGGTAGATTAGTGATTGTTGGTACGGTAGCTTTTGATGCTATAGAAACACCTTTTGGTAAAACCGACAAAATCTTAGGTGGCGCTGGTACATTTATAGGCTTAGCGGCTTCCAATTTCAATGTAGATTCTGCTGTTGTGTCAGTTGTTGGTGGCGATTTTCCACAAGACTATTTAGATCTTATGTCTAATAAAAATATTGACGTTTCTGGTATAGAAATCGTACAAGATGGCAAAACGTTCTTTTGGAGTGGTAAATATCATAATGATATGAATTCTAGAGACACCTTAGTAACAGAATTGAACGTCCTAGCAGATTTTGAACCTAAAGTTCCTGAAAATTACAAAGATGCTGAAGTCGTAATGCTAGGAAATTTACACCCACTAACCCAGATGAGTGTATTGAACCAAATGACAACTAAACCAAAAATGGTCATTTTAGACACCATGAATTTTTGGATGGATTGTGCATTAGAAGATTTACACAACACCATAAAACATGTTGATGTGATTACCATTAATGATGAAGAAGCTAGACAATTGACCGGTGAATATTCTTTGGTTGTTGCAGCTAGAAAAATTCATGAAATGGGACCAAGGTATGTAGTGATTAAAAAGGGAGAGCATGGAGCATTACTATTTCATGACGATAGTGTCTTCTTTGCTCCAGCATTGCCATTGGAAGAAGTGTTTGACCCAACAGGTGCTGGCGATACCTTTGCTGGCGGTTTTGCAGGTTATTTGGCGAAAACTGGAGATTATTCATTCGAAAATTTAAAAACAGCAGTCATTTATGGCTCTACATTAGCCTCGTTTTGTGTTGAAAAATTTGGCACAGAACGTATGGAAAACTTAACAAACGAAGAAATACATAAACGTTTAGACCAATTTAAGAGTCTAACACAATTTGATATAGAATTATCTTAAATCCAGCGCGCTTAATTTTTAGCGCGTTTTTTATTACATATTATGAGTGATGCTTTAAAACACGAGTGTGGTATAGCGCTTATTAGGCTCTTAAAACCATTAGAATATTACAAAGAAAAATATGGCAGTGCATTTTATGGTGTAAATAAGATGTACCTAATGATGGAGAAGCAGCACAATCGTGGACAAGATGGTGCCGGATTTGCCAGTATAAAATTAGACACCAATCCTGGTGAACGCTACATAAGCAGGGTACGGTCTATTGCCCAGCAACCCATACAAGACATTTTTTCTCAAATAAACGCACGCATCAATAGTGAGATATCACAACATCCTGAGTATAAGGATAGTGTTGCGTTACAGAAAAAACATATTCCTTATATCGGCGAATTATTGTTGGGACATGTACGTTACGGAACATTTGGAAAGAATAGTGTAGAAAGTGTCCATCCCTTCTTAAGACAAAATAATTGGATGCACAGAAATCTAATTGTTGCTGGTAATTTTAACATGACTAATGTTAACGAACTTTTCAATAACCTTGTAGATATTGGACAGCATCCTAAAGAAAAGGCAGATACAATAACAGTAATGGAGAAAATAGGTCATTTTTTAGATGATGCCGTTGCTAAAATTTATAAAGACTTAAAAAAAGAAGGGTATTCTAAAATAGAGTGCTCACCTCTAATTGCAGAACGGTTGAAACTTAGTAAAATTTTAAGACGTGCTGCCAAAAATTGGGATGGAGGTTATGCTATGGCTGGACTATTAGGACATGGTGACTCTTTTGTTTTAAGAGACCCTGCAGGTATAAGGCCTGCTTATTATTACAGGGACGATGAAGTCGTTGTTGTAGCCTCAGAACGACCTGTTATACAAACCGTATTTAACGTTCCTTTTGATGCTGTGAAGGAATTGGATCCTGGTCATGCCATTATTACTAAAAAATCTGGCGAAACAAAAATTAAAAAAATATTAGAGCCCCTTGAGCGCAAAGCATGTTCATTCGAGCGCATTTATTTTTCTAGAGGAAGTGATGCTGAAATTTATGAAGAGCGAAAAGAATTAGGACGACTTTTAATGCCAAAAGTTCTAGAAGCCATTGATGAGGACACGAAAAATACAGTCTTCTCTTTTATCCCTAATACAGCAGAAACATCATTTTTTGGTATGATAGATACGGTTGAAGAACACCTTAACCACAAAAAAACTCAAGCCATACTAAATGGGCAGAGAGAGTTATCCGCTCAAAAAGTTGAAGAGATTTTATCTGAAAGACCACGAATTGAGAAAATTGCCATTAAAGACGTAAAATTAAGAACCTTCATTACAGAAGATAGTAGCAGGGATGATTTAGTTGCCCACGTCTACGACATTACGTATGGTGTCATAAAACCAACAGACAACTTGGTGATTATAGACGATAGTATTGTTAGAGGAACCACCCTAAAGAAAAGTATCATAAAAATGATGGACCGGTTAAATCCTAAAAAAATTGTTGTGGTTTCTTCAGCGCCACAAATACGATATCCGGATTGTTATGGCATTGATATGGCAAACCTTGAAAGTCTAGTGGCTTTTAGGGCTGCTTTAGAATTATTAAAGGATAACAATCGATATCATATTGTGGATGAGGTTTACCAAAAATGCTTAAAGCAAGTAGATCTTAAAGATAAAAATGTGGTCAACCATGTCAAAGAAATTTACGACAACTTTACCGATGAGCAGATTTCTGATAAAATATCAGAGCTCTTAAGTGATGAATCTGTAAATGCGGAAGTAAAAATTATTTTTCAGTCCGTAGAAAACTTGCACAAAGCATGTCCGAAAAACTTAGGAGATTGGTATTTTACGGGTAATTATCCTACAGATGGTGGAAATAGAGTTGTTAATAGAGCATTCATTAACTTTTACGAAGGCAATAAAGAGCGTGCCTACTAATCATCCTAATGATATAACGTTTAATCCGAAAAATTAAGTATTTTGTCGGCAATAAGTGCATTTCGTCTAATATATATAAGGTTTTAACAAATAAAAATTACATTGGTATCACCATAACATAAGTAGGTTAAGTTCATGGTAGATTTGGGGCAAAAAAAGGTGAACAGTGTTCACCTTTTTTTATGGACATAATTTAAAGTAAAACTTTAAGTTAATTTACTCAATGTCATCCTGTTTTTACTTGTTAGCCTTATTCTATTGCACGAGTTTCCACGCTTAGACTAATATATAGGTCGTTTATCCAATAAATTTAACTATTAAATTATTGTAAACTTATATTTGAATCACCATAACATAAGTAGGTTAAGTTTATGGTAGATTTGGGGCAAAAAAGGTGAACTCTCTGTTCACCTTTTTTCATTTTTAATTCCCGTTAAAGTTTAGAATCCATGTCATAAAAAAGCCAGACCGAAAAAGTCTGGCTTTGTTTGTTATATTATTTTAAAACTATTTAGCTTCAGCATAACGACGCTCAACTTCGTTCCAGTTGATGACTTTGAAAAAAGCCTCTATATAATCTGGTCTTCTATTTTGGTAGTTTAGATAGTATGCATGTTCCCACACATCTAAACCTAATATAGGAGTACCGCCACAACTAACGCCCGGCATTAATGGGTTATCTTGGTTTGGTGTTGAACAAACTTCTACTTTGCCTCCTTTGTGCACGCACAACCAAGCCCATCCTGAGCCAAATTGAGTCGCTGCAGCTTTAGAAAAAGCTTCAACAAAAGCGTCTTTAGAACCAAATTCTGCTTCAATAGCATCTTTTAACTCTCCTGATAGATAACCTCTATCCTCAGGATTTAATACATCCCAAAATAAAGAATGATTATAAAAGCCACCACCATTATTTCTAACAGCCATATTGTTCATGTCTAAATTAGTTAGGATGTCTTCAATAGATTTTCCTTCTAAATCTGTTCCTTCAATGGCAGCGTTTAACTTTGTTGTGTAGCCATTATGGTGCTTCGTATGGTGTATCTCCATTGTACGCGCATCTATATGTGGTTCTAGAGCATCGTAAGCGTATTTTAGTTTTGGTAATTCAAAAGCCATAATATTTTGTTTTTTAGTGTTACTATTCCAATTTTAACAAATTTACAATTTTGAAAACAAGAAGTTCTAAATAAATTATTAAGATTCCCTATTTTGGTATAAAATTTATCTTTTGCAAGACTCCTCCTTTAAAATATATAATGCATCGGCAGGTAGTGGTAAAACATTTACCTTGGCAAAGACCTATATTAAAATTCTTGTCGGCTCAAAAAGCAATGATCAATTCAAGTCCATATTAGCTATTACATTTACCAATAAAGCTGTGGGTGAAATGAAGGAACGCATTATAGAAATGCTGAAATTGTTTTCACAAGAAGAAAGCTTGTCGGAACCACACGCCATGTTTATTTCAATCTGTGAGGAACTATCAATTACCCCAGAGTTTCTTATGAAACGATCAAAGCAAATTTTAAAGCATATCATGCACAATTATGGGGCTTTTGATATTTCTACAATCGATGGTTTTACGCATAGGGTCATAAGAACCTTTGCTCATGATTTAAAACTACCCGTGAATTTTGAAGTTGAATTAGACCAAGACCGTCTTCTTAATGAAGCTGTTGACAATTTAATTTCGAGAGCTGGTGAAAATGAAACCTTAACCCAAACACTTGTCGATTTTGCCATTGAAAAAGCAGATGATGATAAAAGTTGGGATATTAGTTACGACTTTAATAAAATAGCCAAGGTTTTAGTTAATGAAAACGACATTGATGCCATTGAAAGCTTTAAGGACAAAACCATTGATGACTTTAATGCCTTAAAATCTGCTCTCATAAAAGATATCGATGCCATTGAAAGCGAGATTAAATCAACTGCAAACAATGTGCTAAACTTGATAGAAGAATGTGGACTGCAGTTTGATGATTTTAACAGAAAGTCATTGCCTAATCACTTTTACAACCTAAGTCAGTACAACTTCAGTGTTTCCTTTACCTCGGCATGGCAAAATGATCTAATTGAAGGTGGCACCCTTTACCCCAAACGCGTTAAAGATGCAATAGCTCAAACGATAGAAAGTATTCAGCCGAATTTATCTGAGGCGTTTTTAAAAACCAAAGACCTGATTTTTGAACTCAGGCTAAAACAAGGGTTTTGTAAAAACATCACACCGCTTTCCGTTTTAAGCGCTATACAATATGAGTTAAATGTTCTCAAAGAGGAACAAAATAAAATGCTTATATCAGAATTCAATAAGATTATAAGTAATGAAATTAAAGGTCAGCCAACTCCCTTTATTTACGAACGTTTAGGGGAAAAATTTAAGCATTATTTTATTGATGAGTTTCAGGATACCTCTCAAATGCAATGGGATAATTTAGCCCCTCTTTTAGACAATGCCCTTTCTGCATCAAATGGTTCTGCAATGCTTGTGGGAGATGCCAAACAGTCGATTTACAGATGGCGAGGTGGTGAACCAGAACAGTTTATTAATCTCTACAATAAAACAACTAATCCATTTCAGATTGAAGCTGAAGTTCTGAGCTTAGATACCAACTATAGGAGTGCCAAAGAAATAATTAATTTCAATAATGACTTCTTTCAATTTTTAAGTCAAAACTATTTTAACGATAGTAGATACGCAGAACTTTATTTAAATTCTAATCAAGAAACTTTTAAAAATCTTGAAGGATTTGTAAATATTGAGTTTTTAGATATTTCAAAAGACGATGATACGACTGAATTATATGCGCAAAAAACATTTAGTACAATTATAGAATGTATTAAAAACGGGTATACTTTTGATGATATTTGTGTTATCGTTAGAAAAAGTAAAGAAGGAGTTGCTATTGCTCATTTTCTCAGTGAAAGAGGCATTAAAATCACCTCATCTGAGACCCTACTTTTAAAAAATTCGGAAAAAGTTCTATTTCTAGACTCACTTTTAAGATTATTTATTGAACCCGAAAATGATAATTTAAGAATCGAGATTTTATCTTTTTTAGCGACTTATTTTAATATCGAGGATAAACACTCGTTTTACAGCACTCATCTTAATATTAGTTTTGAGGAAATGCTGAAAAGATTTGAAGACTTAAATATCTATTTAAACAAAAACAAGCTCTTCCAATTACCTCTATATGAGCTAGTAGAAGAATTAATAAGAGCTTTCAACTTTCATAATACATCTGATGCTTTTCTTCAGTTTTATTTGGACGTTATATTTGAGTTTACTCAACAACAAAATTCTGACTTAACAGCATTTATTAATTATTTTGAAAAGAAAAAAGACACCTTAAGTGTTGTGTCGCCAAAAAACGACAATGCCATTCAAATAATGACCATTCATAAGTCTAAGGGATTAGAGTTTCCAATCGTGATATTTCCATTTGCGGAACTGGATATTTACAGAGAGGTAGAACCAAAGGTTTGGTTTCCTGTTGAGAAAAAAGACTATCAAAATTTTGAAACCCTATTACTTAATTACAATAGTGATGTCGCAAATTTTGGAATGGTTGGTGAGCACCTTTATGACCTACATCAAAATCAGTTGGAGTTAGATAATATTAATCTTTTGTATGTGACATTAACAAGGGCTGTAGAGCAACTTTATATCATTTCAAAGAAAGATATAAATTCAAAAGGTGTTGTAAATGAGAAAACATATGCTGGTATGTTTATATCTTATCTACAACATAAAGGCTTATGGACTGATGACTCTTTAAACTACGATTTTGGAACATATCAACCCAACAAAAAAGAAAAAACGCCTAAGGCCGAAGCCAATAGTATTAACCTAATATCTGTACCTAAAGAAAATCATAATTTGCAAATTATCACTAAGGCGGGTCAACTTTGGGACACAAAACAAGGTGAGGCCATAGAAAGAGGTAATTTGGTACATCTTATATTATCTAAAATTAAAACCTTTGATGATATTGACTTTGCCATTGATGATTTGTTAGTCTCTGGAGACATAGCCAAACAAGATGAAGAAATCCTAAGATCGACCGTGATGGAAGTTATACAACATCCTAAACTAAACTATTATTTTCAAAATATACATAAGGTTTACAACGAAAGGGATATTGTGACGCCTATGGGTGAAATTCTTAGACCAGATCGCATTAATATCAATCTAAAAAATGAAGCTGTCCTCATAGATTACAAAACAGGTGAGCAAAAAACATCACATAAATCACAATTACATGCCTATGCCTCTGTACTTGAGAGCATGAACTATAATGTAAAACACAAATATCTAGTTTATATAAATGATCGTGTTGAAGTCATTGAAGTCTAATTTCAAGATAGTATCTTTGCTAAACAACTAATATCAAAAATATGTACGGAAATATCAAAGCACATTTACAAAAAGAAATAGAAGCAATAAAAGAGGCAGGACTTTTTAAAGAAGAGCGTATAATCACTTCGCCTCAAGGCGCTGAAATTACTTTAAATACAGGACAAAAAGTTCTAAATTTTTGTGCTAACAACTACTTAGGGTTGTCCTCACATCCAGAAGTTATAAAAGCCGCAAAAGATACTTTAGATAGTCATGGCTTTGGGATGTCTTCTGTCCGTTTTATATGCGGCACCCAAGATATACATAAAGAGCTGGAGCAGAAAATCGCAGATTTTTATGGTACTGAAGACACCATTTTGTATGCGGCTGCTTTTGATGCTAACGGAGGTGTCTTTGAGCCCCTTTTAACTCATGAAGACGCCATCATTTCAGACTCGTTGAACCATGCTTCTATTATTGATGGTGTTAGACTTTGTAAAGCGGCTAGGTATCGTTATCAAAATAACGATATGAACGACCTGGAAAAACAACTTATCGCCGCTAACGAAAATGGATCTCGTTTTAAAATCATAGTAACTGACGGTGTATTTTCCATGGACGGATTAGTAGCTCCATTGGACAAGATTTGTGATTTAGCCGATAAATATGATGCTATGGTTATGATTGATGAATGCCATGCTGCTGGGTTTATTGGTGAACACGGCATAGGAACTTTGGAAGAAAAAGGCGTTTTAGGAAGAATCGACATTATAACAGGCACCTTGGGAAAAGCTTTAGGTGGAGCCATGGGTGGTTACACTACCGCTAAAAAAGAAATTGTAGAAATTTTACGTCAACGTTCTCGTCCGTATCTATTCTCAAACTCATTGGCCCCTACAATTGTTGGTGCTTCTATTAAGGTCTTTGATATGCTCAAAAACGACACATCATTAAGAGATAAATTAGATTGGAATACCAAGTATTTTAAAAAAGAGCTTAAAAAAGCAGGCTTTGATATCATAGATGGTGATTCTGCCATTGTCCCGGTAATGCTCTATGATGCTAAGCTGTCACAGACCATGGCAAATATGCTATTGGAAGAAGGGGTTTACGTTATTGGATTCTTCTATCCTGTGGTTCCAAAAGAAAAAGCGAGAATTCGCGTACAATTATCTGCAGCCCATAGCAAAGAACAATTGGACAAAGCCATAGATGCTTTTATAAAAGTCGGTAAAAAACTAGAAATTATTTAAAATCGTTACAAACTCTTTATTTTAGGGCGTTGTAACAATATTTTTATATATTTGTCTTTGTTAATAACATTTAACAACTTACATTTGCCAACAATTAACACTTAAAATTAAAATTAATTAGAATATGAAAAATCTTAGCAGATTACTCTTCGCTGTAGTGCTTCTTATGAGTTTCAGCACTACTTTTGCTCAAGACAAGAACAATCCCTGGGCTGTCACTATTGGTGCTAACGCTGTAGACTTATATCCGGTAGGAGAGAATGCTCCTCAAGGGGACTATTTTGATGAGTACTTCAACGTAACAGATCACTGGAATATCTTTCCTTCACTATCTACAATTTCCATTTCTAGATATTTAAGTGATGGATTCACTTTTACAGCTACTGGATCACTTAACAGAATTGATAAGGTAGGTTCTGTTGACGTCCCTGGTTCTGACGAATCTATAATAGCCACCGTTGATGATTTAACATATTACGGTCTTGACGGTAGAGTGTCTTACAGCTTTATGGATTTAATCAATTCAAAATCTATCGACCCATATCTTGGTGTTGGTGGTGGTTATACTTGGGTTGATGACATAGGTGCTGGGACTTTAAACGGTTCATTAGGATTTAGATATTGGTTTTCAGAGAAAATTGGTATCGACGTAAACTCTACATACAAACATGCCTTCGAAGATTATTTACCTAAACATTTTCAACACTCTGTTGGTTTAGTTTTAAAATTCGGTGGTACTGACACAGATGGTGATGGTATTTATGACCAAGACGATGCTTGTCCAGAAGAAGCTGGTTTAGAAATTTTCAATGGTTGTCCAGATTCTGACAACGATGGTATCCAAGATTCTAAAGATGACTGTCCTAATACAGCTGGTTTAGCTGAATTTAATGGTTGTCCAGACTCTGACGGTGATGGTGTTATGGACAAAGACGATAAGTGTCCTGATACAGCTGGTTTAAAAGCATTAATGGGTTGTCCGGATGCTGATGGTGACGGTGTTGCTGATGGTGATGACAACTGTCCTAATGAAGCAGGACCTGCTGCAAATAATGGATGCCCTTGGCCTGATACTGATGGTGATGGTGTTTTAGACAAAGACGATAAGTGTCCTAATGAGGCTGGTGATGTTGCTAACAACGGATGTCCTATAATTGAGCCTTCTGCAGAAGTAGTTAAGTCATTAAACACTTACGCTAGAGATATCTTATTTGATACAGGTAAAGCATCCTTCAAAAAGGAAACTGATGAGGTTTTACAAGCAATGGTAGTTATCTTCAAGGAATACCCAAGAGCTAACTTTACAATTGAAGGTCATACTGATAGTGTTGGTTCTAAAGCGACTAACCAAAAGTTATCTGAAAGAAGAGCCAACGCAGTTAGAGATTACTTAATCGCTAATGGTATTGACGCTAACAGATTAACTGCTGCAGGTTATGGTGAAGATAAGCCAATCGCTAGCAATGCCACAAGAGCTGGTAGAGCAGAAAACAGACGTGTTGAAGTTAATTTAGTAAAATCTGAGGACTAAGCTAAATAACTGATTTTAATAAATAAAAAACGTTCCGAAATTCGGAACGTTTTTTATTTTTATACAATGGGTAATTTTATAAAATCTGTATTATTAGATTTAAAAAATAAAGACTTCAAGCTTGAAGATTTAATCTTCATACTTCCTAGTAAACGTGCTGGAGTTTTTCTAAAACATCACCTATCCCAACTAACCCAATACGCAACTTTTGTTCCTCATATTTTAAGTATTGAAGAATTTGTAGAAGAGATATCTGGCTTAAAAAGTCTTAACAATGTTGATGCCTTATTCAAATTATACAATACCTATTCTGAAGTTTCACCAAAAGACACCAGGGAATCTTTTGATGCTTTTTCTAGTTGGGCTCAATTATTATTACAAGACTTCAATGAAATAGACCGTTATAATAGGGATTCAAATGCGATTTTTGACTATTTGAAAGCTATCAAAGAGATTGATCATTGGTCTATAAATAAAGATCAAACTGACTTAATACGATCATACTTACAATTTTGGCAGCAGCTTAAGGAATATTATAAGGTTTTTACTGAAACGCTGCTTAACGATAGACAAGGTTACCAAGGATTAATTTATAGGGAAGCCGTTGAAAACCTCGAGTCATACATTGAAGCTCATTCCCATAAAAATTATGTTTTTTTAGGCTTCAATGCTTTAAATACTTGTGAATCCCTAATTATACAAGGACTACTTAAAAGTGGGTCTGGTCTCATATATTGGGATATTGATAACATGTTTTTAGAAGATAATATTCATGATGCAGGTCTTTTTATCAGGCAATACTTAGCCGAGTGGAATTATTATAAGACACAGCCCTTTCATTGGTCAACAAGTCACTATAAAGAAAAGAAAAGCATACAAATAATTAGTGTTCCAAAACAGGTTGGCCAAGCAAAGTATATCGGACAGATTTTAGAAAATCTAAACGTTCAAAACCATGACCTTAAGAATACTGCTGTAATATTAGGTGAAGAAAACTTGTTGATTCCAGTACTCAACTCTATATCAGAACATATAAATAAAGTAAATGTTACCATGGGATTGCCATTAAAGTTTGTGCCTTTGGCTTCCCTCTTTGACCAACTCTTTACCATTCATAAGAAAAACACTTCAAGATACTATTTTAGAGATGTCATAGCGCTTATTTCAAATCCATCAATATACAATCTGTTCGAATCTAATGAAGGCAATGATTTAAAGGGTATCTTAGATAATATCTATAAAAATAATTTGGTCTATCTCTCCCTTAATGAACTTAAAAACATTGCCCATAAAAACACCCACTATTTAATAGGTTTATTATTTAGTTCGTGGAATGACAACTCGAAAATAGCTTTACAACATTGTTCAGATTTAATCCACTTAATTAAATCTAACAACACCCTTAACCATCTAGATTTAGAATATTTATACCGTTTTCATTCATTATTTAACCAAATATCGGAGCTCAATAACAATTACAAGTACTTAAACTCAATTGCTTGTTTATACAAAGTATACAATGATTTATTACAAACCGAAACATTAGATTTTAAAGGCGAACCTCTCGAAGGGTTACAAATTATGGGGATGCTAGAATCACGTGTATTAGATTTTGAAACCGTAATTATCAGTTCTGTAAACGAAGGTATTTTACCAGCTGGTAAGGCTAATAATTCATTTATTCCATATGATGTTAAGCGTGAAAATAATCTGCCAACCTACAAGGAAAAAGATGCGGTCTATACATACCATTTCTATAGATTATTACAACGTGCAAAAAATATTTATCTGCTGTATAATACCGAAGTAGATGCCCTAAGGGGTGGTGAAAAAAGTAGGTTTATAACCCAGATGGAAGTGGAAGGTATTCATGAGCTGAAGCATATTGTTGTGTCTCCAGAAGTTGTTTTAACTGACAAAAAACTAAAACAGATTACTAAAACTAGAGCCATCCTTGATAGACTAAAAGAACTATCTGGGCTAGGGTTTTCACCATCATCTTTAACTAATTACATCAGAAACCCTATAGACTTTTATTACGAAAAGATTTTAGGTGTTAAAACCTTTGAAGAGGTAGAAGAAAACATAGCAGCCAATACACTAGGCTCTGTCATACATAATACATTAGAGGATTTTTACAAACCTCTTGAAGGTAAAATGCTCACGATTGTTGACCTCCAATCCTTTAAGGAAAAAATTAAGCCTACAGTTACTAAACATTTTAAAGCCCTTTATAGAGAAGGTGATTTTACTTCTGGAAAAAACCTCATCATTTTTGAAATAGCTCAAAGGTATATCTCAAATTTCATAAATTCTGAAATTAAACAACTCAAAGAAGGTAAACTAATAAAAATATTAGCCATAGAGGCAGAGGAAAAAATTGAACTGAATATTGAAGGCATCCCTTATCCGATATACTTAACCGGTAAGGTGGATAGGATAGATCAAATTGATGGTGTGACTCGAGTTATTGACTACAAATCTGGTAAAGTGAGCCAAAGTAAAGTGGAAATTGTTAGTTGGGAGGATATTACGACAGATTACGACAAGTATAGTAAATCGTTCCAGGTTCTCTGTTATGCTTATATGATGCATCAAAAAAAACGCATCAAACTGCCCATTGAGGCTGGTATTATTTCTTTTAAAAATTTAAATGGAGGTTTCCTGAAATTTGGGGTGAAAGAATCTACACGAAGTCAAAAGAAAAATCAAATCATCACTGAAGAAACATTAAGCAACTTTGAAGTTGAGCTTAAAAAACTCATCTCTGAAATATGTAACCCTAGCACAGATTTTATTGAAAAAGAACTAGACTAATGCTTATAGAAAAAAATCAAATATTTAAAAGGGAAAATAATAAGCCCATTTTAATTGATACTTTTTACCAAGAAAACAAAACTAAACAACCCATAGTTGTGTTTTGCCATGGTTATAAAGGTTTCAAAGATTGGGGAGCCTGGGATCACATGGCAAAATCCATCGCAAAGGCAGGGTTCTGCTTTATAAAATTCAATTTTTCCCATAATGGTGGCACCATGGAAAATCCAATTGATTTCCCAGATTTGGAAGCGTTTGGAAATAACAATTATACCAAAGAATTGGATGACCTAGATGATGTTATCTATTGGGCCATAGCAAAGTTTAAGGAAAACGTATATGTTTCAGAAAATAACATCAATCTTATTGGTCATAGTCGTGGCGGTGGCATTTCTATTATAAAAGCTTCTGAAGATGAACGAATTAAAAACCTTATAACCTTAGCCAGTGTTTGCGATTTTGCCAAGCGAACTGCTACTATTGGCGATTTGAAAAAATGGAAAGAAAATGGGGTGAAATATGTTATTAATGGCAGAACCAAACAACAAATGCCACATTACTACCAGTTTTATGAAGACTTTAAAGCAAACGAAGAGCGATTAAACATTGAATCTGCCGAAAAACGGTTACAAATACCTCATTTAATTATCCATGGCGATAAAGATACCTCGGTAAATATAGACGAAGCTTACTCCTTACACCGCTGGAATCCACATAGCCACATCCAAATTATAGAAGGTGCAGATCACGTATTTAATATCAGACATCCTTGGACAAAAGAAGTCGTGACAAATGAATTCTCGGAGGCCATATCACATATGGTTAACTTTATGCAATGATGCCCTTTTTTTAAGCCATTGAATCCTCAAAAACCTCTCTAGGCTCTTCTTTAAGTTCTGTGCTCGTCTTTTGAGTATCGTTTATCCACTTAAACCCTTCAGTGTATTGAGAAATCTCATTTTCTTTCGTAGGGTCTATAACAAATAAGTATATCCACTCATTGTCCAGTAAGTTCTTGATATTGGCATTTTTCGAAATAATATTTTGAACGCGGTCTAGTGGTGCATGTATAAAAACAGATAATCGTAATGGTTGATGA
The DNA here is from genome assembly GCF_042676105.1 of Winogradskyella aquimaris. Lineage (NCBI taxonomy): Bacteria > Pseudomonadati > Bacteroidota > Flavobacteriia > Flavobacteriales > Flavobacteriaceae > Winogradskyella > Winogradskyella aquimaris. Next base: position 423,942 of record NZ_JBHTJQ010000016.1, on the reverse strand, counting down.
TACATTTCACTATCTGTACTTTTAAGAGACTGTAAAGGCAGTCCCATTTTTAGATCTCCACCATTCCCTTGAACCACTCCAAAATTTCCGGTGACATTATGGGTGATTTTAGATCCACTCCCAAAGGTATCGTTATCCACCGTAGAGAAATAGTAATGGTTATTTATCCACTGTGTTACAACCATTGGGCCTTGCATAATCGCCTCTAAGGCATTACCTGTTTCATCTTTGCCCCAATCATAAGAATGAAGAAAGCTTCTGCCATCTAAATTTTTAGTCTTAGTCAAGTCTCTAGAACCTATAATAAAAGCAGCATTTTTAGCTAAACCCCATTCTGGTCTAGTCTCAGACCAATCACTAGTCTTTTTCTTTGCCAAGTTCACACCATTCTTAACACCAAGTCGTTCTTCAGTTGCCGAACGCTGAGCACTATTTAAACTTGCCTTTAATTTTTGTAGTGCTTCTTGATGTGACTTTGGTACTTGAGAATCAAATATCACAATTTCATCTGTAGTCGTGTTGTGTTCTGCACCAATAAAAATGGTGTCATTTGGAATTGTAATTCCATGATCTTTTAAAAGATGTTGCCTAACAAGTTCTTCGTTAGCTATTTTGGCAAGCATTCGCGCATTATGTCTTCCGGGACTTGCTGCACAAGCACCACAGTCCAAGCTGGAGTTAAAAGGGTTGTTAGCCGAATGACCTCCATGTCCTGTGAAAACCACTAGAGGCGCAAAATTCTTCCAACCCATTAAATCGAAACCTGACTTTACAATAGCAACTTTTTCCTCTATAGAAATGCCGTTTGAATTTTCTTCACAAGAACTCATATGTGTTTCTGACAAGTCTTCATGATCTTGTTGGTTTCGCTTCTTTACATCGTAAATTTTATTTGAAAAAAATGTTCGTGCCACCATTGATAATCCATAGAATACGCCTGAACCCTCGACATATCCAAATGTAGATGGTAGCATATTCTTCATTCGTTTTCTAAAGTACTTCGTAAACTTTAAGTGCTCAGCTCTCTTTAAATTAGCTTCAAACTTATCTAATTTCCCATTTTGAGGCTTATCTTCAACTATATACGAAGAATTTAAAATAGGGGGACACGACTTTCGCTGAATCCCATCATGCGGATTTTTGTAGTCCATAGCAATACCAAAAAAGCCAGCATAACCAAAGGTTTCATAATTACCCTTCTCCTCAATATGTCTTCTAATAAGTTCACTTCTCGTATCAATACAAAACACCAATTGTGCATCTGGCACGGCATTAATAACCTCAACTTTTGCCTGGTTTTGAAGTAATCCGACAACTCTATTTTGAAAACGCTTTTCCCAAGCACACAAAAACAACTGTTGTAACTTGATGAGTTCTGCGGTATCGTTATCGGGTGATGTTGATTTTGGATAAATATCCAAGTTCAGATGCTCTGCAATCCATAATCGTACTGCCAAATAATCCTGCAAGTCTATTGGATAGGACTTTTGCCAAGGTGAGTCATAGGTGTTTCTATGGTTGATGTAGCCCGTCCAACCAGGTAGTGCAGACAAATGATATCTAAAAATTGATTCATAATAATCTTCAGACACGTCATCCAAAACACTTTCTAAAGCTTTTAAACTCGTTTTTGGGATTTCAGCAATGTTCTTAATATTTAAGTCATTGTCATACTTTGCTAATTGCCTCCAAGCCGTATAAAATCCTTTCTCCTTGTAAGGCATTTGCCACTCTGCCAAACCTTCATCCATAAAGGATGACAGCCATTTAGCCATTATCACATCCAACACGGAATATTCTTTTGTTTTTTCTTTCTCTGAAAGCAACTCTATTCGCTTTAAATAGTGTTCAGGTGTTTCATTAAATCCATTTTCCTTCAGAAGACGGCCTAAAATGTCTTTATCCATCTCATCTTTGCTGAACGCCTGACTAAAGATAGACGCATCAGGAAATACCTTTACCCCTAAATCTTTCTTTGCATGAACAACAGCCTCTGTAAACGGCATTTCTTCGTAACCTGATAATGGGTTAGAGGTAACAAATGAGTACAATGGCCAAGTATTACCAATGACCCTAGAGGCGCTTTTAATACTGTTTTTAATTTGAGTTGCCATAATTATTTAGATTTAGAAGGGGTTAGTACAGATTTTTTAAAGGGTTGTGAAACGTTTAACAACCTAACATACAGCCATGGTGCCTGCCTGTAAATTCCAAGCTTCATAATAAAGAAGCCGATAAGGAAAATAATACCAAATGTAATTTCAAGAGGTGTTACAGGAATGGGCACTACGGCCATTGGTGTATCTTTAATAACTGCAGTAACACCATTATACATTAAAGCATAAACCACAATACCTGCCACGAATAAAACTGGAGGCCAAAGGGCTTTCTGAATAAATGATAAACTTTTTTCTTTAACAATATTATAGGTAATTTGACCAACGGTGATAGCTACAATTAAGGTTAAAAATATGCTACTGTCTAAAGAAGATCCTTTACCTGTTAAAGTCATGAACAAATAAGCTCCCAATATTCCAAAACCAAGAACAACAATTGCTTGTAAAGGCTTTATTTTTATGCTTAAATTCTGTTGCGGAATATTTTGTTTTACCCCTTCGCCAACTGATAAAAATAGGTAAGCTTTGTAAAAGCCATGAAGAATTAAATGGACTATAGCTGCATTAAAAAAGCCCAATCCACACTGCATAATCATAAAACCCATTTGGGCGATAGTAGAACATGCTAATTTTTGTTTTGCATTTACCTGAAGGAGCTTCGTAAACTGTGCTAATATAGCGGTTAAGCCACCAATTATGAATAGAATATCAAAGGTGTTTGAAACGTATATTAATGTAGCGAATAATGTAAGTAAAATGCCCGAGCCATTAACAAAACCTGCGTGCATTAAGGCTGATGCCGGTGTTGGTGAGGTCATTGCAGACAAAAGCCAGCGATGAAATGGATAAATTGCTGATTGAATCATCGCCGCAACGATTATAAACAAACTAGAGATGAGGATAATATGATTTGGTAAACGATCCCATGAGGTTATCATACCGTCAATGGTAAAAGTAGTTAAGCTAATCGCAGGGATTAGTATACCAACAGCAAGAGCTACAGCACCCAAAAGAAAAAACTTCTGTGCATAAGTTGCCGCGTGTTTTGCTTCTGCCCATCGCTTATCTACGCCAATGAGTTGCGCCATAAAAAATCCCATTAACAACCAAGAGCCTATCAATAAAACCACATGGTTAGATACAACAAAACACATCACAGAAAACATAAAGGCCAAACTTAAAGTTACAAACCTATTTCTGTATTTAAATCCTTTTGTATAGTTGGTGGCATAGGTTGTAATTATTGCACTAAAAAACGTTACAACTGTCCATATCAAAAATGTAAATCCATTAGTTCTAAAGACATCACCTACATTGTGGTTTAAATCATCAGTAGATGTAAATATGAGTAGGCCGAAATTAGCTATAAAAAGCAACCATAAAAATACGGAGGCTGCATTTGAATACTCTAAAACAGACTTATAACCGTTCCTAGTTTGGGTTTCATTTAGATTTTTTAACCCTATTGTTTCTATTGAAGACATCTTATTGGTGTTTTTTTTAACACCGCAAAGATTTCACTTTTAGTTTATAAATTTTTATATATATATTTTATGGTATACATAAATATAAGTTATATAAAATAAAAAGCCTTAATTAAAAGGCTTAGTGGAGCATATCGGAGTCGAACCGATGACCTCTACGCTGCCAGCGTAGCGCTCTAGCCAGCTGAGCTAATGCCCCATTTTTTGTTGAAGTAAATATATTGTTTTTATTTCAATCCGCTTAACACCAAGACTGGAATTGTTGAACTATGAAAATCTCTTTTTAAAATGATATCCTCTTCCCAAAGTTTAGAGAAAAAACCTCGCTTTCTACGAACAACGCAGAGTAAATCAGGACTATGACTCTTATAGTGCTCCAAAACAGCTTGAAAGGTTGTAGGGCTTTCTGCAATAGTTGTATTGGTAACCATGTTCTTAAGTTCTTCATTCAATTCAAAATCACCTTCTTCATGAAAAGGAGTCTTTACCAAGAGTATATTGAGAATGGCCTTAAACTGATTTTTTATGCTATGTATGGGTTGCAACACACCTTCTCGCCTAATTACTGCCGACTTCAAAGCCAAAAGCATCTTTACAATAGGTTTATAAACATAGCCTTCCGGTACTATTAAAGCTGGTATTTGTGTTCGTTTTACAATCTTACCTGAGGTCTTACCCAAATAAACTTCCTCCTTTATGGAATTAGTTCTAGGTTCCAAAATAATTAAATCAACATCTAAGGCATGGCACACCTTCTCTATAGTATCTATTAGTTTTCCTTTAAAGATTTTGGTAATGACTTCTACACCTTTGGTATCCACAGAAGCAACATGGGCTTCTAAAAAAGCCTTGGATTCACGTTCTAAAATATGATCTACTTTAATCATAGTGCCTGCTTTGGTGTAAACATTATATATTTGAACCACGTATAATTTGGCACCAAAGGCTTTAGCAAAATCAATGGCATATTGCAAGTGTGATTTGGCGTTTTTTGAAGACCCGACAGGAACTAGAATTGTTTTCATAGTCAAAAATATTTAAGGCAAAAGTACAATTTAAAAATGATTAGAAAAGGCAAGATTGAAGATATAAAAGCGATTATGTACTTAACAAAAACTTGTGCTAAAACCATGATTGCCAATGGTATTTATCAATGGAACGAACATTACCCTAACGTTTCGGCATTTGTAAATGATATTGAAAGACATGAACTTTTTGTTTTAGAAATTGATTCTGAAATAAACGGTACGATCGTTATTTCAACCTTTATGGATGAAGAATATCTGCCTATAAAATGGTTAACAAAGAATGAAAATAATATATACATTCATCGCTTGGCCATTCATCCGTCTATGCAGGGTAAAGGTTACGCGCAACAACTTATGGACTTTGCAGAGCAATACGCTATTGATAATAATTATCGTTCCATAAGATTAGACACCTTTTCAAGAAACAAAAGAAACCAAAAGTTTTACGAACTTCGCGGTTATAATAAATTGGGGGACATTTACTTTCCCAAACAAAGTAAGTATCCCTTTCATTGTTATGAATTAATCCTTTGAACACAGCAAAAATTTCATTAAAGCATATTAATAAACTTGCTATACCAGCATTAATTTCTGGTATTTCTGAACCTATTCTGTCATTAACCGACGCTGCAATTATTGGTAACATAGACATTAACGCTACAGAATCCTTGGCTGCCGTTGGCATTGTTACTACATTTTTGTCGATGCTTATTTGGGTTTTGGGGCAAACGCGTAGTGCTATTTCCGCTATAGTCTCTCAATACTTGGGGGCCGATCAATTAAGCAAAGTGAAAAATTTACCAGCGCAAGCTATGTTTATTATTACATCATTAAGTGTATTAATCATTGCCATAACTTATCCATTAGCAGGACAGATTTTCAAACTTTACAATGCCTCTGATTTAATTTTAACCTATAGTATAGACTATTATCATATTAGGGTTTTCGGTTTTCCCTTCACACTCTTTACCATTGCCGTTTTTGGGACTTTTAGAGGGTTACAAAACACCTATCACCCAATGCTTATTGCCATAACTGGTGCTGTGGCTAATATTGTTTTAGATGTAGTATTGGTTTATGGTGTAGAGGGGCTTTTTCCGGCAATGCATATAAAAGGTGCGGCCTATGCTAGTGTTTTAGCTCAGGTTATAATGGCCATACTTTCTGTGTATTATATCCTTAAGAAAACCGATATTCCGCTATTAGTAAAGTTTCCGTTCAACAAAGAAATTAATAGGTTTATCCTGATGATTGTCAATCTGTTTATCAGAACGATTGCACTTAACGTGGCCTTATACTTTGGGACGAGTTATGCCACTAAATATGGAACAACCTACATTGCTGCCTATACCATAGCCATTAACCTTTGGTTTTTAGGAGCTTTCCTGATAGATGGCTATGCTAGTGCTGGTAATATTTTGTCTGGTAAACTTTTTGGTGCTAAGGCCTACAAAACATTGATAGACTTGAGCAACCAACTTATAAAATATGGTATCGTCGTTGGAGTGGTAATGGGCTTGATTGGTGTGCTTTTTTATTATCCCATCGGTAGTATCTTTACAGATGACAAAGCTGTTCTGAAGGAATTCTATGAAGTATTTTGGATAATTCTTGCCATGCAACCTTTATGCGCCCTTGCTTTTATTTTCGATGGGGTTTTTAAAGGTTTAGGAAAGATGGAGTACTTAAGAAATGTACTTTTATTCTCAACGCTTCTTGTATTCATCCCTGTCATTTTGGTAACCGATTACTTAGACTATAAGTTGTATGGGATATTTATTGCTTTCACCTTGTGGATAGTAGCTAGAGGGCTTCCATTGATCATAAAATTCAGAAAAACATTTATACCACTAATTAAAAACACTTAAATTTGAGTCAATTTTTTTTTAAAACATTGGCAAGGCTAAACTATGAGGTTTTTAATTTTACTTATACAAAACATAAGTGTTGAAGAGAAACTAAAAAACGCGCCAGATGATAATTATGGAATAGGTGTGTTTATTGGATCTATGCTACCTTTTGTAGTTTTAGTAATCATTGCTTATGTCATCTACCGATATAATAAAAAAAGACTAAAAGACCAATAGTATGGATATCCTTCGCTTTTTAGGTGGCAATGGCTTGTTTCTAATATTAGCTGTTGTATTGATTATAGCCTATTTCTACAACCGAAAACGCAGATAATCATCGGGTTTTTAACCAGCCCGTGATGCTCAATCTAGGTGTATTAACAGGTTTTACTTCATGTTCCAGAACTTGGCTTTCAAAAATAACAACTTTACCAGGAAACGGATAAATAGTTTCCTCACCATGTTCTAAATACAACACTAATTCTCCACCGTTTTCAGGTTTCCAACTCTCTTCATTTAAATAGCAAACAAACGAGAGTTTTCTTCTATCATCATTCTGAAACGTATCCAAATGGCGCTTATAAAATGTACCTTCTGGATAAATGGCATAATGAAACTCCTTTTGATTAATGCCTAAAAAACAGGTTCTGTTTAGATAATCCTTAAGGTCATTAATCTTATTGAAGAATAGTACTTCTGCACTATTAGCCTTGTCCTCATCAATCCATAGAATGATATCACCACGTACTTTAGCTCTAATAACTTCGTTTGTCCGATTACCAATTGCTGATTTCTTAAAAATATCTTCTTCGTATTTTTGAGACAACGATTTCCTTAAGGCCTCAACCTCATCCTTAGTAAAAAACCCATCAACAATACTGTATTGCTTCTTAGTAAGATCTGCGATAATATTCTCGTACAGAGGATTTTCTGTAAACGGAATAAATTCAAAAAGACTATTCACTTTAGTCTAAAAAAGAAGGATTGTTTTCATTTTTAAATTCAAAAGTTCTAAAAAAGTGGGCAAATGTAATCTAAAATCGTGTTCGTTTTACATTTATAATATCTTTGCACTATTATTTTTCTGGAATGAATAAGATTCGAATCACAAAACAATTCTCTTTTGAAACCGGACACGCGCTTTATGGTTACGACGGTAAATGTAAAAATGTGCACGGTCACAGCTATAGATTAGACGTTACGGTTATTGGCAGGCCAATTTCTGACAACACCAATGTAAAATTTGGTATGGTTATAGATTTTGGTGATTTAAAAACCATAGTAAAAGATGAAATTGTTGATGTTTTTGACCACGCTACGGTTTTTAACAAAAACACACCACATGTAGAGTTAGCAAAGGAATTAGAAAGCAGAGGCCATAATGTTCTGCTCGTGGATTATCAACCCACCAGCGAGATGATGGTTATTGACTTTGCAAAAAAAATTCAGAATCGTTTGCCCGATACCATAAAATTACACTCCTTAAAACTTCAAGAGACGGCAACTAGCTTTGCAGAATGGTTTGCCTCGGATAATGAGTAATAAACGTCACATAGAGATTCCTTCAGGCAAAAAAATATATTTTGCTTCAGACAACCATCTTGGTGCTCCAACCATGGAAGCCTCTAGACCTCGTGAAAAAAAGTTTGTAGCCTGGTTAGATGAGATAAAACAAGATGCTGCGGCTATTTTTTTAATGGGTGATTTATTTGATTTTTGGTTCGAATACAAAACTGTAATTCCCAAAGGATTTACCAGGACTTTAGGAAAACTAGCCGAAATTTCAGATGCTGGTATTCCTATTTATTATTTTGTGGGTAATCATGATTTATGGATGAATGGCTATTTTGAAGACGAACTCAATATTCCTGTTTTTCATAAGCCACAAGAATTTACTTTTAATAATAGCTCTTTCTTTATTGGTCACGGTGATGGTTTAGGCCCTGGTGATAAAGGGTATAAGCGCATGAAAAAAGTCTTTACTAGTTCATTTTTTCAATGGTTGTTTAGATGGTTACATCCAGATATTGGTGTAAGATTAGCACAATATTTTTCAGTCAAAAACAAGTTAATTTCAGGTGATGATGATGCCAAATTTCTTGGTGAAGACAACGAATGGTTAGTAGCTTATTGCAAGCGAAAACTGAATGACCAACATCGTGATTATTTTGTTTTTGGCCACAGACATTTGCCTTTAGACATTGAGCTTAATGGCACATCAAAATATATTAATTTGGGAGATTGGATTCAATATTACACTTATGGTGTTTTTGACGGAAAGAATTTTGAGCTGAAAAAATACTAGTTTTTAACTTCATCATAATGCTCTTCAACATCCTGTTGCAGGTCAAGCTCACGCAAAGGCCTGTTTTTTAAACTCATTATAATGACCGTTAGCAGAGTTGTTGAGCCACCTAAAACCACAGCCAAAGGCGCACCAAAGATTCTTGCGGCTATTCCGCTCTCAACAGCGCCAAGTTCATTAGAAGACCCAACGAACATGGAATTTACAGCTCCAACTCTTCCTCTCATATGGTCTGGTGTTTTAAGCTGAAGGATTGTTTGGCGAACCACCATGGAAATACCATCAAACACACCAGAGCAAAAGAGTGCAATGACACTAAGCCATAGTAATTTTGATGCACCAAAAACAATCATAAACACACCAAAACCAAAGACTGCTACCAACAACTTTTTTCCTGTATTTTTTGTAATCGGAATATACGTTGTTGCCACCATGGTAATAATGCTTCCAGAAGACAGTGCGGCGTTTAAAACCCCAAAACCTTTAGGTCCTGCATCTAAAACATCCTTGGCAAACACCGCAAAAATGGCAACAGCACCACCAAATAATACGGCCACCATATCTAATGTTAGCGCTCCTAAGATGACCTTGTCGTTAAAAACAAACTTAATTCCCGATTTTAAACTTTCCTTGATGGATTCGTTCGTGGCTTTATTTAAAATTGGTTTTTTACTTATTTTAAATACTAGAACTAAGGCCAACATGACCAAACCAAAAATAATTCCTAAAGTATAGTGCACTCCAATCCAAGCAATTAAAAATCCCCCGCACAAGGCCCCAAAAACACTCGCGCCTTTCCATGTGCTACTGCTCCATGTTGCTGCATTTGGGTAAGCGGACTTTGGCACTATTAAAGCAATTAATGAAAAAATAGTAGGGCCAAAAAAAGCTCTTAAAACACCACCGAAAAAGACCAAGCTATAAATACCAGCCAAAATCCTATGGGTACTCCACGAAGATTCAACTCCTTGGGATGTTAACCAAAACAATCCGAAACTAATTAGTGAAAACAAAGCGATACAAAGCGTAAAAAGGTTTCGTTTCTCCTTTCGGTCTACAATATGACCTGCGAATGGCGCCAGAAAAAAAGCTGGAAGAAATTCACACAATCCAATAATACCTAAACTCAACTCATTGTTGGTTAAAGAATAGACTTGCCATTCTATGACAACAAATTGCATAGACCAGCCAAAAACCAAGGCAAATCTTACCAAAAGAAAAATATTAAATTCCTTAAAACGGAGTGCTGCGTAGGGATCTGTTTTTGCCAAGGGTTATGATTTTATATCCTTCAACTTTAATTGTAAACTCACATTACCATTCCAGTGATTTTCATCAATGGTATAGGCGGCATCAAAAATATTCTGGTTCTTAATGATTTCTAATTTCTCCCCTAGTCCAAAACCTATACAGACAAATGGATTGCTTGTGCCTTGTTTTGCCGTAAAACGCAAATGTTTATCATCTTCACCCACACATTTTCCCCAACCTGTGTCTTGTACTCCTTGCGTCATAAAAACAGGGGTCATATTTCCTGGTCCAAAAGGAGAAAATTGCCGTATAATCCGATATAGTTTATGATCTATTTGATTTAAATCAATTTCCATATCTACCGTTAGCTCTGGAGTTAGCAGTTTTGGGTCAATGGTAGTTTTAACAACGCTTTCAAACTTTGCTTTAAAAGCTTCATAATTATCAGGCAAAAGCGTTAGGCCAGCTGCATATTTATGCCCCCCAAATTGCTCAATAAATTCAGAACACTCCTCTAAGGCATTATAGACATCAAAGCCTTTAACTGATCTCGCAGACGCTGCTAGTTTATCACCGCTTTTAGTGAATACCAAAGTTGGTCTGTAATAGGTTTCTGTTAATCGCGAAGCCACAATCCCAATGACACCTTTATGCCAATTTTCATCATAAACAACGGTTGTAAAACGGTCTTGTTCATTATTTTTTTCAATTTGAAGTAGTGCTTCTTCTGTAATAAGTTTATCGGTTTCTCTGCGATCTGTATTAAAATGATCGATATCTACAGCATAACTTGCCGCAAGGTTAAAATCGGCTTCGGTTAGCAAGGTTACGGCATGATTACCATGCTTCATACGACCTGCCGCATTAATCCTTGGCGCCACAATAAACACAACATCTATGATAGATAGTTCTTCCTTTTTGACCTCTGCAATAATAGCCTTTATTCCTGGTCTTGGATTTGTATTAATCACTTGCAGTCCAAAATGGGCTAAAGCTCTATTTTCGCCAACGATCGGAACGATATCTGCACCTATAGCTGTAGCTACCAAATCGAGATATTCAGTTAAATCTTCCATGGTTTGCCCTTGATTTAAGGCTAATGCTGTAATTAACTTAAATCCAACCCCACAACCACAAAGTTCTTTAAAGGGATATTCACAGTCGTTGCGCTTAGGATCTAAAACTGCAACGGCTTTAGGTATTTGGTCTCCTGGTCTGTGATGATCACAAATGATAAAATCAATGCCTTTTTCTTTGGCATAAGCCACCTTGTCAATAGCCTTAATACCACAGTCTAGTGCAATAATAAGTGTAAAATCATTGTCGTGAGCAAAATCAATGCCTTGATAAGACACTCCATAACCTTCTGTGTAACGATCAGGAATATAGGTTGCCACATTTGCTGTTCTGGTTTTTAAATAGGAAGACATTAAGGCCACAGATGTGGTACCATCGACATCATAATCACCGTAAACCAAAATATTCTCCCCCTCTGAAATGGCCTTTTCAATCCGCGTAACTGCATTATCCATATCCTTCATTAAGTAGGGATCATGCAAATCCTCAAAACTTGGTCTAAAAAAAGTTTTTGCATCTTCATACGTTTCGATGCCTCGCTGCAGCAATAAGGTTGCTACAATATCATCAACCTGAAGCTCCTTTTTTAAAGCTGCCACTTTTGAAGGGTCTGGTTTGGGTTTTAAAATCCAACGCATAGACAGTTACATATTATGCTTGGTTCCTATATGAAAAAAGATTTCGGTTTTTACCTCAGCAAACTGCCTGAACATTTCCATAACACCACAATATTTCTCAACAGATAAGTTGACAGCACGTTCGCATTTTTTCTTGTTCAAATCCGATCCATAAAAATAATAATCAACCTTGACACTATGATAATATTTAGGATGCTCTTCGGTTAGCTCGCCAGAAACTTCAATCTTAAAATCGTCAATCTCTTCATTCATTTTATTTAAGATAGAAATCACATCCAATCCTGAGCAGCCAGCCAGAGAAGATAACATCATGGCCTTTGGAGATAATCCAAAACGTTCATTTTGTCCTTCTACGTCAGTGTCCATAATTACTGTTTTTCCACTCGGATTATCAGACTCAAAGGTTAATCCGCCTTTCCAGTGTGTCGTGATTTTATGTGCCATTTTCTTTTTCTTTAATTTTTAGAACCGCTATCTTGTACATTCAAAAATAGCACTAAAAAAATAACTATGGCATTAGTAACTCCCTTATCTCCCGAACACGATTTAGAAACTAAGGAATTGGCTGAATTCTTTAATGAGACACTTGGGTTTTGTCCAAATTCCGTTCTTACCATGCAGCGACGACCTGCTATTAGCAAAGCGTTTATTAATTTGAACAAAGCTGTAATGGCCAATGACGGTCGTGTCACTTCTGCCTTAAAACGCATGATTGCTTGGGTAAGTAGCAATGCTACAGGTTGCCGTTATTGCCAAGCTCACGCTATACGAGCAGCGGAACGTTATGGCGCAGAACAAGAACAATTAGACAAGATTTGGGAATACAGAATCCACCCTGCATTTAATGAGGCCGAACGTGCAGCATTAGATTTTAGTTTGGCAGCTAGCCAAGTCCCCAATGCTGTAAACGCAGACATTAAAGAACGCTTGTACAAGTATTGGGATGAAGGTGAAATCGTTGAAATGCTAGGTGTGATTTCCTTATTTGGTTACCTTAACCGTTGGAACGACTCTATGGGAACCGACATTGAAATTGGTGCTGTGGAAAGCGCAGACCAATATTTAGGAAAACACGGTTGGGAAAAAGGAAAGCATGATGGATCAAAGTACTAGACTATTTATCAAGGAAGTAGACAAAAAGTTAAATTGTTTCAACAATAATCTTCTGTAGTTCAGACACTACCAATTCCTCAAACCAAGGATGTTTCGCGCGCCAAAATCGATTGGTGGGCGATGGATGCGGAATAGGAAAGTACTTTGGCAAATAACTTTTATAATCCCCTACACGCTCTGTTAATGTTTTCTTATCCTTTAAATAATAGTTTTGAGCGTAAGCGCCAACTAAAATTACTAACTCAACTTTAGGCATTTGCTTCAATAATAACTCATGCCACTGTAGTGCACATTCTTTTCTGGGTGGCAAGTCCCCTGTTTTACCTTTTCCTGGATAACAAAATCCCATAGGGATGATTGCAAAATTTTTGATGTTGTAAAATTCTTCTTCAGTCACATTGAACCATTCTCTTAGTTTCTTACCGCTTTGGTCGTCCCACGGAAGGCCTGAAGCATGCACTTTTGTTCCTGGTGCTTGGCCTATAATTACAATTTTAGAATTCTGATGTGCTGTTACTACTGGTCTTGGCCCAAGTGGTAAATGTGCTTTACAAATGGTGCATTGACTTATGTTATGAAGTAAATCTTTCATTTAAAAAGTTTTCGATAGATCAAGCAAAAGTTTGATACTCGAACTGACTACGATTTATCTGTGTGGCTCACTTTTTCCCACCTACCACGATCACAATCTCTCCTTTTGGTGGTTTATTGGTATAATGTTCTAAAACTTCCTTTGCTGTTCCTCTAACAGTTTCTTCATAGAGTTTGGTTAGTTCCCTAGATACAGAAACGGGTCTATCCTCGCCAAAATATTCACAGAAGTGGCCAAGGGTCTTTACCAACTTATGTGGACTCTCGTAAAAAATCATTGTTCGGGATTCCTCTGCTAAAAGTAACAATCTGGTGTGGCGCCCTTTTTTTACTGGTAAAAACCCTTCGAATACAAACTTATCGTTTGGCAGACCGCTATTGACCAAAGCAGGAACAAAAGCTGTAGCCCCAGGCAAACATTCAATATCAATATGATTTTCTACACAAGCTCTTACCAATAAAAATCCTGGATCTGAAATGGCCGGCGTACCTGCATCGCTAATCAACGCCATGGTCATTCCAGACTTTAGTTTTTCGATGAGTTGATTCACCGTTTTATGCTCATTATGCATGTGGTGACTTTGCATAGGAGTGGTGATCTCAAAATGCTTCAAAAGCTTTCCTGAGGTTCTGGTATCTTCAGCAAGAATCACATCTGCTTCTTTTAAAACCTCAACAGCCCTGAAGGTGATATCTTTTAAATTTCCAATAGGTGTTGGTACCAGAAATAATTTCATATTTTCGAACTTATTCCCCAAAATTACAATCTTTTGAAGTTCTTAACGCAACCATTTATTGAAATCTGTATCTAATAACAAAATCCAATCAATGCTGAAATCAATCAAACTACTATTCTTTTTGATCATCAACTTGCCTTTGCTTTCAGCACAAACCACGGATTTATCTATAAACATTGAAGCCCAAAATCTTGCTGGCACTCCCATTTCACAGGTAGATATTTACGAAGATTTCCAGTACTTAATCACACTTTCAAATTCTGGTAACACAACTAACAATACTGATATTTCTGTAGATTTCGATGATGATATCACCATAATATCCACGAGTTCCCAGAATACTATTAATGGTGCATCCGATGTTTCAGACATCACTATAACGGACAATGTTCTAACTGGGACAATCACCAATTTACCCAACAATTCTAGTGTTGAGCTTTTAGTATTAGTGTCTGCGCCTACTAACCTTGGAGGTATTGCCGTAAACGGAACCATCAATCCTTCCGCAGGAACTACCGATACTAATACCAGCAACAACCAATCCATTATTTCCATAGATGTATTGGATGTTGTTATTGATTTTGAAATTACACATACACAAATTCAACCTGCTTCTGGAATACCAGTAGATGATTGGGGCAACGAAGTCATCTATCAGTTTACAATTACAAATAACAGTGAAATTGATTTCCCAATTGAAACCATTGAAGGAAAGCTGATACTAACCTCCCCCTTTGATAACGGTCAGCCTTTTGCAGAATTTATTTCTTTAGATTGTATTGGCACGACCAATGGTACCCTTTGTCCAGAAACAATAGATCCCAATACGATATCAGCGAATATAACTACACCAAATGTTGTTAATGCTCCATCCATTTTTACCTTAGGTGATGATCTCGAAATCACATCTGGTGGGAGTATCACTTTTGAGATGGTTTATCGTTACACCAACTTTTCGTGTTCTCCTAACCCTATGCCTATTGATGTTGATAGTTTTATAGAGATTAGCTTGAATCACACAAATGCATCGTCTAACTTATCCAATTTTGTAGAAACAAACCTACCTAATGCTGATATATGCCCATTAACCGATGTGTGCATTGAAACTGAACTTTTTGATCCTGTGGATACTATTGATATAGAATATGACCAAGAGGTAACCTTTGTTACTACGGTTTGTAATAATGGCCCTTCTGAGGCACCATTACTTTTATTTCTTCAAAATTTGTCCCCTAACGTCAACTGGGACATCATTTCCGTTAATTGTACAGCAACTACCGGACCCGTAGCTTGCGGAGATTTTACGATTTCAGATAATGGGCAGCTATGGGTAAGTAATGAATTTGTACTTGAGCCTAATACTACCATAACCATTGAAACTGTAGTAGTTTTCGTTGAACCACCGTGCAATCCATTTCCAACTCAGGTAGATGGGTCTGTTAAAAGTCAAATTACGCTTTTGCCAACCCAAACCATTGATACAAATCCAGATAACAATTTTCATTTTATCGATTTAATACTTCCTACGGAAGAACCTTGTGATGTGCAGGATATTTCAGATTTACAAGTGACAAAAACTCAAGTTTTCCCTGAATTACCTGTTGGAGGCTCCCAATCGAATACCACTGAATGGGGAGAAATTACTTATGAAGTTACTATAACCAATGATGGTGATACGGACGAACCCATTCAAGTACAAGACCACATGCCAGTTCCCCTTACTGGCGATGTGCCCATTATTGGAACCTTAATCAGTGTAGAATGTACAGGAACTACCGGAACTGCATCTTGTTTCTCAATTGAAAATGCCAGCACCGGAATTCCTTTTGACGGTGTTACGGAAGACGGTAGTTTTGATACCTTTTGGGAGATTTTACCTGAAGATAATTGGATACTTCCTGCTAATAGCTCCGTGTCTTTTACGGTGACTGTAGATTGGCAGCCAGAATGCTCCAGTCAACCTATGGTGGGTACAAATTACATAAGAGCATATTATGTAAATAATGTTCCTGAAACCAATCTTGGCAACAATATTGATTCTGTAGACACCTATTTTGCCCCTTGTATTGATTTGGTGGTACAAACCTATCCTGAATCTGCCCAAGTTGACACAGGGGAGGCCTTTAACTGGATTGTAGACATAAGTAATAGTACAACCAGTTCTAGTGCTGTAGATATACAATTTGAAAATATTTTAGACAATGCGTTTACTCTTTCCGGCAGTCCAACTTGTAGTGTATCATCGGGAAGTGCTACTTGTATCTCAGCCTTTAATATTAGTGGGAATACCATTACAGGAATAATTCCCACGATGGAAGCGGGCTCAACAATTAGAATTACCATTCCTGTATTGGCTCCAAATTTTGGTGGTGGTTTTAATAATATTGCTGAAGCGTTTCCAAGTGCTGCTGATAATGAAGAATTAACCCCCGAAACTAATATTTCTGTAAATAGTGTTCAGGTCATTTCGCCAATATTGGATAAAGTGTTTGTTCCTAATACCATCTTTGAAGGTGGAGAAAGCGAGTTGGTGTTTACAATTTATAACATTGCCACCAGCCCAACTCAAAATGGAATAGCTTTTACGGATAATTTGCCTACTGGCCTCACCATATCCTCACTTCCTGTTTGGGTGGAAGCCAACGGCTGTTCAGCTACATTTAACGGGACAGTGGGTGGTGACTTTGTTGGAGTTACAGACCTCACCTTTCCCGCCGGCGTTGAAAGTTGTTCATTCTCAGTAATGGTAACCTCTGATATAGCCGGTACTTATCTAAACAATTTTCAAAATATAAGTAACACAAACAATTTAGATGCTTCACAAGTAAGCGCAGCGTTAGATGTTGTTGTGGACACCTCTGATGTAGATATTGAAATTTTAAAATCTGTTGAGCCAACTGAAGCCATGGTTGGTCACCAGGTAACATTTACCATCACAGCAACAAATATTGGTACGTCACAAGCAACAGCTATTCAGGTTCAGGATGCGCTTCCTGTGGGTTATGAATATATATCGGCCACAACAAGTTTTGGTATATTTGATGATACTGCCTTTTCATGGTCGATTCCTTTTTTAGACTCTAACCAAGCTGAGACATTACAGATTGATGTATTGGTGGTTTCTTCAACCGACTTATTAAACATTGCTTTTTTAGATGGCTTAAATGAAATTGACAGAGATTCTTCGAACAATGAAGATGATGCTATTGTAGAAATATCAAACTGCTTATCTATTCCTCAGGGGATATCACCAAATGGCGATTTAAAAAACGATTCTTTAATTATTCCATGTATTGAAAGCTATCCTAATAACACGATTAAGATCTACAATCGATACGGTGCACTAATTTACGAATGCAATAATTATAATAATTCTTGGGATGGTAGAGCTAATAGAGGCGCACCAAAACATTCAGGTTTACTACCTGTAGGTACCTACTTCTATATCCTCGAAGTAATTGGAATAGCAAAGCCTATACAAGGTTATGTGTACTTAAATTATTAATTAAATTTGCTTTCAACAATTTCTATGAAACGTTCTTCATACTCTTCCTTACCTTCCCAATTATTATAATCGGGCTTTACCATATCGAAAATTAATTTACGTGCTTCTGACAGGGAATCTGTGGTATTAATTTGAGAAATGACACGGTCATAATCTTCGTTTTTACCTTCAAAGAGATGCTTTATAAAGGCTAACTTATCATTTAATCCTATTTGGAGACCTTTACTCTTCAGTTTGTCATTAAGTGATTTTTTTGCCACTTCGGCTTGACGTCTTTGGGCTTCCTCAATGGGTTCAAACTCAGGAATATCACCAAAATCAGCGCTTATATTTTCAAATTCTATAGTGGTCGGTTTTTCCTTAGTTACGGCTTCCTCTACCAAAATATCAATCTGCTGACTTTCATTAGGCATTTGCGCCACCATATCTTTTATTTTTTCCATTACCGGCTCCATAATACCATCATCTTCAACCTCATCAACATTAACATACGTCTTATTATCAATTACAATATTATCGCTTACGGTATTGTTAAACGCCGCATCGAGCATTCCGAAAAACGAGGAATCGTTCCCTATTGTGGGCATATCATCTTCAAAATTTTCTTGTGCAAATTTTAAAACCGTAAGTTTTTCGTAAAGCTTAGCAACCTCATCATGCATTCTATTGACATCTTCCTTGCCTTTTAATTTTAGAATCCTGTGCGCGATGCTAATTAATTCTGATTCTAATTTCTTTTTCATCCTAATACCTTTTGATTTTTATTATTTTTGATTGACCTTTATAAAAACGAAAAATGACTACGTTTTAGTGCTAAAATTACAAAATGTTTCTTGAAAATACGGTAAATCATAAAGAACAATTTGGCTGGATTGAAGTGATTTGTGGATCGATGTTCTCTGGTAAGACCGAGGAATTGATTCGCAGATTAAAGCGCGCCCAATTTGCAAGACAAAAAGTAGAAATCTTCAAACCCGCCGTTGACGTGCGTTACGATGATGAAATGGTAGTTTCCCATGATTCTAATGAAATACGATCTACCCCTGTGCCAGCTGCTGCCAATATTCCAATTTTAGCAGATGGTTGCGATGTGGTTGGTATTGACGAGGCCCAGTTCTTTGATGATGAAATCGTAAGAGTTTGTAATGACCTAGCTAATAAAGGAATACGTGTAATTGTTGCAGGTCTCGATATGGACTTTAAAGGCAATCCTTTTGGCCCTATGCCCAACCTTATGGCAACTGCAGAGTATGTTACTAAAGTACATGCTATTTGTACCAAAACCGGAAACTTGGCGCAATATAGCTACAGAAAAGCGCAAAGTGATGATTTGGTCCTATTAGGTGAGGTTGAAGAATATGAACCTTTGAGTCGCGCCGCATTTTACAAATCCATGCTTCGTGACAAAGTGAGGCAGATGAAGGTTAAAGATGCCGAAGAAATAAAAGCAAAAGAAAATAAGCCGGATGCCAAAAGCGAATGAAACTGTCCTAGAAATTGATTTAGGTGCTTTAACACATAACTTCAATCATTTAAAATCTAAGCTACAGCCCAAAACTAAATTTTTGGCGGTAGTGAAGGCATTTGCTTATGGCAGTGATTCTATCGCTATAGCAAAACATTT
Source organism: Winogradskyella aquimaris (assembly GCF_042676105.1). Classification (NCBI taxonomy): domain Bacteria; kingdom Pseudomonadati; phylum Bacteroidota; class Flavobacteriia; order Flavobacteriales; family Flavobacteriaceae; genus Winogradskyella; species Winogradskyella aquimaris. The sequence goes on along the minus strand of NZ_JBHTJQ010000016.1, from coordinate 404,622 downwards.
AGAATACCTAAATGTAGATTATTTGGCCGTTGCCTACGCAAAAGAGGGTGTCTTGCTTAGGGACGCTGGTGTAACAACTCCTATACTCGTACTCCACCCTCAGCCCATTAACTTTAAGTTAATTATTGACCACTGTTTAGAGCCAAGCATCTACAGCATTAGGGTCTTGGAAACGTTTATTGAGGTGGCCAAAGCCCAATCTCAAAAAGAATATCCCGTACATATTAAGTTTAACACAGGTTTAAATCGCTTAGGGTTCTGGGAAAATGATGTAGCTCTTATAGCTTCGAAATTAAGTAAAACAAAGGCTATCAAAGTAAAATCACTGTTTTCACATTTAGCAGCTAGTGAGGATATAAATGAAATTTTGTTTACTAAAAATCAAATTGTATCTTTTAAATCCATAGCTGAAAAATTTAAGTCTAAAATAGGTTATAATCCATGGTTACATTTATGCAACACTTCTGGTATTATAAATTATCATGAAGGGCACTTAGATATGGTTCGGAGCGGCATAGGACTTTATGGTTTTGGTAATTCTACAATAGAAGATGCACAGCTAAAACCAATTGCAAGTCTTAAATCCGTGATATCACAAATACATCAGATTGAAAAAAATGAAACTGTAGGTTACAATAGGGCCTACAAAGCAAAGGATTTTGAAAAAACAGCGACCATACCCATTGGTCATGCTGATGGTATCACAAGGATTTATGGCAAAGGCAAAGGGTTTGTTTTTATTAATGGTCAAAGAGCCCCAATAATTGGTAATGTTTGTATGGATATGATTATGGTCAATGTCACAGGCATTAATTGTAAAGAAGGTGATGAAGTCATCATTTTCAATGGCTCTCACAAAGCCTCTCATCTTGCAGAGTCTGCTGGTACGATTTCATATGAAATTTTAACCGCTATCTCACAACGGGTTCAAAGGAGAATACTTACAGATTAAAAATTTTTTAACAGTTTTTAACTTTTTTACTTATTTTAGTAACTCACTAACTATTTAAAACATAATATTATGCTAAAAGAGTTTAAGGAATTTGCAATGAAGGGCAACCTTGTAGACATTGCGGTTGGTTTTGTAATGGGTGCTGCTTTCAACAAAGTGGTTGCATCATTTACAGGTGGCATCGTATCACCATTAATTGGATTAATTTTCAATTCAGATTTTAAAGATTTAAGGTATAAATTGCAAGAAGGCACACAAAACGACGCTGGTGAAATGGTAGGAGAAGTTTGGTTAGAGTATGGGACATTTTTAACTAATGTGATTGATTTTATTATCGTAGCATTTGTAATGTTCATGGTTGTAAAGGGAGTTAATAAAATGAAAAAGAAGGAAGAGCCAGCTCCTGAGGCACCGGCAGGACCTTCTGAAATCGATTTATTAATGGAAATCAGAGACTCTTTAAAGAAATAAGTTTTAGCGTTACCGCTACACTATATTTTTATTAATCAAACCCAGGCTTTAGTCTGGGTTTTTCTTTTAAAAACGTTAAATAAATCACATGTCGTTTATTTATTGTTAAAAGCGTATAACTAAATAAAAACTAGGATTGATTTTTATGTAATTTTGTGCAACTGATATTAAAATTTAAATATGAAAGTAGCTGTTGTAGGTGCGACCGGTTTAGTAGGTAGTGTTATGCTTAAAGTTCTCGAAGAGCGAGATTTTCCGATTGATGAATTACTTTTAGTTGCCTCTGAGCGCTCCGTTGGTAAACAAATGAACTTTAAAGGAAAAGCACATGAAGTGATAAGTATTCCAACGGCTATTGAAAAACGTCCTGATATAGCGCTGTTTTCAGCTGGCGGTAGCACATCTTTGGAATGGGCTCCAAGGTTTGCAGAAGTTGGTACGACTGTCATAGATAATTCTTCGGCATGGAGAATGGATGTTTCTAAAAAACTCATTGTTCCGGAAATTAATGCCAGCCAATTAAGCAATGAAGATAAAATTATTGCAAACCCAAATTGTTCTACCATACAAATGGTTATGGCCTTAGCTCCACTTCATAAAAAATATAAAATAAAGCGTATTGTTGTATCTACCTATCAGTCTGTTTCTGGTACAGGTGCTAAAGCCGTTCAACAATTAGAAAACGAAATTGCTGGCAAAACAGGCGAGATGGCTTACCATTATCCAATCCATAAAAACGCCATACCCCATTGCGATGTTTTTGAGGAAAACGGCTATACCAAAGAAGAGATGAAATTAGTTAGGGAAACCCAAAAAATTCTTGATGATAGAACTATTGCTGTAACTGCAACTGCTGTACGAATCCCTACTGCAGGAGGACACAGTGAGGCGGTAAACGTTGAGTTTGAAAGGGATTTTGACCTAACCGAAGTAAGGCACATCCTAAACCAAACAGAGGGTATTACGTTACAGGACAACTTAGATGTTAACATATATCCAATGCCAATTTATGCTAATGGAAAGGATGATGTTTTTGTGGGCAGAATAAGAAGAGATGGCTCGCAGCCCAACACTCTAAATCTATGGGTAGTTAGTGATAACCTTAGAAAAGGTGCTGCTACAAACACCATACAAATTGCCGAATATCTTGTAAAAAACAACCTGGTTTAGTTTTCCATAATTTTTTAGACTAGCCCTAAAATTTTGTATCTTTAATCGTTCTTTTCTAACAAGATCTTATTAGACTATTTATATGTAAAACATGTAACCTAATATTGTCAACTATCTGACTTTTATTGGGCCAAATACCAAAAACTATTTTATGAAAAAATTACTTCTACTTACTGCATTGCTGAGTATTTTTGTTTCCTGTAAAAACGAATCTGAAAAAGTGAAATCCATTTCTGTAAACTACCCTGAAACTAAAAAAGTTGATACTGTTGACAATTACTTTGGTGAAGCCGTCCCTGACCCTTATCGCTGGCTCGAAGATGACAGAAGTGCTGAAACAGAAGCTTGGGTAAAATCTCAAAACCAAACCACGTTTGGTTATTTGGATAATATCCCTTACCGAGAAGAATTAAAGCAGCGCCTGACCAAACTTTGGAATTACGAAAAAATAGGTGCTCCCTTTAAAGAAGGTGACTATACTTATTTTTATAAAAACGATGGGTTGCAAAACCAATACGTCATCTACAGATATAAAAACGATGCAGACCCAGAAACAGCAGAGGTGTTTTTAGACCCAAATACTTTTAAGGAAGATGGAACTATCTCTTTGGGCGGAACAAGTTTTTCTAAAGATGGCAAAACATTAGCGTATTCAATTTCTGAAGGTGGAAGTGATTGGAGAAAAATTCTGATAATGAATGCTGAAACCAAAGAAATAATTGAAGACACTCTAGTGGACATAAAGTTTAGTGGTATGTCTTGGTATAAAAACGAAGGGTTCTATTACTCTAGTTACGATAAACCAAAAGGTAGTGAGCTTTCTGCCAAAACAGACCAACACAAAGTGTATTATCATAAATTAGGCACCAAGCAATCTGAAGATCAATTAATCTACGGTGGTACTCCTGATGAGAAACACCGTTATATCTACGGCGGAGTTACAGAAGATGACCGCTATCTGATTATTACACCCAGGGTTTCTACCTCTGGAAATAAGCTTTATATAAAAGACCTTACCAAACCAAACGCTCCTTTTGTTGAAATTTTAGGACATACAGATTCAGATTCTAACATTATAGAAAATGTAGGTTCTAAGCTCTACATTATGACCAATCTTAATGCTCCCAATCAAAAAGTTGTTACCGTAGATGCATCAGACCCAAAACCTGAAAATTGGAAAGATTTTATTCCTGAAACGGAAAATGTGCTTAGCCCATCTACAGGTGGTGGTTATTTCTTTGCAGAATATATGGTAGATGCGGTTTCAAAAGTTTTACAATACGATTACGAAGGCAATTTAGTAAGAGAGGTTGAACTACCTGGTGTTGGTAGTGCTGGTGGCTTTGGTGCTAAAAAAGAAGAAAAAGAATTGTACTATTCTTTTACAAACTATGTAACTCCTGGAAGTATATACAAATACGATATTGAAAAAGGAACATCTGAATTATACCGAAAACCAAGCATAGATTTTAACCCAGACAACTACGAGAGCAACCAAGTGTTTTATACCTCTAAGGATGGTACAAAAATACCAATGATAATCACTCATAAAAAAGGGATAGAGCTCAACGGAAAAAATCCAACAATTCTATATGGTTATGGCGGTTTCAATGTTTCTCTCACACCTAACTTTAGTATTACCAACGCGGTTTGGATGGAACAAGGAGGTGTTTATGCTGTTGCTAATTTACGTGGAGGAGGTGAATACGGGAAAAAATGGCATGATGCTGGTACGCAAATGAAGAAACAGAATGTTTTTGATGACTTTATTGCTGCGGCAGAATATTTAATTTCAGAAAAATACACTTCTTCGGATTACTTAGCTATAAGGGGTGGGTCCAATGGTGGTTTGCTGGTTGGTGCAACAATGACACAAAGGCCAGATTTAATGAAAGTTGCATTGCCAGCTGTTGGAGTTTTAGACATGCTACGTTATCATACGTTTACGGCCGGTGCAGGTTGGGCATACGATTATGGTACTGCTGAAGACAGTAAGGAAATGTTTGATTATCTAAAAGGCTATTCTCCTGTACACAATGTCAAAGAAGGAGTGGAATACCCAGCAACTTTAGTGACCACCGGAGATCACGATGATAGAGTAGTTCCTGCTCATAGTTTTAAATTTGCGGCAGAATTACAGAGTAAACAAACAGGTAATAATCCAACCTTAATACGAATAGAAACAGATGCAGGTCACGGTGCTGGGACACCTGTGAGTAAAACGATTGAACAATATGCAGATATCTTTGGATTCACCCTTTATAATATGGGCTTTGATGTATTGCCAAGTAAAACTAAAGAAAAAGTAAAAGGCTAATTTTTATGTGTCTTTAATTTCAATATTTCTAGAGTTGTTTATCTTTTTTATTTGATTATAAACGATTTAATTAAAAAATCTTAGATTTACCCCTATTTTTGTTAAAAAAGTAGGGGTTTTTCTATTTAAGCTGTTCTATCAATACGTTGTTATCATTAAATGAGAAAGGAGTACATACTAAAACTGGTTTTTTTGACCCTTTTGTCCATATCATCATGTAGCGAATCAGATGATGGCACAACGCCTTTATCTATTGAAACTAATCCTGATGAGGTTTTTTTGGCACAAAATTCTCAAGTCGAAATATTTATATTCAATAATGATTCTAATATTCCCCAATCAGGCTCACTGTCTCTAAGCGCCCCTTCATTAGGTTCCGTTTTGATTAACAACAACAATACTCCTAGTAATGTAAGTGATGATTATTTAGTCTACACTGCAAATGCAAACACTATTGGTGAAGACTCAATTCAATATACAATCTGTGATGCTTCCAATAACTGTTCAACAGAAACTATTTCTTTGACAATTTCATCCTTATCTGTTGTAAACATGTTTGAAGGTGATACTCCTCACGAAACTTTGTCATTATATAATTTCTTTGAAGGCGATTTAAAAGAGCTCAATCCTACTTTTGGAGTGTATCCTTACGATCTTATTACACCCTTATTTACGGATTACGCAAAGAAGAAACGATTCATCTGGATGCCCAATGGTGTTAAAGCAAATTATATAAATGATTATTCTTCCCTAGATTTCCCAACAGGAAGCGTTATTATTAAGAATTTCTATTACAACAATGTGCAGCCTAATAATTCCTCAAAAATTCTTGAAACACGAATTATGTTTAGAAAAACGAACGGTTGGGATTTTGCTAACTACGTTTGGAATGATGAACAAACAGAGGCTTTTTTTACCAATCAAGGCAGCACGGTTAATATAAGTTGGTTAGAGAGTGGTGCTCTAAAAACGACTGATTATAGGATTCCTTCTAGGGCAGAATGCTTTACCTGTCATAACAGTTCCGACAACCCTACGCCTATAGGTTTAAAACCTCAAAACCTAAACAGAAATTATGATTTCAATGGCGAAGTCGTTAATCAGTTGCAAAAGCTCATTCAAGTAGGCTATTTAAACTCAGGGATACCCAATAATATTAACACCGTAGTGGCTTGGGATGATGTTTCGCAGCCATTAAATGACAGGGTTAGATCCTATTTAGACATTAATTGTGCACATTGCCACTCGGATAATGGACATTGTAATTATAGGCCTATGCGATTTGAGTACCATTTAACTAGTGACCCAGAAAATATTGGCGTATGTGTAGAGCCAGAAACACAATTTATACCAAATTCCTATATTGTTACACCTAACAACATTGACTTATCCATTCTCTATTATAGACTAAGTACTACTGATGAATCATTTAGAATGCCCTTGCTGGGCAGGACCACCAACCACAGAGAAGGTATTGACCTTATAGAAGAATGGATCAATTCTCTTGATAACTGCAATTAATACTCCTTAAAAACATGAAAAAAATTACTTTAATTTTAATAACTGCGGCGCTTACCTGTTTTATAGGGAACGCACAATATGTTTTCAGTCCGATTGAAGGACCAATAAATGTGGCCCAAGGCTCACCTGTAACATATAGCCTCAATGATGTTGGCAATTCGGCTGGTGTTCCAGTACCTTCTTCAGGTTCTTATAGCTCTTTTAGAGTTTCTGTAGATTGGTCTGAGGGATCAGGTATTCCGTGGTCCATTGAAGCGGACTTAACTTTTATAACCAACTCCGACACTGTTGGTATCGATCCACCAACATCGGGAGGTGCAAATTCTACTAGTAATACAACCATAATATTTGAAGGAGACCTGCCAAATCTTTACGACCCTTCAACGGACGGTTATATTGATATGATATTTAATCAAAGTTATGGTGGTTCTAATGCTAACTGGTCTAATATCGTAGTTACGCTTTATGAAACACCTTCTTGCCCAAATCCAACAAACCCTAATGCAGTTGATGTTATGGCAACTTCCGCTAATCTCCAGTGGACCGAAGTAGGCTCGTCTACTTCATGGAACATTGAGTGGGGTCCTGCTGGTTTTGTTTTAGGGTCTGGCAACACTATCTCAAATCTTAATACAACATCTTACAGTTTGTCCGGTTTATCTCAAGGCACCTCTTATGATTTTTATGTACAGGCTAACTGTGGTGGTGGTGAATTTTCGAATTTTGTTGGCCCAGTAAACTTTACAACCCTTATCCCGTCTAGAATAAATTTTTCGCAACAACCTATAACCGTTAACGGCTATGATTTAGCTGTAGTAGACATGAATGGGGATTTTTTAGATGATATTGTTGGCGTTTCTTCAACAAACATAAATATTCAAGAGCAAAATGCAGATGGCTCCTTTACCGCGATAAATATTACCACACCAAGCGCTGACTTTTTACCAAGCTGGAGTATGGCTGCGGCAGATTTTGACGCTAACGGAAAAACTGATTTGCTATATGGCAATGGTAGTGGTGTAACATTCATGCAAGCTAGTAGTGATGGTAGTAGCTTTACAGAACAATCAACAACAGAATATGTGTTCTCACAGCGTTCTAACTTTGTTGATATTAATAATGATGGGAATTTAGATGCTTTTGTTTGTCACGATGTGCAACCCAATGTATATTTTATTAACGATGGATCTGGTAATTTAATCTTTTATCAATCTGACGTCACTCCTGGCGCACCTTATGAATTAGGTAATTTCCCTTCTGGTGGTGATTATGGTTCTATATGGATAGACTACAACAACGATAGAAATATGGATTTGTTTATCGCTAAGTGTGGTGGTTCTGAAGAACGTAGAACCAACGTCATGTACACTAACAATGGTGATGGTACTTACACTGAAAATGCTGCTGCCATAGGATTGGCAGACCCAATGCAAACATGGTCTTCTGCTTGGGGAGATTTTGACAATGATGGCGATATGGACGTCTTTGTAGGAGCCAGTTCAGGTACTCATAAACTTATGGAAAATAGCGGCTTCTCAGATGATGGCAATCCAAACAACGATTATGTATTTACAGATGTTACTGCTGGAGCAGGTATTAATGCCCCAACAGGATGGGAAAGTTCTGCTTTTGATATTGATAATGACGGCAACTTAGATATTATTAGTAACGGCTCTATTATGTACGGAAAGGGAGATATGACTTTTGAAGATGCGGACGATAACCAAATCAATTACAAAAACGGTAGTTTTGGTGACCTCAACAATGATGGATTTATAGACGCTTACTATAACGGTGTTAGGTATTATAATCTAGGAAACGGCAATAACTGGGTAAAAATAAATACTGTGGGTATGGCTCATGTCACGCCAAACTACAGTAATAGAAATGGTATTGGTGCGAGAGTTGAATTAGTAACACCTTCTGGCACTCAAATTAGAGATGTAAGAAGCGGTGAAGGCTTTGAGTTTATGAGTTCACTTAACACTCATTTTGGTCTTGGTGCCGAAACTTCAATTACTGAGATTAGAGTTTATTGGCCCTCTGGTGTTGTTGATGTTTTTGAAAATCCTAGCATTAATACTGCTCATGTCCTTGTTGAAGGTTCGGCCCCTTTAAGTGTAGAGGATGAAACAATTTCAGACATATCCATATACCCTAATCCGGTAGGAGATGTTTTAAGGATTAAAACATCTACCGTTTTAACAGAGAAAATTGCAACAATTTTTGACGTTACAGGGAAACGTGTTTTCAATCAGAGAATTAACAACAACGAACTTAATGTATCTAATCTCCAAGGTGGTGTTTACTTTTTGAGAATTGAATCGGATGGAAGGAGCATAAGACGAAAGTTCATTAAAAAATAAAAATCACCTCATAAATTTAGATAGCCGCTTAAAACTCAAGCGGCTTTTTTTATGGTATTTTTGCAATATGCTAAGAGTAAAAAATCTTTCCTTCGGGTATACAAATACAAACGTTCTTCAAAACATCAGCTTTACTGTTAATGCTGGTGAGTATAAGGCCATTATTGGTGAAAGCGGTTCTGGGAAAAGTACATTGATCAAGTTGATTTTTGGTGAGTATGATGTAGAGCAAGGGCAGATTTTTTGGAAGGACACTGAAATTTTAGGTCCAAAATATAACTTGGTCGTAGGTTATGATTTTATGAAATCCGTTTCTCAAGAATTTGACCTTATGCCCTATACCTCAGTAAAAAATAATATTGGTAAACATTTATCACGTTTTTATCCTGAAGAAAAAGAACAACGCACACAAGAGCTTCTCAAGACTGTTGAGCTCGAAGACTTTGCCCAAACCAAAGTAAAACACCTGAGTGGAGGACAAAAACAACGTGTGGCCTTAGCAAGAGCATTAGCTAATGAACCCGAAATATTATTGTTGGATGAGCCTTTTAGCCATATCGATAATTTTAAAAAACAATCTTTACGTAGAAATATATTTAACTACCTTAAAGCAAATAACATTGCTTGTATTGTCGCTACTCACGATAGGAATGATGTTCTTGGGTTTGCTGATGAGATATTGGTGTTGAACAACAAAACTATAATTGCCAAAGACACACCACAGAACCTATATAACAACCCTAAATCACCCTTAATTGCTTCGTTCTTTGAGGAATTTAATGTCATTAACAATGCCATCTATTACGCACACCAACTCAAAATTGTCAAAGACTCTGAATTAAAAGCTGTAGTTAAGCAATCTTATTTTAATGGTGGTTCATGGTTAATTGAAGCCATTTTCAATGACAACCTCATATATATTTTACACTTAAACTCTATTCCGATAGGTACTACCATCCATTTTAGGATTGCTAAATAACTATTTTATTTGTCAAATTGCTTTAGCAACGCAGGTAAATAAATTATATCTGTGATTAAAGCAATAGCTACCGTTACGGCACACAACACCCCAAAATCACTTACAGAAGGGGTGGCGCTAGATGCAATGATTAAAAATCCTCCTACTAAAGCAATAGTAGTTGAAAATAGGGCCTTACCTGTGTATCGCATGGCATTATCCATTCGTGTTTCCGGACGGCCCTTAATCGATTTACTTCGCTTGTACTTATAAACTAAATGAATAGTGTCATCCATAGCAATTCCAAGCATAATAGGTGTAATCATAGCCGTTGTAACATCTAGTGGAATGCCCAGTAAACTCATTAAAATCGCCAAAATTGCTAAGGGTAACACATTGGGAATTAAAACCAAAAACGTGGTTCTTAGATCTCTTATAAAAACCAAAAGGCACAAGAATGCCACAAAAAAAGCTGCAAAAAAAGACTTGAATTGGGTCTCTAAAATAAAGTTGTTTAGCTGTGCGAAAACGACAGCAAAACCATTAATGTCTAGATTGTATTCGTTTAATGTAAAAGTTGTGTCAAAATCATTCTTAATATCCCTTAAGACCTTTTCTAGTTCTGAGGTTTTCATTTCCCGCAAAGTCAATGTAAAACTTGCAGTTGTCAAATCTTCCGAGAATAACTTAAAAAAGGTATTGTCTTTATTTTCTACCTCAGCAAGGGTTTGTTTTAGTTTAGTTTCAGAAAGGTTGGACTGAAATAGTATTGGAGTTCGTTTTTCTAAGAATGATTTTACTGTTACAACTGAAACCGGTGAAAAAATCAATGGATTGTTTTCTAGTTTAGCTTGAAATGTTTCCAGTTTTTCGATTGCTGATTTGTTTAAAATCAGCGATTTGTCCTTAGTCGAGATATTAAGCTGAAGCCTATTGCTTCCTCCCAATTCTGTTTCAATGCGTCTTAAATCTTGTTTTGCTTTGCCCTCTGCTAGCAGGTCTCTTGAGTTGGTATCAATCTTAACTTGAAAAACCGAATAAACACCAAAAATCAATAGAAGCGAAAACACAACGATTATAGATGTTTTGTAGGTTGTGGTAAAGGTGTTTAACCAAGAAATAAACTTGTCTTGCGACAATGCTTTAAAGTTTAAAACAGGCTTAGAATTTTCAAAACCGATGGTCGTAAAACTAATTCCAATAATAATTATCACATAAACCAAAATAAAGGTTAACAAAAGCCCAATACAGGTAAACACACCCATATTTTTAAAGGCCGGCAATGGAGATAGATACAAAGCAAAATACCCTACAAATGTGGTTAGTGTTGTATAAAAACAAGGTGTAAAACTCTTTCGAACCGAAAGGGTCAGTAATTGAATTTTAGAAACCCGCTTTTGTAATGTTCCTTCGTTGTGATATATGTTTATGATATGTACGGCATCACTCACACTGTAAACCATTAATATGGTAGGAATAAGCATTGATATCATGTTAAGCGCAAAACCAAGGGACGTTATTAATCCAAAGAGTAGCGTTATAGGTATCGCCACCGAAAGCAGTGCCATTAAAAGGTAACGTTTGCTCGGAAGTAAAAACAACAATAAAACGGTAATGACCAATATAGTAAGTACACCGAAAATGAGACTTTCTTTATAAATTCCTTTGCTATAAGCTTCATTAAGAACAGGAGGGCCAGACAAGTAATAATTGGAATACGATTTTTCAATCTCTAATCTAATATTCTTTACGATATCTTGTCTATCTTCTTCAACGGTTGGAGTTGGATTCAATTGAATGTAGAAAAATAGATTCTTATAATCCTTTGAAACCAACTGATCTGAAACATTTGGCAACTTTGAAAACAAACTTTTTAACCCTCTTTCACTTCGCTTTGCATTGTATAAATCATCAAAAACAATATTTCCGCCAGCATATAAAGGGTATTTTGCGTTGGCCAAACTAAATGTTGTTTTTACATAAGGTGAGGCCTCTATTTTTTTTTGGAGAGCTTTGAGGTTTTCAATTTCACTTTGATCAATCGCATTCTCAACTGGCAACATGGCAATGAATATCTCATCCGAACCAAACTTCTCCTGAAACTCTATGTAAGCTTTATAACTAGGGTCGTCCTCTAAAAACCAAATAGAAAGGGAATTGTCAACACTAAGGTTTTTTATTGTTTGATAGGCTGAAAAAACCATCGCCAAAGTTAAGACGACAATAATGGCAATTCTCAGTTTTATAATGCGTTCTATTAGGGCTTGAAGGTTTTTCATAATTATGCTACTGCAAATGCCCCATAACTTCCGTGATGTGACAAACTTACACTAAACTGTTTTGAGATATGATTGACTAACGGAATTCCAAATTCATTTTTCTGAAAAACGGGGTTTTGTTTTGAAATAGGGCAAGTTTTTGAAATGTGTTGCAATAAGGCCAGCTTAGTTTCTTCACTGCGGTTTTTTTGATTTTGCCCAGCGAGTTTAATAACCTTTGATGTTAATGATGCTTTATCTAGTCGTGCTTCAGAAAGGATGTAATTTGGCGTTTTAACTGTTGACAGAATGCATTCAAAATCTTGAAATTTTACCCTTGGTCTGCCATTTATAAACGAACACTCAAAGGCTTTTGGGTTATAGAATCGGCATGGGTTGGTTTGCACATACAATTTGTACGCGGCTTCCTTCATACTCCATAATTGCCATATATTTTCAAAGGAATTTTTAGAGTTTAGAATAAGAGACTGTTCATTAATGGTAAATAATTTCTCTAAAAATCGAGGAGTTTGCCAGTTTGGAGATGCTTTGGCCTCTAGTAAATCAACAATATCATTGCCAACCATTAGCCCTCTAATTTTGAATTTATGATCTGCATAGCCGATTTTACATCTAGCATTTGCTCCATGTCCTCATTTTCCAGTCTAATATCAAATTCGTCTTCAATATCCAAAATGATATCAATAAGGTTTGCAGAATTGATTTTTAGGTCTTTTACAAAATCCGTGTCTTCAGTTAAGTTTTTAAAAGCATCCTCATCTTGAACGTAAGGCGCTATAATTGCTTTTAACTTTGCAATAAGTATGTCTTTTGTCATGGTGCAATTTTATAACGTAAAGTTACGCTTTATATCGCTTAAATAAAATACAAGCATTAACATCACCAAAACCAAAACTGGCTTTAGCAAGAATATCAAACTTTAAATCCATTCTTATTGTTGGAATTTTTTTGGGGTCAATCATGGTTTCAATTTCTGGGTGCAAATCTTGACAATTAACATTAGGTGCTATAAATTGATGATACAGTTGAAGTATGCCTGCGACACACTCTATCGATCCAGCTGCAGCCAAACAATGGCCAATAAGCGATTTGGTTGCGTTTATCATTGGAAAATCTTCACCAAACCTATGAAGTGCCTTTGCCCAATTCTCAATTTCAAGACTGTCTTTTGACGTTGCTGTGAGATGGCCATTTATGACATCGATATCATTTGGATCCACTTTCGAAACTTCAAGTGCTTTGGTAATACAACGCTGAACTGCCTCTGCATTTGGAGCCGTCAAAGTACCTCCTTGACGTTGACCTCCAGAATTGACTTCTCCACCCAAAACCTCAGCGTAAATCGTAGCGTCTCTCTCCAGAGCACTTTCTAATGATTCTAAAACCATAGCTCCTGCTCCACTTCCAGGAACAAATCCTGAAGCAGTGGCGCTCATAGGTCTTGAACCTTCTGTAGGTGTGTCATTATGTTTGTATGTCATCACACGCATGGCATCGAAACCGCCCCAAACATAGGGTCCGTGGTCACTACAACTGCCAACTATCATGCGCTTTGCTTTTCCGTTCTGAATACGTTCAAACCCCATTAAAACTGCTTCGGTACCAGTCGTGCATGCAGAAGAATTTGTGGTAACTTGATTACCCAGCCCTAACATTCCACTTAAATACGCACTGACTCCACTAGCCATTGTTTGCAAAACTACGGTACTTCCTAAGCGTCTTACATTTCCTTTATCAACACCATAAATGGCTTCCCGAAATTTTTCTACCCCTGAAGTTCCGGTTCCAAAAATAAGTCCGGTGTCATAATCCAATAGGCTTTTAGGATCTACCTTAAAACCCGCATCTTTCCAAGCATCGATTCCTGCTATGCAACCATATAAAATCCCAGAACTATTAAAGCCCCTTAATTGTAAATCTGTAAAGTAATTTGATTTAAGAGTGTCGGGCACTTCTGGGACACCTCCAATCTGACAAGAAAAATTAAGGTCTTTCAACTGCTCATGAAATGTAATGCCAGATTTACCTGTCTTTAGGGCTTTGGTAAATTCCTTAAGTCCTACGCCATTGGGAGCAACTACACCTAAACCTGTTATAACTACGCGCTGTTTCATGTCTTTATCATTCCAGAAATGCTTCCCCTACAAACTAGTTCATTGTTTTTATTAAACATTTTTACGCTGCACTTTAATTTATTAAATCTAAAAACTTCTTTTTTTGATACAACGGTGACCTTTTCATTTGGAAGTACTGGAAGATAAAAATCTACATGGGTAGAGGTTAGTGCTATTTCTGGTTTTATTAGTTTTTTTAATTCGGTTTTTAAAATATAGATTCCCAAGCAGACCAATCCAATTTGCGCCATACATTCGGTTAAAATCACTCCGGGAGTAATGGGGTTATTAATAAAATGTCCTTTATAAAAATACGCATCTTCCTTAAACGTATAATGACCAGTTATGCCTTCTGAAGATACCGTGTCAATACCGTCCACAAACAAAAAGGGTTCCTGGTAAGGTAACAGTGCTATGATTTCTTTTTCATTCATACCATTTAAATAACTTCTCGAACAATTTTTAGTTCTTCAAAAATCACTCAAAGCAACTGTCAGTCCAGTTTAGGACAAGTGTTCCCCACCATCAACAGGAATGATTGCTCCGGTAATCCAAGCGGCTTCATCTTTGCTTAATAAATACACTGCATTTGCCACATCTTCTGGCAATGTGAGACGTTTATTTGGATTTCTTTTTAAAGAGAGTTCTATTATCGTTTCGCTTCCTGGAATCATCCGTAAAGACGCCGTATCTGTAACACCGGCTTGGATACAGTTGGCTTTAATTCCAAATGGAGCAAATTCCAAGGCTATATTTCGGGTAATAGCTTCGAGTGTGACTTTGGCCGCTGAAACGGCCCCGTAATTTTTCCAAGCTTTGGTATTTCCTTCACTCGTAAAACTTATAATTCTGCTATCTTCTGCAAACAAATTCGCTTCAAATAAAGCTTTGGTCCAATCGTAAAGACTTATTCCCATGGCATTAATAGTTACCAAAAAATCGTCTTGTTTCAATTCTTGTCTTCCGTCTGAGACCATGGGTTTTAAATTGCCTTTAGCAACACTATGCACAAGTATTCTTATTTTTTGTTTAGTTTGAAAAAGTGCCTTTAATTCTACAATCACTTTTTCTCTTTTTTCCGCCTTAAACGCATCTGTATTAAAGGAGATAAACTGCACACCTTCTTTTTTGATTGCCATAAATTCCTTGATAATATCATCTTCTTGCATTCTCGAATTACGATGAACAATACAAATATTTAGGCCGTGCTTTGCTAACTTTTTAGCGGTTGCCAAACCAAGTCCGGAACTTCCTCCAAGAATAAGTGCCCATTCATTTTTATTTTTAAATTCTTTCATATTACCACTCCAATAGTATACGTTGCGCTGAGAAACCCGGTCCAAAACTTAACATAACTCCCTTGTCTCCTTTAGTTGGGTTACGTTCCATAACTCGTTCTAAAACATAGAGAACAGTGGCGCTACTCATGTTGCCGTACAATCTTAAAACTTCTTTTGTGTCGTTTATGTTTTTGCCTAACGATCCAAAAAGCTCTTCAACCGTTTGGACAATTTTTTTTCCTCCAGGATGAAACACCAAATGATCAATGTTTTCAATAGTTAAACCGTTTTTCTCTAAAAATGGATGTATAATCCTTGGAAAATGGTCTGCGATGGTCTGTGGTACGGATTGATCCAATACCATTTGTAAGCCCGTATTTCGCAATTTAAAACCCATCATATGTTCAGCATCATAAAAATGGTACATGCTTTCATCTTTAATTTCCGGACCAGCCTCATTTTCATAAGACGATAATATAACGCTGGCACAACCATCACCAAATATTGCAGCACTTACAATATTCACCATAGAATAATCATTTAGCTGAAACGTCGCCGTCGGAGACTCCACAGCAATAACTGCTGCCCGTTTATTTGGGTTAGCCTTTAGAAAATTCTTTGCATACAAAATACCTGAAATACCAGCAGCACAACCCATTTCTGTAACAGGCAATCGCACAATATCCTGCTTCATCTTAAGGCTATTAATTAAATACGCATCCAATGACGGTATCATGATACCTGTGCAGCTCACCGTAATAATATAGTCTAAGTCCGTTGGTTTTAAATAGGCTTTTTTGAGAGCTTTTACAAGGCTCTCTCCTGCTAGTTTTATAGACTCTCTAGTATAGATATCATTTTTTTCTTCAAACGATGTTTTGGTAAATACTTCTTCTGCGTCCATGATGGAATAACGCCTATCTACCGCTGCATTTTCAAAAATCTTAAGTACTTTTCGTTTAAAGCGTTCTTCCTTACCTTCTAGCCAAAGCTCAACAAACGGGAGAATATCTTTAGTCTCCCTAGTGTATTTTGGTAATTGCTTTGCAACCGATGTTATTCTTACTGCCATTGTGTTTTAATGATCCATTGGTAACGAAATGCCCATTTCCATCGGATTTGTGATTTGAGATTTAATTGTTTTGATATTTTTTCTAGTTCTTTTCTCTTAAAGGCTCTTAAAATTGAAGTCAGCCCATCTTTTTTTATCATATCATTAGATATGGTTAAGCTTAATAGTTTAAATAGACCGTAAGCTATTTTACTGCGATGAAGGTCATTTATAACAAGTCCGACTCTAGCGTTTTCCGTCAATAGTTTTAATAATGTTATGATTTCTTGATCTTTAAAATGATGCAAGAAAAGCGTGGTGATTGCAATATCAAAGTCCAATTCTTCAAATTCATGAGAAAAAATATCAATATTCCTAAACGCTAGTTCGGGAAAATCACTTGATAAATCTGTGGCATAATCGACGGCATCTTGGTTGGCATCAACACCGATTAATTTAAAGTTATAATTATGCTTTCTTCCAAATCTCGCCATTTGCCTTAAAATGTCACCGTGTCCACAACCTAAATCAATAATAGTGTAAGTTCTTTCTTTGGGTAGGTCATTTAATAACTTTTGAACCCCATTTAACGTTACAACATTACCACCAAGCCACTTGTTAATTTTACCAAGTTTATCTAAAGTATCGCGTAATAATTCACCCTCTAAGGAAAAATCATCCATGAGCTCAGTTCTATTACTTCTATGGGTGGTGTTCACAAACAAACTCATTCTGTTTTCATGGGTTTACCATGTGTCATTTTTATTATCAAGGGCACCAGAAAAGGAAACCATCTTAATACAGTTAGTAGTTTTGGAGCCAACCACTCTTTTCTAAAAAAATAAGCAATAGTGTGGCCCACACTAAGGCGAAAACTGAAATTACGCTTCCATGTCCTAGTATATAGCTTCTCTAATTTTTGACGTGTTTCAATTTTTCCTTGAAGATAATCAATAATAAGCTCTGATACTAATTGTGCGCTCTTAATTGCCATAGCCATACCATTTCCGCACAAGGGATGAATCATACCTGCAGAATCGCCACACATCAAAATATGGTTTTCTACAGGACTTTTGGTTTCAAATGAAATTTGACTGATGGTTAGAGGATTTTTAAATGTAATTTTAGAATCCTCAAAAATCCCTTTTAGCGCTTCGTTTTTAAACACAATTTCTTCTTGAAATGCGCCTATATTTTTGTGAGCTTTAAAAGCATTGAAATTTGTAATATAGCAAAGGTTGATGTGGTCGTTTTCAACTTTTGAGACTCCGCAATAGCCACCTTTAAAATTATGAAGTGCAACTTTATTTTCTGGAAAATTTCCTTTTGCATGGACCTTTACAGCGAGATATGGCGATTTTTTTTGTATAAATGCTCTTTGGAGTTGTACATCTAAATTAGAGCGTTTTCCATAACTACCAATTACAATCTTGGCCTTAAAGTTTTTATCCGTTTTTCTTTTTACTTGAAAACCGTCAGTTTTAAAATTAACATTCGTTATGGTGTCCTGAACTATTTTGACGCCATTAGCCTTTGCTAATTTATAGAGTTGAAAATCCATTTCGAAGCGACTTAACCCAAAACCCCCAAGAGGTAGTTTAGCTCTTATGTGTTTGTTGTTATGGGTTGTTAATTCAAATTCATCAATATGTTTTGCTCCAAAATCAAACGGATTAAACCCTAATTGTTTTAAATAGGGCAAGACTTCTTTTGAAATATATTCACCACAAACCTTATGCGAAGGATAGTTGGTTTTTTCAACCAATAAGACTTTGATGTTATGTTTAGACAAATGAATGGCACTCGTTAGTCCAGCTAAGCCTCCACCAATTATTATCACATCAAAATCTTGTTCTGTCATCTATAATTTTTGAATGAAACTTTTTCTTTTCTATGAAGTTACGCTTCAAAAAACAGATTAAAAAAGATTTATCAAAAATTTATAGAATCTTGGTTATGATAAAACTAGATTCCCTAAACGTTACAAGATCACCTTTGGCTTTTGATAATAAAAGTCTTCCTATTGGTGTTATGGGTGAAACGGCATAAAATTTTTGATCATCTATAATAATTTCTCCACAACTTACGGCTATGAAATAATTTTGTTGAGAGGTAAACACTACGCTACCATGCACCGCTTTTAAATGGATGCTCTTTGCATTTACTTTTTTAAGAAGTTTAAACTGTGATTGGATTTCAAGCAGTTGTTGTCCCGCCCGTTCGCGCTCTATTTGAATCATGGCCCGACCCGTTTCATGCTTATCGCCAGCTGTACTTTTGGTTTCGGATTGCAAAGCCTGTTCTAAATCAGAAATATTATCTGTGATACTTCTAAGACGAGATTGTAATGCCCCTTGACATTTTAAATATAGCAGCTCTTTTGTGTTCACTCTAATAAATCCGCTAAATCTCTACCAACTATACTGCCAATAGCCACTCCCATACCGCCAAGCCTTACACCACAATAGACGTTATTACCGAGCTGTTTAACAATGGGCTTTTTTTGTGTCCCGACTCCCATTATACCAGACCACCTATGATCTATTTCAAAATTTGTGTTGGGTAAAATCGTTGTCTTTAGCAAGGTCTCTAGGCTGTTTTGTACGATTTCAGTTTGTCCAAATTCATCGGTCTCCTCTGCATTAAAATCCAAATGTCTCCCTCCACCAAATAGAATTCTATTATCTATGTTTCTAAAATAATAGTATCCTCTATCCAAATGAAATGTTCCTTTAATATGAAGGTCGTCTATTGGCTTAGTAATTAACACCTGAGCTCTTGCTGGTTTTACTGGTTGGTCGATTAATTTTGAAGCAAATCCATTTGTGGCTATCATTAATTTTGAAGTCGAAAATTCAAATTGATCCGTTTTGACTTTTACAGAAGTCATGTCTTCTGAAAAAGACTCTACCTTGCATTTATTAATAATTTTAATACCCAAACGCAATACCTTTTTTAAAAGCGCATCAATCATTTTACCAGTATCTATTTGTCCTTCAAAACGATTAAAACCATACCTTGGTTGGATATTTTGAAAATCGAAACTATTGTCCACAAAACTAAAAACTTCGGTTTTGAATACTGGCTTTAAAAGTTTATTAATATAGGTTCGTTTGTTTTGACAAATGTCAAATAGGGCCTCGTTTTCTTTTGTAAACAATTCGTATCCGCCAAGATTTTGATAATCAATTACCCTGTCTCCTAACGCTTCACGAAGTAACTGTAAGCCCTTAACTCGTTTTTTAATTAGGTTTAGAACCTCTTCCTCTGTATGAATATTAAGGTCGTCTAAGATTTCACTAAGACTCCCGAAACAAGCAAATCCAGCGTTTTTGGTACTTGCTCCTTGTGGTAAAAATCCTTTCTCTAAAACAACAATATTGGCTTTAGGAAATTTTTGCCTTAACCGGATAGCTGAGGTTAACCCAACTATACCGCTCCCAATAATGGTGATGTCTACATCTGTAAACCATGTTTTTATTTCCCAGTACGATAAATCCATAGCAAAAAAAAGCTCCTAAATTTAGGAGCCTTTTGATTAAATATTGATAGTTATTCTACAATTATTTTTTTAGTCACCTTCTGAGAGCCGTCTAATATATTTAATAAATACACCCCTGATTGCGCATTGTTCAATTGAATAGTCTCATCAAATCTACTGACGCTAGAGTATGTGTTTGTAAAAATAACTCTACCTCTTATATCAAATACTTCGACTGAAATATCCTCACCTGACTTAGGATTAAAGCTAATTTTAAACTCTCCGTTATTAGGGTTTGGATAAACTCTTAAGTCTTCAATTGAAAACTCCGGAGTGCTTAGTTGCTGTTCTGTACATATTTCTATAGACCAAGCGTTAAGTTGACCTATATCTGCAGCGAATGTATCAGCAACAAACAACGTCCAGTCCCCTTGGGCATCAAGACCTGTGAATGCACTTAGAGATTCGGATGGTGCAATCGTAAGATTCTGAATGGTAGATGATGTTCCTCCAGGACAAACAATTGGACTTGCCGTGTCATCAAAAGTAATATTGGTAAGGTTGTTTTCAGGACCGCAATCTTGCGCCCAAAGATTTACAAATGTGGTTCCATCAGGATGCACTAGTTGTAATATTAAATCCTGGACGTATGTATGTGAAATATCCACTGTTACCGTCATACTTTCGATAGTCCCAGCATCTGGAATGTTTAAAGCTGTATTTGCTACTGGTTGTCCAACACCGCCTCCCGCTTGACCATCTGTTATAGCTAATGGCAAGTCACCGGAAGTTGAAGGATAATCTGTACATACTATTTCCGTACAGTTGTTATTTAGTACTACGTCGACAGACTTACTTATTCCAGAAGGTGCTGATGTTCCCGTCACTGTAATCGTGTATACCCCTTGTGCGGTTGCACCGAGGTTACCAACAGTCAGGGTGTATGCCCCATCAGTATTTAAGGAACTAGGACTAAATGTCGCTGTGGCATTTGCTGGTAAACCATTTGCGCTAAATGTTGTTGTCTCTGAAAAGCCCAGAACTGTTGTATAAGAAAAATCAAATGTGGCTTGATTATCTGTTGTCGGACATGAAAATATCTCCGAACTACCAGTAACTGCCAGATCAAAATCGGGTGTTGCTGGCTGACAAACATTAGGATTAAATGCAGGTTGTAAAACGCTTGAAATATAAGCTTCTGCAACAGCCATTTGTCCCTCGCTAAACATATACATACAAGCATCGTTCACATAGTCCATATAGTTCATTATAAGCGCTGGCTGACCAGGTACACATGACGCTACCGATGTAGCAGGCGGACAACCATAAGTACTATTAGCCACCTCTGGAGTATCAGCAATACCATCACCACCAACACCACAAACACCAGTTCCGTCACCATTAAATGTATGTTCTAAATTAAAGAAATGACCTAACTCGTGAGTTGTTGTTCTTCCTAAGTTATATGGCGCTGCTGGAGATACCGAAGTACAGCCCGCGCCAGAACCAAAAGCAAAAGTATTGATGGTTACTGCCTGACCTGCAGCAACACTACCGCCTAGCGGAGAAAAACCAAGGATACCACCATTTATATTTCTTACAACAAAATTTAGATATCCAGACCAGTTAGAGTCTGGGTTTCCCACACCACCACCAAAATTATATCCAATGGTAATAGCGGGATTTCCCTCTAGTAACTCCGGGTCTAATCCAACAGGGTGATTTGACGTTGCAATACAAAAAGAAATATTAGCAACACCAGCATTTGTACCAGGGAACTGGCCACTTACAGCATTCCAAGATGAAATATCACTATTTGTAGCTGTGAAATCAGCGTTTAAAATATCTATTTGATTTTGAGCTAAAGCTTCCAAACAAGCTCTCTCAGACTCATCTGCATCAGGAAAATGCACGGCTACAGGTATTTCAATACCAGTTCCTCGGTTAAGAAAATCGCTTCCGCTCAAGTACAGATTTAATTTTTTCTTAAAAGCTTTTTGATTTTCCTCATACTGTCTTTTGTATTCAGGGTCTTTCATCATCTCTTCCATATATTCAACCATACCACAACGATCTTGCGCTATGATATTATGAGAAGAAAATGTAAACAGAATTCCAAAAAGGATGTAAAGTGTAAAGTTTTTCATTTAATTAATTTTAATAAATTCTGATTGAATTTTTTGATATTGCACCAAATTTAAACATTTTATTAAGAATTTGCATTGGTTGTTCATTTTATAGCAAATAATAGTAAGAAATTATTAAATTACTTAAATGAAGACTAAATCTATTTCAATAAAAAAAGCCAAGCATGGATGCTTGGCTTTTTTTATTCTTGTTCTTCCTTTATCTTGAAGTCCTCCATAAATTTAGTGGTATAATTACCTGCCAAATAATCTGGATGTTCCATTAACTGCCTATGAAAAGGAATCGTTGTTTTTATGCCTTCTATTACGAATTCATCCAGGGCACGTTTCATTTTATTGATCGCCTCTTCTCTTGTTTGTGCTGTTGTTATGAGCTTCGCTATCATAGAATCATAATTAGGAGGAATACTGTAACCTGCATAAACATGAGTATCTAAGCGAACTCCATGACCGCCTGGTGCATGTAATGTTGTAATCTTTCCAGGCGAAGGCCTAAAGTCATTAAATGGGTCTTCCGCATTAATTCTACATTCTATTGAATGCAGGTTTGGAGTATAGTTTTTGCCAGAAATTGGTACACCGGCAGCCACTAATATTTGCTCTCTAATTAAATCAAAATCTATTACTTGCTCCGTGATGGGATGCTCTACCTGAATACGTGTATTCATTTCCATAAAGTAAAAATTTCTATGCTTGTCTACAAGAAATTCTACTGTACCTGCACCTTCATATTTAATGTATTCTGCGGCTTTTACAGCTGCCTTACCCATTTTATCTCTCAGCTTGTCAGTCATAAATGGTGAAGGCACCTCTTCGGTAAGTTTTTGATGTCTTCTCTGCACTGAACAGTCTCTTTCAGACAAATGGCAAGCTTTACCTCTAGAATCGCCAACTATTTGAATTTCGATATGTCTTGGTTCTTCAATAAGCTTTTCCATGTACATATCATCGTTTCCAAAGGCTGCTTTAGATTCTTGTCTAGCAGACTCCCAAGCTGCTTTAAGGTCTTCAGGTTTCCAAACTGCACGCATTCCTTTTCCACCACCACCGGCAGTAGCTTTTAACATTACTGGATAACCTATCTTTTTTGCTATTTTTTCACACTCCTCAAAGTCTTTAATAATACCCTCACTTCCTGGGACACAAGGCACACCAGCGGCTTTCATTGTAGCCTTTGCCGTCGCCTTATCACCCATCTTTGCGATCATTTCTTCTGAAGCTCCAATAAACTTAATACCATGCTCTTCGCATATTTTAGAAAATTTAGCATTCTCAGAGAGGAAACCATATCCTGGGTGAATAGCATCTGCATTTGTTATTTCTGCTGCAGCTATAATGTTTGAAATCTTAAGATAGGACTCACTACTTGGCGCAGGACCGATACAAACTGCTTCGTCAGCAAATTTAACATGAAGACTGTCTGCATCTGCAGTTGAGTATACAGCAACCGTCTTAATGCCCATTTCCTTACAGGTTCTGATAACACGAAGTGCTATTTCGCCTCTATTTGCAATTAAAATCTTTTTAAACATAAACTCTTCAAATTTTCAATATTCAAAAGCTAAACTCCATAATTATCTATTGGAATTTAAAAATTGAAAATTGGGATTTATATTAAGATGGGTCTACTAAAAACAACGGTTGGTCAAACTCTACAGGAGAGGAATCATCTACTAAGACTTTTACTATTTTACCTGAAACTTCAGATTCAATCTCGTTAAACAACTTCATTGCTTCAATTACACACAATACATCTCCTTCTTTAATATCTGTACCTACCTCAACAAAAACTGGTTTGTCAGGTGCTGGTTTACGGTAAAACGTTCCAATAATAGGAGATTTAACCGTAATATATTTTGAATCATCACTAGCAGGTGTAGCTGCTGGTGCTGGTGCTTCAGGAGCGGGTGTTGCTGCTGGTGCTGGTGCCTGCTGTACAACTGGTGCAGCGGCTTGAACAGGTACTTGTTGAACAATAGTGGTTTCGTTTTCCGAACCTGTTCTAATTGTTATTTTAACATCATCCATTTCTAACTTAACTTCACTTGCGCCAGATTTGGCAACAAACTTTATTAAGTTCTGAATTTCTTTTAAATCCATAGTATTTAGATATTTTTGTTAGTTAGCGATTAGTTTGGGTTATAGGCCCATTTAAAATAAATTGATCCCCATGTAAATCCACCTCCAAAGGCTGCAAATATTAAATTATCACCTTTTTTTAGTTGGGACTCATAGTCATTAAGTAACAATGGTAATGTTGCAGAAGTCGTGTTTCCATACTTCTCTATATTCATCATTACTTTGTTTGGTTCTAGGTTAATGCGTTGTGCAGTAGCATCAATAATTCTCTTATTAGCTTGATGGGCTACCAACCAAGCAATATCCGTGTTTGTTAAGTTGTTTCTTTTTAATATGCGTTCTGCAACATCAGCCATATTAAAAACAGCGTTTTTAAATACTGTTCTTCCATCTTGAAATACATAATGTTTTCCTTGGTCAAAGGCCTCTTGGGTAATTGGGTAAGACGACCCACCGTAAGTGGCTTGTAAAAATTCTCGACCCTCGCCATTACTTCTTAAGATTTCATCTTGCAAGCCCAAACCTTCATCGTTTGGCTCAAATAAAACAGCCCCAGCTCCATCACCAAAAATGATACAGGTAGCTCTATCTTTATAATTAATGAAAGATGAATTCTTATCCGCTCCAATTAAAAGTATTTTTTTATAACGACCTGATTCAATATAGGCTGCAGCGGTAGACATTCCGAAAAGAAAACTTGAACATGCCGCTTCTAAATCATAAGAAAACGCATTCACGGCACCTATTTGTGTTGCCGTATAAGCTGCGGTTGAAGCCGCTTTCATGTCCGGCGTTGCTGTAGAGACGATAACTAAATCTATCTCTCTTGGATCTAAATCCGTTTTTCTAATTAAGTCTTCAGCAGCTTTGATTGCTAAAAATGATGTTCCTTTACCTTCTTCCTTAAGGATTCTTCGCTCTTTTATTCCTGTGCGCGTTGTAATCCATTCGTCATTAGTGTCTACCATGGTTTCTAAAATCTTATTAGAAAGCACATAGTCTGGAAGATAGCTTCCGACAGCTGTTATTGCCGCTGTGATTTTACTCATTATTAGCTTTTAGATTAATTAAAAGTATTGAAAAATGGCAAAAATGAATGGTTTTTATTCAGTTTTTAGCATTTTTTGGCAAATAATTATGCAAATTAAGTGGTTTTTCACTTATTCAGAAAATTAAAATAAAAAAAACGCCCACAAGTGAGCGTTTTATTATATGCGTGCATAATAGTTATGCTGCGTTTTCTTCTTCAGCAGAGTTGTCTATAAGTACCTGACCTCTGTAATATAATTTTCCTTCGTGCCAATGCGCTCTATGGTATAAGTGTGGCTCACCAGTTGTTGGGCATGTAGCTATTTGAGGTACAGAAGCTTTGTAATGTGTTCTTCTTTTATCTCTTCTTGTTCTAGATATTTTACGTTTAGGATGTGCCATTTTTAATGTTATTTATCCGTTAATAGTTTTTTTAAATTATTCCAACGAGGATCCGTGCCCTCATTTGTTTTGTTATTTTCGCCCGCTTTGGGTGTCAATTCTTCTAATTTTGAAAGAATGTCTGATTTTAATGTTCCGTCTTCTATACCTGGGTGAACGCGCTTTGCCGGTACTGCCAAAATAATGAGCTCATAGATGTATTGAGCAACATTAATCTCATATTCACCATGTGGTATAATTAAGATATCTTCATTCTCATCATTATATTCAGTGCCGAATTTAACCACAAGTTTAAATTTGTCTTCGATGTTTTGGTCGTAGGGTTCGTTTGTGACATCACAATTTACGTTTACACATCCCGAAGCATCAAAAAACAATTCTAATAATGTAGACTTCTTAACGAGTTTAAGGTCAACTTTTACATCAACTTCGTTAAATTCATCATATTCAAAATTATGAAAGAACGTATTGTCTATATTATACTCAAAACTGTGTTCTCCCGCTTTTAACCCAACAAATTGGATTGTAAATTCTTTTAATTCCTTCATTACCACACTCATTTTGAGCCTGCAAATATATAAAATTTTAGTTATTTAAAGCTTGGATATCAACAAATTTTGTTAATATCTATTTTGATGCTTTTTTAAGCGGATTTTTTGAATAGATATTATATTCCTTTCTGTTTTTAAAAATTTTTATAGCAGTGTAAATAGCTTGCACAAAAGAGTTTTCGTCTGCTTTTCCTTTCCCTGCAATTTCGTATGCCGTACCGTGATCTGGTGATGTCCTAACCTTACTTAGACCTGCAGTATAATTTACACCTGCACCAAAAGCAATGGTTTTGAACGGAATAAGTCCTTGATCATGGTAGGACGCAATTACAGCGTCAAAGTTTTTGTAATTATTGGATCCAAAAAAACTATCTGCGGAATACGGTCCATATACTAATGTGCCCTCTTCTCTAATTTTTTCTAAGGCAGGTCTTAAAACGATGTCATCTTCATTGCCAATAACTCCGCTGTCCCCAGCGTGTGGATTAATAGCTAACACAGCAACCCTAGGTTTACTTATTCCGAAATCCTGTATCAGAGATGTTTTTACAATTTCTATTTTCTCTCTTATGAGATCTTCAGTAATGTGATTTGCGGCATCCTTAAGTGGTACGTGATCCGTAAGGAGTCCAACCCTTAAGTTTCCTGAAACCATAAACATGAGACTTTTGCCATCTAACTCTTTTGCTAAATAGTTCGTGTGACCTGGAAAGTTAAACTTTTCCGATTGAATATTATGCTTATTTATGGGAGCAGTAACCAACACATCAACCAAACCGTTTTTTATGGCCTTTGTTGCAGCCTCGAGAGATTTTATAGCATATTCGCCAATATTTTTATCCTCTTTCCCGAATTCAACTTTAACAGGTTCCTTCCAAACGTTAACAACATTCACTTTTCCGTGCACTAAATTCTTTACATCATCAATGTTGAAAAAGTTTATTTTGCTGTTGAAATGAGTTTTAAAAAACTGCATGGTTTTTCCTGAGGCAAATATTACGGGCGTACTTAGCTCCAAAGATCTATTGTCTTCATAGGCTTTTATAATTATCTCCGGTCCAATACCATTTAGGTCTCCAACCGAAATGCCCACAACAACCTTTTCTTCTTTCTTCATATACAATTATGTAAATTTTTATTAAAACGAGCAAAGGAATTCACTTGTGTCCTTAACTTTGCAAATACAAATTTAACTAAATAAAGCGTATACTATGTTTACCGGTATAATTGAAGATTTAGGAATTATTAAGAATCTTGAAAATGAAGGTGATAATCTTCATATTAATGTATCTACATCTATCACTACTGAACTTAAAGTAGACCAGAGCGTGGCACACAATGGTGTTTGTTTAACTGTTGTTTCTATTGATGGTGATGACTATACCGTTACTGCTATTAAGGAAACCTTAGATAAAACAAATCTTGGGAAATTAAAGAAGGGAGATGCAGTAAATATAGAACGCGCCATGAAATTAGGTGATCGCCTTGATGGCCATATTGTGCAGGGACATGTGGACCAAACCGCAGAATGTACATCTATACTCGAGGAAAATGGAAGTTGGTTATTTACTTTTAAGTATAATCAAGACCAAAATAATATCACTATTGAAAAAGGCTCAATCACTATAAACGGAGTTAGCTTAACTGTTGTTAACTCAAAGCTAAGTGAATTTTCTGTAGCTATTATTCCATATACATACCAACATACTACTTTTAAATATCTCAAGGTAGGTGACAGGGTAAACCTAGAGTTTGATGTTATTGGAAAATATGTGAAGCGTCTTAACGAATTAAGGTATTAGACTTTTTTTGTAGATATCTTAAAGGCTTTATACACCCCATAACTTAAAGCCAATACTAAAAGCACCAATAAATGGTCATCTATTGGAAGGCCTGGCGGTGGCGGTGGATTAGGCGGAGGTGGTGTAGCTCCCTGTGCCATAGAGACAAAACCTATGAAAAAAAATAAGATTGAGGCCAACATTTTTTTGTTTTGCATGCTAAAAGTTGTGGTGTAAATGTATAAAAAAAACCAATCTAACAAAATAATTTCGATTAAAAAACGTCTTTGAACGGTAAATATTGTCGATGAAATGCTTAAAATGTGCTTAATTTAGGGAAGATACGCACAAAATACCATAAACATTTAACGCAAATATAATATTTATTCCCTTTCAATTAAAGCCTCTCCATAGATTTAAATCGGTTAAATCTCGTCGTAAAACAAAAAAGCCTCTCAAAATTGAGAGGCTTTTTGTGGTCCCACCTGGGCTCGAACCAGGGACTTTCTGATTATGAGTCAGATACTCTAACCAACTGAGTTATAGGACCCATTGGTGTTATCCAAATATTTCTCTATAAAAGAGTTTGCAATATTACTATATATTTTAAAACTCTACAAGAATTTTAATCTCTAATATCTTGGCATAATTCAACTAAAACACTGTTTGAAGATTTGGGATGTAAAAAAGCTATTAATTTGTTATCCGCTCCTTTTTTGGGTGTTTTATGAATCATTTCAAACCCTTGTTTTGTCAACCTTTTAATCTCTTCTTCAATATTATCAACAGCAAATGCTATGTGATGAATCCCCTCCCCCTTTTTTTCAATAAACTTAGCTATTGGACTGTCGCTATTGGTGGCTTGAAGCAATTCGATTTTATTGGGGCCGCATTTAAAAAAAGATGTTTTTACGCCTTCACTTTCTACATCTTCTATCTTATAGTGGGCTTCGTCAAATAACACTTTAAATATGTCGTTAGATTTTTCAATATCTTTTACAGCGATACCTATATGTTCTATTTTTTTCATTTTTATTAATTTAATCTTTAAACAAAGAAAAGAATTCCTTCAGGAGGAATGTATGATTTTTGTTATATAAAAATACCATAATCTTTAAATATCATCTACTTTTGCACTATGGAAAGTAATAGACAAAAGAAAATAGCGGGCATTTTACAACAAGATTTAGCAGAAGTGCTTCAACGTGCAGCGTCTTCTGGTGGATTAAAGGGTGTTATTATTTCTGTATCTAAGGTTAATGTTACTGTAGACCTGTCTATTGCTAAGGTTTATCTTAGTATTTTTCCCAATAAAGAAGCTAAGGAATTGTTAGAGGGCATAAGATCTAACACCCCTTTAATTAGACACGAATTATCTCAGCGCACGCGACATCAGCTTAGACGTATGCCTCAATTGGAGTTTTTTATTGATGACTCCTTAGAATATATTGACGGTATAGAGCGTTCTCTTAAACAAGGTGACAACCCTCTTGACAATACAGACCTTTTGGATAAGCGTAAAAAATCGTAAGTGAATTTTCCGTTATATATAGCAAAGCGCTACCTGTTTTCAAAGAGCAGCAGTAATGCTATAAATATTATGACCTTGATTGCTTCAGTAGGAGTAATTATTGCTTCAGCTGCCTTATTTATTGTCCTTTCCGTCTTTGCGGGCTTGAAGGATTATAGCCTTCAATTTTCATCTTTTGTAGACCCAGACCTAAAATTACTTCCTGCCGATGGTAAGTCCTTTTCATTTTCTGAAGTTGATAAAAAACAATTAAAAAACATTAAGGGTATCTCTTCTTTTTCTGAAGTGATAGAAGAACGGATCATTATAAAGTCTGAAAATAAAAACTTAATTGCCACACTAAAAGGTGTAGATTCCAATTTTCTTAATGTAACGCATGTAGACTCAATGGTCAGTAAAGGATATTGGCTTACACTAAATAGCAACGAAGTTGTTTCTGGCTGGGGAATTTCCCATAACCTCTCTTTTGGTATTTTAGATTTCAGGAAATCCTTGTCGTTGTATGTGCCCAAACCCGGAAAAGGTCAAATCAGCTCTATCAAAGGGGCTTATAATGCCGTTTATGTTAATAATGTTGGTTTATTTGATATTAATGAAGAACTGAATGATAAATATGTGTTTTCTGATATTTCACTAGCAAAACAGTTGTTAAACTATAATGAAAATCAGATAAGTGCTCTTGAAATAAAATTGAATCCTGACATTGATGAAGAAGAGGTTAGAGACAAATTAAATACCGTCTTTAGCAATAGATTTATTATTAAAAACAGAGAACAACTGAATGACGCATTGTTCAAAATGTTAAACACCGAAAACCTTGCTATCTATCTCATTTTCACTCTAGTTATTATAATCGCTTTGTTTAATATTATTGGGGCTATAATTATGATGATTTTAGATAAGAAAAAATCTCTAAATACATTATTTAACTTGGGAACGGAGCCAAAATCGATTAAGTCTATTTTCTTTTGGCAAGGTAGCTTAATGACCGTCATAAGTGGAATAATTGGTGTGTTTATTGGGTTTTTAATCGTCTTTTTTCAACAACAGTTTGATTTGGTTATGCTAACACCCGAATTACCCTATCCCGTAAGGTTAAATAGCTTTAACATCATTTTAGTGTTGGTAACAATCGTTGTACTCGGTATATTGGCCTCTCGTATAGCCTCACAACGAATAACTAAGAAGCTCATTCAATCTTAAGCAAACTGGTAATCACCGAATTTATCCAGCACCTCATCAAAGGTCTCAAATACATCTTTTGAATGGTCGCTGGTTACCATTCTCATGCGATAATCTTTAAAGTTGGGTATGCCTTTAAAGTAGTTTGTGTAGTGCCTTCTAGTTTCAAAAACACCAAGCTTCTCCCCTTTCCAATCTATAGACATTTGCAAATGACGACGCGCTGCTTCTACACGTTCTTGCATAGAAATTGGTGGTAAATGTTCTCCAGTTTTAAAGTAGTGCTTTACCTGCTTAAAAAACCACGGATTTCCAATAGTAGCTCTACCAATCATGGCACCATCAAGACCATACTCATCTCGCATCTCAACAGCTCGTTCTGGTGTGTTTACATCTCCATTGCCAAACACGGGAATGTGCATTCTAGGGTTGTTCTTTACTTCTGCTATTGGTTTCCAGTCGGCATTGCCTTTATACATTTGGGCTCTTGTACGACCATGAATGGCTATAGCTTTGCAACCCACATCTTGCAATCGCTCTGCTACCTCAACAATTTTTATTGAATCGTGATCCCAACCCAATCTGGTTTTTACAGTTACAGGCAAATTGGTACGTTTTACCATTTCTGCTGTGAGTTGCTCCATGAGACAGACGTCTTTTAGGATTCCCGCACCAGCTCCTTTAGAAACCACCTTTTTAACAGGACAACCAAAATTAATGTCTATTATGTCTGGATTAGACTTTTCGACAATATCTATGGTTTGTAGCATACTTTCCATGTTAGCGCCGAAAATCTGAATACCAACAGGACGCTCCTTTTCATAGATATCTAGTTTCATAACGCTTTTTGCCGCATTACGAATAAGGCCTTCACTAGAGACAAATTCAGTATAAACCACATCAGCACCTTGCTCTTTACACAAGGCCCTAAAAGGCGGATCACTTACATCCTCCATTGGTGCTAAAAGCAATGGAAACTCACCTAATTCTATATCGCCTATTTTAACCAAGTCTAAAATTTTGGTGCAAAATTACATCTTTTTACAATACTTACTATTTAAAATCCATAATCCATAAAGGCCTAAAACTAATTCGCCTACTGTACCCACAAGATAAATCATAGAAGGTGGGCCATCCAAAACTATGCTTATGGCTCTCCCTAAACCTAAGCCTAGCATAAATACCATATTTGAAATTAATGCAGTAGCGAGGAGTTGACTCTTAAAAACACCCCAAATCCATAATAATGAAAAGGTGAGGTATATGCCCATTATAGCTTTATAAAAGCTTTTCTCATCTAACGTTGATGGGTTTAAATTTAGGAAATCGGTTAAATCGAATCCATAGATAAGCGCTGCTGGTATCACAACAATTACCGAAATTACTAAGTTTATTTTGGTGATTATTGCTTTATTTTTCATTATGGCTATTGTCTAGTCCAAACAGAAGAGGAGACTATTACATTTGTAGTAGTAATGCCAGTAGTGGCATCTGTCTCATTGGTTGTTTCGTTTTGAAAAAAAGTTAATGTTTGACCATCAACTGAGACCTGAAAATCGGTGGTTTGCTCACCTTGAAACTGAGATAGGTCTATACCGTCAAAAGTGAATTCAAAAAATGAACCATCAACAATCATTTCATTGCCATTAACAGAATAGCTACCAGAACCTGTAATATTTTCGATACTATAGGGCTCTCCAGAAACTTCAACTCCGTTTGTTATAACATCGGCTGTGAGAGTGTAACCTCCCGAAGTACTGTAGTTGCCTGCTGTAAAGCTTAATGTGTAGTTTTCATCAATACTTAAGATTTGTACATCTGAAGTAAACTCCTGCCCTTGAAAGTTTGTTGTGCTGCTGACCGACACATCAAATTCTACTAAATCCCAGTCTCCCAATAGCTCTGTTTCCGTTTGAGTAGATTCTGAATCAAAATCCAAGGGCTCATTTTCACAAGTAAAGGCAAAGAAAAGTGTAAATAAGCATAGGAGTATCGTTAGTTTTTTCATTTTTTAAATTAATCTAGTTGAGATAAATGTACAACTAAAAATTCTTTTCAATCACAAGCACTAAATAATGATCTAAAAATTGACCTTTGTGTCTATGGTCCGCTCACCTCGTTTTACAGTAATAGCAGCTTCATCCCCTTTTTCAAAAACCGATAGTGCGCGCATATAACTCATCATATCTGTTACTGTACTATCTCCTAATTTCACAACAACATCTCCCTTTTGTAAGCCTGCATTAAAAGCTGGAGTGTCCTCTCGAGTACCGTCAATACGCATACCCTCTCCGTCATACAGATAATCTGGTACCACTCCTAAACCAACCTTAAATCGTGGAGTTTCCTCGCTTTCATTTTTTGTTTTCCTGAACGCTAATTCCCCGTTATCATCCAAATCCGAAATGATATCAAATATATAGTCTGAAATAAGATTCATTCCTTCATAATTCAGTTTGTCTGAATCATCAGCTGGTTTATGGTAATCTTCGTGCTGACCTGTGAAAAAATGCAATACCGGAATGTCTATTAGATAAAAGGACGTGTGGTCACTTGGGCCAACTCCGCTTTCGTTTTCAATAAGTTTGAATTTATTGTTGTGGGCCTTAATGGTTTGTTTAAACAATGGTGAAGTCCCCACTCCATAAACCGCAAGTGTACTATCTGCCTTTAGACGACCAACCATATCCATATTAATCATATAGTTTATGGACTTGGCCGATATCGTTGGGTTCTTAGAAAAATAATTAGAGCCAAGTAAGCCCATTTCTTCTCCTGAAAAAGCCATAAATAGATAATTATTTTTATCTTTTATATCAGTGTTTTCGTTCTTAATTTTTAGTCTCTCAGCTAAATTTAAAAGCACTGCGACTCCACTAGCGTTGTCATCGGCCCCATTGTGCACCGCCTTTTCCTCACCTCTATATAGTGACCCCTCTCCACCATAACCCAAATGGTCATAATGCGCTCCAATGACAATGGTGGTTTCTGCATTGTTATTGATGTAACCTATCACATTATTACCAGTTATCGTGCTGTCTGCATTAGTCGTGAATTCAACCTCCTTGTGTGGGTCTGTTTTTGGTTTAAATGAAAACGATTGCAAAAACCCTTCGGTCCCTTTGGGCTCTAACCCAATTTCCTTAAATCGTTTTACCAAATATTCTGATGCTTTCCTTTCGCCCTCGGTCCCAGTTTGGCGGCCTTCAAGTTTATCGTCTGCTAAAAAGTAAACATCTTCCTTTATTTTGTTGTCTGCAACCCTCGCTTCTTTCTTACAGGCAAAGGCAAATGCTAAAAGCACTAAAAACACTATTTTTTTCATCACTAAGTCTTATTTTTGCAAAATTAAGTATTAATAGCCACATATAATAATTCAAAAAAACATGAAGAGACTTACTGTTGTCCTTATTTTAGGTGTTTTAATTTTATCGTGTAAAAATGAAGAAAAAGAGTCTGGTAACGATGCCTATTCTGGGGCTACAGACATGAGCGAATCTCTAATATATCCGGAAGAAAAAAACTTTAAATCCCTGAGACAAGTGACTTATGGTGGCGATAATGCCGAAGCTTACTGGAGTTTTGATGATAAGCAAATTATATTTCAATCTAATAATCAAAAATGGGGTGTCAATTGCGATCAAATGTTTTTAATGAATGCTGATGAAACATTTACAGATAGCATTGCACCGCCTATGATAAGCACGGGAAAGGGAAGAACAACCTGTTCTTATTTTTTGCCAGATAATAAACATATTATCTACGCTTCTACACATTTAGGTGGTGACGACTGCCCTGAAGTTCCAGAAAAAGAGAACGGCAAGTATATTTGGCCAATCTACGATAGCTATGATATTTTTGTTGCTGATTTGGAAGGCAATATTGTAAAACAATTGACTCATGAAGATGGTTATGATGCTGAACCTACGGTTTCACCAAAAGGAGATAAAATAGTTTTTACCTCGACTAGAAGTGGAGATTTGGAATTGTACACCATGAACTTAGATGGCACCGATGTAAAGCAAATTACAAATGAGCTTGGTTATGATGGTGGAGCTTTCTTTTCTCCAGATGGTAGTAAAATCATCTTTAGAGCATCCCGTCCCAAAACAGAGCAAGATCAGAAGGAATATAAAGAGCTTTTGGCAAAAGGCTTGGTAGAACCAAGCGATATGGAGCTGTTTATCTGTAATGCTGATGGTAGCGGTATGCGCCAGTTAACCCATTTGGGTAAAGCTAATTGGAGTCCCTTTTTTCATCCAAGCGGCGAAAAGATATTGTTTTCTTCAAATTTTGAAAGTGACTTAGGTTTTCCCTTTAATCTTTACATGATAGACATCGACGGTAAAAACATTAAGCGAATAACACACGGCAAAACATTTGAGGCGTTTCCGGTTTTTTCTAATGACGGTAAATATTTGATTTTTTCATCTAATCGTAACAACGGTGGCACTAGGGATACCAATTTGTTTATTGCCGAGTGGCAGGATTAATTGAAGTCTTTGAGTCTATCACGCTCTTCAGCAGTCGTCGAACGTTCGTTAGTGCTTAGCTTAGTGTTGCCAAACTTATAACTGAAACCGAGCTTTACAAATCTGTTGTCTACATCTACAAAACTACTACTGGATTGGTTCAGGTACCTTGTGGCACTAAAAAAATCCTGATCGTTAAACATATCTGAAACAGATAAGGATATAACCCCTTTTCTTTTAAGAATTGTTTTTGACACACTAAGTTCAGAAGCTAAGCGATCTTCTATAACCTGAAACTGCTGAAGGTTTTTTCCAATCCAATAAATGGCCAAATTAATATTTAGACTTCTATCTTCTAGCAAAGAAAGGCTGTTGTTAAATGAACTGTAGTTAGACCATTGACTCTGCTCTACAAAACCCTCTCCAAAATTTGATTCTTCCGTAATGTTATAAAACGACGTTACAAAGTAAAGGTTCCAAGTGTTTGTTGGATAATAGTCAAATGAAAAATCAAACCCATACTCTGTTTTCTTATCTAAATTGGTTGGCGTGTAAGCAATGATATTGGTTTCATTATTCTGTCTTGGAAGTTCTACTATATCACCATCATAATTCATGTAATACGCCTCAACCGTAAAATGTTCTAAAAAATTAGTTCCTATTACATAATGATCTCTATATGATGGTACAAGATTAGGGTTACCTAGTACTATGGTGTTTTCGTTTAAGAAAAAGGTAAACGGATTTAAATCTGTATAACTTGCCCTTGTAATGCTTCGTTTGTAGCTTCCATAAACACTCATGTTATCATGCAAATTGTGGGATATGCTCACGTTTGGAAACCAGTTAAGATAGTCTTGCTTATTTATTTCGCTTAAAGACACTGATCGTCCTTCAATATTGGTTTGCTCAGCTCTTAACCCAATATTTAAGTCCCACTTATCCCAAGACTTATTAAAATTGGTGTACGCTGCAAAAACATTTTCATCATAATTAAAAGCATCCGTATTATTGTTGTTAATAACCTCTATTCCATTGATGATATCTAATCTAGTGATATCACTTTCGGTATTAACAAAGGAGTATTTTACGCCTGCCTCAAAGCTTGAAGTTTCATCAATTGGTAACCGATAATCCAGTTTACCGGTTATTATTTGAGTATCCTGGTTTGCTATGGTTCTAAATTCAGAGTCGTTAATATCTAATGGTTCATCTTGAAAAACACTTTGATCTCGTTTATAGTCATAAATTGTGAAATGGCCATTAAAAGTGAGGCTAGATTTATTTTTAAATTCGTGCTTAAATATCACATCTGTGCCTATATTGTACTTGTCATCCAGAGATAGATTATCCGCATCAAAGCTTGACAAAAAGTTGTTATCCTCATCAAAAATATTTGTTGTGTTTTTTAACCTATACTTGAAATATGGTGTATACAACCCTGAACTTGTAAGGCTTAATGTGTTTCTTTCGTCAATAAAATAATCAAAACTTAGATTAAGGTTGTGTATTTCTGACCACGTGTTTCTGTTGACATTAGATTTCCAAACTTCATTAATATCGCCATTATTATCAAAATAATTAACCGTATTATCCTGATCTCTATTTATTTTTTGATTGGTATAGCTGTAGTTTAGATTGAGATTGATTTTGTCATTTTTAAAATAATGGCTTGTGGCAGCGTTGTAACGTGGAAAAACCCCTTGGGTATAATTAGTTTGAACACTTCCTCTATAACCGGTTACTAAATTGTTGCTCATTACAATATTGATTACCGAACCACTATCTGCATCATAACTAGCTGGTGGATTAGTGATAACCTCAATCGATTTTATACTATTCGCTGGAGCACTTTCCAGTAATTGCATCAACTCGCTTGAACTCAACTGAACTCGTCGTTCATTAATGTAAACTGTCGCTGCAGCGCTTTTAATGTTAATTCCTTCTTCGCTTACAATAACACCTGGTGTACTTTTTAGGACGGCCAAAGTGGTACCCTCTATCAATGGTGTGTTTTCAATATTAAATACTAAACGGTCTGGTTTACGGGTTATAGTTGGTTTTTTGGCAACCACCGTAACCTCATCTAAGCTTTCGGGTGTTTCTTCAAGCCTAATAGTTTTTAAATCCAAATTTCCTGTAAGGATTATTTTCTGCTCAAACTCTTGTAACCCAATAAAACTAACTCTAAGGTAATAGGTGTCCTCGTTTAAATTAACCAAATTAAAATAACCATTATCGTCTGTAGACGTTCCTATTAAAAACTGCTTTTCTTCACCCTGAAGTAGAACAACATTGGCTAAGCCTATCGGCTGGTTTTCGCTATCAACCACCTTTCCTAAAATGGAAAAGTTCTGGGCAAAAACATTAAAAGACAGTGCAAAAATAATTATACTTAAACAAGATCGTAGGTGTGTAATCATTCGTTAGCTTTGTTCGCGCAATATAAACATTGTTTTTTACTTGGTGATGTGGTTTTTCCGCACTTCACTAATGTCTAATTGTATTTTTTCTTGCATCAAAGCATAAGAATTCGATTATATTTGCACACTTAATGTTGCCTTAGAAAAAGAGAGATGAAGAACATTCGCAATTTTTGCATCATTGCACATATAGACCACGGAAAAAGTACACTTGCCGATCGGTTATTAGATTTTACAGGCTCTGTAACCGAGAGAGAAAAGCAAGATCAGTTGCTGGATAGTATGGATCTAGAACGCGAACGTGGTATCACCATAAAGTCTCATGCCATTCAGATGGAATATACATACAAAGGCGAGCAGTATATTCTTAACCTAATTGACACTCCGGGCCACGTGGATTTTTCATACGAAGTATCTCGTTCTATTGCGGCTTGTGAAGGGGCGTTACTTATTGTAGATGCCGCACAAAGTATACAGGCACAAACAATTTCAAACTTATACTTGGCCTTAGAAAATGATTTAGAGATCATTCCTATTTTGAATAAGATAGATTTACCAAGCGCAAATCCCGAAGAAGTAACCGATGACATTGTTGACCTTCTAGGATGTGACCCCTCTGAAGTTATTCCGGCTAGTGGAAAAACAGGTCTTGGGGTTGAAGATATTTTGGAAGCAATTATAGAGCGTATTCCTGCGCCACAAGGAAATGCAGACGAGCCTTTACAGGCCCTTATTTTTGACTCCGTATACAATCCTTTTAGAGGTGTGGAAACCTACTTTAGGGTCATTAACGGTTCTATTAAAAAAGGGCAAAACATAAAATTTATAAATACAGGCAAAAGCTATTTTGCTGATGAAGTTGGGACGTTAAAGTTAAAACAAGTTCCAAAACAAGAGATTAAAGCGGGTGACGTAGGGTACTTAATCACCGGAATAAAAGATGCTCGCGAAGTCAAGGTGGGAGATACTATTACCGATGCTAAAGTGACAACTAAAAATGCCATCTCTGGTTTTGAGGACGTTAAGCCAATGGTTTTTGCCGGAATTTATCCCGTAGATACCGAAGACTATGAAGAACTGCGTGCTTCGATGGAAAAACTTCAATTAAATGACGCTTCCTTGGTGTTTCAGCCTGAAAGCTCAGCTGCTCTAGGCTTTGGGTTCCGCTGTGGGTTCTTGGGTATGCTTCATTTAGAGATTATACAAGAACGCTTAGAGCGGGAGTTTGATATGACGGTCATAACAACCGTGCCTAACGTAAGCTACCACGCATTTACAAATAAAAACCCTGATGAGGTTGTTATAGTAAATAACCCTTCAGATTTGCCAGAGCCTTCAACTTTGAATCGTGTTGAAGAACCTTACATTAAGGCCACTATCATTACCAAGTCTGATTTTGTAGGTCCTGTAATGAGCCTTTGTATTGAAAAGCGCGGGCAAATCACCAATCAAACGTATTTGACGACAGAGCGCGTAGAATTAAGCTTTGATATGCCGTTAGCTGAAATTGTTTTCGATTTTTATGATCGACTAAAGACAGTCTCTAAAGGCTATGCCTCTTTTGATTATTCGCCGATAGGTATGCGAGCTTCTAAATTAGTTAGAGTAGATATCTTGTTAAACTCACAAACGGTTGATGCGCTTTCTGCCTTAGTACATGCCGATAATGCCTATACGATTGGGAAAAAGATGACCGAAAAGCTTAAAGAACTCATCCCAAGACAACAATTTGACATTCCTGTACAGGCTGCTATTGGTGCTAAGATAATAGCAAGAGAAACGATTAAGGCTCTTCGTAAAGATGTCACCGCAAAGTGTTACGGTGGTGATATTTCTCGTAAGCGTAAACTTCTTGAAAAACAGAAAAAAGGTAAGAAACGGATGCGCCAAGTTGGTAATGTAGAAATACCTCAGCAAGCATTTATGGCCGTTTTAAAGCTTAATGACTAATCTGAAACTTTTTTACCGAGATAGACCAAACGGCTTTTAGCGTCAATTTCTTTCTCAACATCATCATCCAAGGAAGGAATTATATGTATTTCGCCTTTACTCGTTTTGAGAAATAAAGGGATTTGGTCTTTATCATTTTTTATTTGTTTTAGAATCGTATTGTAAGATTCTAAATCCTTTATCGCCACTTCATTCATCTCAGGGTAGGCTTCAGTGACCTCCATAAGATTGTTAAAATCATCTGACAAGGTAAATACACCGTCTTCCGGTGAGATAGAGCTATTTTCCAATTCAGCTTTGGAGGCGAGTCTAAAAGAGCCATTTTCCCCAAATTGAGCACCATACTTTTCAACCGCATAACGGTTTATATCAGCATTTCCAGTTAGGGCCAAAAGATAACCAATATCACTAAATTCAACGTTGTCTTTCATTGTTTCTGAATAAATGTTCTCAGTATGTGCTTCAATACCCATTTTTTGTGCTTCGCTTACATTGTTTTGGTTACTGTCCACCAAGACCACGTGTCTTCCGTTATCCACGAGGTATTGTGCTACAATACGAGAAACCCTCGACGCACCAATTATTAAAATTCCTTCTGATTTTGTTAGAAAAACACCTGATATTTTAGCAAAAAGACGTGCCGTAGTAGCATTTAAAAGTACAGTTCCTAAAACTATCATAAACACCAGAGGTGTAATGTATTCTGCACCCGCAACCCCTTCTGCTCTTAATTTGCTTCCAAAAAGCGAGGCAATACCAGCAGCAACAATA
Source organism: Winogradskyella aquimaris (assembly GCF_042676105.1). Taxonomy (NCBI): domain Bacteria; kingdom Pseudomonadati; phylum Bacteroidota; class Flavobacteriia; order Flavobacteriales; family Flavobacteriaceae; genus Winogradskyella; species Winogradskyella aquimaris. The sequence continues at coordinate 364,344 of NZ_JBHTJQ010000016.1, read as the reverse complement.
CCTCTCGGTCCTACCCAACTAATAAATAGTTTTTCATTTGCTCTCAATGTAGATCCTTGTGCGCTAATAAATACTGCCAATGGCCTTATGACCAATACCACGGCTAAGAATAAAGCCAAGGTTTCCCATCGATACAGCAACATTAAATCTTGGTAATTAATGTTTGCCGCCAATAAAATGAAGAGAATGGAAATTAATAATACACTTAAGGACTCCTTAAAATAAAGTAACTCTTTAATATTGTCTAACTTGCTGTTTCCAATAACCATACCCATCACAACTACAGCCAGCAGTCCTGATTCGTGAGCAAAAATTTCAGACTCGATAAAAACCAATAGCACCACGGATAATGATGCTACATTTAGAAGATAGTGAGGAATAAATTTTTTATTGATGGCAAAAACAAGAGCATGGGCAAAAGTAAATCCAAAGGTGGTTCCAAAAAGAATGATTTTACCAAACTCTACTAACGCCGTCCTTGTAAAACCAGCACCTCCTTCAACCGAAATAAATTCAAAAACCAAAACGGCTACTAATGCGCCTATGGGATCTATTAATATGCCTTCCCATTTTAAAACCGTAGAAACATCGCGTTTTAATGGAATATTTCTCAAAATTGGGGTTATTACGGTTGGCCCTGTGACAATAATTAATCCAGCAAATAAAAAGCACAAATCCCAACTGAGGTCAAACAAATAATGTGCTAATACTGCGCCGCCTAAGAAAGTAACAGTGGCACCAACTGTGATTAACTTGGTTATGACTGGACCAACATTTTTAATTTCACTTCGCTTTAGCGTGAGCCCTCCTTCAAATAGGATGATACTAATCGCCAATGACACAAAATAGAATAACCCTTCGCCAGGAAATAGTCCTTTTTTGCCGTTCCAGATAGGTTCAATCCATTTGGAACCGTCGTCATTTATAAACTCAGCAGCAATTGGTCCTACCAACAAACCAATAAGAATCAGCGGTAAAATGGCTGGAATTTTAAACTTCCAAGCTACCCATTGTGCTAAAATTCCCAAAATGATAATACCCGCTAATTCTACCATGTAAATCGTTTTTATAACATTCCGAAAATAGCCTTTTTTTTATAATCGGAAAAATCATAATAAATTCTAAAGGCTATTCTCTATTACAAGCTAATTTGGTAAATTGCGTGACTATGAATTTATATCCTATTAACGCTGGTAATTTTAAGCTTGATGGCGGAGCCATGTTTGGAGTAGTTCCTAAGTCACTTTGGCAACGCACCAACCCTGCAGACAACAATAATATGATAGATATTGCTGCACGTTGTTTGCTAATCGAAGATGGCGATTGTTTAATTTTAATCGATACCGGAATGGGAAATAAACAAAGTGACAAATTTTATAGTTACTACTATCTTTGGGGCGATGACACTCTTGACAAGTCGCTGGCCAAATATGGTTTTCATAGAGATGACATTACTGATGTGTTTATGACACATCTTCATTTTGACCATTGTGGAGGTAGTATTCAGTGGAATAAAGACCGGACAGGTTATGAGCCAGCTTTTAAAAATGCACATTTTTGGAGCAATGCTGACCATTGGAAATGGGCAACAGAACCTAACAGAAGAGAAAAGGCCTCTTTCTTAAAAGAAAACATATTACCAATGGAGGACAGTGGTCAGTTAAAATTTACATCACTGCCAGATGATCAGATTCTAAAAAATTCGGCTTTAGGTTTTGATATCTTTTTTGCAGATGGTCATACGGATAAACAAATGGTTCCTATGATTGAATACAAAGGGAAAACCATCTGTTTTATGGCCGATTTATTACCAACGGTTGGGCATCTTCCTCTGCCTTTTGTTATGGGTTATGACACTAGACCTTTACTGACATTAGATGAAAAAGAACTGTTTTTAAATATGGCAGCTGATCATAATTTTTATCTTTTTTTGGAACACGATGCCCATAACGAAATTATAACAGTAAAACACACCGAAAAGGGTGTTAGAATAAATGAAGTTTATACTTCTAATGATATATTTAATTAAACTAAACATCAACACATGAAATTTAACATTAGACCTTTAGCGTACCTATTTATGTCTGCGGCTCTTTTTGCGGGCTGTGGTGGTACAGCAGATATTTTATCTACGCCAATAGAAAACATCGACACGTCTCCTTTAAAAGTTACTGAATTAACAGACGCTGAAAAGAAAAATTGGGGACATCTCGATCTTGAAAGAGACACCGTTCCTGGAATGGCTGTAGATAGAGCTTACGAAGAAGTTATTAAAGGTAAAAAAGGTAAGAAAGTCATCGTAGCAGTAATCGATTCTGGTATAGACATAGATCATGAAGATTTAGATGACGTTATTTGGACAAATGAAGATGAAATTCCTAATAATGGTAAAGACGACGATAAAAACGGTTATGTTGACGATATTCATGGTTGGAATTTTTTAGGCGATGCTTATAATGAGCAATTAGAGTATGTGCGAATGATTGCCACAAAAGACACGTCTAGTCCAAGATACGAAGAAGCTGTTGCTTTACAGGCCTCGGAATACGAGAAGTGGACCGGTCGTAAAACACAATATGATCAAATTTATCAGCAAGTTATCTCTGCCGATGAAACCTTAGTTAAGGCTACAGGTAAAAGTGATTATACCAAAGAAGATGTTGAAGCTATAACTTCTGAAGACCCAGCTGTACAACAAGCTAAGAGCATTGCACAATATATGTATAACAACGGGATTAATTCTATGGCAGATGCTAAAAAAGAAATAAAAGAGGCATTAGAATCTATAAATGAGCGCTTAAATTATAATTTAAACATTAACTTTTCCGGAAGAACAACCAATGATGACATCAATGATTTATCAGATGTTGGTTATGGGAATGGTAATGTGAAACATGTAAAAAAATCAGAATCCCATGGTACACATGTTGCTGGTATTATTGCTGCAGAACGCAACAATGGTTTAGGTGCAAATGGCGTGGCCAACAATGTAGAAATAATGGCGCTTCGTGTTGTCCCTAACGGAGATGAGTACGATAAAGATGTTGCTCTAGCTATACGTTATGCTGTAGATAATGGAGCCAAAGTTATTAATGGTAGTTTTGGTAAGTCATTTTCACCACATAGTGAATGGGTTAGAGATGCGATTAAATACGCAGGTGACAATGATGTTGTTTTTGTTCATGCTGCCGGCAATGACAGCAATAATATTGATGTAGAACCAAACTTTCCAGATGATAACGTCAACTTTGTAGAAGTTTCGGACAACTATATAAGAGTGGGGTCTTTAACTCAAAATTACGGATCTAAAATGGTCTCTGGTTTTTCTAATTACGGAAAAAATAACGTCGATATTTTTGCTCCTGGTTCGTCTGTATATTCTACAACTCCTGAGAATGAATACGATTTTAAAGGCGGAACTTCTATGGCTGCTCCTGGTGTTGCTGGTATTGTGGCTCTAGTGCGTTCGCAATATCCAAAATTATCTGCTGCCCAGGTGAAACAAGTGATTTTAGAATCTGGTTTACCTCTAACCACTAAGGTCGTTGTGGGCGGAGATGCGTCTAAAGTAAAGCCTTTTGCTGATTTATCCAAAACAGGAAGAATAGCAAATGCTTTTAACGCTTTAATCATGGCTTCAAAAATCAAATAAGTCTAAACAAAATATATAAAAAGGTAACTCTTCTAAAATTTTTAGGATAGTTACCTTTCGATTTAAACATAGTTTTGAAAATGAAAAAATTGCTTCTAAGTCTTACCTACACTGTTTTAACATTGTCTTGTGTTGCAACAGAAAAACCACAATTAAACAAAACTAAACCAAACTTAAGCACATCTTCATACGGTTACTGGCAACAGCATGTGAGTTATACTATGGAGATTGATATGGATGTGGACACATATCAGTATGAGGGCAAACAAAAATTAGTTTATACTAACAATTCGCCCGATATTCTTACTCGAGTGTATTACCATTTGTACTTTAATGCCTTTCAACCAGGTAGTGAAATGGATGTACGCTCTCGAACCATTAGAGACCCTAGTCCCAAGATTGCAGATCGCATAAGTAAACTACAACCAGATGAGATTGGTTATATAAAGGTTAAATCTTTAAAACAAAATGGTAAAGCAATCTCTCATGAAACCGTGGGCACCGTACTTGAAGTAAAGTTAGACCAACCGATTCAACCGGGCGAAAGTGTTACGTTTGATATGGATTTTGATGCTCAAGTCCCTGTTCAAATTCGCCGTTCCGGCAGAAACAACGAAGAAGGTGTTGCCCTTTCTATGGCACAATGGTATCCAAAATTGGCTGAATATGACGATGAAGGATGGCATGCGGATCCATACATTGCTAGAGAGTTTCATGGTGTTTGGGGAGATTTTGATGTTAAACTTACCATAGATAAAGATTATGTTGTTGGTGGTACTGGCTATGTGCAAAGCGAGACCAATACCAAAAAAGGAAAAAAAACGATTCATTTTAAAGCACCGAATGTTCACGATTTTACTTGGGCTGCAGACCCTGATTTTATCCATGACACATTTGAAATGCCCAATGGTCCTAAATTACATTTCTACTATAAAAAGACCTTAGATCCAAAATACCTCGAAAATTGGAAAAAACTACAGCCAGATACTGCTAAGCTCATGACGTATTTTAGTGAGGCTATCGGTGATTACCCTTACGATCAATATTCAGTAATCCAAGGAGGGGATGGTGGTATGGAATATGCTATGTGCACTTTAATTACTGGAGAGCGTAGTTATGGTAGCTTACTCGGTGTTACAGCGCACGAAATGGCCCACACTTGGTTTCAGTTTTTATTGGCAACCAACGAAGCCAAGCATGAGTGGATGGACGAAGGTTTTACAAGCTACATTTCTACGTTGGCCGAAAATGAACTGAGTGGTAACAAAAGTGAAAATCCTTTATTAGAGTCCTATCAAGATTATATAGTATTAGCAAACTCTCGCTATGAACAGCCCTTAACAACTCATGCAGATCGTTACAGGTATAATCAGGTTTACGGTATAGCAGCTTATAACAAAGGTACTGTATTTATAGCTCAATTAGGTTATGTGATAGGTGAAGAAAATTTAAAGAAAACAATCAAAAAGTACTTTAATGATTTTGCCTTTAAGCACCCTAAGCCAATGGATTTTATACGTACTGCAGAACGCGTTACGGATTTTGAATTAGATTGGTATCTCATCGACTTTGCCCAAACTACGAATACCATTGATTATGGTATAAAGTCTGTTGAAGGCAATACAATAACCCTAGAACGTATTGGCCTAATGCCAATGCCTATAGATCTTTCTGTAACTTACATAGATGGTACTACAGAGGATTTTTATATACCATTACAAATGATGCGTGGTGAAAAACCATCATCTGCAACTATCATTAACGATTGGGCCTGGGCAATGCCCACCTATACTTTTAATGTGGGAAAAACCATTAAATCAGTAGAAATTGATTCATCACAACTTATGGCAGATGTTAGACGTGAAAATAATACCTTTACAGTAGAGTAATATTCAAGATATAGAAAACATAAAAACCGTAGTTTATCCACTACGGTTTTTTAATACCACGTTTCGTTTTTATACATTGCCTTTTTTGCAACTCGTTCTCTGTTGTAAAGCAATAAGTGGCTTTCATCTATTTGCTTATTTCTATACCCAAACAAATGGAATATAGATTTTGTTAAAAACCGAGCCACTTTTAAATTGGCCTTTAATATACCTGATGTTTTATCATACCATGTAATACCTGGCAGAAAGGTGAGTAAATGGTCTGCTTTTGCCATCCTAAGTAGCTCTGAAAGTTTCAAAAAGAATCTTGGTATGGGCTTAATAATAAAAAAACCGTCTTTTCCTGATTTTTGGTAAAGTGGCATAAAAAGCTTTGCAGAATAGTTACAATAAACGTCTTCACCATCTGAATTGGCTAAAAGAGTTCCTTTTCTTATAGATTGAAAGCTTTCAAAACCCCCATACATTTTAAAGTCTTCATCAGGTTTAATATGGTACTTATAAATAACTTCAAAAATAGAGTTGATATGTCTTGAAGCTGTTTTTAGTTCATTTTTGTACGTGTTTAGTTTCTTTGGTTCAGGCCTAATAAGGTTTCCCGTATAGTTTAAAACTAAATAAACAAAAGCTTCACAGCTTTTTACAGCCTGTGGGTCAGTGTGTTGCCCAGATTCAAAGCCCAAAGATACATAACCCATAGTATTGAGATAACTTAACAATGGGCCTTCCAAATATTCCTCAATGCCCAGTACAACAGGAACATTAAAGCATGATGAAAACTTTCGATTAATTAAAGCATCGTTAATAGTTATAAAAGGGAGTGTCTTGCTCGATGTAGTGTGTAAATCAATAAAGTAAATGGGGTTGTCTGTAGACGCAAGTACGCATTTAATAAACTTATATAAATCTATTTGCTCCAGTAGCTCGTTTTCAGGATTGCTTTCTGCTTCTAATTGTTGGAGTTGTCTAGACGTCCATAATCTATTTAGATCTAAATCTATAAAACGCTTATTAACCCTTAGCGCTTTAATATTACCGTAAACACCAAAGATTTCGCCCCTTAGCATGTTTTCATTTAGTTGTGGCATCACCGCGTTTAGTGCATTAACTCCTGCAAATTCATTACCATGAATACCAGCAAAGAAAACAACGGTAGCTCCTGGTTGTTTACCTTTTATATGATGAAAAACCCGGTTTGAGGCTTCTAAAGTTTTAATATGTTCTCGTAGGTTTACGTTCATCTTTTAAAAATCCCTTGAGGTTATAATTCCAAGTAGCTCCTTATTTCTAACCACAGGCAAACAATTGATTTTGTGCTTTTGCATTAAATCCTTAGCCTTGTTTAATGGTGCTTCTTGGGTAATGGTAATTAAATTAGTAGTCATAACATCTTTAACCCGCATATCTAAATCCTTGTCACCTTGTTTAATCAAATCCGTCCAGGTTAGTAATCCAGTGAGTTCCTTTTTCTTGTTTATAACTGGTAAATGGTGAATATTTTTCCATTGCATAATACTACTCACCAATTCTAAACTATCATTTTGATCAACAAGTAAAATGTTAGTGTTCATATTGTGCTTAACTATACGGCTTTCATCAATTTTTAAATTATCATCTGGGTTAAAAATTTCCCACTCAGCCACTGTTTTATCGCCAAACTGGTGTTTATATATGTATGCCGTTATATTCTGAAGTGCCTCAAAATTAGTTTTTGTTTTTTGAAGATTCCTATAATTATCCACCAACCATTGCGAGCCATTATGGGTTTTCGCGCGAGCTTCTATAACAGATAAATATTTTGAAATATCCTCAGATGCGATATTTACTTTTTCTAAGCCTTTTATAGCCATGGGTAAAAGCTCATTTAATATAAGGGCTTGCGCAGATATGAGTTTATTGTTCCATTTGAACTGTGTTTCCATACCATTACGTGCTGCCTTAAAGAAATTGTTCTTAACATCTTTAAAATTCATCTTTTCGTGAACCTTACTATATGTTTCTGATTGACCCAGCATTAAGCCTACCCAAAACACCATATTTGCAATTTCATCCGTTAAGGTTGGTCCTGCCGGTATATAACGACACTCGATTCTAAGATGTGGCTTTCCTCCTCCCACACCATAACAAACGCGATTCCATTTATAAACCGTTCCGTTGTGAAGTTGCAAGGCTTTAAGTTTAGGTATTTCACCTTTTTCTAATTTCTCAAGGCTATCATCATGTTCATCTGAGGTTAGCAAACTTCTAAATCTCGAGATATGGTCTCTAAATATATCTGTGACACTTCCCTTTTCCCAATCAGCACCAAAACTGACGCGCGACTGTTTTTCATTATGAATAAATGAATTTCGTCTAGTATCTATACTCTGAGTAAATAAGGCAATCCTTGTTTCGGCCCATAGTTCACGTCCAAAAAGAATCGGTGAATTTGCGCACACGCCTAAGACAGGGCCCGCTATGGCTTGTGCCCAATTATATTTATCTACAAATTCATCAGGATGAATCTGCAGATGCATTTGAAAGCTTGTATTACAAGCTTCGAGCATAACGTTGTCGTGAATTAAGTTAAGTTCGTCTACACCTTTTATATGGATGTGAAAATGTTCTCTTCTTGATAATTTTAGAGAATTATTCAACACATGGTACCGAGGCCTATCGGTCATGTATTCGTCAGCAATGTGTTTTAATCGCAACGTTGGTAATATACCTGTTAAAATCACTTTAGAATTTTGGCTTTTGGCTCCTTTTTTTGCTTTTACTAATAATGCTTGGAGCTGCTGCTGAAGACTAGAAAAACAATCTTCTTTTAGTAATAGAGGATCTGAATTAATTTCGAGATTATACTTTCCGATTTCAGTCGTAAAATGATCGTCGTCAATGGCTTCCAAAATTTGGAGATTATTGTTGTTCGGGAAAAACTTGTTGTTAGTAACACAAAACTCTTGCTCTGCACCTATTCTTATGGGTTCTTTTTCGATTAAACCTTTTCTAAGCATTATATCTAAGGCCTCTAAATCTCTAATAAGATGTCGAATATATAACGCCTTATCCTTGGGGCTTTTAAGTTGTTTTACGTCTAAATGTCCCATAACCGTACAGCTTAAGTTTGATTAGTATCTTGTAAGGTACTTTAAATCTAAGGGTTAAAATATGATTTTTATCATGGCATCCTTTGCATTTGTCTTGGTAAAGACAAAATAGCGCTCTATTTTTATGCGCTATAGATTCTTATTAATGCGTTTTAAATACAGTAAAAAAGATAAACTAAAAAGTAAAAAACTTATTGAACAATTGTTTAATGAAGGGAAGTCGGTAACTGCCTATCCCTTAAAACTGGTTTATCTAAAAACTGAATTTGATGATGGTTCTTTATTAAAAACAGGGGTGTCTGTTAGCAAACGGCTTCATAAAACTGCTGTAGGAAGAAATAGAATAAAGCGATTATTAAGGGAGGCATATCGCTTAAACAAGCCTTTATATTTTAACAATAGTTCAACATCTTATGCGTTTATGATATTGTATCTTAGTAAGGATGGAACAACTTTTGAGGATGTTGATAACAAAATGAAATTGTTATTTGAGAAATTCTTAAACAAAACAAATAAAGATGAAGAGAACCCAATATAAAAGACTATTGCTAACAGGACTTGCTCTAGTCGTCTTTTTTAGTACCACGGCATTTAGAAGCGACTTTTTTGAGATTGCAAAACAGATAGAGATTTTCACAACCATGTTTAAGGAGTTAAACATGAATTATGTAGACGAAACCAATCCAGGAGAGCTCATGGACACGGCAATTAAGAGCATGTTAGATGATTTAGATCCTTACACCCAATTTTATAACGAACAAGATGTTGAAGCCTCAAGAATAAATAATGCTGGTGATTATACAGGTATTGGAGCTAAAGTTTTAACGCTAAAAGACAAACTGGTAATTGTAGAACCCTACAAGAACTACGCTGCAGATAAAGCGGGATTAAAAGCGGGAGACGAGATCATAAAAGTAGACAACGTCGTGGTTTCGGATTTTAAAGAGGATGCAGCAAATTTGTTGCAAGGTGCAGCTGGTACCGAGGTTAATATAACGTATAAGAGACAAGGGAAAACAAAGACCATTAAGATCATACGAGAATCTTTAGAAATCAAAGCTGTGCCTCACTACTCAATGATAGACGATAAGACAGGCTATATTGTATTACGTAAATTCAATAATAAAGCGTCTTCTGAAACCCTTGGTGCTCTAAGAGCTTTAAAAAATCAAGGTGCTGAACGGCTAATTTTGGATTTAAGAGGAAATCCTGGAGGGTTATTAAGCGAAGCTGTAAACGTCACAAATATTTTTGTACCTAAAAATCAGTTGGTTGTTACTACAAAGTCTAAAGTTAAAAAGTATAATAAAACCTATTATACGAAGCGTGATGCTGTAGATACAGAAATTCCTTTAGTGATACTAATTGATGGGCGAAGTGCTTCTGCAAGTGAGATTGTATCTGGTGCATTACAAGATATGGATAGGGCCGTTGTTGTTGGTACACGAAGTTTTGGTAAAGGCCTAGTACAGCGACCAAAACCGTTGACTTACGGTACACAAATGAAAATCACTATATCACGTTACTACACTCCGTCTGGTCGCTGTATACAAGCCTTGGACTATTGGAATAGAGATGAAAATGGTAAAGCTACACGTGTAAAAAAAGAGAATTACAATGAGTTTAAAACACGAAATGGAAGACCCGTATATGACGGTGGCGGTGTACAACCAGATATTGAAGTAGAATTTGCTAAACAAACACCTATAACAAAAGCTATTCTAAATGAAAACTTGGTGTTCAACTTTGCTACAGACTATTATTACAATAATAACGTTGATGATTTAACCAAGTTTACGTTGTCTGATAGTGAATTTAAATCCTTTAAAAATTATTTAAAAACTACAGGATTTAATTTTGAAACAAAAACAGAAAAAGCACTCAGTGACGCCATGGATATTGCAAAAGATGAAGAATTGCAAAGTGTAATAAGTTCAGAATATCATAATTTATCCGCAGCTTTACAAGCCTATAAATCTAATGCCATAGATGCTAATAAAGTACAGTTAAAATCATTATTAACAGATGAAATCATTAAGCGCTATTTTTACAGCGAAGGCTTGTATAACTATTACACAGCAAACAATCCTGAGATAAAAAAAGCTATTAGCATACTTAATAATCCTAATGAATATGCAAATATCTTAAGGTAGTTTATAAACCTCTAATAAACAGCCGAATAAGTAAACAACAAAAAATTGCTTACCTTTAGTATTACATAAATTTTCAGAATACTAGAAAATTTAAATAAAGATGAAGTCCCTACTCGTTGTTATATACCTAAGTTTTCAGTTCGCTTTTGCTCAAAAAGAGATAAAGCATCAGGTTTATTTTTTGACCGATGAGTACCAAATTCCTGAGACCGAAGAAAGCCGTCTTCTATTATTTTTATCTGAAATAGAAAATATGGATATTCAAAAGATATCCATTTATGGGTTTTGTGACGATAGAGGTAGCGATTCCTATAACTTGGTGTTATCCCAACAGCGTGCAGACGCTATAAAAGAGGTCTTTTCAAACAACGAGTTTGATGAATCCGTTATTACTAATGTAGATGGTAAAGGCGAGATTTTACTTAATGTTGTTAATGATAATGATCTCTATAAAATTCGTGGTCTAAATAGAAAGGTTGAAATTATTGTACAACCCTACGATCCTCCAAGAGAAAAAGTAGAACCCCCTAAAAAAGAAACCACAGAAGAACTTTTAAGTGGTGATTTGAAGGAGGGTGATAAAATACAATTGGAAAATATTTTATTCCGTACAGGTTATAGTTACCTCACCAAAGAATCTAAAGCAAAGTTAGATGAAATCGCAAAAATATTAGTAAAACGCACCGATATTTATTTTAACATCGAAGGGCATGTCTGTTGTACACAGGGTGCTCGTGATGCGATAGACCGCAAAACAAAAAAACGCAATCTCTCATTGGCTAGGGCAAAAACAGTCTACGATTACTTGGCTGATAAAGGTGTGAAGCGTTATAGAATGAGGTTCGTTGGTCAAAGACGAAAATTTCCTCTTGGTGGAGAACCAGAACTAGATAGACGTGTAGAAATTGTGGTAACTCGTGTTATCAAACCTAAAAATTAATTTTTTTTCTATCATTATCTTTCTAGACAACATCAATTATTTATCCTAAATATGAAATATTTTTACTTCTTCTTAGCTCTATTTTTTAGTTTAAATATAGGCTTTTCACAACAAAAATTTTACGAAACAAGTTGGACATCTAATAATGTATCCTATACTGGATTATTAATTTATAATAGTGATAATGATGCTTTCATGCGTGTAAAATATAAGGCCAATAATTCTGATAAAGTAGCAGAATTTAAATGCTATAAAATATCTTTTAATGAGGGGGATATTAAAGGTTATTATTGGGATGGTAGAAATGCTAATTTAGTTAAAGGCAGTGGCTCTGGTTATAGTGCTGATAATTTTTACTTTATCGATAAGGGCGGTTATTATTCAAAACCTATGCATATAGATGATTATGGCATGGAACAAAATAATAAGGCAAGTTATTATACTCAAGTTAGTTATTGGAAGGAAATTCAACCTAATAAATTTACAAAGAGTTATGTGTCTAGTTTTTTCTATTCCTATGAGAGTTATTACGATAAGCTTATAATGTTAAAACTTACAAGCAGCACAATGCTACCTACAACATCGTCTAATACAAGCAATAATTCGTTCTTAAACACAAATAAAAAGTCTACAAACACAACAATCCCTGAGGATAGTGATTTAGGGTCAATTTACAATTATTCTATTGGCTCTTATTCAGAAAAATGGATAGTACGGTCCAACTTTCCAAAAACGGATATCGATAACTTATGGGACAGAGGTTATGAAATTAATTCATTTACCTACAGTAAAAATAAATGGATTATAGATTTTACTAAAAGAAAAAACTTCAATAATCAAAGATGGAGAACTCGAGTAAACTTTCCTAAAGAGGAGATAAGTAAGGGCTGGGATAGTGGTTTCTTAATTTCCTCTATTACCTATGGAAATGGTGTATGGGCAGTTAATATGTCAAAGGGTACTGGCTATTTTCAACAAATGTGGAGGACTCGAAAATTATATCCTAGAGAAGAAATTGATAAGGGATGGGAACAGGGTAAACGAATAACTCAACTTGGCTATTATGATGGTCTATGGGTTTTAGTCATGTCTAAAGGAACTGGTTTTTATAGTCAAAGTATATTTAGAGACGTTGAAATGCCTACAGAAAAAATAAGAAAAGGTTGGGATGAAGGGAAACATATAACTTCATTTACATATGGTAACGGTAAATGGATTGTAGTCATGTCTAAAGGAACCAAGTATTCAACACAAAGGTGGAGAACTAGATCCTATTTTCCTAAAGAGGAAATTGAAAAAGGCTGGAAAGATGGTTTTGAAATCACAGCTCTTGAGTATAATGAATCTACTAATCTCTGGGGTCTAATAATGTCTAAAGTTAAAAATTAAGACTCTAAAAGCATATTAACATGCGGAATACCATCCTCTAGGTACTCCTCTCCTACTTCTTTAAATCCTAAGTTATTATAAAATCGCTTTAAATAAGTTTGAGCTGAAATTCTAATGTGCGACGTTTTGAAATGCTTTTGAATAGCTTCTACCGAAACATTCATTATATCATAGCCGTAGCCATATTGACGTTGAGTTTCCTTAACCACTACTCTACCAATACTAGCTTCTTTAAAATAGTCCCCTGGTTTAAAAATTCGTGTGTAAGCCACTAAGTTTTGATTTTTATAACCTAGCACATGAAAGGCTTTTTGATCCTTACCATCAATATCTTGATAGACACAATCCTGTTCTACAACAAAAACTTCACTTCGTAACTGAAGTAAATCGTAAAGTTCCTTGGTATTGAGTTGCTCAAATGTTTTGGTTTGTATATCTAACATCAGTCCTGTACAATTACTTCTTTAGGGTCTTCTTTATTAAATTCTGGTTGAATAGTAACATGGTTAATATCAAACTCGTCATGTAGAAGTGCTTCAATCTCTAACAATAATGTATTAAACTCAGTAGTACTAATATCTTCCTGTAGATCTAAATGCGCTTCAAGATGCAATTCATGGTCGCTTAAATTCCAAATGTGCACATGATGTAATTTCTTAACCTTTGGTAACTGATTGACCGCTCTAACGACATCTCTTGTGTTAATGTGTTCTGGAGTAAAAAGCATCAATATTTTTGTGGAGGTTTTTAATAAATCATAACCTACATAAATTAAGTACAAGGCTATTAATAACGTTAATAAACTATCCACCCAGAATAATTGGTAATATTTCATTAAAAGACCACCGATCAAAACGGCAACACTAGCCAACATATCCGTTAATAAATGTAAGTATGCCGAACGGATATTAATATTATTGGTAGAGTCTTTTTTTAAGAGTAAAACACTAAGTCCATTGGCTATAATGGCTATAAAAGACAGCCATATCACTAAATTAGAATCTATTTGTTGTGGATTTAGAAATCGTTCTATAGCTTCTTTTATTAAGATAATAGCAACAATAATTAAGGTTGAAGCATTAACGAATGCTGCTAAAATTTCAGCACGCTTGTAACCAAATGTTCTATTGATAGAGGCCTTTTTCTGTGATAATTTTGCAGCAGCATAACTCACTATTAGTGATAATACATCACTAAAATTATGCAATGCATCACTTAATAGTGACAAACTACCTGAAAGTAAACCACCAATAACCTGAGCTACAGTAATTACAATATTCAATACTATTGTAATTAATAACTTTCTACCTTTTAAATCTTTGTGATTATGTGCGTGTGAATGACTCATGCGATACCAATTTACAAATTGGTATTAACATGATAAAGGAATTTTATCAATGCGTCGTTTATGACGACCACCTTCAAACTCTGTATTAAGAAATACATCTACCATTTTTATAGCCTGTGGTATGGACGTGTATCGTGCAGGAATGCAAATAATATTGGCATCATTATGTTGACGTGCCAGTTCTGCAATTTCACCCATCCAACAAACACCTGCTCTAACGTTTTGATATTTGTTAGCAGTCATAGCAACTCCATTAGCCGTACCACAAATCAAAATACCAAAATCTACGTTTCCATCATTAACATATTTAGCCACAGGATGCACAAAATCAGGATAGTCCGCACTCTCGGAAGTATCTGTTCCATAATTTGTAATGGTATATCCTTTACTTTCAAGATGTTGCATTATCGCTTGCTTATACTCTGGTCCTGCGTGATCGTTACCGATGGCTATTGTCATTTTTTAAAGTATTTGTTTGTTGATGCAAAATTACAAATAATAAAATCTGGTTAATACAATTTCTTATTACTTGTTAATAAGTGTTTACAAGTTTTGAAAATAAAAATTAGGATTGTTGCTTAATTTTTTCAAGCAAGAATAGGATGGTAAAAACAAAATTAATTAGTCTTTTTTTTCGAGGAAGTTATTCATACTCCTGACAGTCAAAATTAACAGGATAAGTAAAAATAGATATGAGTCATTTCTATTAACATGAGTTATTAACAGGTGTTTACAATAAATTTATATTTCTTAATTATCAATGGTTTGCATGTAAATTTAATGTTAACTAAACCGTAACAAAGTGTAAACTTCAATTTATCAAAACAATTTAGTAAAAAGTTATTCTACTAATTAACACCCTATAATAATCATTATTTATTTTTTAAAATTTTAAAAGAAAAATGATAATAGTATATATAAATGTGAATAAGTGATTTTTTATTTATTTAACATTAAAAATTTTTAATAAGATTTTTAAATAAATACTATTGCAGGAAAATTCTTAATTATTAATACATGAAAAAACAATTACTTTTACTAATACTAATACTAATACCACTCATAAACTTTAGTCAAGTTCAAATTGGACAAGATATTGATGGAGAATTTCTAGCCGATGAATCTGGTTTCGCAGTAAGTTTATCTTCAAATGGGAAATTTCTTGCTATAAGCTCTATTGACAATCCTGGTAATGGAGTTAGTTCTGGTCATGTGCGTGTCTATGAAAATCTCAATGGAGTTTGGATACAGGTAGGTCAAGATATAGATGGCGAAGCAGCAGGTGATTGGTCAGGTTTCTCTATAAGTTTGTCTTCAAGCGGAAACGTCCTAGCTATTGGTGCAGTCAGAAACTCTGGAAATGGTCTTCTTTCAGGTCATGCTCGTGTTTTTGAAAACGTTAGTGGAGTGTGGACACAGATAGGTCAAGATATTGATGGTGAAAATACAGATGATCAATTTGGATATGCAGTAAGTTTATCTTCTAATGGAAATACACTAGCAGTTAGTTCAACAAGAAACTTTGGTAATGGAGCTTATTCAGGTCATGCTCGCGTTTTTGAAAACGTTAATGGAGTCTGGACACAAATAGGTCAAGATATAGATGGCGAAAATAGTAATGATCAATCTGGCTACTCTTTGGATTTATCTTCAGATGGAACCAAAATAGCTATAGGTGCTTTTAAAAATGATGGTAATGGAATGGATTCTGGTCATGTAAGAGTTTATGAGAATATTAACGGAGTTTGGACACAGATAGGTCAAGATATAGATGGAGAGTTAGCAAACGATTTCTTTGGACGTTCATTAAGTATATCTTCAGATGGTAATACTATTGCTGTAGGTGCTACACAAAATGATGATAACGGAATGGATTCTGGCCACGTAAGAGTCTATGAAAATGTTAATGGAGTTTGGACACAAATAGGTCAAGATATTGATGGAGAAGCAGCTGTTGATATTTCTGGATATTCCATAAGTTTATCCTCAGATGGTAGTATTATAGCTATAGGTGCTCCACTTAATGATGATAATGGTGTTGATTCTGGTCATACAAGAGTTTATAAAAATATATCAGGAATATGGACGCAGATAGGTCAAGATATAGATGGGGAGGCAGCTGATGATCGTTCTGGTTATTCTGTAAGTTTATCTTCAAATGGGGAGACTCTGGCAGTAGGAGCTATTGGTAATGATGGTAACTTGATTAATTCTGGTCATGTACGGGTATATGATTTATCAGAATCTTTAACAATACAAGACCAAGTGATTCTAGATTTCAACTTATATCCTAATCCAGCTAGAACTCATTTCACGATTCAAATGAAAAATAACTCTGAATTAAATTCTATTAGTATATATAATTATCTAGGTCAGTTGGTTTTAACTTCCGAGGAGAGAATGATTGACACTACTGAATTAGCTTCAGGTCTATATATAGTTGAGGTAGAAACTACGAAGGGAAAATCAACAAAGAAGTTAATAATTAAATAACTGATAAAGCATGAAAAAACAATTACTTTTATTAATATTAATCCCACTCATAAACTTTAGTCAAGTTCAAATAGGTAATGATATTAATGGTATTCTTCCAATAGAACAATTAGGACGTTCTGTAGCATTATCCTCAAATGGTAATATTTTAGCTATTGGTGCAAATGCTAATAATGGTATAGCTAATAGTGTTGGTATTGTAAAAGTTTATGAGAATATCAATGGAGATTGGATACAAATAGGTAATGATATTTTTGGTAATACATCGGAGCTAATAGGTGATATAGTGAAATTATCCTCAAATGGTAATATTTTAGTTATTGGAGGAGAAACTAATTCAGGATCTGGTTTTGTAAGAATTTATGAGAATATTAATGGAGATTGGGTACAACAAGGTAATGACATTACAAGTACTACAAATAATGATAATTTTGGTTTATCATTTTCACTATCTTCAGATGCAAATATTATTGCTGTCGGTGCAGATAGCAATAATTCCAATGGCTCTGGTTCAGGCCTAGTTAGAGTATTTGAAAATACAAATGGCACTTGGATACAAAAAGGGAGTGATTTTAATGGTGCCAATTCTTTTGAACAATTAGGACGTTCTGTCGATGTATCTTCAGATGGTAATATTTTAGCGATTGGTATTCCAGGAGAAAGTACAAATGGAAATAGTTCAGGTCAAGTAAAAGTTTATCAGTATAATAGTGGTACTTGGAATCAAATAGGACAAAATATTAATGGAACTCAGATAGGGGATTTATTAGGAGTAATAGTAGGTTTAAATAGCGATGGTACAATTTTAGCTATTGAATCTATTTTAGATGAAAACGGTAATGCGTTAGGAGGTCAGGTAGAAGTCTTTGAGTTTGTTAATAATAGTTGGATACAAATAGGTAGTGCTATAAATGGTTTAGGTGTATCCTTAGACATTTCATCAGATGGAAATATCATTGCCATTGGTGATGATATAAATCCCTCTTCTTCTTCTGGTCTAGCTCGTATTTACCAAAATCAAGCTGGTGTTTGGACTCAATTGGGACAGGATATAGTTGGTAATAATAACAGTGATCAATTTGGGATATCAGTTTCTCTTTCATCGGATGGAAGTATTGTTGCTTCAGGTGCATTTACAGCAAATACAGTAAATGGTATTGGTACAGGATATGCTGCTGTCTATGATTTAAGTGCTGAATTATCAATACAAGAGCAAACGATCACCGAATTTACTTTATATCCCAACCCTACAATAGATCAGTTTACTATTGAATTAAATAATTCAGAAGAATTACAAAATGTAAATATTTACAATAATCTAGGTCA
The DNA here is from genome assembly GCF_042676105.1 of Winogradskyella aquimaris. Classification (NCBI taxonomy): domain Bacteria; kingdom Pseudomonadati; phylum Bacteroidota; class Flavobacteriia; order Flavobacteriales; family Flavobacteriaceae; genus Winogradskyella; species Winogradskyella aquimaris. The sequence continues at coordinate 346,065 of NZ_JBHTJQ010000016.1, read as the reverse complement.
ATTAGTGCAGAGCGAAAAAACAACAACTGTAAATACGTCACAATTAGCATCTGGACTTTATATGGTTGAGGTAGAAACTATGAAGGGAAAATCAACAAAGAAGTTAATAATTAAATAACTGATAAAGCATGAAAAAACAATTACTTTTATTAATATTAATCCCACTCATAAACTTTAGTCAAGTTCAAATTGGACAAGATATTGATGGAGAATCTTTTAGTGATTATTCTGGAAATGCTATAAGTTTATCAGGTAATGGATTAATGTTAGCTATAGCTGCTGAAAGAAATGATAGTAATGGACAAGATTCAGGCCATGTTCGGATTTTTGAAAACCAATTAGGAAGTTGGGTACAAGTGGGAAATGAAATTAACGGTGAAGTTGCTAATGAATTGTTTGGAAGGTCAGTTAGTTTATCAAATGATGGATCTATAGTTGCTATTGGGGCGTTAGGAAATCCTGTAAGCGGAAATAATTCTGGTATTGTACGTATTTATGAAAATCTAGCTGGTAACTGGATACAAATAGGAAGTGATATTAATGGCGAGTTTGCCGATGATCAAGCAGCTGGATCAACAAATTCAATCAGTTTATCAAGTGATGGTTCAATAATTGCTATTGGTGCTAGATATAATAATGGTAATGGACAAGATTCAGGACATGTTCGAATCTTTGAAAATCAATCTGGTAATTGGGTACAGATTGGTGACGATATTGATGGTGAAGTTAATGAAGATGAATCTGGTCGATCCATTAGTTTGTCAAGTGATGGTTCAATAGTTGCTATTGGTGCTATTTATAATTCAGGAAACGGAACTAATTCAGGACATGTTCGAATCTTTGAAAATCAATCAGGTAATTGGGTACAGATAGGCGATGATATTAACGGTGAAGTTGCTGGAGATGTATTTGGTTGGTCGGTAAATTTATCTAATAATGGTTCTATCGTAGCTATAGGAGCGCCGAATAATGATGGTAATGGTAATATTTCGGGACATGTTCGAATCTTTGAAAATCAATCAGGTATTTGGACACAGTTAGGTTCGGATATTGAAGGTAGGGCAGCTGGAGATTGGTTTGGTTACGACGTCAAATTATCAAGTGATGGTTCAATAATTGCTATCAGCGCTACAGAAAATGGTGGAATACCACCTTCCACAAAAGGTTATGTTCGAATCTTTAAATATCAATCAGGTAATTGGATTCAACAAGGTAATGATATTGAAGGTGAAGCACCAAATGATTATTCAGGTGGTTCTATAGGTCTTTCTGATGATGGTTTAGTGATTGCTATAGGTTCAAGATTAAATAATGGAATTAGTGGATTTGCTTCAGGTCATGTAAGAGTGTACGATCTAAGTGCAGTACTAAGTGTAGATAGTTTTAAGCAAGATTTGTTTAATGTTATTGTAAATGATAATGAAGATTTAGTTGAGATTACACTTGATAATAACCAAATTTTAAATCAAGTTAACCTATATACAGTAGATGGTAAATATTTGTATTCAGAGAAAAGTTTACAACTTAAAACAAATACGTTATCTCGTGGCATTTATGTTATTGAGGTAGAAACTGATAAAGGTAAATCTGCAAAAAAAGTGATTATAAAGTAGCTTTGTTAATTTTTTTAAAAGAATAACCTGATAAGTAAGCATCATATTTTATGGTGCTTTTTTCATTTATTTAACGCTATCTAAACACTATTAAATTTTAATAGTGTAGTTTTGTAGTAAACTTAATAACTTCACTTCCACCTTTATTAAGTTTAAAATGAAGAATTCCTAACACTTTTAGGAAAAGAATATGATTACATAATTAAATGACAAGAAAAAGAAAAAAGAAATCTGGTAAAAACAAGATTTCTAACCTTACAAATACGATTCTAAGTATTTTAAAAAAAGAAAGAAACAAATCCTTTAACTATAAACAAATTGCTGCTATTATTGGTGTAAACGATGCTAGCAGCCGTAATCAGATCATTAAAACCTTAGCAAAACTCGCAGCAAAACAAGAGATAGAACAAGTTGATAGAGGTAAGTTTAAAGCCGTTGTCACTGCAGAGTACCATACAGGTATTTTAGATTTAGCTGCAAAGGGAAATGGGTATATTATTTCAGATGATTTTGAGGAAGATGTCTTTATAGCCTCTAATAATATTAATAAAGCTTTAGATGGTGATGAAGTAGAATTCTATGCTTATAAACGCAGAAAACGTGGTAAGATTGAAGGTGAAATCACTAATATTATAAAACGTGCCAAGAGTGAATATGTCGGTACCATACAAATTCAAAAGAATAGAAACTTTGCATTTGTGGTTGCGGATAGTAATAAAATGTACAAAGATATTTTCGTACCTATCAATAAAACAAAGAAAGCAGAAGACGGTGATAAAGTATTGGTAACGCTTACGGATTGGCCAGAAAAGGCTGATTCTCCTTACGGTAAGGTTTTAGAAGTTTTAGGAAAACCAGGAGAACACAATACAGAAATACACTCCATTTTAGCAGAATATGGTTTACCTTATGAGTTTCCATATGAAGTAGAGCAGTTTGCTAATAATTTGGATATTTCAATTACCAAAGAAGAAATAACCAAACGTCGCGATATGCGTAAGGATTTAACCTTTACGATAGATCCAAAAGACGCTAAAGATTTTGATGATGCTTTATCTTTTAAAGTTTTAGATAATGGCTTGTACGAAATAGGCATTCATATAGCAGATGTATCGCATTATTTGCAACCAGGAACCGTTTTGGACGAAGAAGCCTACGAGCGCGCCACCTCTATTTATTTAGTGGATCGCGTCGTACCAATGCTTCCTGAACGTTTATCAAACGGTGCATGTTCTTTGAGACCACATGAAGAGAAATATACCTTTTCTGCAGTCTTTCAGATGAATGATAAATGCGATATTAAAAACCAATGGTTTGGCAGAACAGTGACCTACTCAGATGCACGCTTTGCTTATGAAGAGGCACAGGCCATTATTGAAAATAATCCAAGTGTCACTCTAGGTGCGGTGAAAGCGTCTCAATTAAATACTATTATACCAAAAGAAGTATCACTCATAGGTGAGCAATACCAAACCAAACCAGAAATTGCTGAGGCAGTATTGGTTCTAGATAGATTGGCCAAAAAAATGCGATCTAAACGAATGCGATCTGGTGCCATTTCTTTTGACAAAGTGGAAGTGAAATTCAACTTAGATGAAGATGCTAATCCAACCGGAGTTTTCTTTAAAACCAGTAAGGATGCCAATAAACTCATAGAAGAGTTTATGTTGTTAGCCAACAGAAAAGTATCGGAATTTGTTGGAAAACAAAATCCTAAAAAAACCTTTGTGTATCGTGTACATGCCGAACCTGATGAAGCTAAATTAGCGCAACTACAAACGGTTGTAAGTCGTTTTGGTCATAAGCTCAACTTTAAGGATCGTAATAGCATCGCTTCATCATTAAATAAGTTATTAAGTGATGTCGTTGGTAAAAAGGAACAGAACCTTGTAGATACTTTAGCCATTAGAACTATGGCAAAGGCAGAGTATACCACACATAATATTGGGCATTATGGTCTAGCGTTTGATTATTACAGTCATTTTACCTCACCGATTCGTCGTTATCCAGATGTAATGGCTCATCGTTTGTTGCAACAGTATTTAGATGGGGGTAAATCGGCCAATGAAGAGGTTTACGAAGAAAAGTGTAAGCATAGTAGTAATATGGAATACTTAGCTACCAAGGCCGAACGTGATTCTATAAAGTATATGCAGATTCGTTTTATGCAAGATCACCAAGATGAGGAATTTTTAGGTGTCATTTCTGGGGTGACTGACTGGGGTATTTATGTAGAAATTGAATCCAATAAATGCGAAGGAATGGTAAGTGTTAGGGATATGAAAGATGATACCTATGATTTTGACCAGTCGCATTATGCGATGATTGGTCGTAATACCCATAAAATGTACCAGTTAGGTGATGAAGTTATTGTAAAAGTAAAGGATACCGATTTGGTGAAAAAACATTTAGATTTTTATCTTATGGGAAAACCGAATAATAATATGAATTGATGTAACATTTTTAGTTTTTATGCCTCTTATTCTTTTAAAATATATTGAAAATGGAAGATAAGGTTTGTAAAAAATGTGGGTCCAATAAGCTTATAGAGAGAGCTCAGATTGTTGATTATGGGCATATGAATCAAATGAATGATTTATCTATTCATATTAAAACCACGGATAAAATATTTTTTAATAAATACGAAAAAGGAAAACTTACAGCTGAAATATGTGGTTCTTGTGGTAATGTAGAATTATCCATCAACAATCCACATGAATTATGGGAGGCTTACTTAAAGAATAAATCATTATGATACTTACTACAACAAACTCAATAGAAAACTTCAAAATTATAGATTACTTGGGTATAGTTACCGGAGTAGCTCTTGCAGAAGAAAAATTAGTGATGGGTTTTAGTATGTCTAAATATTTAAATTCTATTAGAAATAGTGTTGATGCAACCAAAGAAAAAGCATTTCAGCAATTACAAGAAAATGCTAAAAAGCTAAATGCAAATGCAGTTGTTGGCATTAAAGTTGAAATAGAATTGATGACAAGCAACTATGCCATGGTATCTGTTACAGGTACAGCTGTTAAAGTAGTGGCATAGCTTAATTAAATTATAAAATCATGAAAAATTATTTTTTATTATTAGCATTTACAGTAGGACTTTTTATTAATGCCCAAGATACTATTGAAAAAAATATAGGTGAATTCTCAACAGTAAAAGTCTATGATTTAATCAACTTGAAAATGATTAAATCTAATGAGAACAAAGTGGTTATTTCAGGTGATAATAAAAAGGATGTCCAGGTTATTAATAAAAATGGCAAGTTAAAAATTAGAATGAAGCTTGAAGAAAGCTACGATGGTAATGATACTGTGGTGAAGTTGTATTACACATCAGTTGATGTTATTGATGCCAATGAAGGAGCTAATATTGTGGTTAACGAACCTATTGAGCAATTTGAAATTGATTTAAAGACACAAGAAGGGGGTGAAATTACTGCAGAACTCAAAACAACGTATGCTAATTTTAGAGCAGTTACAGGTGGTATTATTAATGTATCGGGAAGCTCAAAAAACCAAGATATTTCCATTTATACAGGAGGTATAGTTCACGGTAAAGAATTTAGAACAGAACAAACCGAAGTAAGCGTTAATGCCGGTGGAGAAGCTTACGTTAATGCTTCAGAATTTGTTGAGGTAAGAGTAAAGGCGGGAGGCAACGTCTATATTTACGGTAATCCAAAAGAGATTGATGAGAACAAAGTTCTTGGTGGCACAGTTAAACGCATGTAGAACTCAAATCATGCTATCTCAAACCTAGCAGTTCTTAATTTGTTTACTACTTTTGTGTAAACTACAAGTTTACATGCTAGATGATATTTTAACAGCTATTCCTTTTGGAATCATTTTAGCCTTTACTATTGGTCCTGTATTCTTTGTCCTATTAGAAACTAGTGCTACCAAAGGTTTCAGTAGTGCCTTGGTGTTTGATTTAGGGGTGATATTAGCAGATATTGTTTTTATTTTACTCATTTTTATGAGTACGGATACCCTTTTAGAAAAAATAAAAGACGATCCAAAATTATTGGTTTTTGGTGGTGTTTTACTTATAGTTTACGGTATCATTTCGTTTATAAAAATTTCAAAGTCCTTTAGGTCTATTGTTAGAGAACATCACAGAATAAAGTTGCCAAAGAAAAACTATGGAAAGCTATTTGTTAAAGGCTTTTTACTTAATTTTATTAATATTGGCGTGCTTTTGGGCTGGCTAGGCTTTATTGTTATTGGCACCTCTATAACCAAATCAGAAAATGGCGTAATGGTATTTATCGTTACTATGTTAGTATCTTATTTTGTATGCGATCTGTTTAAAATCGCCGCAGCAAAACGACTAAAAAGTAAACTCACACCACGGCGAATTTTTAAAACCAAGAAAATAGTGGCATTAGTCATACTTGGCTTTGGTATTTTACTTTTGTCACAAGGTTTATTTCCAGATCTCTATGAGAAGGGCAAAGAGCAAATAGAAATGGTAAATCCTATAGACTAAAAAAATATACTTAGGGCTGTAGAGCAGTTTGCGGGTTCATTAACTAAAGGTTCATACCGCGTTTATTTTAACCTAAATTTTCCTTAAATTCTAAAAGAAAAAAAAGTCTTCAATCTGGAGCGATCAAAGACTTTAAAGTTTTGAGGTGTCGAGCGGATTCGAACCGCTGTAGATGGTGTTGCAGACCACTGCCTAGCCACTCGGCCACGACACCCAATTGAGAGGGCAAATATATAAATTATTAATGTTTTACCCTATACCGGCTTACTTTTTTCGCTTTTCTGAAAGCTCAATGGTGACCATTTCTACATCACCACCAATAGGTGGGTTGATTTTACTCACAGAAACAGTAACTTTTGAAACAAGGTTATCCTCATTAAGGACTCTATCTATAATGCGCTGGGCCACGGTTTCTAAAAGTTTTGATGGTTTTGCCATTTCGTCACGCACTACTTTATTTAAAAACACATAATCTACGGTATCACCTAAGTCATCTGTTTTTGCAGACTTAGACAAATCTGCCTCAACAACAACATCTATGCGATAATCACTGCCAATAGTTGTTTCCTCCTTTAAACAACCATGATTGGCAAACACCCGAATATTTTCAACCTTTATAATTCCCATGAGGCAAAAGTAATGCTTTTGTCACTTTGAACTAATGTCTTCAAGAAAATTGTATTAATAAGATTTTTGTTTGATCACTTCAAATCTCTAATTGGTGAAAAAGTCAAAAATGTTACTTATAGCACTGGTTTTAGCTTTAAAAAATTCTGTATAGGTACACTTTTTGCACGTTACCGAGGTAAATTTTTTGTTTTGGACATCAAAGATTTTGGACAAGGTACCACCAGTAGCTCTCATTTCACCTAATTCATACGTTGTATTATCACATTTAGGACATTTGTAATTCATGTTTTCTTGGTTTGTGGTTATATATTCTATGAGTAACATATAATGGATTAATGTTACATTTTATGTAATTTTGCCTGATAATTTAGAGATTAAATTTAGTTGTATCAAATACTTAAATCTAGTCCCTAAAATCTATTTTGAAATGTCAGAAGAAACAAAATCACTCAATTTTATTGAGCATATTATAGAGGAAGATTTAGCAAACGGATTAGCTAAGGAAAAGCTTCGTTTTCGTTTTCCACCAGAACCCAATGGTTACTTACATATTGGCCATACCAAAGCTATTGGAATTAGTTTTGGATTGGGTGAAAAATACAATGCCCCCGTTAATTTGAGGTTTGACGATACCAACCCCTCAAAGGAGGAGCAAGAATATGTAGATGCTATTAAGCGCGATATTGCTTGGTTGGGCTACCAATGGGAGAATGAATTATATTCTTCGGATTATTTTGATAAACTTTATGAATGGGCTGTACAGCTTATTAAAGACGGTAAGGCTTATGTTGATAGCCAAACCTCTGAAGCTATGGCAGAGCAAAAGGGCACACCAACGCAACCTGGCACCAATAGTCCTTATAGAGATAGAAGTGTAGAGGAAAATTTAGATTTATTTCAACGCATGAAAGCTGGGGAGTTTCCGGCTGGTACGCACGTGTTACGTGCCAAGATAGATATGGAAGATCCAAATATGCTCATGCGTGACCCTATAATGTATCGTATCATGTATGCACATCACCATAGAACAGGTGATGAGTGGTGCATTTATCCTATGTACGATTGGACGCATGGCGAAAGTGACTATATTGAACAGATCTCACATTCGTTATGTTCTTTAGAGTTTAAACCACATAGAAAATTATACGATTGGTTTAAAGAGAATGTACACGAATATGCCAAAGATTATCTACCATTATTGCCAAAGCAACGCGAGTTTGCCAGATTAAACTTATCGTATACCATAATGAGTAAACGCAAGTTACTTAAGCTAGTAGAAGACAAGGTGGTTTCTGGTTGGGATGACCCAAGAATGCCAACCATATCTGGCTTAAGACGTAGAGGATATACACCAAATTCTATTAGAGAATTTATTAAAAAAGTCGGAGTTGCCAAACGTGAAAATGTCATTGATGTATCACTTCTTGAATTTTGTATCCGTGAAGATTTAAACAAATCAGCCAATCGCGTTATGGCCGTTTTAGACCCACTTAAAGTGGTCATCACTAACTACCCTGAAGATAAAGAAGAGTGGTTAGAGGCGGAGAATAATCAGGAAGACGATTCCGCTGGTTATAGAAAAGTACCGTTTTCTCGGGAAATTTATATCGAGAAGGAGGATTTTAAAGAAGAAGCCAGTAGTAAATTTTTTAGACTAAAACTTGGTGGCGAAGTAAGATTAAAAAATGCTTATATCATTAAAGCTAATAATGTGGTTAAGGACAAGGACGGTCATATTACTGAAGTTCATTGTACCTATGACACAGACACCTCAAAAAAAGTGAAAGGAACTTTACACTGGGTATCGATTAAACATGCGATTACCGCAGAGGTAAGGGAGTATGATCGCCTATTTATGCATGAATCACCAGATGGTGATAAGGAGAAAGATTTTATGGAGTTCTTAAACCCAAATTCATTAAAAATCAAAACAGGGTATTTAGAACCAGGTTTAGCTCGTGCTAAGGTAGGTGAGCGTTTTCAATTTCAACGTTTGGGCTATTTTGTTGTTGATGAAGACTCTACATCAGATAAGCTAGTATTTAATAAAACAGTGGGCTTAAGAGACAGTTGGGCAAAACAAAAGCCGAAAGCACAAGCCAATACTCAAACTAAATCTAAGCCACAACAGCAAAAGCGCCCTGCAATTAGTGTTATTCAACAACTAGGTAAAAAATACACTAATTATCCACCTGAAAAGCAAACTAAAGTTAAGACCGAAATACAATCCTTAGCTAAAGACGTAGCATACGAAGATTTAGAGCCTTTATTTGGCACTGCAGTAAAAAAAGCAGGCACACGTATTGCCGTGATGATTACGTTAAAGGAATTGCTTAAAAATGGCGTAAAACGTAATGATGCTATTAACGAGTTTATCGAAAAGGCCTTAGAAGATAAAAATGAATTATTAGTAGCTGAAGCTTCCGAGGTTTAACAATTGTTTAGTAAAGATTACCGCTCATAATGTTTATATTATCAATATGGAAAATGAACGGCAAATCTTGACTAAAATATCTACATTAACACGAGAAATAGAAGAACACTATCCAGAGCTCATTAAATTTTTAGATGAAAGTAGAAGCACACTACCCAATAACTCAGGAGAAGTGGCTTTAAAAAATTCGGACTTAAAAGACTATTTGGAGCAACTACAATCACTTATAGAAAATTATAATTCCAAAGACTAAAAAGACACGAAAGCATAAGGCTGTAAAAAAACCTCTTTGATTAAAGCTTAGCGGTTTTTTTGTACATTTAGTTTAACTAACTAAAACAATAACAATATGGAATTAAATTATTTAGCCATAGTGGTTGCTGCTATTGTGCCACTTATTATGGGAGCTGTTTGGTATAATCCAAAGGTTTTAGGAACGGCGTGGATGAAGGCCTCAGGAATGACTGAAGAAAAAATAAAAAGCGGTAATATCCCTGTTATCTTTGGTATAACCCTTGTTTTGTCATTTATGTTGGCATTCACTGTAAACGGAATGGTTATTCACCAAGTGGGAGCTACGCAGTTAGCATACTCTAACCCAGATGCCGAATCCTTTCAGGCCTTTATGGCAGAATTCGGAAACATGCATCGCAGCTTTGGTCATGGTGCTTTACACGGAGCGATAGGGGCCATATTTTTTGTGTTACCAGTTCTAGGAATTAATGCCCTTTTTGAAAGGAAAGGATGGAAGTATATTCTGATTAATGTAGGTTATTGGGTTGTTACTTTAACAATCATGGGAGCTATAGTTTGTGGTTGGAAATAAAATAAAAATACCGAAGTTTTAATTTCGGGATTTTTTAATCTCTACTTATCGTCCTTATTGTTTTGGGCATTTTTCATGGCCTCACCAATTTGATTGCTTGCTGTAAAGCTCGCCACCATATCATTAAGCATATTGCTACCAGCCTGTGGGGCATTAGGAAGTAAAATCAAGTTACTGTTAGTTTCTTCACCTAATGATTGAAGCGTATCATAATGCTGCGTTACAACGATAAGAGCAGAGGCTTCCTGTGAGTTAATACCAACACGATTTAAGACTTCAACGGACTCTTCCAATCCACGTGCTATTTCACGTCTTTGATCGGCAATACCCTGTCCCTGTAAACGTTTACTTTCAGCTTCGGCTTTTGCCTTCTCTACGATTAAAATACGCTGTGCGTCTCCTTCAAATTGTGCTGCAATCTTTTCGCGTTCCGAAGCATTGATGCGGTTCATTGCCGCTTTTACTTGAGCATCAGGATCAATATCGGTCACAAGGGTTTTAATGATATCAAAACCATAGTCTAACATAGCGTCATTTAGTTCAGCCTTCACAGCCAAGGCAATATCATCTTTTTTAACGAAGACATCATCAAGTTTCATTTTTGGGACTTCGGCACGAACAACATCAAAAACATAAGAAGTAATTTGTTCATGCGGGTAGTCAAGCTTATAAAAGGCATCATATACTTTTTGACTAATAACCCTGTATTGAACGGAAACTTTCAAACGTACAAAAACATCATCCAAAGTTTTGGTTTCAATAATAACATCTAATTGCTGGATTTTAAGGCTTAATCGTCCAGCGATTCTATCGACTAAAGGGATTTTTAATCGCAGTCCAGATTGGGCGATGTATTGAAAACGACCAAAGCGTTCTATAATAGCTGCAGTTTGTTGTTTTACTATAAAAAATGACGAAACGATGATGATTAGTCCAAAAAATATAATTGGTAATAAAATAAATTGACCCATAACTTGAATTTTAATGGTTAGTGTTTATGAATATTAAATGTAAATAATTTTACTTAGGTTTGTCTTTATTAGCTCTAAAATCGCATGAAAAAACCGAAACTTCATTTATTAGTAGCTGTTAGCATCCTATTTGTTACATTGGGCCACGCACAGCATAAGCGTTATGCCATAAAAAATGGAATAGGCATACAGGGTGGTTTTACACAATTTGACATTATCACAGATAATTTTGTGACCAAAAAAAATAATGGTTTTATAGGGGGTCTATCGGCTACGGTTGATATTCCGCATAAATGGTATAACGTAAGTTACAACATTCTACTTTCTGAAAACAATATTGATATTGCAGCGTATTCCTTATTGAATCCAACTGAAGAATTTGTTGAATATAAACTACTTACGGCACAATTATCATTTTTATTACATGTAAAACTGATAAAGAGCAATTTAACCTTAGATCTTGGGCCAATGCTTCAATATAACGGAGATTTGGAGTTAAAAGATGATTCTAAAGAAGGATTGATCGTTTCTAACTATGATTCCCTTTTAACAGAGGATATATCCAAAATATCAAATTTTAATGTAAATGGAGCAGTGGGTCTATCTGCCGGTTTTGGAGCCTTCAGATTACGGGCACAATATATTTATGGTTTTACAAATATCTTGAACAAACTTAATGATGAAGACTTAAGCGCAGGTTCAAATACAGATAAATTTAAAGGCAACCAATCTATGATTGCCTTTTCCGCTATTATTACGTTTTAGTGATTTACGAATTGTCATCCTAAACTTGTTTCAGGATCTTACCTTTTTTTAAAGAGTCTTCACCAAAGCCTCAATGCGCTTAGCCGTTTCGGCTTGACCTATCATAAACATTATATCAAACACATCAGGTCCTTGTAAAGCACCAACCAATGCTAGGCGCAATGGCATCATTACTTTTCCGAAACCAATTTCATTATCGGTTATCCAACCTTTTATGTTGGTCTGAAGGTTTTCAACCGTAAAGTCTTCAGTCGCATTTACTAAGCCCACCACTTGGTTTAGAATATCTGCGGTATCGTCCTTTATAGCTTTTTTAGATGCTTTTTCGTCATAATCGGTTGGTGACACAAAGAAGAAATGGCTTAGTTCCCAAAAATCGCTCACAAAGGTCGCACGCTCTTTAATTAGACCGATAACTAATGCTATATAATGAACATCAATATCCTTTAACAAGATGTTCTTGGCTTGAAATTCCTTCGCTAAATCCAAATCTAATTGCTGCTGCATGTAGTGGTGGTTGAACCATTTAGTTTTATCCGGATCAAAACGCGCACCTGCTTTATTTACCTTTGATAGGTTAAACGCCTCCACTAATTCGTCTAAACTGAAAATTTCTTGCTCAGTACCTGGATTCCAGCCCAAAAAGGCTAAGAAATTCACAACAGCTTCTGCGAAATACCCATCTTCTTTATATCCTCTAGCGACTTCATTGGTTTTTTGGTCTACCCATTCTAGTGGAAATACTGGAAAGCCTAATTTATCACCATCACGTTTAGATAGTTTTCCGTAAAGCCCCTTTTTTAGAAATGCTTTTAGGTCTTTTTTTAGATGAGAATCTTTATTATCATTTATTTTAATGGATTGAGATATATTTTTAGGGTTTTCAAATACAAACCTTATAAATTTTCGAATTTCATCTTCTTTGTAGTCAGAGTTTTCTAGAGCTTCCTCCGTGTATAACTCTGTAAACTTATAAATTGTACTTTTGTTAATATAAGTTGCAGGGTTAGGCTTTAAAATTAAAGGCAAATGTGCAAATTCTGGTATGTCCCAACCAAAGGCATCATACAGCAAATTATGTAAAGCTAAAGAGGGTAGCCATTCTTCACCACGAATAACATGCGTAATTTCCATTAAATAATCATCTACAATATTAGCAAGATGATACGTTGGCATGCCATCACTCTTGAACAAAATCTTGTCATCAAGTATGTTGGTATCTATAGAAATATCACCTCTAATAATGTCTTTTAAATGTAAGGTTTCATCTTGTGGTGATTTAAAACGCACCACATAATCCTCGCCAGCATCAATCTTTGCTTGGGTTTCTTCTTCAGTAAGTACTAAAGAATTTACCAATCGACCTTTTTCACGATTGTGCCAGTTATATATAAAGGTTTTACCTTCAGCTTCGTGTTGTTTTCTGTGTGCATCAAGTTCTTCCGAAGTATCAAAAGCATAATAGGCTTTACCTTCAGCAATAAGCTGATCTGCATATTGTTTGTACATATGCTTGCGCTCACTTTGTCTGTAAGGACCAAATTTTTCGTTCTTTCCAGGGCCTTCATCAAACGGAATACCGCACCAATTTAAGGCTTCTACAATATACTCTTCTGCGCCTTCTACATAACGGTTTTGGTCAGTATCTTCTATGCGTAACACAAAATCGCCCTTGTGTTTTTTGGCAAATAAATAATTGAATAGCGCGGTTCTTACTCCGCCAATATGTAAAGGTCCTGTTGGACTTGGTGCAAAACGCACACGTACTTTTTTTGACATTTTTCTAATTCAAAATAATTTGTCCTTCTGAACTTGTTTCAGAATCTTGGGCAAAGATAAAATTATACCACTGAAGACGGAAGTGTTAAACTATAAGTTTTTTGATCTTCAAAGGGAATGTTAAGAAACGACCATTTCTTTAGGGACACGCTTATTCATAATCTTAAACCAGAGTGGTGGCACCATAGCTAATACCATAGAGGTTGGATAGCCAAAAGGCATTTGAGGACTATCCTCGTGGCAATCTAAAATCTGGTATTTTTTGGATGACTTATAATGATGATCGCTATGACGTGTCAATTCATATAAAACAATGCGCCCAATAACGTGATTAGAATTCCACGAATGAATTTCTCTTACGCGTTCGTAACGGCCAGATTTAGTTTTTGAACGCAATAAGCCATAATGTTCAATATAATTGACGGTTTCGAGCAAAATAAACCCAACAATACCAGCGCAAATGGCAAACAACAAAGCTTTAGTTCCTAAAGCTAAAGTTACTGTAAGTAAATATGAGATTTGAAAAACCGTGTACCAAAGCATATCATTCTTAAAAGAAAAGAACGATTGATGAGTGTTTTTCAATAATTTTTTCTGAATAGACCATGCGTTAAAATATTGCCTAATGGTTGAGGTGAACCAAAACGAGTACACGCTTTGGTTGTATTTTGCCGTAGCTGGGTCTTCTGGTGTAGCGGCGTGAAGGTGATGTCCAAAATTGTGCTCTATGTAAAAGTGCATATAAAATGAGGGTAAAAGCAGGGCTTTGCCGAGGAAACGCTCATTTGTGGTTTGTCTATGTCCAAGCTCGTGACCAACATTAATACCATTAACACCCAAAACGATGCCAACCGAAAAAACAAGCCCAACAAACTCATAGGTTTCTAAGGATTGACCAGCAACTAAAACCAAAGCATAGATGAGAATACCATAAACAATGGGTAAGTTGAGGTACAGCAACCAATCAAATAGTTTTTGTTTTAATCTGTTATCCACTTCCTCAGGATGAAGGTTTGTGGTATCCAAAGGAAAAATGAGTTCTAAAATAGGGATACATACAAAAGCAAATATAGGTGTTGCCCAAACCCAATTGCCCCGTAAGCTAAGCCCTAAAAAGGCCATAATTGGAATGGAAAATGCAGCTAAGTATTTAAGATCTTTCATAATATTATGTATCACATCTGAGAAAGGAGGAAACCAGTTACTTGGTTAATGGTGTTTATTTGTTATGATATTTAACACACCAGGCCCCTAAATTAACAGAATCTTACCAAATTTAAGAAATCAAGAATTAAAATAAAATTGTAGATTAGTCAGTTAGAATAGTATTGATGAGCAATTTCGAAACTATAAAAAATAAACTTCAGCAATTCATAAAAAAATATTACACAAATGAATTGCTAAAAGGCGCTATTTTATTTTTCGCCACAGGTTTGTTGTACCTCATTTTCACGCTGTTTGTAGAATATGTATTTTGGCTTAATCCAACAGCAAGAACTATTTTATTTTGGGTCTTTATAGCCGTAGAAGCAGCGCTATTTCTAAAGTTTATCGCTATACCTTTGGCGCACTTATTCAATTTAAGACAAGGTATCGATTATGAAACAGCATCTAAATTAATCGGTAATCATTTTCCTGAAGTCAACGATAAATTATTGAATGTACTTCAGCTGAACCAAAGTCCAAAACAATCCGATTTATTATTGGCTAGTATAGATCAGAAATCGCAAGAGTTGCAACCCATTCCGTTTAAATCGGCGATCAACTTTAAGGCCAATACCAAGTATTTAAAGTATGCGGCTATTCCTGTCGTCATCATTTTATTGTCCTACATCACAGGAAAAATCGATTGGTTTAGTGATAGTTACGAGCGTGTAGTCAACTACAAAACGGCTTATCAGCCACCCGCACCTTTTCAGTTTTTTGTACTAAATGAAAACCTTCAAGCTATTGAGGGTAAAGACTTTAAGCTCAAAGTGAAAACGGCTGGTGATATCGTTCCTGAGAGTGCACAGATTCAATTTAATGGTCAATCGTATTATTTGCAGCAGATTGCGCCAGGTGAATTTCAGTACACTTTCAAACTGCCAAAAAGCAATATTGAGTTCAGTTTATCAGCAAACGAAGTCAATTCAAAATCATATGAATTACAGGTTGTAAACACTCCTAGCTTGGTGAATTTTGAAATGGTGTTGGACTATCCAGCGTACACTCAAAAACAGGATGAGGTATTAAAAAGTTCGGGTTCTGCAGTTGTTCCAGAGGGCACAAAAGTCACTTGGAAAGCGATGACCAAAGCTACAAACGCTGTCCACATCTATGCGGAGGACACGTTGAGATTTACTAAAAACAACGAAAACACATTTGACGCTACCAAACAACTGTTTAAGAATTTTAGCTACAGTATTTCCACCAGTAATGAGAATCTTAAGGATTACGAAAATTTAGCATACAATATTTCTGTGGTTAAGGACTTACATCCAGAGCTCAATATCAAAATGCAAATCGATTCGCTAGATCAACAAAGTATGTACTTCTATGGTCAGGCAAGTGATGATTTTGGACTGTCTAAATTGAATTTAGTATTCTATCCATCAGAAGATGATACCAAAAAAGTCATAGAGCCAATCACAATTTCAAAATCGAATTTTAGTGAATTTGTAAGTGCCTTTCCAAATCAGTTTAATCTTGAGGATGGTGTAAGCTATCAACTATACTTTGAGGTTTATGATAATGACGTGCTTCATAATTACAAACGCACCAAGAGTAGCGTATTCAGTTTTAGAAAGCGTACGAAGGAAGAAGAGGAGCAAAAACAGTTACAAGAGCAGAATGAGACGATAAAGGATATTGGCAAAACCTTTGAAAAGTTGGAGGAGCAAGACAAAAAGCTTGAAGAATTTTCTAAAACCCAAAAGGAAAAACAAGAACTTAATTTCAACGATAAGAAGAAATTTGAAGACTTCTTGAAACGTCAAAAGCAGCAGGAGCAGTTAATGAAAAACTTCAATAAAAAACTGCAGGATAATCTTGAAGAATTTCAGGACGAAAAAAAGGAAGATCAATTTAAGGAAGACCTAAAGGAGCGTTTAAAAGAAAATGAGGAAAAGCTAAAGCAAGACGAAAAGTTGCTTGAAGAGTTAGAAAAGCTGCAGGAAAAAATCAATAAAGAAGAATTTACACAGAAGCTTGAGGAATTGGCCAAACAAAATAAAAACAAGAAACGTAGCATGAGGCAGCTCTTGGAGTTGACAAAACGTTTTTATGTAATGAAGAAGGCCGAAAAAATCGCGAATCAATTGGATGATTTAGCTAAAAAACAGGATGAATTAGCCAAGAAGGATAAAGAAAACACCAAGGAGAAACAAGACGGATTAAATAAGGAATTTGAAAAGTTACAAAAGGATATTGAAGACTTAAAACAAGAAGACCGACGCTTACAAAAACCCATGAATGTTCCTGTAGATGAATTTTTAGAAGATGGAGTAAAGTTTGACCAAAAGGAAGCCAAAGAAGCACTCGAGAAGAAAGAACAAAAAGAGGGCGAAGGCAAACCCACAGAAGCTCAAGAACAGCAACAAAACGCTCAAGAGAAGCAAAAGAAGGCTGCAAAGAAAATGAAGCAGATGAGTGAGCAAATGATGCAAATGCTATCTGGAGGTGGTGGTGGCGGAGGAAACCAAATGTCAGAAGATGTAGATGCGTTACGTCAAATTTTAGAAAATCTTTTGTTGTTTTCGTTTGATCAAGAAGAATTGATGAACACCTTTGAGACCATAGACATCAATAATAATAAATATGGTAAATACATTATCAAACAAAGTAACCTAAGGGAACATTTTGAACATATTGACGACAGTTTGTTTGCCTTGTCATTACGTCAACCAAAAATTTCCGAAAAGGTCAACAGTCAGATAACCGAAGTTTACTTTAATATAGATAAAGCACTTGGTCAACTCACTGAAAATAGATTGTATCAAGGTGTCGCTTCCCAGCAATATGTTATTGCCGCTAGTAATGAATTAGCAAGCTTCCTTAGTGATGTTTTGGATAATATGGAAATGCAAATGAATGCATCACCAGGCTCAGGCGGTGGAGGTGGTCAGCAACTTCCGGACATTATTATGAGCCAAGAGGAGCTCAACAAGCAAATGGAGGAAGGTGTCAAAAAGAATGAGCAAGGCAAACAGGGAGAAGAGGGTCAGAAAGGAGAAGGGGAGAAACCTGGTGAAGAAGGAAATAAAGGCAAGGAGGGTGAAGGGAAAGAACCAGGGGATCAAGGAAAGGAAGGTCAGCAAGGTCAAAGCGGCCAGAACGGAGAAAACGGAGAGAATGGAAAGCAAGAGGGTAAAGGTGGTCAAAACGGAAAGAGCGGAGAAGGTAACCTTCAAGAAGGAAAGGGCAAGGGAGGAAAAAAAGGTAAGAATGGAAGTGGCTCAAGAGGAGATGGCAATGGCGAGGAAGAAAATGATGGCTATGGTGAAGGAGGCAAGGAAGAGCAAAACGAAGAATTGTTCAAGATTTATCAAAGACAACAACAATTACGTCAAGCTTTAGAAGATAGGCTTTCCAAAGAAGGCAAAATCGAATCTGCTGGTGAATTGATTAAACAAATGGAAGATATTGAACTTGATTTATTGAATTATGGTTTTTCAAATCAGACGCTTCAAAAAATGATGGATGTCCAACATGAATTATTAAAATTGGAGAATGCTACTTTTATGCAAGGTAAAGATACCAAGCGCGAATCAGAAACAAATAAAAAGGAGTATAACACCAATAATCCAAGTCAGATTCAAACCGCAAAACAATACTTCAACACTACTGAAATATTAAACCGACAAGCACTACCTTTACAGAATCATTTTAAGAAAAAGATTCAAGATTACTTTAAAAGCAATGATTAGTTTTAATTACGAAACAGATTTTAAACTAAAGAACGAGAAGGACATTTCAACATGGATTTCAGCAACTATTATTTCCGAAAACTGTAAGGAGGGTGATTTAAATTATATATTCTGTTCAGATGATTATTTGCACAGAATAAACGTAGATTTTTTGAATCACGACACCTTAACCGACATCATAAGTTTTGATTATTCAGTAGGAAAAGAACTACATGGCGATATTTATATTTCCGTGGAAAGAGTAGTGGAAAATGCCAAAGATTTCAAGGTGTCTTTTGATGAAGAACTTGCTAGAGTTATGATTCACGGTATATTGCATTATTGTGGTTATATGGATAAAAGTATGGAAGAGGCTAAAGTAATGCGCTCAAAGGAAGACTTCTATCTAAAGGAACGTTTTCTGTCTTAAGTTTTCAACGTATCTTTGCCGCCGAATTTAAAACCGTTGTTCCACGTGGAACATAAAAAATAAACAACAATGTTTAATGATATTTATGATGTTATTGTAGTTGGTGCTGGGCATGCAGGAAGTGAAGCTGCAGCTGCAGCTGCTAATATGGGAAGTAAGACGTTGTTAATTACTATGAATCTTCAAAATATCGCACAAATGTCTTGTAATCCCGCTATGGGAGGAATTGCTAAAGGACAAATTGTGCGTGAAATTGATGCTTTGGGTGGATATAGTGGGATTGTTTCAGATACTTCAGCCATTCAATTTAAGATGCTTAATAAATCAAAGGGGCCAGCGATGTGGAGCCCAAGGGTTCAATCAGATAGGATGCGTTTTGCTGAGGATTGGAGGTTGCTATTGGAAAAAACACCAAATCTAGATTTTTACCAAGAAATGGTTTCTGGTTTAATTATAGAAAACCATAAAGTGGTTGGTGTAAAAACGTCACTCGGTATTGAAGTAAAGGCTAAAACAGTTGTTCTTACTAATGGAACCTTTTTGAACGGTTTAATACATATAGGTGATAAAAACTTCGGAGGAGGTAGAGCTGGTGAAAGAGCTGCGACTGGTATTACTGAGGACCTAATTAATTTAGGTTTCGATGCAGGAAGAATGAAAACCGGCACACCGCCCAGAGTTGATGGAAGGTCTTTAGATTATTCGAAAATGATAGAACAGCCAGGTGATGAAAATCCTGAAAAGTTTTCATATTTGGATCTTACTAAACCCTTGAAATTACAACGCTCTTGTCATATGACTTATACAAGTCCAGAGGTTCATGATCTTTTGCGGGAAGGTTTTGATAGATCACCAATGTTTAATGGGAGAATTCAAAGTGTAGGGCCACGTTATTGTCCCTCAATCGAAGATAAAATTAATCGTTTTGCTGATAAAGATAGGCATCAATTATTTGTAGAACCGGAAGGTTGGAATACGGTTGAGGTTTATGTAAATGGTTTTTCAACCTCCTTACCAGAAGATGTACAGTTTAATGCCTTGCGTTCCGTGGCTGGTTTTGAAAACGTGAAATTTTTTAGACCTGGTTATGCTATTGAATATGATTATTTTCCGCCTACTCAATTAAAACATACCCTAGAGACTAAATTAGTTGATGGATTGTTTTTTGCTGGTCAGATTAATGGAACTACTGGTTATGAAGAAGCGGCATCACAAGGATTAATGGCTGGCATAAATGCTAGTCTAAAGGTGCAAGAACGTGATCCTTTTACATTAAAAAGAGATGAAGCTTATATCGGTGTTTTAATAGATGACTTAATCACTAAGGGCACGGAGGAGCCTTATCGTATGTTTACGTCGCGCGCAGAATACAGAACACTTTTAAGACAAGATAATGCTGATTTTAGGCTGACGCCAAAAGGTTATGAGTTGGGCTTAGCGTCTGAACAACGTTTAAGACGTATGGAAGAGAAACAAACAAAAGCTTCAAATTTTGTTCAGTTTTTTAAAGACACTAGCGTTACCCCTGAAGAAATAAACCCAATTTTAGAATCTAAAGATTCAGCTAAAGTGAAACAACAAGATAAGATGTTTAAACTTTACGCACGACCTAACATAACAATTGATGATATGCGAAAAGTGGCTTCCGTAAATGACTACATTATGGCTAATGAGTTAGATTCAGAGGTTATAGAACAAACAGAGATTCAAGTTAAATATGCGGGTTATATCGAAAAAGAAAAGAACAATGCAGATAAATTAAATCGCTTGGAGAATGTAAAAATCCCGACAGATTTTGATTATTCAAAGTTGAAATCCATGAGTATGGAAGCCAGACAGAAGTTATCAGAGATCCAACCTGTAACGATCTCACAAGCATCGCGTATAAGTGGTGTCTCGCCGAATGATATTTCAGTTTTGTTGGTGTATTTGGGAAGATAATTTTATAATGTTCCACGTGGAACGGTATTTTAAGACAAAGAAATTTTGTGTTACCGAACTTAGCTCATAACCGTTTTAATGAATAAAAAACCAATATATCTTACCTTAAAAGACTACTCCGTTTCAAGTGAGGAATTCCAATTGTTATACAATAAGGACATGGATATGTTAGAAACATTTCCACGACCAAACGTTGAAAAACTTTCAGCGTATTATAAAAGTGAAGATTACATCTCACATACAGATGCTAAACGAAACCTGTTTGAAAGGGTGTATCATTTAGTAAGAAGGATGTCCTTGAAACGAAAATTGAAACTGATTAATTCGTTTCAAACAGAAGGAAAAAGGCTTTTGGATATTGGGTGCGGTACAGGTGATTTTTTAGAAACTGCGAAGCTTAATAATTGGCAAGTTGCAGGAGTGGAGCCAAATGAACGAGCAAGAACAATTGCAAATTCAAAAACAAAAAATGCTGTTTATGATATTTCATATTTGGAAACGCTAGAAGGAAGCTGTTTTGATGTGATTACCCTTTGGCATGTTTTGGAGCATTTACCAAATTTAGAAGAGCACGTTAAACTTTTAAAACGTTTATTAAAACCAAACGGTACTTTAGTCATAGCGGTTCCTAATTTTAAAAGTTATGACGCCCAGCATTATAAAAATTATTGGGCAGCATATGATGTTCCGAGACACCTTTGGCATTTTTCAATAACGTCCATTTCAAAATTGTTTCACGAGGAACAATTAAAATTAATTGATGTCTTACCTATGAAATTTGACGCTTATTATGTAAGTCTTCTTTCAGAAAAATATAAATCTGGTGTTATGAACCCAATTAAAGCGTTCTGGATAGGATGGCTTTCAAATCTTAAGGGATATCGCTCAAAGGAATACTCTTCCCACATTTACATATTAAAACAAGACGAAATCCAATAGCGGTAACCATAAGCACGTTAAAAATCTTTAGACAGGACTAGCCTTGATTAATAAAAAACATGCCTAAGAACGCCTTATTTAAGACGAAAAATCATAGCTATTATAAATATAAGCGCCTAGAAACTATTGGTTTTTCCTATACATCAAAAAATTGCTTAAACACAATCCAACTTTCATACATTTGCACAAAATAAAATTCAAACAAAAATAATGAAGAACATATTAGTAGCCCTTTTAGTTTTAGTCACCTTATCTGCTTGTCAAGAACAAGAAAAAGTAGCTTTCGTTGATAATAGTCAAGTGATTGATGATTATCAAATGAAAATTGATATAGAGAAAAAGTACGAAGATCAGAACAACGCTTTCAACAAACAACGAGATAGTATTGGCCGTGTATATCAAATGGAAATCCAAACCATTCAGATGCAGTTAGGTAAAATGTCCCAAAGAAATCAGGAAGAAGAATCACAAAAGTTTCAACAAAAGTGGCAGCCAATTCAGCAACAGTTGCAATATAGACAGCAACAAATGGAACAAAATTTTAATGTCGAAATGGATTCTGTGATTAATAAGGTCAACGATTTTGTAGAAGAGTACGGAAAAAACAATGATTATACTTTTATTTTCGGAAAGAATAGAGCGGGTAGTGTGCTATATGGAACTGAATCTAAGGATATTACTGAAGCCGTAACTAAAGCTATTAATGAAGCTTACAAAAAAGGTGATAAAACTGAGGAATCAAAACCTGAGACTTCTGATAACGCAGAAATGACGGAGAAGAAATAATAAGAGATTCTTATAGAGTTAAAAGCCAAGCCTATGCTTGGCTTTTTTTATGCAGTAGTCGTGTAAGCTTAATGGACAAGTCTGTAAGAATAATCTTAGAGTTGCCGTTGCGTTCAATGTGATAAATGGCATCCTGTACTTCTTCTGAAATTTCCATTATGTTCGAATCATGCACAAAGGGGGCAAACTTTTCGATCTGGAAATTTTCAGAACGAGGTTCTAAATACACTAAATCATTTGCTCCATAATTATGAAGTAATGCTTGTCTAAAATAGTTTAGGCAAAAGGCTAAAAATTTTTTCTGAGTTTCACGACCTGTTTTTGCAATTTCTTCAGACCATGATATTAAATCATGTATGGCTTTTTTATTGCCTCTTGCTTTAAAAGCAGAACGAACCCAAAAGATAAACCATTTTTCAAACTGAATATCTTCGCTATCTTGATAAATTAGATCACAAGCCTTATTATAATTACCGTTGGCTTGGTGTGCCAATCTTGCCGCAACAGATTTTTCTATATGATAGTTCTCAACTAAAGCACTGGAAATAACATCTTCTGCCAATGGCGGAAAATGCAACACCTGACAACGCGAACGTATCGTATTAATAATCTGTTCTTCGTCCTCTGCTATAAGAATAAAAGCGGTTTTTTCTGGCGGTTCTTCAATGAGTTTGAGTAATTTATTAGCAGCTGATGTGTTTATTTTTTCAGCCATCCAAATAATCATCACCTTGTAACCTCCTTCATAAGATTTTAAAGACAACGATTTTACAATTTCAGTAGCTTCATCTACACCAATTTGGCCCTGTTTATTGTCTACACCTAGTAATTTATACCAGTCAAATAAATTTCCATAGGGTTGTTGCTCGAGCAGTTGTCTCCACTCTTCCAGATAATAGTTAGAAACAGGTTTACTTTTTACCTTATCGCTAGTGGTAACGGGAAATGCAAAATGTAAATCAGGATGCGAAAAATTCTTAAACTTTAAGTTACAAGAATCATTTCCGCCTGTGTTTTCACCGTTGCTATTATGACATAATATATATTGCGCATAAGCCACGGCCATAGGCAAAGTACCAGAACCTTCTGGGCCAACAAATAATTGAGCGTGCGCAACTCTACCCTCATCTACACTTTTGGTTAGATGGTTTTTAATATGGGTTTGTCCTAAAATTTCTGAAAACAGCATATCGCAAAACTACTAATATTTTACGGTTTTGAAGCCACAAAGGCCTTGGCATGTTAAGACTAAATTGTTTTGTGTTTTAATAATGCCCTTATTTTGCCATATGTGCATTATGCATGTATATTTGTAGTACAAATTTTATTAAAAATGAAGACACTTAATGATTTCAATTTCAAAGATAAAAAAGCACTTATCCGTGTAGATTTTAATGTTCCATTAAATGATAATTTTGAAGTAACGGATGCCACTAGAATCATTTCAGCAAAACCCACCATTATTAAAATTCTTGAAGATGGAGGGAGCTGTGTGCTAATGTCGCATTTAGGAAGACCAAAGGGAGTGCAAGACGAGTTTTCATTAAAGCACATCATACCTAAAATTGAAGATATTTTAGGGGTGGAAGTGAAGTTTGCAAGTAATTGTGTTGGTGAAGAGGCTGAAACCAAGGCAGCAGCCTTGAAACCTGGTGAAATATTGCTTTTAGAAAATTTACGCTTTCACGAAGAAGAAACTAAGGGAGATGAAGCTTTTGCTCAGCAATTATCCAATCTTGGGGATATTTATGTAAACGATGCATTTGGTACAGCACACAGAGCGCATGCCTCTACAACAATCGTCGCTCAATTTTTTCCCAATGCCAAATGTTTTGGTTATTTATTAGCTAAGGAAATAGAAAGTATTAAAAAAGTTTTAGAAGATGGCCAAAAACCTGTTCTTGCAGTGCTTGGAGGTGCAAAAGTGTCTTCTAAAATTACCGTTATAGAAAATATTTTAGATAAAGTCGATCATCTTATCATTGGTGGAGGGATGACGTTCACCTTTATCAAAGCGTTGGGAGGAACTATTGGAGATTCTATATGTGAGGATGACAAGATGGAATTGGCCTTGGATATTTTAAAGCAAGCAGAAGCGAAGGGCGTTAAGGTTCATCTACCTGTAGACGTTATTGCTGCAGACTCCTTTAGTAATGATGCTAATACTAAAGTTTGTGACGTAAGACAAATCCCTGAAGGATGGCAAGGCTTAGATGCGGGACCAGAGTCTCTCCAAATATTCGACAAGGTTGTTAATGAAAGTAAAACCATATTATGGAATGGTCCACTTGGCGTATTTGAAATGGAATCCTTTGCCAAAGGAACAATAGCATTAGGGGATTCAATTGCAAAATCGACCAAGAACGGAGCGTTTTCCTTAGTAGGTGGAGGTGATTCCGTGGCGGCTGTAAAACAGTTTGGTTTTGAAGATAAGGTAAGTTACGTTAGTACAGGAGGTGGTGCCATGTTAGAGAGTTTAGAGGGAAAGACCTTACCGGGTATCGCTGCTATATTAGACTAACTAGTTCTGAAAGGAACAACCGAATTTTTAAAATAGGGTTTAACTCATAAAAAGTACTATTTTTAGACCAACCACCGTTAAGTATAGTAGGCCTTTTTAATATATGCATTACAAATTCAAATTAGTTTTAATTTCAGTTGGTTTCCTAACTCTTGGGTTTTCGCAAACAAAGAAGAACACTGACGGATCAAATTCAAAGGTTAGCGATACGTTAATTGATGGTAAATCCTTAAAAAACGGCAAGGTCATTCCCGTTGAGTTAGACACACTTAATATAAAGAACCTAAAAGATTTTCCAGAAGCGGCAGAGTTAGATCAAAAGTGGCTGGAAGAATTATACAGTAACTCCTTGTATGATACTATTTATAAATCGGTTACTGAATTAACCTATGAACCGGTGGATTATCCTGAACTATCCACGGATACCTTAAAGGCCAGATTAAAACGCCTAAATGCAAGGACTCCTTTTAATGTTGAATACAATCCCTCGTTAGAGAGTGTTATAAAAAGATATTTAAAACACAGAAGAACATCCTTAGAGCGCTTGATGGGCTTAAGCCATTTTTACTTTCCCATGTTTGAAGCCGAGTTTGATAATTACAACATTCCATTGGAGATGAAGTATTTATCTATTGTAGAATCAGCACTAAAGCCAAAGGCTAAATCAAGGGTTGGGGCAACGGGTTTATGGCAATTTATGTTCACAACTGGAAAAGAATACGGATTAGATGTTAGTAGCTACGTAGATGAAAGAAGTGACCCAATAAAATCAACAAAAGCAGCGGCGGAATATTTGTCAACACTATACAGAATTTTTGGGGATTGGGATTTAGCTTTAGCAGCATATAACTCAGGACCAGGCAATGTAAATAAAGCTATAAGACGCTCAGGAGGTTATAAGAATTATTGGAATATAAGACCGAATCTACCACGTGAAACGGCTGGATACGTACCAGCATTTTTGGCAACCATGTATATTTTTGAATTCGCTGAAGAGCATGGCTTTAAGCCTGAACGACCACCTTTCCAACTTATTCAAACAGATACGGTACATGTAAAACAGATGATTACACTGGACCAGGTAGCTGAAACCACTGGTATTAACATTGAAGAACTAGAGTTTTTAAACCCATCCTACAAATTAGAGATTATTCCTAAGCTCGAAGATAAAACGTACGCTTTGCGTTTACCAAGGGAAGCTATAGGTGTGTTTACGACAAATGAAGAACAAATTTATGCTTTCGCAAAAGCCGAATTTGATAAAAGAGAAAAACCCCTACCTGAGTTTGTAAATGTAGATACTAAAATTAGGTATCGCGTTAAAAGCGGAGATTATTTAGGTAGAATAGCAAGACGTTATGGTGTTAGGGTAAGTCAAATAAAACGATGGAATGGTCTAAGAAGCAATAATCTTCAAATAGGGCAACGCCTAACGATTTATCCTAGAAAACCAGTAACGACTTCTACCCCAAAAGCATCAAATAACACTAAAACAGTTAAAGGTAAAAAGACATACACAGTACAATCTGGTGATTCCCTGTGGAGTATAGCTCAAAAATTTTCTGGAGTTTCTGTTCAAAATCTTAAAGATTGGAACGATATTAGTGGTAACAAACTAAAAATAGGAATGACACTCATTGTCTCAGAATAATAAACCACAAAAAGCATTAATTTATGAGAACGTTTTACTTATTACTTTTATGTGTAATTGTAACTGCATGCGGAGATAAAAAGGAAGACAACAAAACCAAGTATTTGCCTGCTTCCAATGGTAATCTAAACACTATATCAGTAGTGGTGGATAATACCCTTTGGGAAGGGAGTATAGGAGAAAGCATAAGAAGTATTTTTGCGGCTCCGTTAAATGGATTACCCGTTGATGAACCCATGTTTAACTTACGTCAAATTCCACCTCAGGTTTTTGATGGTTTTGCAACACGAAGTAGAATCATTCTCAAAATTGAAAAGGGAAATTTAGCACCAACCACAAAGATTGCCAATAATGCATTTGCGAAACCACAAACCGTCGCTGTTATAGGTGGTGAAACAAATAAAGATATTATAGAACAGCTGACCGAAAACAAAGCCAAAATTATCGATGCTTTTAACAAGGAGGAGGTCAAAGAGAAACAAAGACGAATAAAATTAGACTTACTAGATGTCAGTGCTATTGAAAAGAGCATGGGTTTTGAGGTGAACATCCCTACTGCATACCGAATAGCAAAAGCGGAAGACGATTTCTTTTGGATTAGAAAAAACTTGAGCAACTCAAAGACCATTGAAATAATGTTTTACGACGTGCCCTTAGAAACCATTTCTAAAGGCGATAGTACAATAATTGATATTATTAAAATGAGGGACGGTATTACAAAAACCAAAATTCCGGGTGAAGATGGAATTTACATGGCCGTTGAGGATGCCTATGCACCATCTCTATTTGAAACTATTGTTGACAATAAACCAGCTTATGAGGTAAGAGGGATTTGGGAAATGAGAGGTTATACAGGAGCAGGGCCATTTATAACCTATGCGATAGAAGACAAAGTAAACAAGCGTTATCTCATAGCAGATGGGTACGTTTACGCGCCATCCCTGAATAAAAGTGAATATGTCTTCGAGTTAGAGTCCATCATAAAATCGATAAAAATTAAATAAAAAAAGCCCGCTGATTTCAGCGGGCTTTTTTTATTTAATTATATCTAAAGATTATTCTTTCTCTTTTTTATCGGAAGACTCATCTTTACTCGCATCTTTAAATTCTTTGATACCACTTCCCAAACCTCTCATTAGTTCAGGGATTTTTTTACCTCCAAACAATAATAAGATAGCCAAAGCAATTAAAACCCAAGAACCAGGGCCAATTGCACCTAAAAAAATACTATTTAAAATCATAAATTTAAAATTAAAGGACAAAGGTAGTAATTATACTTTAATTATAACGTTGTTAACGCAACTTTAGTGCTTAAAGCAAATGCTATTTCACTATTTTAATTAATTTTGTTTTAATGGCGAAAAAGAAAAAAAAAGAAAAGAAGTTTGCTAAAAAGTTGCTTCATAAGTACCGTTTGGTAATACTGAACGAAGACACTTTTGAAGAGCGTTTTGCAATAAAGCTAACAAGGCTAAATGTTTTTGTTATCACCTCATTATCTGCCATATTTTTGGTATTCTTAACCATACTACTTATTGCATTTACTCCATTACGAGAATATATTCCAGGCTACTCTTCTGCTAGACTCAAAAAACAAGCTTCCGTCCTCAATTTTAAGACAGATTCTTTAGTGCAAGAGTTAGAATTGAATAAAAGGTATTATGCCTCCATCCGAAAAGTTCTGACTGGCGATGTTTCAGCTGAGGATTTTGATAGAGATTCTGTAATAGAAGCAGCAAAAAACGATCTGGATATTTTACAGACAACAACCAATAAAGAAGATTCATTGCTTAGGGAAAAGGTAGAGAAGGAGGATAAGTATAACCTATTCGAAGATAATTCAGACCAAAGTAATTTCATACTTTTCCCACCGGTTAATGGCACAATTTCACAAAACTACAATATTGAAGAAAAGCACTATGCTGTAGATGTGGTTGTAGCAACAAACACACCTGTTAAAGCAACTGCAGACGGAACGATAATATTTGCAGAATGGACTATTGAAACAGGCTATGTTGTTATTATAGAACATAATCAGGAACTTATCTCAGTTTACAAACACAACACAGCTATCACAAAATCTCAGGGCGACCTGGTAAAAGCAGGAGAAGTTATAGCTATGTCGGGAAATACGGGAGAGTTAAGTACGGGACCGCATCTTCATTTCGAGCTTTGGAGTAAAGGTTATCCGGTAAACCCAACTAACTTTATTGATTTTCAGTAATGCCATCGATTAAAGCAGCACTTTCAAAACCTTTTGCAAAGCTCATAGCAAAGCGCATAAAAAAATGGGCTTCACAACCTTTAGAAACACAAGAAAAGGTTTTTCAAAATCTCATTAAAAAGGCTAGGAAAACTGCTTTTGGAAGGGATCATAATTTTGATAGTATACGCACGTATGATGATTTCAGAAAAAACGTTCCTATTAGAGATTATGAAGCTTTAAGGCCTTACGTAGACCGTGTAGTTAATGGCGAAGAAGACGTTCTCTGGACAGGAAAACCCATCTATTTTGCCAAAACTTCAGGAACCACTTCTGGTGCAAAATATATTCCCATCACAAAGGAAAGTATGCCAACGCATGTAAATGCTGCGAGAAATGCAATTTTAATGTACATCTATGAAACAGGAAACATCAAGTTTGTAGATGGGAAAATGATTTTTCTTCAAGGAAGCCCAATATTGGAAGAAAAAAATGGAATAAAGCTAGGGCGACTTTCAGGAATTGTAGCCCATTATGTGCCAAAATATCTTCAAAAAAACAGAATGCCGAGCTTGGAAACCAATTGCATAGAAGATTGGGAAACTAAAGTTAGTGCCATTGTGGAAGAAACCATAAAGGAAGATATGACCGTTATTTCAGGGATACCTTCTTGGGTTC
Organism: Winogradskyella aquimaris; assembly: GCF_042676105.1. Taxonomy (NCBI): domain Bacteria; kingdom Pseudomonadati; phylum Bacteroidota; class Flavobacteriia; order Flavobacteriales; family Flavobacteriaceae; genus Winogradskyella; species Winogradskyella aquimaris. Next base: position 316,512 of record NZ_JBHTJQ010000016.1, on the reverse strand, counting down.
AAATGTACTTCGAAAAGCTAATTGACAAAAGCGGGAAAAAAGTTGGTGAAATCTTCAAGAACTTTAATTTATTCATTTTTGGAGGTGTAAATTACGAACCTTACAGAGCAAAGTTTGAAAACTTAATAGGCCGTAAAGTTGATAGTATTGAGCTTTATCCTGCTAGTGAAGGTTTTTTTGCCTTTCAAGACAAACAAGATGAGAAAGGCATGTTGTTGCAATTAAATTCAGGTATTTTTTACGAGTTTATTGAGGCAGAACACTTCTTTGAAGAGAATCCAGAACGAATTACGATCAATGACGTTAAGGTCGGAGTCAATTACGTCATGATTATTTCAACAACCGCTGGTCTATGGGCTTATAATATTGGGGATACTGTTGAGTTTACATCATTACGACCTTATAGAGTCATTGTAAGCGGTAGAATAAAGCATTTTATTTCTGCTTTCGGTGAACATGTCATTGGAAAAGAAGTAGAACAAGCACTCAGAGAAGCAATCGCAAATACGGATATAACCGTAAACGAATTTACAGTGGCACCTCAAATAAACCCTTCCGAGGGATTGCCATATCACGAGTGGTTTATTGAGTTTGATATCGAACCAAAAGACGAATCAAAACTTATTCAGAAACTTGAAGCATCACTTCAAAAACAGAATAGTTATTACTTTGATTTAATTGAAGGAAAGGTTTTAAAGCCATTGGTTGTGACCAAAATTAAAAAAGACGGTTTTCAGACCTATATGAAGTCCATTGGAAAACTTGGGGGTCAGAATAAAATACCAAGATTATCAAACGACAGGAAAATAGCAGATACATTGTATAAGCTTGAATTAACTAAATAAAATTATATTTGCAGGCTAAATTAATGTATGGATACAACTAAAAAGAGACACGAAAGAACAAGAGCCCAAGAGAGCTCAAATGCTATAGAAAGGATGTACATAACGATGCGTCATCTTTTTAATCGTGGCTTTTATAAACCAATGGGTGTTTCAGGGGAGACATTGCGAGAAGCATTGTTGTTGTTAAGACCAGAAATTTATGGCTCCATAGCAGAAGAAAAAGCTGAAATTGACGGATTGCTCTACGTTATTGATCGTCTACCACAAGGAATAGAAGAGTGTACATTTATTAACTTAACAAGTGATGAAGGTTATGCCAACTCACATTTTAGGCCAATAATACCACCCAAGCGAAGAAGAAACTGCTATCGTATTGACGATGAGCAAATGAATATTGAAATAACCAGAGGACGTTCGGAGATTTATGATATTCTAACCCACCTTACCTTTTTGTTTGTAGAGTCTCATAAGATAAGCAAACGTGTTCTTATTGATGAAGAAGGATCTACGGTCAGGGATTGGCAAAAACTAGAAAATGCTGTAAAATCTTCCAAGAAACTAACTCAAAAGGAGCGAGAAATCGCTATAACACATACCGCTAATATATTAGGCAGAACTTTTAATGAGCTAACAGAAGTTTATCCAAAGTTTGCAACAGATAATCAACCAGAACGATTCTTACATATTGTTTATTGGTTGGGGAAACTCGCCATTGAAGAAGTCGTAAGAGGAAATAAAAGAACCATTACCTTTAGTCCAGTCTTAAGAGAGCGTCTTGGACACCATATTCATGGAGAAATTTGGGCAGATAATATTAAATCTGTATTACACAAGCACGGATTATTACATAGGCCAATTCATATTATTAGTGCAAATATGCACAGCGTCATGAATTCGTTATTTGCAAAAGCCACTTTAAAAAGTTCAGAATTAAAACAGAGTATTTTTGAAACCTATGAAGCACTTAGTGACCCAAAAAATTCCGTTATGCGCAATAAAATTGAAAAAATGGCGTTGCAAAACGGAATGATATACATCAAAGATACTTCTGGAACCAACATAGATATCCAGATTTTTGACACTGATAAAATAGATTTTTCTAAAACGGATTTTGAGTATAAGGAGTCTGTGAAAAATAATAAGGACGTTATTTTCGTAATGGATTATGCTTTTGGTGAGCAGGCCTATGAGACCTTAGATGAGTTTTTGAAGCCCATTAAGGTCAATGGAGAAAAAGTACATTTAGACGTAAAGTCAATTTCCGTTATGGGGAAGGCTGGGATTTTAGAAGGAGGTAAAGGTGATGTGATGATACCTTCCGCACATATTTTTGAAGGTACAGCCGATAATTATCCGTTTAAAAATGAGCTAAGTAAAAACGATTTAGTAGATTGCGGAGTAGATGTTTATGAAGGCACCATGATTACGGTTTTGGGCACTTCGTTGCAGAACAAAGAAATTTTAAAGTTCTTTAAGAAATCTACTTGGAATGTCATTGGTTTAGAAATGGAGGGAGCGCATTACCAAAAGGCTATTCAAGCGGCATCAAAAGTACGAGGCAGCATTAATGAAGATGTGAAAGTTAGATATGCCTATTATGCGAGTGACAATCCGCTAGAGACAGGAAGTACGTTAGCATCTGGTGGCTTAGGAACTTCCGGAGTTAAACCCACTTACGTGATTACAAAAAAAATATTAGAACAAATTTTTAATTCTTAAAACATGAGCGAGAAATTACCTCAAGAACCTCAAAACGAGGAAGTTGATTTAGGCCAATTGTTTAACGCGATTGGAAAACTTTTCGAAAAATTATTTTCTTTTATAGGTAATGTTTTGAAAGGAATATTTTCCGCAATTATTTTTTCCTTAAAACCAATTGTCAATAATTTTAAACTAGTAGCCATCATTTTAATGACTTCTGCATTGATTGGTTTTGGGGTAGAAAAACTAAAGGCACCAGTTTATGTTTCAAACATGTTAGTTAGACCATATTATGATTCTAAATATCAATTGGCTAATAATGTAGATTATTTTAATGCATTAATAGGGTCAGAGAACTATCAAGAATTATCAAATATTTTTGAAATAGACAGTTCAACAGTAGCTAAGGAACTAGTTGGCTTTGAAATTGAAATCGGACCGGAAACCCAGAATGACCTAATAAAGGAATATGACGACTATATTAAATCTTTGGATAGTACTCTAGCTGTAGAAGTTACTTATGAAGATTTTATAGAAAACCGTGATATACTCGCGGGAAGTATTTTTTCTATAAAGGCAAAAGCTACAGATAATGGTGTATTTACTAGCCTTGAGCAGGGATTTATAAAAACATTTGAGAATGAATACTCTAAAAAGTTTAAAGCGAGAGAAGACTCAATAAGAAAAGTTAAGAAATTGAATTATCTCCAAGAGTTAGCGAGAATAGAAAAGCTACAAAACACCTATTTGGAAATAAAAACAAATGAGTCCAACAAAGGTGAGTTTAAGTTCGGAACCGATGGGTTGATTCCATTAATTCAAGAAAAAACAGAGACAAAAGAATATGAATTGTTCCAAGAGGAGCTTAAAATAAGGAGTGCTCTAAGAGCGCTTGAAGAAGAAACTCTTGAGACGAGTGAATACTATGATATACTTTCTAGTTTTGAGGATGTTGGCACTATAGAATCAAATATTTTCGAAAGATTTTCCTTGGTTTTCCCTGCTGTTTCTTTGCTAATAATGATAATAACCTATTTGGTAGTAAGGATTTTTAAATTCATTAAAGAATATGAGTAAGAAAATTTTAATCACAGGAGGCGCGGGTTTTATTGGCTCTCATGTTGTTAGACTCTTTGTCAATAAGTATTCTGACTACAATATTTTTAATTTAGATAGCTTAACATATGCTGGAAACTTAGAAAATTTAAAGGACATTGAGGAAGAAGCAAATTACCATTTTATTAAAGCTGATATCAATGATGAAAAGTTAATTGATAGTCTATTTCAAGAATATCGATTTGATAGTGTTATACATTTAGCTGCAGAATCTCATGTAGATAGGTCTATAAAAGACCCTTTAGCATTTGTTAAAACAAACATTATTGGCACCTTAAACTTGTTAAATGCATTCAAGAAATTATGGAATGATAATTTTGAAGACAAAAGATTTTATCATGTAAGTACAGATGAGGTCTATGGGACATTAGGAGAATCGGGATTATTTAAAGAAACCACCTCTTATTCACCTAATTCACCATATTCTGCATCTAAAGCAAGCTCAGACCATTTTGTAAGGGCTTATGGTGAAACATATAATCTTCCTTATGTAATAACAAATTGTTCGAATAATTATGGACAAAATCAATTTCCTGAAAAACTCATCCCACTTTTTATAAACAATATAATTAATCACAAGCCCCTGCCGGTTTATGGTGACGGCAACTATACAAGAGATTGGTTGTATGTAGTAGATCATGCTAGGGCAATCGATTTGGTTTTTCATGAAGGCAAAAATGCGGAAACCTACAATATAGGTGGATTTAATGAATGGAAGAATATCGATTTGGTCAAACTGTTGTGTAAACAAATGGATGAAAAGTTAGGAAGAGATAAAGGCTCTTCTGAGAATCTTATAACATACGTAAAAGACAGACCGGGACATGATTTAAGATATGCTATAGACGCTAACAAGATAAACAAAGAACTTGGTTGGGAACCGTCTGTGACATTTGAACAAGGTTTATCAATTACGATAGATTGGTACTTAAATAATCAAGAGTGGTTAAACCATGTAACAAGCGGTGAATACCAATCCTATTATAAAAAACAATACCAATGAAAGGAATTATACTTGCTGGAGGGTCAGGTACTAGATTACATCCTTTGACACTATCTGTAAGCAAACAGTTAATGCCTGTATATGACAAGCCAATGATTTATTACCCATTATCTACTTTAATGTACTCAGGTATTAGTGAGATATTGATTATTTCTACACAAAAAGATCTACCGCTTTTTAAAGACTTATTAGGTGATGGTAAAAAGTATGGATGCACTTTTGAGTATGCGGTTCAAGAGTTGCCAAATGGACTTGCAGAAGCTTTTGTTATAGGAGAATCTTTTATTGGCAATGATAAAGTGGCTTTAATCCTTGGCGATAATATATTCTATGGAACAGGTCTTTCAAAGCTATTACAAAGCAATAACAATCCAGATGGTGGTATTATTTATGCATACAGAGTTCACGATCCAGAGCGTTATGGTGTTGTTGAGTTTGATGAAGGCGGACAGGCTATTTCAATAGAAGAAAAGCCTAAAAAGCCAAAATCTAATTTTGCTGTTCCTGGCATTTATTTCTATGATAATGAGGTGGTTCAAATTGCTAAAAATATAAAACCGAGCCATCGTGGAGAATTGGAAATCACAGATGTGAACAAAGAGTACCTCAAGAGGAATAAATTAAGTGTTAGTATTCTAGACAGGGGTACGGCTTGGCTAGACACAGGAACCTTTGATTCCTTAATGCAGGCATCACAGTTTGTTGAGGTTATAGAGAATAGACAAGGTTTAAAAATCGGTTCTATTGAGGCCGCAGCCTATGAAATGGGATATATCTCAGAGGATAAATTTAGGGCTTTAGCTAAGCCGTTAATGAAAAGTGGCTATGGTAAAAACCTTTTAGGTCTAATAAAAAATAAAAAATGATAGCTGCCGAAACAAAACTAAAAGGTTGTTTTATAATTGAGCCTCGAGTATTTCAGGACGACAGAGGTTATTTTTTTGAGAGTTTCAATCAACAAACTTTCAATAAGCTAATTGGCAGATCCATTAACTTTGTACAAGACAATGAGTCCTTTTCTTCAAGAGGGGTAATAAGGGGCCTTCATTTTCAAGAGGGTGAATTTGCGCAAGCCAAACTCGTTCGGGTTATCAAAGGTGCAGTCTTAGATGTTGCGGTAGATATTAGAAAAGAGTCACCAACATTCGGACAATATGTTGCAATTGAGCTTACTGAAGAAAACAAAAAACAACTATTTGTACCAAGGGGTTTTGCTCATGGTTTTTCAGTCTTGAGTAAAACTGCGATATTTTCTTATAAATGTGATAATTATTATAATAAAGAATCCGAAGCAGGTATTATATATAATGATACAACATTAAACATAGACTGGAAAATTGCGAGAGATGAAGCACAATTATCAGACAAGGATATAATTTTACCAACCTTAGAAGCATACTTTAAATGATACCAAGAATACTGGTTACAGGAAGTAATGGACAACTAGGAAAATGTTTAAGGGACATTGACGATCATGATTTTGATATCCATTATGTAAACTCATCAGAACTGGATATAACCAACCACCAACAAGTCAAGGACTTCTTTGAAAAACACAAAATAGATTGGTGCATTAACTGCGCGGCATATACAGCAGTTGATAAAGCAGAATCTGATTATGATAGCGCTTTTAATGTTAATGTTACCGGTCCGAAAAACTTAGCAAAAGCATGTAAAGTGTATAATGTTAAGTTAATACATATTTCTACGGATTTTGTTTTTGATGGTGAGCACAACAAACCATACAAAGAGTCAGACCCAACCAATCCTATTGGTGTCTATGGCGAAACAAAATTAAAAGGGGAACAAGAGATTTCTAAATCTTTGAAAGAACACTTTATTTTAAGGACATCCTGGTTGTACTCAGAACACGGTGGCAACTTTTTGAAAACGATGCTTCGCCTTTCTAAAGATAAAGCTCAACTAGGAGTTGTGGGTGATCAAATAGGGACACCTACTTACGCTAAAGATTTAGCTAAAGCAATATTTCTTATTATTGGTAGAGATATACCTGACTATGGAATATATCACTACAGCAACAATGGCGTAGCAAGTTGGTATGATTTTGCTAAAGCTATTTTTGATATTAGTAAAACTAACATTCAGCTAAACAATATATCTACCGCTCAATTTCCAACACTAGCAAAGCGCCCTCACTTTAGTGTTTTAGACAAAACAAAAATAGAAACAACACTTAAGCAAAATGCACCTTATTGGAGAGATAGTTTAATAGCTGCAATTCAAAACATAAAAAATGAATAAACTATTACAAACAGCCATTAAAGCATCACTAGAAGCAGGAAAGTTGATAATGCAAGTGTATGATACAGCTTTTGATGTAGAAATAAAAGATGATAAATCACCTTTAACAGAGGCAGACAAGAGGGCTAATGAAGTCATCAATTTATTTCTTATACCTACAGAAATCCCAATTATTTCAGAAGAGAATAAACAAACGGATTACACAATAAGAAAAACTTGGGAAACATGCTGGGTCGTTGATCCTGTAGATGGCACTAAAGAGTTTATAAAACGAAATGGAGAATTTACTGTAAACATAGCTTTAGTAACTGATGGAAAGCCAGTTTTAGGTGTTATTTATGTGCCAGAAGTAAAAACAATTTATTTTGCCAATGTTGAAAACAATGAGGCATTTAAGGCAGAATTAGAATCTCATGATGTTACAGTTGAAACTATTTTAAAACTAGCAAAACCATTACAACCAAAGAATAACAATTCTGACAAAGTTGAGGTTGTTGGAAGTCGCTCACACATGAACGAAGATACTTTGAACTTTGTTGAGGCTTTAAAAAAAGAAGGTAAAAATGTTGAAATTGTATCAAAGGGAAGCTCATTAAAATTTTGTTTGGTAGCAGAGGGCAATGCAGATGTTTATCCGCGATACGCACCCACAATGGAGTGGGATACAGCTGCAGGCCAAGCCATTTGTAATGCAGTTGGTTTAAAGGTCATTTCAAAAGAGACAAATAAGCCGTTAGAATACAATAAAGAAAACCTATTAAACAGTTACTTTCTAGTTAGTAAATGATATGGCAGATGTTTCGTATAAACGACATATTGCAAAAACAATTACATGGAGATTGGTTGGTACCCTAGACACCATACTGTTGTCTTGGATTATAACAGGAGACCCTTTGGCCGGCATAAAAATAGGTTTAGCAGAGGTTACAACAAAGAGTGTGCTATATTATCTTCATGAGCGTGTTTGGTACAAAATCAATTTATCTAAAGATGGAATTCTTCTTGAAAGTAGAAAAAGACACATTGCAAAAACAATTACATGGCGTTTTATAGGTACTTTAGATACAATGACGTTAGCATGGATAATTTCAGGTAATCCACTCGCTGCATTACAAATAGGTTTTGCTGAAGTAATTACTAAAATGATATTATATTATTTACATGAGCGCGTTTGGTACAAAGTAAACTTTGGTTTAACTAAAAGAAAAAGAAACTAGTTGTAAAATGAAGGAAAACATAGTTCCACACGATTATAAAATAACCATTGATAATAGAAGAGAGTTAAACGGACACAACTCTTTTTTATTATGGTTTACGGGGTTATCAGGATCAGGTAAGTCAACCATAGCCAATGTTGTTGAACAGAAATTACACAAGAAAGGCATTAAAACCTTTACGCTAGATGGTGATAATATCAGAAAAGGAATTAATAAAGACTTAACCTTTGAACCAGAGGATAGAACTGAAAATATCCGTAGAATTGCAGAAGTGGCAAATTTAATGATAAATGCTGGTTTAGTGACACTTGCAGCTTTTGTGTCGCCCTATAAAAAAGACCGAGAGAACATTAGAAGTATCGTTAAAGATGTTAACTTTGTTGAAATATTTGTGAATACCAGCGTAGAAGAGTGCGAAAGACGAGACGTAAAAGGGCTTTATAAAAAAGCACGCGCTGGCGAAATAGATAACATGACTGGGATTTCAGCTCCTTATGAAGCACCAGAAAACCCGGACATTGAGATAAAAACAGAGAACGAATCGGTTGAAGCAGCGACGGATCGAATCGTAGATTATATTACACCAAAATTGTCAAAGCAACAATGAGTAAGTATTATTTAAATTATTTAGATGAATTAGAGAGTGAAGCAATTTTTGTTTTACGCGAAGTTTGGGCACAGTTTGAAAACCCAGTAATTTTATTTTCGGGGGGAAAAGATTCTATTTTGGTAACACATCTAGCAAAAAAGGCATTCTATCCTGCCAAAATACCTTTTCCATTAATGCATGTTGACACTGGTCACAACTTTCCTGAAACGATTGAGTTTAGGGATAATATCATAAAAGAACTAGGTGTGCAGCTTATTGTTGGATCTGTACAAGAATCTATAGATGAAGGACGTGTTGCTGAGGAAAAAGGAAAAAACGCAACACGTAATGCGCTGCAAATTACTACCCTCCTAGATGCTATTGAGGCAAATAAGATTGATTGTGCTATTGGTGGTGGTCGTCGCGACGAAGAAAAGGCTAGAGCTAAAGAACGGTTTTTTTCTCACAGAGATGATTTTGGACAATGGGATCCTAAGAACCAACGTCCAGAATTGTGGAATATATTCAACGGAAAGCACTTTGAAGGAGAACACTTTAGGGCATTCCCAATAAGTAACTGGACAGAAATGGATGTTTGGAACTACATTAAACGAGAGAATATTGATATTCCATCATTATATTTTGCTCATGAACGTGAAGTTGTTTGGCGTCAGGATTCTTGGATTCCAAATTCTGAATTTTTAGTATTAGAAGACCATGAAGAAGTGGTCACTAAAAGAATACGTTTTAGAACCTTAGGCGATATTACCATAACTGGTGGTGTAGAGTCTGATGCAGACACTTTAGAGAAAATTGCTGCAGAGGTTGCTGGTATGAGAAATACCGAACGCGGCAACAGAAGTGACGATAAGCGCTCAGAATCTGCTATGGAAGACCGTAAGCGTCAAGGTTACTTTTAATCAAAAAAATTAAAAATTAATGGTTATGCTGAACATAATTCAGCATCTCATATAAAGAAGAACATGTTAGACAAGAATCAATTATTACGTTTTACAACTGCAGGAAGTGTAGATGATGGAAAAAGTACATTAATAGGGCGTTTGCTATACGATTCAAAATCTATTTTCGAGGACCAGCTTGAAGCTATCGAAAACACAAGTAAGAGAAAAGGTCATGACGGTGTGGATTTGGCATTATTTACAGACGGCCTTAGAGATGAAAGAGAGCAGGGCATTACTATCGATGTTGCATACAGATATTTTACAACACCTAAGCGCAAATTTATAATTGCTGATACACCAGGGCATATTCAATATACACGGAATATGGTTACAGGTGCATCTACGGCAAACGTAGCAACAATACTTATTGATGCACGCCATGGTGTTATTGAGCAGACAAAACGTCACGCCTTTATAGCCTCATTATTACAAATTCCACACATCATCGTTTGTGTAAATAAAATGGATTTGGTTGATTTTTCTGAAGAAATTTTCAATAACATAGTTTCTGAGTTTGAAGATGTATCTTCAAAAATGTTAGTAAAAGATGTTCGTTTTATACCGATGTCCGCATTGTTGGGTGATAATGTTGTAAACAAGTCTGAAAATATGCCTTGGTACCAAGGAGCGCCAATGCTCCATACCTTAGAAACGATGCATATTAGTAGTGATATTAATAAAGTAGATGCACGTTTTCCTGTACAAACAGTGATAAGACCACAACGCGATGGTTTTATAGATTATAGAGGTTATGCTGGCCGTGTAGCAAGTGGTATTTTAAGAAAAGGAGATGAGGTTACAGTGATGCCTTCAGGCTTTACTTCAAAAATAAAAAACATCAACCTTTATGATAAAGAGTTGGAAGAGGCTTATGCTCCTATGTCGGTTTCCATTACTTTAGAAGACGATATAGACATTAGTCGTGGTGATATGATAGTGCGCTCTAATAATAAACCAGAACCTTCTCAGGATATTGAGGTGATGTTGTGCTGGTTAAATAACAACCCAGCTAAACCTAGAGCAAAATACACGATTAAACATACTTCTAACGATCAAAAAGCAATGATTAAAGAAGTGGTTTACAAATACGACATTAATACTTTAGAGCGTAATACTGAGGATGCTGATTTAGCAATGAACGATATTGCCAAAGTTAAAATACGTACTACAAAACCAATAATGATAGACCCTTACAGGGAAAATCGCACAACAGGTAGTATTATTTTAGTAGATGATGCGACAAACGAGACGGTTGCTGCGGGAATGATAGTTTAACTCTAAACAAAAAAATTATGAAAGGTATTTTTTGTTTTTTAATTTTTGTAATTACTTTTTCATGTAAAAATGAGCAAAGTAGTACTAAAAACAAAGAAGTAAAAGTAAATGAAGCTAAAACAGAAAGTTCAACTAAACCTAAAGCTAAATTAGGTTTAGAAGTAAAGTTTAGCTTAAGCACTAAAACAGACACAGATATTTTTTTAAGATTTACAGAAGCAGAAAACGTTGGTTATGGCCCAAAAGACTTTGTTAAGAAAAGTGTAAAAGGAGTTAATGATTTAAAAGAAGTAGCGTTTAATTTACCTCAAAATATCTTACCTACAGGTATGCGCATTAATTTTGACTCAAAAGAGAATAAAGGGTTAATTGTAAATGCTGTCTATTTTAAGTTTGAAGGAAGATTTTACAGTATATCAAAAGAGAATATTTGGAGTTTTTTCGCTCCAACAAAAATTACTTCCTACAATAAAGAGACTAATACATTTTATTTAAACAAAGCAGAATCAGAAATTTTACCAGGGTTCATATTTAGGGAAGCCTTAATGAATAAATTGGAAGAGAAAATTTATTAAACAAGGAGATTCAACAAGTAATCATATATTAATAAAAGTCTTGAATTGATTCAAAAACTAAAACAAACACTCGTTTCTGACCATAATTTAAAAGAGTTACTGACAGGGAGTTCAATAACATTTGTACTTAAAGTTTTTGGTATGATTTTGAGCTATCTAGTTGTTATACTAATCTCAACTAGGTATGGGGCAGATGGAGTAGGCTTATATAGTGTTACTTTTAGAACCATTAGGTCTGTAGCTTTAATTAGTGCTTTAGGTTTTAATATTTCTGTTTTACGATATGTTGGGGAGTTTAATACAAAACCAAATAAAAGCACCTATTATAAAAGAATTTTTAAAACCTATTGCTCTATTTCATTACCCTTTTCAGTAGTTATTGGAATTTTATTATTTGCCACATCAGATTATATAGCTTTAAATATTTTTGAAAATGAGAATTACTCAAATTCTATTCAAATCATCGCTATAATCTTGCCGTTATTTACTTTAAATTTAATTAACATTGAGTTTATAAGAGGATTAAAATCACTTAAAGTGTCAGAGTATTTGCGAAGTGCCAATACCTATATCATTATTTTATTTGTTTTGATAATTGAAGTGTTGGATTTGGATTTGTTAAACGCAATATATGCTCTAGCTTTTGGTATTGTGGTAACATTTGCAATTTCTTTCTTATTTATTTTCGCCCATATTCAAAAATTACCACAATCAATTCTAGAAATATCATTTTCAAGAAATGATTTTATTAAAACATCACTACCAATGCTTGTAACTGAAATCGCCTCATTTATTTTGGCGTTTTCAGGTATTTTTTTTTTAGAAATATTTTCTACAACCGAAGAAGTTGGTATCTATAGTGTATGTATAATGTTATCACAATTGGTTAGTTTAGTCTTGACCGTTGTAAACACTATTTCTGCACCGAAATTCTCAGAACTTTTCTGGGCCAATAAGCGGGACGATTTAAACAAGCTACTTAAACAATCTTCAAAGCTAATTTTTTGGTCTTCATTTGCAATTTCATTGTTGCTTACCATTAGCTCTAAATTGGTTTTAAACTTCTTTGGGCAAGAGTTCACTATCGGACGCAATATTTTAATCATTCTTATTTTAGGACAATTAATAAATGCCATTACAGGTTCGGTAGGTATTTTTTTAAATATGACAGGACACCAAAAAGTATTGAGAAACATTATTTTTGTCACCGCACTGTTTATTTTAATGGGGTATTATTATATAATTCCAATATATGGATTGCTTGGTGCGGCAATAATTTCAGTAATAGGAACCCTTATAATTAATGTGTTTTCAGCCTGTTATGTTTATTTTAAATTAAACTACATAACATTCTACATCCCTTTTATTACCTTAAGAAATGAATAATAACTTGCCAAACTTCTTAATAGTAGGGACAGCTAAAGCAGCGACTACCACAATACATGAATACTTAAAACAACACCCAAAAGTATTTATGACAGAATGGAAGGAACCATGCTTCTTTGTGTTTAAAGATCAGCAGAATTTAAATTTTAAATCCACAAAAAGAATTGTAAAATTTATAACTAGATTAGAGGACTACAAGGAAATTTTTGAGAACGGTAAATCTAAAGAAATAAGAGGTGAATCTTCTACACCATATTTGTATTTCTACGATAGAACTATAGAAAATATAAGAAATACAATCCCCAACCATAAAGACACTAAAATATTAATTGTATTAAGAAACCCTGTGGATAGAGCCTATTCTCAATATATGATGAAGATTAGAGATTTAGAGGAAAAATTAACTTTTAACGAGGCCTTAGATGCTGAAGAGGATAGAATGCAAAATAATTTCCATTTCGATTTCTTTTATAAAGACAGAGGTTTATATTCAAATCAAGTAAAGGCATATTTGGAAGAATTTAATAATGTAAAAGTTATTTTATATGAGGATTTTAAATCTGATACAAATAAAATATTAGGTGATATTGTTGATTTTTTAAACTTAGAAAAATTTAATTTTCAACCCATTAATAGACTTAATGCTTCGGGAAAACCTAAAAACAAAATTATTTCGAGAATACTTATAGGGGATAACTTCATAAAAAGATCATTAAAACCCTTTCTAACCAAACGGCTCAGAAATAATTTACTTAATCAAATTCAAAAGAAAAATTTAAAACAAACTAAAATAGACAATTATTCTAAGGCTAAGCTTCAAGAATTTTTTAAAAGCGATGTTAAAAAATTAGAGACTTTAATTGATAGAGACTTAAAGGAGTGGTATAGTTAAAAGCTAAACATATCCGTTATTTTCTATTTCTAAAGAACTAAATTTTGTTAGGTTTGTATAAAGGACAACTATTCTAATACTAATGCGTTTAATATTACATAAGGATTCATTATATAAGTGGATATATGCAATAGCTTTAATTACCCCGTTTTTAGTAAGGTCTTTTGAGTTTAATGTTATAACGGCTATTTTGTTTTTAACAATAAGTGTGGCAGATTGTAATTTGAGAATCTCAAAAAATATGATTATTAGTTTTACAATTTTAGCACTAATTTTCAGCTTAGGTTTTGTTGTTCATTTTTTCTATGAGAATACTCTTTATGATGTTGCGAAGGATACATTGTATTTGCTTAAACCTTTAATATATATGCTCTTAGGCTATTTTATTGCTTCTAAAATTAAGGATAAAGACCTAATTTTTAAAACAATTATATACGTCGGGATCATCTTAGCAATCATACATTTCATTACTGTACTTTTTTTTTTAATTGATACAGCTGATTATAAAATATCTGCGATACGAAATATAGGTGGCAAAGATAATTTTGTTGAGTTGTTGGTTTGTGCGCTATTAATATTTAACAAAAAAAACAAATATTTTGAATTAAAGCTTAAATACAAAAAATTAGTTTATTTTGTCTTAGCCATTTCGTTTATAATGTATTTCTCGAGGACCATGATGGTCGCACTATTAATAATCTTGTTGGCAGCCAATGGTTATGCGAGATTATCACAAAGGACACTCATAATTTTATCATCCTTGTTTTTAGCTGTTTTAATATTTTACAGAATACTTTTTTCCTTAGATATAGATAGAGGGGCTGAAGGTTTTGAGGGGTTTTTATACAAAATTAAGATAGCGCCAAGTGAAATATTTTCTTTTGATGTTAACCTCAAAGATGCTGCTGAGCGATGGGATAAATGGAGATCTTATGAAGCATTAAAAGCGTTAGAGGAAGTAAGTGATACACCAGGTGGTATAGGGTTTGTATTTGGCAAAGGTTTAGGTTCATTAATAGATTTGGGTTTTGAGGCACAGCTTGGGAAAGAGCCGATGAGATATATTCCAAAAATACATAATGGGTATGTATATATAATTTTCAAAACAGGCATTATAGGACTTATATTTTATTTACTCTTTTTTACTAATCTTTACTTGCAGACATATAAAAAGGTTAGGACCATCAAATCTGGATTTATTAATAATATGATAGCAGCAATAGCTCTTTTTTACATATTTACGAGCTTAATAATTTCTGGTATTTTTAACCCAGAAGATGTAATAACACTTTTTTTAGGGGCGTTATTATTTTTACAACATCATTATAGAGAGGCCAGATGAAAATAGGAATATTAGGAACTAGAGGTATACCAAATCATCATGGTGGCTTTGAGCAATTTACAGAATATTTTGCTGTATATGCTAAAGAACAAGGGCATGATATTTACGTTTACAACTCTCATCTACACCCCTATAAAAGTAATACTTATAAAGGTGTAAATATCATTCATGCTTACGATCCAGAATCTAAGATAGGCACTGTTGGGCAATTTATTTATGACTTCAATTGTATTCGGGATTCTCGAAAAAGGAACTTTGATATTATCCTGCAGTTAGGCTACACAAGCAGCTCTATTTGGGGGTGGTTATTGCCTTCCAAGCCTATTATTATTACAAACATGGATGGCTTAGAATGGAAAAGAACTAAATACTCTAAAAATGTACGAAAGTTTTTACTTTACGCTGAAAAACTCGCTATTAAAACAAGTAATTATTTAATTTCAGATTCTACAGGAATTCAATCATATATTAAAAGGAAATATAACAAAAATTCAGAGTACATTGCTTACGGTGCTAGTGTTTTTATACCAAGCGAAAAGGCTTGTTTCTCATTCGAAGATTTAGAAACCAATGAATATTTCCTGTTAATTGCAAGAATGGAGCCTGAAAATAATATCGAAATGATATTGGAGGGTTATTTAAAAAGCCATTCAGGGTATCCATTTTGCGTCATAGGAAATATAGAGTCCACACCCTTTGGAAATTATTTAAAAAAGAAATTTGCCAAACATAAAGGCATAAGATTTTTGGGCGCAATTTATGATTTAGAAACTTTAGACAACTTAAGGTTTAACTCTAGACTATATTTTCATGGACATTCCGTGGGAGGCACCAACCCTTCATTATTAGAAGCAATGGGTTCTCATTCACTGATTGCAGCTCATCACAATGATTTTAACTATGCTATACTTGAAGACGATGCTCTTTATTTTAAGTCAGCCGATGATGTATCAGAGCTCATTAAAAATGAAAACAAAAAGGATAGGCTTGATTTAATTAAAAGAAATAGTGATAAAATTAAAACAAAATTCAGTTGGGAATATATAAATAATAGCTATTTAAAGTTTTTTAACACCTGTTTTGATGAGAAGAACAAATGATATATGGGAAACGACATTTGGTCACCTAACATTAGTTCTATTATGTACTATTCTGCTCGGCTATTTTTTTAGTAGTCTTTCACTTGGAATTTGGTTTACTTTCTCAATAATATGGATTGTAAAGGCAAAACAATTTCATATTCGAAAAGCAATAATGCCATTATTATTTTTCAGCTTGTTCTCTTTTGCTTCAGTAACTTGGTCTATAGATAAACCACAAACCATACACGGCATAGGGAGGCAAATTCCATTATTTCTTTTTGCTTTGGCAGGTATGTTTCTCCCAAATATATCTAACCAAGAAGTAAGAAAGATACTAAATAGGTTTTCAATTTTTTTAAGTTGCTTGGCTATCATACTAGTTACCCAGGCTATTTTTAGATATTATAAGTACGAGTTTGAAGGATTTTTGTATTACCATGAATTAGTATCCCCTTTAGAATTAAATGCTATATATGTGTCGTATTTGGTTTCCTTTTGCTTTTTATATACACTTATGACTTATGAGGCTAAATTAATTCTTAAGTTAATAAAGCTTCTAATTCTAGGTTTTTTCTTAATTATGTTGTCTTCTAAAATGATACTGTCTGTAACGGTTGTTATGTCTTCAGTAATTGCAATTTTCAAGATCAAAAGGAATTCATTTAGATTTATATTATTGGCTTTAATTTTACTTGTCTTTTCTTTAGTCATAACTTTTGCGAATCCAATAAAAAATAGATTTGTTTCTGAGTTTGACACCTCTTATAAAGAAATTTTAAATAAGGAAAGCTTTAAAAAAGGAAGAGTTTACACAGGACTGGAAGCAAGATTATTACAAATCAGAGTTTTTAATGAAATGATTGATTCTCCGAAAAGTCATATAGTTGGAGTTGGTCTAGATGCTTCAAAAAGAGAAATTAAAAAAATACACGAGAGACTAAATACTCCCTTAAGGTTCCACACTTATAATTTTCATAACCAGTATCTACAGGTTTTTGCAGAATTGGGTGTTGTTGGGCTATTTGCATTTATAACAAGCCTTATACTAGCATTAAAAAGAGCTTTTAAAATCAAGTATTTTTTACCCTTTGTAGCTATAAGTATGACACTGTTTATTACTGAATCAGTTATATGGAGACAAAGAGGTATGCTTTTTTTTGGTGCACTATACGTTTTACTTTTTATACTAGAAAATCGCAATGAAAGCAAAGAACAGCTTAGATAAATACAGATATTATTTCTCTAAACGAATAGAGATTTTTTTCCATAGCCTTAAAAAGTCACAGATTAAAGGAAGAAAGCATGGTCCTAAAGTAATTCTAAATTCTTTACCTAAATCTGGTACACACCTTTTAGAAAGCCTTTTTTTACAGTTACCATTAATGAGACATTGTGGAAAAAAAACATTGAGATTAGAGACGCAAAACCCTATTGAACCAAAACTTAGAGTACTATCTTCGATTAAGAAAGGGCAATTTCTCCTAGCCCACATGCAATATCATGAAAAGGCCCTAAAAACTATAAACACTAACAATACAAAAATCATTCATTTAGTACGAGATCCTAGAGATGTACTGTTATCTCACTTAAATTATATTGAGAAAATGGATATCACCCAAAAATCTCATAGATTCATAACATCTTATGACTCAAGATTTGAAAAACTAAAAGCGATAATTGAAGGAAAAAAGGATGTGCTAGAACCATTCGATGAAGTTTTAGATAAATTTTTACCTTGGACACAGTCTGATGAAGTTTTGTGTATAAAGTTTGAAAACTTAATTGGCCCAAATGGAGGAGGAGATAAGCACAAACAAGAGGAAGCTGTAAAAAGTATTTGTAATCATATATCTATTGAGCTAAATCAGGACCAATTGGAAAACGTCTGTAATAAAATTTATTCTGTTAAAAGCTCTACATTTAATAAAGGGAAAATTGGTAATTGGAGGAGTACTTTGAGTGAAGAAGAGAAGAAATGGCTAAATAAGACCATTGAAAATCAAATAACAAAATATGGTTATAAATAGTTTATAAGTTAATTTAGGTTTTTAATGGTTTTTAGATTGTGATTTTTTAGGATCAAAAAAAAACTTCATGGTTGTTAAGCATACTTAGAAACAAAATGAAAAACAATGAATCTTCAATAATTTCCTTTTACCTTTTTTACAAGTTCATTAGCACTTAAACATAAACTGGCAATTACTTTACTAATGCCTTTAAAGTGCTTTGCTATATAAATACGATATCCTTTCACAAGTAAGTTGTTTTTTGCGCCATTAAAGCCAACAAAATGTATGTATTCTATAGAGGGAACAAATACTCTTTTATAACCTCGTTTTGCTGCTTCTTTATTATAGTCAACATCTTCAACATACATAAAAAAGGATTCGTCTAGACCACCTATTTCCTCCCATAAACTTTTTGGAGTTACTAAAAAGGAACCTGATAACCAACCAACTTCTATAGGTTGATTGCTTAAAAATTTTCCTGAAGCAAACTCTTTGTTAATTATTGAAAACCATTTAAAATAAAACAAATGATAAGGTTTGGGTAATAAACCGGTAGAAATAATATAATCCTTGTTTCCGTTTAACATCTTTATTCCTAAAACCCCTATTTTAGAGTCTCTATCCATTAAATCTAAAATAGATTTTAAAGGATTAAGTAAAATAGTATCGTTATTTAATAATAACAGATAGTCTCCTTTTGCGTGTTTTGCGGCAGCATTATTTCCGCCTGCAAATCCTAAATTATCATTAGAAGCAAAAAGCTTAATTTTATCACTATAATTATCTTGTATAAACTTTACAGAGTTGTCTTTGGAAGCATTGTCCCAAATTATAATTTCATATGAAAAATCACAACATTGCTTTTCAATTGAGTCTAAACAGTCAGCTAAATATTTTTCGCCGTTATAGTTAACAATTATTACAGAGAGTTTCATTAATTGTTATATTGTTTTTAAAATATTTAAAATCTCGCTAGAGGCTTTTTCCCAGCTAAACTCAGAAGATCTTTGTTTTCCCTTTTTAATAAGTTTATTCCTAAGACTTTGACTATTTAATAAAAGATTAACTTGATTAGCAATTTCACTTGGTTTATTGGGGTCAATATAAAGTGCGGAATCTCCGCAAACTTCCGGTAAAGATGTTTTATTTGAAACAACAACAGGGGTTCCATAATGCATAGCTTCTAATGGAGGCAAACCAAACCCTTCAGCAAAAGAAGGGAAGCAAAAAACAAAAGCATTTTTATAGAAAAACTCAATGTCTTCAAACTGAATATAGCCAACCTTAACGACTCTATCTTTCACCTTTAGGCTATCAGTCAATTGGTCCAAATCAAATGTCTTATGATCAGATTTTCCAACGATAACAAGGGAAACTTCTTCAGAGACTAAGGGCAATGCTTTAATAAGGTTTTGAATGTTTTTTCTTACATTCAATCTTCCTAAATAGAGTATGAACTTATTTGGTAAATTATACTTATCAAAGATATTTACCTTATTTAAGAACTGTTTTTTATTTGCCAAGCCCAAACCATGATATACCACACTAATGTTTTTGTCCTCACAAAAACCGTGCTTTAGCATCCTTTCTTTTTCCGAATAGGATATAGTAATAACATGATCAGCACATTTAGAGAGATATTTCATGGGATAAAAGTAAATTCTTTCTTTTAAAGAGAAGAATTCAGGAAAATCCATAAATAGTGCGTCATGAACATAATTTACAATTTTTTTTGCACCAAATAGAGGGGCGTAGTTCTGGTACATGCACACATCTAAATTGTATTTAGATGTGTAAAATGGCATAATAAAAATGTTCGTAAAAGCATTTAGAAAGTTTGGGATGTATACTAGGTGTATATTCGGTTTTTCGATAGGAAATTTCAAATGACGATCTTTTTTACTTAAAAAAATATAAAAGTCCACTGTTGAATCTTTTTTTACAATATGATTCACAATATTTTCTACAACGACTTTACCGCTTGGGTGCCCATTAAAATACCATTTAGCATCAATCCCTACTCTCATTTGTTTAACACATAATTTGGTGGCTAAATTACTAAAGTTTAATTTTAGGACACTAAAGGAAATCAATTTATAATAGGTTCAATTTTATTAAATGAAATTTCAACATTATTTATTTATAACATTCTTCTTTACATTATTTGCATTTAATTCATGTGTTGAAAACTGTCTTGATGATGGATCGATGTTTAGAATAAGACTAGAGTTGGAATCCTCAAAAAGTGGGGTATTTACAGTTAAATATAATTCTCAAAATAGAAAAAACTTAGTTGTTAAATCTGAGGTGGTTAATACCGAAGGTTCTCAATTTGTAGAGTTTTGTTTAGAGGAAGAACCTTTAGATTTCAAAGTTTATGTTACAGAAAGTCTTGAAAATGTTGATTTAAAGGTTATGAGTGTATTATTAGAAAATGACAACAGGCAAATGTTTATCAAGCAAGAAATGTTTCATTTATACTTCAAAAATACTCAGGGCGTTCAGTTTAATAAGAAAACAAACATCTATTTTTTTAATCCAAGTAAAGCTGGAGAACAAAAACCATATATAGGCTCTAGAAAAAGTCTACAAAAAAGATTGATAAACCGATTAAATATTTAAATTTAAGGATTAGAAGAAAAAAAGATTGATTATCTAAATTCGGGTATCATTTTTATTTTTATCATATTTGCCGGCTAAAATCATTGAAGTTTTACAGAGATTAAAAGATTAGGAGAGGTTGAGTTTATTCAAACACGGAAGATATTCAGGATACCTAAGACCTATTTCCTACTTAATAGATTTAAGTATTATAAATGGGATAGGTTTTTTGTATTTACTACAAAATCAAGACCCATTAATTTTTTCAGCCTTTATTTCTATTGGTTGGGTTTTGCTGTCTATTTACTCTAAATTTTATGAGGTATATAGATATACTAGACCTGTCAACATATTATCTTTAGTAGTTAAGCAGTTAGTTCTATTTACGCTCTACGTATTTGCATTTTCGGGATTATATCACGACTTAAATATCTACCCAAGACCAATAGTAAAATACACACTACTTTGTTTTTTTATAATCACGATTTTAAAATTCACAGTTTATTACTTGCTTCAAAAATACAGGGTTTCCTTTGGGGGTAATTATAGATCTACAGTAATCCTGGGACTCAACAAAAAAACCCTTGCTCTTGAGAATTTTTTTAATAAAAATCCAGAGTATGGTTACCTTCATAAAAAAACATATAGTTTTAAAAGTAAAGAACAATCTTTAAATGAATGTTTTAATTATATCCTAAACGAGAAAATTGATGAAATCTATTGTTCTATTTCAGAACTCACAAATTCTCAGATTGCTGATATAGTAGATTTTGCCGACAATAATCTTAAAATTTTAAAATTTATCCCTGATAGTAAGGAGATTTATTCTAAAAAGCTACGTTACGAATATTACGATTACATACCAATCCTAACATTAAGAAATATTCCATTAGAAGATTCTGCCAATTTGATTGTCAAGCGTATCTTTGATATCTTATTTTCAAGTTTTGTAATTGTATTTATTTTATCTTGGTTGACACCAATAGTGGCTATTCTCATCAAGCTTGAATCAAAAGGCCCTGTATTCTTTAAGCAATCTAGAAATGGATTTAACTACAAGGAATTTGATTGTTATAAATTCCGATCCATGACACCAAATAAGACAGCTCATCTGCACCAAGCTACTAGAGATGATCAACGTGTAACAAAGGTTGGTAGGTTTATTAGAAAGACGAGTATAGACGAATTACCTCAATTCTTTAATGTATTGTTTGGAGATATGTCGGTCGTTGGGCCAAGACCACATATGGTAAGCCACACCAATATGTATGCAAAAAAAATTGACAAGTTTATGGTAAGACATTTTGTAAAACCGGGTATTACAGGTCTTGCTCAGGTGAGTGGTTTCAGGGGAGAAGTCGAAACAGATAAAGACATCATAGGAAGGGTAAAGTACGACATATTTTATATCGAAAACTGGTCACTACTTTTAGATTTAAAAATTATAGCACAAACCTTTGTAAATGCTGTAAAAGGTGAAGATAAGGCCTATTAAAGTTGGGTTTTTAAGGCTCTTAGTTGTTTCTCAAAGTCAAAATATCTATAAGCATATTCTTGTATTTTAGTTCTCGTTTCTGAAGTCAATACCTCTTTGTCGATTGATTCTATAGTAAAATTAAGCTGTGCATAATCACCGGCTTTGGAAACCCAACCCAATTTACAATCATTGATTATGTCCTCTCCTTCACCACCTCCAAAATAAAGCATAGGCATACCCAGTTTAGCGTACTCAAATATTTTTGAAGGTACTGATCCATAAATTCTATTCAGTAATGGTATAATAACAATATCATACCTTCTCAGCTCTTCATGAAGCAAGGCTCTATCAACTCTTCCATAAAAGTAAATAGGCAAGTCGTTGTGCTTTTCAATAAACAGTTTTATATCATCTTCCTCTGCACCAGACCCGTAGATATGCAATTCTACGTTATGATAATTAAGTTCCTTACATAGCTTTAAAATACCCTGAGCAACACCTAAAAGACCTGCATACACAATTTTTAAGGTGTCATCGGTAGTTGTTGGCGCAATACTTAATCGTTTAATATCTGGATAGTTTCTATAAAGGAACAATTGAGGTTTAGAGGCGATTTTACCGATATGAGCTAATATTTCATTGCTCTGACCTAAAATTAAATCTGCCGATTTATAATTAAATCGTTCTAACTTCTGAAGCGTTTTGTAGCTAAACCCTTTTTTTAGAGCACCAAGCTCATAACCTGCACTGGGCCATAAGTCACTAACATTAAGAATCAATTTCCGTTTCTTAGATCGTAAAAAAAACATAGAGGTATAAGCAACCAAAAGTGGTGGAGATTGAACAATTACTTTATCAGGAATCTTATTCCATAAAAAAAACCAAACTAAACTAATACTGTAAGATAGCATGGCAAACAAACGCAGAAACTTATTTTTAGACTTGCTTGCATACAACCACAGCCTAACAACTTTAATGCTATTCTCCTGAGTTTTTATCTTAAACTTACCTCTAAACTCAGGGAATATTTTACCTGTAGGATAATTTGGTAAGGGCGTCACAACCGTTACATCATAATCCGTTTTTAAACCATGTGCCAAATGAAAAATACGATTAGATGCCGCACCAATTTCTGGTGGAAAATAACACGTAATTATCATTAATTTCTGCATAACCTTATTTTATTAAGGAGGTGAACTGTTTCAGCTTACCTGATTTAGATCGGTCTAGTTTTGGCAAACGTTCAAAAATAATAGAAATACCAGGTTCTAGGTATTGAATCATTGCCTTGCCAATAGATTCTTTTTTATTTGCTGAAAGTTCATCTTTACTCACATATTTTATTTTGAAAGTATCTAAACTTAGCTGCTCAATGACAAATTCAGCAACATTCCCATCGTCTTCAATCACACATTTGGTAATATAGTAAAAGGTGAGTCCGGTAGCTGTTTTACCACTTGGCAGGGATGCAATATCATTGGTTCTTCCTATTAATTTTTTTAAAATAGGTTTTTGTATGGTACTTTTTTTATCCAATATCCCAACATCTCCAATATCATATCGTATAAAAGGATGAGCTTTATTATATAGTGAGGTAATGACGATTCGTCCTTCCTTTCCATAAGGAAGAACATTATCCTCTCCATCTAATATTTCAACAAAAAGCGTTTCGCTATTTATTTGCCATTCATCTTTAGGATTCTGAAAAGCAATCAAGTCTAATTCAGAAGCGCCATACTCATTTACAATTGGTATGCCTAGTTGTGTTTCTAATAGTATTTTGTCCTCATCAAATAACATTTCAGAAGTAACGATACACACTTTTAAGCTTGGACAAACTGTTTTTAGAACTACGCCTTTTCTTTTAAGAAATTTGGCAAATTGCACGATTGGACTTGTATATCCATTAATATAGTCAAAGTGTGTTGATTTAAATTTAGCCAACACCTTTTCAAAAGCAACATCACTTAAATCAAAAACCGAAAATCTATAACGGTTGCTAAACCAATCCTTTAATCGTTCTTTATAATAGCCCTTTTTATCTAATGGGATTCCATAAAAACGTGCTTGTTTAGAAGTGTTAAAATCAAGATCATACCATGAAAAA
The DNA here is from genome assembly GCF_042676105.1 of Winogradskyella aquimaris. Lineage (NCBI taxonomy): Bacteria > Pseudomonadati > Bacteroidota > Flavobacteriia > Flavobacteriales > Flavobacteriaceae > Winogradskyella > Winogradskyella aquimaris. The sequence continues at coordinate 292,071 of NZ_JBHTJQ010000016.1, read as the reverse complement.
CGATTCATTATTTCTGCCCAAGTCAAGGCATGGCACCATTTGTCTTTGGCAAAAATAAACGGGTCTCCAGAACTGCCTGATGTTTTGTTTACATAAACTGTATTTGCTCTATAAGCATTGCTTAATCTATGTTCTAAGGGTTGTTGCAAATGTTGTTTGGTCATAACAGGAACAGATTCCCAATTATTAACATCAGCTTCATTAAAGATTGCATTATAAAAGCTATTATTTTGTAAATGAAAGGCCAGAATTTCCTGACGCGTGGTGTTTAAATAGTCATTAAAACCGTCTTTTTGTAACGATTGAATTTTTTCCAATGCAATTTTTGCCTTGTTAATTTCAAAGCCATTAAGTTTTAATGAAAAATCGAATAGTCGCAAGTCGTATAAAGGCCAAAAGGTTTCTGTAAATTAATTGTTTTTTCATCTTAAAACCAATTATTTTTGCCCAAACAAAACACAATCATGAATATTTTAGTCTTAGGGTCTGGAGGAAGAGAACACACATTTGCATGGAAAATCGCGCAAAGTAGTCATTGTGAAAATCTATTTGTTGCCCCTGGAAATTCTGGAACTCAATCTATTGCTACGAATTTAGATATTTCGGTAACCGATTTTGAGGCCATAAAGAATGCTGTAATTCAAAACAATATTGAACTAGTTGTAGTTGGCCCTGAAGACCCATTAGTGAAAGGCATTCATGATTACTTTTTAAATCATGAAAATCTTAAAAATGTAGCTGTCATTGGACCACAAAGGGCTGCAGCTGAGTTGGAAGGAAGCAAGGAGTTTGCCAAAGAATTTATGTCTCGGCATAACATTCCAACCGCAGCCTATCAGAGTTTTACCAAGGACAATTTAGAACAGGGCTACAGATTCTTAGAAAGTTTAAAAGCGCCTTACGTTTTAAAGGCAGATGGATTAGCAGCTGGTAAAGGGGTTTTAATTCTAAATGATTTAGAGGAAGCCAAAGCAGAGCTTAAAAATATGCTTATCGAATCAAAATTTGGAGAGGCTAGTTCCAAGGTAGTAATCGAGGAGTTTTTAGAAGGCATAGAATTAAGTTGTTTTGTCTTAACTGACGGTAACGACTACAAGATACTTCCTACGGCAAAAGATTATAAACGTATTGGCGAAGGGGATACAGGATTAAATACTGGAGGTATGGGTGCGGTTTCTCCAGTGCCATTTGCTACTGACGAATTTTTAAGTAAAATTGAAAATCAAATTGTGAAGCCAACTATTGAGGGGCTTAAGAAGGATAATCTGCCTTATGTTGGTTTTATTTTTATAGGGCTTATAAAGGTAGGTGATGATCCTAAAGTTATAGAGTATAATGTGAGAATGGGAGATCCTGAAACCGAAGTTGTACTACCGAGATTAAAAACAGATTTGGTGGAGATTTTCAAAGCGATGTCAAATAGTACCTTATCTCAAGTGGCTATAGATATAGATGAACGCGCTGCAACTACAATAATGCTAGTATCTGGTGGCTATCCTGAAGCTTATGAAAAGGGAAAAGAAATCACAGGATTAGAAGCGATTGAAGATTCTATCGTATTTCATGCTGGAGCAAAAGAGGTAGATGGTAAAGTAGTAACATCTGGAGGTCGCGTAATGGCCGTAACCTCTTATGGTGTTACGTACAATGAAGCCATAAAAAAATCTTATCAAAATATAGCTAAACTAGATTTTGATAAGATGTATTATCGTAAGGATATTGGATTTGACCTGTAGGGCTTAGAGATAAGAATGTGCAGTAACGCTTTTATCTTCTTCGTTATTGGCATTATACTTTGCTAATTGCATCATCCAATACATAAAAGCAACAAAACCAATCAACATAAAAAACCAAGACAAAGTATTAGCGGTAAACCAAGAGGTAAGTTCCAACTCTCTTAAATAGTCAAAAGGTGCAAATAATACATCAACAAATAAATCTTGTATTCCGTAAAAGAAATCTTTCATAACTTTTTAAATTTACTCGTCTAGCGAGATTTAATTTATATTTATATAAAATTCAATAATCCTCTTATAATCTTATATTAAAAGATTATTGAGTAGCAAAAATACAAAAACAGCAAATGATTACAAGTATTTTTAGTAAATCTAAACCTATTAATTTTATAATAGTCGCTGTATTTGTAGTTGCACTTTTTTTAATTACAAATGTTAATGACCTTTACGCAAGCTTCGGTGTCATAATTAACGCTATAAGCAAATTAGCAATTGCTATCTTTTATGTGTTTCTTTTAGACTTTATTATTTCTAAGAATAATCTTACCAAGAAAAACAGTTATGGTATAATGGTCTTTGGTTTGTTACTTGGAATGATTCCAGAAACATTAAAACATCTAGATCTGCTATTGGCCAATCTGTTTGTACTATTTGCCTTAAGACGATTAATTAGCTTGCATTCCAACTTACACATAAAAAAAAAGTTGTTCGATGCAGGTTTTTGGATTATGCTAGCAACACTCTTCTACTTTTGGGCTTTTTTGTTTTTTGCCGTTATCATTGTTGCTTTGATTTATCATTCCAAGAACGACATTAAAAATATAATTATCCCCTTTATCGGGATGCTCACTGTAATCCTTTTACTTATTTCGTTTAATATATTGAAGTACGATACTTTTATTAGAGACTCCAATTTTAGTCGATATGCCAGTGTAGATTATTCCGGATATAACAGTGCTATTTTCATCACCAGATTCACGGTGCTTTTCGCTTCTTTTATATGGACCTTAATTTATTTTTTTAAAGGTATAAAAGATAAAAACAAGCGCCTTAAGCCATCCTTTTTTTTGATAGCTTGGTCATCTATAATTGCGGTTTTAGTGGCAATCATTGCTCCTATGAAAAATGGTAGCGAGTATATATTCCTTTTTGCACCTTATGCAATAATTATGGCAAATTACATTGAAGGGGTTTCAGAAAAGTGGTTTAGAGAGATTTTTATTTCTCTGTTTATTGTCGTAATAATTTTAAGTTTATTGCTGTAGTTTGTGCCCAAAGGCCAAATCACCGGCATCCCCTAAACCTGGGATAATATAACCTTTGTCATTTAAATGGTCGTCAATATCGGCAATCCATAAGTGTGCATTTTTTTCAAAATGTTGTGATACAAAATCAACACCCTCTTGGGCTCCGATAACGCTCACAAGATGAATGTCTTTTGGGGTTCCAAACGGTTTGAGGGCTTCGAAAGTAGCTACCATGGATTGGCCTGTTGCAAGCATAGGATCTGCCAGGATTAAGGTTTTACCCTCTAAACTAGGACACGCTAAATACTCTACTATAATTTCAAAACTCTCCGGATTATGTTTGTGGTGTCTGTAAGCTGAAATAAAAGCATTTTCAGCTTTATCAAAATAATTCAGCAATCCGTTGTGAAGGGGTACACCAGCTCTTAAAATAGAACACAACACAATATCCTCATTGTATAAAGTTGTATTTGAAGAACCTAAAGGGGTTTCAATGGTTTTCGCCTCAAAAGTTAAAGACTTGCTTAATTCATAACCCAAAACTTCTCCTATGCGTTCTATATTTCTTCGGAAACGCATACGGTCTTTTTGTATGTTTGTATCTCTAATTTCTAACATAAATGAGTTTAAAACCGAAGGTGTTTTTGAAAGATTATGAATTTGCATGGCAAAGTGTTTTTGATCAAAGGCTAAGTTAATAATTCAAAGTATATTTGCATATTCAAACAAAATAATTTGATATGTTTTCAGATAAAGCCAATAGTATATTTCAAGATGTAATTAAAACCTACAAAGTTTTAAATACTGTGGAACAGCCATTTACAAACAAATACGACAAAAATGAAGATCTTATAGCGCATTTATTGTATAGAAAATGCTGGATTGATACTGTTCAATGGGCTTATGAAGACATTATAAGAGACCCCAATATAGACCCTGTTGCTGCGCTAGAGCTTAAGCGTAAGATTGACGCTTCAAATCAGGACAGAACCGACACAGTTGAGTATATAGACAGTTATTTCTTAGATAAATACAAAGATGTTGAGGTAAAGCCAAATGCAAAGATTAATTCAGAAAGTCCTGCATGGGCTATAGATAGGCTATCAATTTTAGCCTTAAAAATCTATCACATGCATTTAGAAACGGTAAGAGAGGATGCAACAGACGAACATAAAGCAGCTTGCCAAAAGAAACTCAATGTTTTGTTGGAGCAACGCAAGGATCTTAGTACAGCGATAGATGATTTGCTGAACGATATTGCTAATGGAGATAAGTACATGAAAGTTTACAAACAAATGAAAATGTACAACGATGATGAGCTCAATCCTGTCTTAAGAGGGCAGAAATAAGTTGTCATCCTGAACTTGTTTCAGGATACACCTTCTGAAATTAATGTCTCAACCTAAACACATACTAGCCATACGGTTTTCGGCAATGGGAGATGTTGCCATGACGGTTCCTGTTTTGAGAGCTTTAACGGATCAGTATCCTAATGCAAAAGTAACCGTAGTTACTAGAAGATTTTTTAAACCTATTTTTGAAGATATACCAAACGTTGAGGTTTTTGTTGCTGATCTTAACGGCAAACATAAAGGTGTTTTAGGCCTTTATAAATTGTCGAGAGAACTTAGAAAATTGAATTTTCATACTGTTGCCGACCTACATAACGTTTTAAGAAGTAAGATTTTGAAGGTATTTTTCTTCGGAAAACAGTTTGAACAAATTGATAAAGGGAGAATAGAGAAAAAAGCTTTAGTTTCAGGAGAAAGCTTTCGGCCACTAAAATCAACACATCAACGTTATGCCGACGTATTTAAGGGTTTGGGGCTATCAACAGATTTGGCTCAACCAAAATTTCCAAAACCAAGGACTCTCTCTAAAAGAATTTTGGACCTGGGTATTAATGCGAAAGAAAAAATAGTTGGCATTGCCCCTTTCGCCGCGCATAAAAGTAAAATGTACCCCTTAGACCAAATGGAAGCTGTTATTTCAAGGCTATCAAAAGATTATAATATTATTTTGTTTGGTGGAGGACAAAAAGAAATAGAAATTTTAAACACATTAGAATCTAATTATAACAACGTCATTTCCGTAGCTGGTAAATTGGATTTTAGCGAAGAGTTAGCATTAATCTCAAATTTAGATCTTATGCTTTCTATGGATTCCGGGAATGGTCATTTAGCTGCAATGTTTGGTGTAAAAGTGATTACAATTTGGGGAGTAACACATCCTTTTGCTGGTTTTGCGCCATTCAACCAGCCTGAGGATTTTCAGCTAACAGCAGATAGAAACCGATACCCCAAAATTCCAACTTCGATTTATGGAAATAAATATCCCCAAGACTATGAACAGGCAACGGGAAGTATTCCTATTGAAACTGTTGTTTCAAAAATAAAGTCTATTCTTTCCTAGTAAATAACAGCTCTGAAAGGTAACGTTTAAATACTAAACATCGTCATAATCTACCACAATGGTTGCAGAAGTAGGATGTGCCTGACAGGTTAAAACAAGTCCTTCGGCAACTTCATTATCGGTTAAAATATTGTTTTGTCTCATAACGGCCTGTCCTTCGACAAGTCTTGCAATACAACTACTGCAAATACCGCCCTGGCAGGAGTAAGGAGCGTCTATATCTTGTTTTAACGCAGCTTCTAAAATGGACTGTTCATTGGACATCTCAAACTCAAACTCCTCTTCGTCAACAATAATTTTAATCCTAGAGTGCCCTTCATTACTTTCAGAAGCATCCGAGTTTTCAGCTTCAGATGGTGGTGTAAATAGCTCAAAAAGAATGTCTTTTTCTTTTACGCCGTTCTCTGTCAGTGTGTCCTTTACGGTCTGGATCATGGCTTCTGGGCCACACACATAAAACTTTTCTATGGTAACGTCTTTGTATTTATTTTTAACGATAAGATTCACAATGCTTTTTTCTATACGACCGAATAATGCATTTTCCTCTTGCGCTTGACTATAAATAAAATGAATGTGGAAACGGTTGCCATAGGTTGTTTTTAAATCTAATAGCTCATCAACAAACATGGCATCATCTAAAGTTTTGTTGCCATAGACCAAAATAAAATTGCTAAAAGGCTCTTCCTCTAAAAGTGTTTTTGCAATACTCAAAATAGGGGTTATACCACTACCCGCAGCAAAAGCAGCAATGGTTCTGGTTTTAGCTTCATTGGATTCAAATACAAAACGACCATTAGGAGGAGCAACCTCTAAGGTGTCGCCCACCTTTAGGGCTTTATTGGCATAAATAGAAAATGTACCACCATCTACCGATTTTACAGCAACCGTTAGATCGCCACTACTCGTTGATGCACAAATAGAATAGTCGCGACGTATTTCTTCACCATTAATAGTTGTTTTTAGGGTGATATATTGTCCTGCGTTAAATTTAAAATTAGCCTTTAGGGTTTCTGGAACTTCAAAAGTTATAGCTACGGACTTATCGGTAACGTTTTTTATAGATTTTATAGTAAGGTTATGAAACTGTGCCATCACAAAATTTTTTTGCAAAAATAAGGAAGGAGGGATTTTCAGACTATAGTTTTAAGATTATTATAATACCTAAGTTCCTTATACATAAGAAAATTATGTATATTTGTATTGTTATGAGCAATTCAAAATTATATAAAGGCAGTTTGAACACCATTATCTTAAAGTTATTAAACGAAAATGATAAGATGTACGGTTACGAGATCACCCAAAGAGTAAAAGAATTAACCAAAGGCGAGCTAAAGATTACTGAAGGAGCTTTGTACCCGGCGCTACATAAACTGGAGGCAGAAGGCTTACTCGATGTTGAAGTAGCAAAGGTAGATAACCGACTTAGAAAGTATTACAAGCTCACCGAAAGTGGTACCAAAGAAACCGTAAGTAAGCTCGAAGAATTAGCTGAGTACATCAAAACCATGCAAGCTTTGGTAAATCCCAAATTGGCGTAGTGTGAAACTAACAAAAGAACATATAAAGTACGTAGATGAATACCTTAAAAACCAAGGTGTCATTTACTGGGATGTGAGATTAGAAATGGTTGATCATTTGGTCTCAGATATAGAAAATTATTCAGGATCCGCGGATTTCAAAGCGGTATTTAACAGAAGCCTTCAAAAGGCGAATTGGGATAAAAATCTTAAAGATATAAACACACAAAGTTGGAAATCTACGAACAAGATTTATCGGAAATTACATTCTAAAGAAATGATCAGCTTATTAAAACAACCAAAGTCACTTATTGGTTTTATATTATTCTATGTTTTACTTAATAGAATTGCTGTGCTTTTTCCCGAGAACCTGAAAATAGCAGCATTTATTGTCTTAGGGGTTCCATTGCTAATTTTGATTTATGAACTAATAAAATCATGGAGAAGGAGACTGGGAAAATCTGTTAATATGCAATATGGTATTTTTTATTTTTCATTTGGAATAATAATGACTAACCCGCTTTTACAACTAATACCAAAACCCTATATGAACACCTGGCTTCCATTGGTACTAACTCTTTATTTAGTTATGATGACTGCTGGTTACAGGGTATATAAATGCGCTTTTAAAAAGGCGCTAAAACTAAAAGGCATAGACTAATGAAATTGAGTAAGCACCAAATCCAAGATCTTTATGCGTTTACGCGAAAGCATTTTGTAGAGCATTACGATCTACAAACTGAGTTGGTAGATCACTTAGCCAATGACATTGAAACCATGTGGCAAGACAACCCCAAACTTGGGTTTGAAGACGCTAGAGACAAAGCTTTTAAAAAGTTTGGTGTTTTTGGTTTTATGGAAGCCATTGAGCAAAAGCAAAAAGCCATGAATAAACGCTATATGCGCTATTTTTGGAATGAGTTTAAACTTTGGTTTAGGTTACCGCAAGTATTAACAACATTAATGGTATTTATTGTCTACTATGTATTATTTACATCTGCCTATGTTAGCATAATTTCTGTTGTGTTTTATATTGGTATTGCAATATGGTGTTCTTATAAAGCGATCCAGTTAAATAGGCAATTTAGAAGACGAAAAGAAAAGTCTGATAAAAAATGGATGTTAGAGGAAATGATTTACAAACAAGCTGGTGGTACAACATTAATTTTTATGTCTCAGCTCTATAATGTATTTATAATTTCAGACAAATACTCTGGTAATTTTGGCGCTACAATTTTGTTTTCTTTGGCGTTTACTTTAATTACACTGGTATGCTATATCAGTTTTCAACTCATTCCAGACAAAGCCGAAAAATTATTAAATGAAACCTATCCCGAGTTCTCTCTGTAACAAATAGTCAAATTTAGACACTAATAACCAAAACAAACTAACCATAGGTCTATGATAAAGCATTTTCTTAATCTGGAGTGGAAACAGTATTTTCGCTCATCATATTGGCAAAAGAGTTTGGCATTGAACATTCTGCTTGTCTTTTTTGCACTTTACTTCATTGTTTTGTTTTTGTTTTTGGGTTTTGGATTGCTTTTTATTTTAAAGAAGGTTTACCCAGAGCAAGATCCCTTTGTAGTTGCTAATGGATTTTTATTTTATTGGTTCATTGCCGATTTAATGATGCGCTTCTTTTTGCAGAAGTTACCAGTAATGAGTGTAAAGCCATTGCTCACATTGCCAATAAAACGTTCTACCATTGTGCACTTTGTGTTGGGTAAATCAGCATTGTCATTTTTTAACTTCCTGCCACTGTTTGCAATTATACCCTTTAGTATAATGCTAATGGGTCAAGGTTATGAAAGTGCTCAAATCATTCCATGGATGTTTGCTTTGATCATTTCAGTGTTGGTAATTAACTTCCTGAACTTCATAATCGAAGCTTTATCATCAAAAACAGACCTGCCATTTTTACCCATACTGGTAGTAGTGGGTGTCCTTTACGGATTGGAATATTTTGGTATTTTCTCAATGACCTCCTTGTTGGGTAATGCATTTATTGCAATTTCTAATAATCCTGTTTTAATTGTAGTTCCAATAATATTATTGGTCTTATGCTATATTATTAATTTTAGGATACTGAGAGAAAAGTTATTCTTAGACAGTTCTTTAAAATCAAAGGTAACAGAGGTCAAAGCAGCAGATTTATCCTGGACCAAACGTTTTGGAGACATAGCGCCATTTATGCAATTGGATCTCAAACTAATTTGGCGAAATAAACGCACTAAATCTTCGGCTTTTATAATGATAATAGGATTGCTGTATGGCCTGTTTTTCTACACACAACCAATTTATAGAGATTCTTTATATGCAGCATCTTTCGTTGGCATTTTTTCAACCGGTATTTTCTTGATCAGTTTTGGGCAGTTTATTCCAGCTTGGGACAGTGGTTATTATAAAATGTTGATGAGTCAGAATATTAAATACGAACAGTATTTACGTTCAAAATTTGTGCTTATGATGATGAGCGTGGTGATTATGTTTGTCTTAGGTATTCCTTACATTTATTTTGGCTGGAAAATACTGGTCATGCATTTTGCCGCCGCCATTTACAATATTGGTGTTAACTCACATATCATGTTATATGGTGGTTCGTTTAACAGAAAGAAGATAGACCTTAATCAACGTGCAGCTTTTAACTATCAAGGTACGGGAGCTGTGCAATGGATCATCGGCTTGCCAATAATGCTAATTCCTTTAATACTTTTCACATTAGGGAATTATTTTATCGGTTTCGAAGCCGGAGTTGCCATCCTCATTTTAATAGGAGTTGCAGGCATAATATTTCATAAAAAATTAATGAAATTTATTACCAAGCGTTACTTAGATTCAAAATATAAAATGATTGACGCGTTTAGTCAAGATAATTAATTATAACCGTGAAAGAATCATGATACACACAAATAATATTACAAAAGCATACAACGGTACCACTGTTTTAAACATAGAAGAATTAACCATTCCAAAAGGACAAAGTTTTGGCTTGGTAGGAAATAATGGTGCAGGTAAAACGACATATTTTAGCTTATTATTAGATTTAATTAAGCCTACAACCGGCAGTATTACCAATAATAATGTTGTGGTGGACCAGAGTGAAGATTGGAAACCATTTACATCGTCATTTATAGATGAAAGCTTCCTAATCGGCTATTTAACACCAGACGAGTACTTTTACTTCATAGGTGATTTAAGAGGACAAAACAAAGCGGATGTAGACGCATTAACATCACAATTTGAAGATTTCTTTAACGGTGAAATTCTTGGTAAGAAAAAATACTTAAGAGACTTAAGTAAGGGAAATCAAAAGAAAGTGGGTATTGTGGCGGCATTAATTGGTAATCCAGAAGTAATTATTTTAGACGAACCCTTTGCTAATCTTGATCCAACCACGCAGATTAGGTTAAAGCAGATTCTTAAGGATTTGGCAAAAAAGCAAGGCGTAACGATTTTAGTATCTAGTCACGATTTAATGCATGTTACTGATGTATGTGAGCGTATTGTAGTTTTAGAAAAAGGAAATGTGGTCAAAGATTTAGAAACTAACCCTACTACGCTTAAAGAACTTGAGGATCATTTTGCCAGTAATCTAAGCTTATCCACAGAGGAAGAATAAGCTTAACAACCTATCAGATTTAAAAGCCTGTGATGTTTAAAAACGCACAGGCTTTTTTCATAAAGGGACCAAAGCTATCGTTGAAAAACAACATGAGAACATTATAAATTCAAAAAGATGCTTATTTTTACCACTTAGCATACTAAAACCACTGTAGTTTAGTTATCTATTAATCAAATAGAACCAACATTGAAATTTAAGGTTAACCATATTATATACGCTTTTTTAGTAGCAGTTGTTTTACAGGGTTGTTCACGAAAAAAAGACACGTTTATTAATAGAAATTTCCATGCCCTAGGCACCAAGTATAATATTCTTTATAATGGAAACATCTCCTTAGAGAGAGGTAAACTTTCCGTCAATGATGCCTATACTGAAAACTTTTGGGAGCTACTGCCTGTAGAGCGTATGCAGGTTAATGATGATGTGTTTTTGCCAGGCGAAACTAAAAATGCAGATTTTGAACGCGCCGAGGAAAAGGCAATAAAAGCCATTCAAAAACACGGGATGAATATTGATGGCAAAGAAAAAAACCCTCAAATTGATGAAGCCTATTTGCTCTTGGGGAAAGCAAGATATTATGATCAGCGTTTTGTACCTGCACTTGCAGCTTTCAATAATATCTTAAACAAATATCCAACAAGCGATAAAATAAACCAGGTTAAGATTTGGCGTGAAAAAGCTAATATGCGATTGGATAATAATGTAGGGGCAATCAAAAAGTTAAAACGCTTACTGGAAGAAGAAGAGATTGAAGGACAAGATCTAGCAGATGCAACCGCTACCTTGGCTCAGGCTTATATCAACATCAAAGCCAAGGACAGCGCCATACCGCTGCTTGGTATTGCCGCCGAAAATACTAAGGTAAAAAGTGAAAAAGCTAGGTTTCATTTTATAAGAGGACAACTTTACAACGAGTTTAAAGAAAAGGATAGTGCCAACATGGAGTTTGATGCTATTATAGAGATGCATAGGCAAATACCAAGAGCATTTTACATAAATGCACACCTTGAAAAATCATATAATTTTGATCCGACCGAGGGTGATGAAACGATGTTTCAGGAATATTTAACGGAGTTAGAAGAAAATAGAGAAAATCGCCCCTTTTTAGATAAGATATTTTACAGGATTGCAGAATATCATCGCAATAGGGCCTCAGACAGTCTGGCCGAAGTTTATTATAATAAGTCATTGAGAAAAACCACGTCAGACAAGTATCTTAGGGCACTAAATTATGAGACTCTGGGCAATATGTATTTTGATCGTAATGTTTACAAGACTGCAGGTGCTTATTACGACAGCACAATGACAGCGATGACCCCAAACACAAAACCCTATAGAATTATTAAAAGGAAACGTGAAAATTTAGACGATGTAATTTATTATGAAGGTATCGCAAAGGTTAATGATAGTATTCTTTATATGATAAGCCTTCCTGAAGATAGGCAACTTGCTATTTACACAGAATATGCTGAAGAATTAAAACAGAAAGCTTTAGAAGAGGAAAAGCGTAAAGAAAAGGAGTTGCAAAAACAAGAGTCTCGACAAAATTTGGCGCTAAGCTCAACTCAGGACAAAAGCTCAAAAGTGAATTTAAACCCAAGAGGCTTACCCAACGAATTCACTTCAAAAGACGCGGCCAATAGTTTTTATTTTTACAATACAACAACCGTTGCTTATGGTAAAAATGAATTTTTAAAGATTTGGGGAGACCGCAGACTGCAGGATAATTGGAGGTTATCCAAGAAACAAACAGATATTAAAACCACTGGTAAACAGGAAAGTGTTTCGGAAATAACGGGAAAGGAAGATCAATATAATCCGCAAACCTACATAGCATCATTACCAACGGATCAGACAGTTTTAGACAGTATCGCTAAAGAAAGAAATTTTGCTTACTATCAGTTAGGGACTATCTACAAAGAAAAGTTTAATGAGCTTTTATTATCAAAATCACGATTTGAAGATTTATTGCAGAACGATCCAGAAGAACGATTGATATTACCTTCTAAATATAATTTATACAAAATTTACATAGAGTTAGGTTTAACAAGAAAAGCTGAGGCAATGAAGTCCGATATTGTTGCTAACTATCCAGACTCTCGATATGCTGAAATATTACTGAACCCGCAATCTGAACTGTCAAAGGACGAGAATAGTCCTGAGGTCATCTACACCAACCTTTATAATAAATTTGAGAATCAAAACTATGCAGAAGTTATTACTGAGGCTGAAAAACAAATTAAACGTTTAGAAGGAGATGACTTCGTTTCAAAATTTGAAATTCTAAAAGCATCAGCAAGAGGGCGACTTTACGGGTTTGAGGAATATAAAAAGGGTATAGATTATATTGCTTTAACGTATCCAAATTCGGAAGAAGGTAAAAAAGCACAAGAACTGCTTCAAAATGCCATACCTGTTTTAGCCAAAAAGGAATTTATACCAGATGACAATGCCAAACATTTTAATGTGGTTTATCGATTTGAGAATGATTCAGACGAGGATATCGACGCCTTTATAAAAACACTTAATGAAGAAATTGAGGAAAAAATAACATACTTTGACTTAACAACATCAAAGGATCTGTATGACGAAAACACAACTTTTGTAGTAGTTCATGGCTTGACGAGCATACAAGGAGCAAGCGGCTTTGCCCAATTATTGCAATCAAACGAAAAGGATACTCGCGGGAGACCTATAAAACCAAAGATAACAAAAGAGTACTTTGCGATTTCATCACCAAATTATGCTATAATCCAACGCCATAAAAACTTAAACGCTTATCTAAAACTAGAGTAAATAAAAACCAAATCAACATGTTTTCCTCAGACAACAAAAAACCTAAAACCGTAACACATATGGAAACAACCACACAACAAAACATCATAGCACAAGGCACCAAAATAGTTGGTGATATAGCAAGTGAAGGACCGTTTAGAATAGATGGAACGGTTGAAGGTAATGTTAAGACATCGGGCAAAGTTGTTATTGGTAAGTCAGGCTTTATTAAAGGAACATTACAAGGTGAGAATGCAGATTTTGAAGGCAAATTCTCAGGAAAACTCATTTTATCTGGCACATTATCTCTTAAGTCTACAGCACATATAGAAGGAGAAGTACACACAAGTAAATTGGCCGTAGAGCCGGGAGCAACATTTAATGCAACATGCAGTATGAAAGGGACTGTAAAAGCACTACCTAATGAACCAGCAAAACCAAAACAACCAGAACAAATTACCCAAAGACCAGAAAGGCAAGCCTAATAAATTTGTACGCTTTACCGGTGTAGCATTGCAAATGGGGTTAACCATTTATGCCGGAAATCTTTTAGGGGTATGGCTAGATTCAAAATACAGTTCAGATAAATTTGAACCAAGCATTACCTTATTAGCGGTATTTGCATCTATGTACATGGTTATTGCTCAGGTGATAAAATTATCAAAAGATTAATGGTTAAAAATCTTATTACTTATAGTTTTGTTTTTACCTTAGTTGGTGTATCCTCTTATTTTTTTCACGACAGTTTTATTGAAAAGTCAAACACCACTCTTCCCTTTTCACTAAAAAAAGTCTACATATTCTTCATGCTTTTTTCCTTTGTAATTTGTTCTTTATCCAAAATAGGAAGCCTTATTAACAAAATTAAAGAACAACTAGGCTTTGTTTATCTCAGTACAATAGTGTTAAAAATAATAATCTTCGCAATGGTTTTTTATGAGCCTGTATTTAACACAGAACTTAATACAGATCAACGAATTACGCTAATTATTCCCATGGCCATATCCTTAATTATAGAAGTGTTTTTTGTGGCAAAAATCTTAAACAAAACTTCTTTCTAATTTATCTCAATAAAATTGGTTTAATTGTTAATAAATTATGTACTTTTGCGCCGAATTTATCTAGAGTATTATTTTTCAATAGAATAAAATGAAGATAGCAAAGCAACCTATCAAATTTTACTTATTAATTGTATTAGCGTTAACTACATTTTTCGGCTATGCTAGTGACCCTGTAAAATCGCAAGACGGAGGAATTGTAGATACTGAGGAAGAAGTAAAAGATTATATCCTTCATCACTTAAAAGAATCTCACGACTTTCATTTGTTTTCTTACACTAGTGATGGTGAAAGAAAGCACGTTGGTTTTCCACTTCCTGTAATTGTTTGGGGGGAAAACGGATTAACAACTTTCATGTCCTCTGCATTTCATCATGACGATTCTGGAGAGGTTATAGTAGAAAAGAATGACTCCAGATTTGTTAAAATTCATAGTAAAATATACGAGTTAGAAGAAGGTGCTGATACTGTTAATTTTGATGATGACCATCACCCAACAAATGCTCACAAAGTTTTAGACTTTTCCATTACAAAAAGTGTATTCGGAATTATAGTTATAGGTTTATTGATGCTGTTTTGGTTCTCTAGATTGGCAAAACAATATAAGAACAAAAGTATTCCAACAGGTTTTGGAAGAGTGTTAGAGCCACTTGTGGTGTATGTCCGAGACGAAATCGCAAGACCAAATATTGGTGACAAATATTATAGAAGATTTACAGGTTATTTATTAACAGTATTCTTCTTTATCTGGATAATGAATTTAGTAGGATTAATGCCTTTTGGATTTAACGTAACGGGGCAGTTAGCCGTTACTGCAGCGTTAGCGGTATTAACCTTAATCATATACACGTTCAGTGCTAAAAAAGATTACTGGCAACACGTTTTGTGGATGCCTGGAGTGCCAATTTTTGTAAAACCAGTTTTGGCGGTTATAGAGTTGGCCGGACATTTCTTAATTAAACCATTCTCGTTACTTGTGCGTTTGTTTGCAAACATTTCCGCAGGTCACATTGTAGTAATGAGCTTAATTGCGATTATGTTCACACTAAAGAATGAATTAGGTACAGTAGGTGCAACAGGGTTGTCTCTTGTATTATCGTTCTTTATCACGTTAATAGAAGTTCTGGTTGCGTTCTTACAGGCTTATATCTTTACAATGCTTTCAGCATTATTTATAGGTATGGCTGTTGAGGAGCATGACCATCACTAATAGATTTGTTTAATTAATTTAAATTATTTGGCTATGACAGTTCCAAATTTAGTAGGTGCAGGTTTAATTGTAATCGGTGCTGGTATCGGATTAGGTAAAATTGGTGGAAGTGCAATGGAAGGTATTGCGCGTCAACCAGAAGCTACTGGTAAGATCCAGACTGCGATGATTATTATCGCTGCATTATTAGAAGGTTTAGCATTCGGTGCTTTATTCTTAGGAAAATAAGAATCGGAAATAAACTCATAAACACGAATTCCTGCAACGGTTGGTTGCAGGGTCGTGTTTTAAAAAATTAAAAAAATCAAAGTAATTATATAATGGAGCAATTATTAAACGATTTTTCACCAGGATTATTTATAGTACAGACGATACTGTTTTTATTATTAATCTTTTTAATGGTGAAGTTTGCGTGGAAACCAATTCTTAACTCTTTAAACGACAGAGAAGAAGGTATTAAAACTGCACTAGATGCAGCGGAGAATGCTAAAAAGGAAATGGAAAACCTAAACGCAGATAATGAGCGTTTATTAAAGGAAGCGCGTATTGAAAGAGAAGCACTTTTAAAAGAAGCAAGAGAGATGAAAGACAAGATCATTTCTGATGCTACTAATGAAGCGCAAGACAAAGCTGGTAAAATGATAGAACAAGCTCAAGCTGCAATCGAAACTGAAAAGAAAGCAGCAATGGCAGAATTAAAAAGTCATGTCGCTGGTTTATCCATCGAGATAGCAGAAAAGGTTGTGCGCGAAGAATTATCTAACAAAGACAAGCAATTAAAGCTGGTTGAAGAGATGTTAGGTGAAACTAAATTAAACTAATTGTAGATGGCAGAGTCTAGAGCAGCAATACGTTATGCAAAAGCAGTATTGAGTTTAGCTACCGACAACGAGGTGGCTGATGCTGTTAATACGGATATGAAGCAGATTACAAATACCATTGCAGATAGCGATGAGTTAAACGCAGTTTTGGTGAACCCTATCGTTAGATCTGCTGATAAGAAGGCAGTATTAACTTCGGTTTTTAAAAATGCAAATACTGCAACAACAAATCTTATAGACACTTTAATAGCAAATAAGCGTATTGCGTTGTTAGGTGATGTTGCTGCAAAATATACACAATTATACGATCAGTTACGAGATACTCAAACAGCCAAGGTAACTTCTGCAACACCGTTAACTAAGGAATTAGAAAAAAAGGTGTTAGCCAAAGTTAAAGAGCTTACGGGGAAAACAACTGAAATAGAAAATATTGTTGATGAATCTATCCTTGGTGGATTTATTCTTAGAGTGGGCGATTTGCAATACGATGCAAGTATCGTCAACAACCTAAATAATTTAAAAAGAGAATTTACATTAAACTAATAGCTAATCGCTAGTAGCTAAAGACTAAATAAAATGGCAGAAGTAAAACCAGCTGAAATATCAGCAATCTTAAAACAACAACTTTCAGGATTTGAAGCAGGTGCTTCATTAAACGAAGTAGGAACAGTATTAACTGTTGGTGATGGTATTGTACGTGCTTACGGACTTTCTAATGCGCAATACGGAGAATTAGTAGAATTCGAAGGTGGCTTAGAAGGTATCGTACTTAACCTTGAAGAGGATAACGTTGGTATCGTATTATTAGGTCCTTCTAAAGAAATTAAAGAAGGTGCAACTGTAAAACGTACTAATCGTATTGCATCTATTAAAGTAGGTGAAGAAATGGTTGGTAGAGTTGTTGATACACTTGGTAACCCAATTGACGGTAAAGGACCAATAGGTGGAGATTTATACGAAATGCCATTAGAGCGTAAGGCGCCTGGTGTAATTTTCCGTCAGCCAGTAGATGAACCATTGCAAACTGGTATTAAATCTGTAGATGCCATGATTCCTGTTGGTAGAGGTCAACGTGAGTTGGTAATTGGAGACCGTCAAACTGGTAAAACAACAGTTTGTATTGACACCATCTTAAATCAGAAAGAATTTTATGATGCAGGTGAGCCTGTATTCTGTGTATATGTTGCCGTGGGTCAGAAAGCGTCAACAGTAGCAAACATTGCAAAAACGCTAGAAGATAAAGGAGCGCTAGCCTATACCGTTATTGTTGCGGCAAACGCATCAGACCCTGCACCAATGCAAGTTTATGCACCATTTGCTGGTGCTGCTATTGGTGAATACTTTAGAGACACTGGTCGTCCAGCATTAATAGTTTATGATGATTTATCTAAACAAGCGGTAGCATATCGTGAGGTATCATTATTATTACGTCGCCCTCCAGGACGTGAAGCATATCCTGGTGACGTTTTCTACTTACACTCTAGATTATTAGAGCGTGCAGCAAAAGTGATCGCCGATGATGATATTGCTAAAAACATGAATGATTTACCAGAGTCCTTAAAGCCAATTGTAAAAGGAGGAGGTTCTTTAACAGCATTACCAATCATTGAAACACAAGCTGGTGACGTTTCTGCTTACATCCCAACAAACGTAATTTCTATTACGGATGGTCAGATATTCCTAGAGTCAGATTTATTTAACTCTGGTGTGCGTCCTGCAATTAACGTTGGTATTTCTGTATCGCGTGTAGGTGGTTCGGCTCAGATTAAATCTATGAAAAAAGTTGCGGGAACATTAAAACTAGACCAAGCGCAATTCCGTGAATTAGAAGCATTCGCTAAGTTTGGTTCTGATCTTGATGCGGCCACATTAAATGTCATTGAAAAAGGAAGGCGTAACGTAGAAATTCTTAAGCAAGCTCAAAACGATCCTTACACTGTAGAAGATCAGGTGGCAATTATCTACGCAGGTTCTAAGAACTTGTTGAGAGATGTGCCAGTAGAGAAAGTTAAAGAATTTGAGAGAGATTATTTAGAGTACTTAAACACTAAGCACAGAGACACTTTAGATACATTAAAGGCGGGTAAATTAACAGATGAGGTTATTGATACTTTAACTAAAGTGGCAAAAGACCTTTCTGCTAAATTTAAAGCATAATTAAAATAAATGGTCATCTTGAACTTGTTTCAGGATTTCAAATTTGGTTTTTTGAAGATTTATTCTGGACGAATCTCAGAATAATAAATAAAAGAGAATGGCAAACTTAAAAGAAATACGAAATAGAATATCTTCGGTATCTTCAACGATGCAGATTACCAGTGCTATGAAAATGGTTTCTGCTGCTAAGTTAAAGAAAGCTCAAGATGCTATTACCGCAATGCGTCCTTATTCTAATAAGTTAACAGAATTACTTCAAAGTTTAAGCGCAACTTTAGATGCCGATAGCGGAAGTAAATTTGCAGAGCAAAGAGAGGTAAACAAAGTACTTATTGTTGCTATTTCTTCGAATAGAGGTTTAGCTGGAGCTTTTAACTCTAATATAATAAAGCAAGTAAATGTACTATTATCAGAAACATATACTGGTAAAGAGGTGTCAATTCTTACCATTGGTAAAAAGGTAAATGACGCCTTTAAAAAGAAATCTATTATCATTGATAATAAAAGTGATGTTTTTGATGACCTTACTTTTGATAATGTCGCTGAGATTGCCGAAATGATAATGGATAAGTTTGTTGATGGTGATTTTGATAGAGTAGAATTAGTTTACAACAGCTTTAAAAATGCAGCCACTCAAATTGTTATGACAGAACAGTTTTTACCGATTGTGCCTGTTAAAAACAATGCGAATGTTAACTTAGACTATATTTTTGAGCCTTCAAAACAGGAGATTGTAGAAACACTGATTCCAAAATCTTTAAAGACACAATTATTTAAGGCAATAAGAGATTCTTTTGCTTCTGAGCATGGTGCCCGAATGACTGCAATGCATAAGGCAACCGATAATGCAACAGAATTAAGAGATCAATTAAAATTAACTTATAACAAAGCAAGACAAGCCGCAATTACCAACGAAATATTAGAGATTGTTGGAGGTGCAGAAGCTTTGAATAATTAATAGTTTTATTTTAAGAATACATTGAGCCAGCTATTTAAGCTGGCTTTTTTAGTATTAATCTTACATATTTGTGTGCTTTATCGATTAAATAAATAAATCAACGGTAAAATAGATTTTTTTCATATATATTGTCCTTCCAAATTTTAACCTACTTATAATGAAGAATCTAAAAAAGGCGATATATGCCATCGTTTTTACATGTTCGTTGTCTTCCTTTTATCAATGTGCAAGTCCTAAGGTAGCCACAACGAATTTTGAACAACAACCACCTTTCACGATTAAGCCTGTTGTGTTTCAGGAATGGTATGCAGGTATCAAAGTCGGTGGAACTGGAATCAATGTGTTTGTTCCTGTTTCTAATGTAAATGAAGGGATTGTATTCAATGAGGTGTATTTTAGAAACTTAAAAGGAAAGCTTGTTAAAAGTGAAAATAAGTACACAGCTGTTTTAAAAAACCCATCGCGTCATTACACATTTCAAAAACCGGAAAAACCAGCAGATTATCCGTTTGACCTTAAAGATAATGAGTGTGTGATTAGTTATGTGGAAAACGGTCAAACTAAATACCACAAAATAGTCTCTCTAAATGAAGTTGCCGGAACATATTATGAAAATGGTCCGCCATCAATATACGCAAGAAGTAATACCAGAAGTATGGCAACCCTTGACGAGGAGTTGGATGAGAATTAAACAAAATATTAAAAATATTGAAGCCTCACTATAAAAAGTGAGGCTTTTTTATTTCTACAACCGTAGACCCATTAATATTTAATATTTTTGAACCAATATCATAAGAACTTAATTGAGCGTACTCAAATCCTTTTTCAAAGACACAATTATTTATGGTTTAGCAACAGTATTGCCTAGACTCATGAATTTTATTCTTGTGCCTTTGCACACAGATACCTTAGACACAACAAGCTATTCTGACAATACATATTTCTATGTGTATGCAGCCTTTTTTAATGTATTACTTACTTATGGTATGGAAACCGCATTTTTTAGGTTTTTTAGTAAGCAAAAAGAGCAAGATAAAGTCTATTCCACAACCTTAATAAGTTTACTGGTTACAACTATTGTTGTATTTGGCATTGTGATGTTTTTTAATCAACCATTGGCAGAAGTAGTTAACCTAAGATTAGATTACTTTAATTATTTGATAGGGGTTTTGGTATTGGACACTCTGGTTGTGGCTCCTTTCGCTTATTTGAGGGCGACAGGCAAACCAATTAAATTTACCCTTATCAAGCTTAGTAACATCTTTATTTATGTGGCATTAAACTTCTTTTTTCTCTGGGCAATTCCTGAATTTAACATTGAGTTTTTAGGATATGATAAATCGGATTTAGTAAAGTATATTTTCATTGCAAACCTAGCTGCAAGTGCAGTTACTATAATTTTGCTGCTTCCTTATTTTCTGAAAACCAAATGGGTTTTCGACAAAGAAATATTCAAACAAATGCTAAACTACGGTTTACCTATTATGATCGCTGGTTTAGCATACGTTATAAACGAGAATTTTGATAAGTGGCTAATCCCAGATGTCCTGGGAAAAGATATTAACGGAGCCTATGCGGGTTGTTACAAATTGGCAGTCTTCATGACTATTTTTATTCAAGCATTTAGATTAGGGGCAGAACCGTTCTTTTTTAATCATGCAAAAGAAAAGAACGCCAAAAACACCTATGCCTTAATCATGAAATACTTCGTCATTTGTGGTGTGTTGATGTTACTGTTTATTGTTGGTTTTATAGATATTTTTAAATCGTTAATTGTACGAGACGAAACGTATTGGGTAGCTATAGAAATTGTACCAATTGTGCTATTGGCTAATTTGTTTTTAGGCATATACTTTAACCTTGCAATTTGGTATAAGTTAACAGACAAGACTCGATTTGGTATGTATATTTCTATAATAGGAGCCATAGTTACTATTACACTTAATATTATTTTTCTTCCAAAATATGGCTTTATGGCGGCTGCATGGACCACTTTAATAGCCTACTTCATTATGATGATGACGTCTTATGTATTAGGCCAAAAACATTATAAAGTGCCTTATCAGATTTCGAGAATTGTACTTTATATAGGTATTGCAATAGGATTGGCATATTGCTCTTTTGAATATCTAAGAGGAATCCATTTCTACAACATAACATTAATACTTACTTTTATTGCGTTTATCGCTTTATTAGAAAAAAATGAACTAAAAGAACTTTTAAGGAGGATATGAAAATTAAAATTATAAATAAATCCAATCATAATTTACCGCATTACGAAACGATAGCCTCAGCAGGCATGGATTTAAGAGCAAATTTAACAGAAGCTAGAGTTCTGAAACCACTAGGGCGCAGTATAGTTGGTACTGGACTTTTTATTGAGCTACCGATTGGCTATGAAGCTCAAGTAAGGCCAAGAAGTGGTTTAGCTGCTAAAAAAGGGATTACAGTTTTAAATGCACCAGGAACCATTGATGCCGATTATAGAGGAGAGATAGGCGTCATTTTGATTAACCTATCAAATGAAGAGTTTACGATTCAAAATGGGGAAAGAATTGCACAATTAGTCATTGCCAAACATGAGCGCGCGGAATGGATTGAAGTCCAAGAACTCTCAGAAACCGATAGAGGTGAAGGGGGCTTTGGAAGTACCGGAACTAAATAACAAATCAACGAATAAAACTTTAAAATGAAAATAATAGTACCAATGGCAGGGAGAGGCTCACGTCTAAGACCTCATAGTTTAACAGTACCAAAACCGTTAATTCCTGTGGCTGGCCAACCAATTGTACATCGTTTGGTCAAAGATATCGCCAAAGTATTAAAACAGCCTATTGAAGAAGTCGCCTTCGTTCTTGGTGACCCAGCGTTTTTTGGCGACGATGTTGTAGAAAGTTTGACGGAATTAGCAGAGGACTTAGGTGCAAGAGTGTCTATATACAGACAAGATCAACCACTAGGAACTGGTCATGCCATAATGAGTGCCAAACCATCACTTTCCGGTCCTGCTGTAATTGCTTATGCAGATACCTTGATCAGAGCAGAATTTGATTTAGACCCAGAAGCAGATAGTGTTATATGGACTAAGCGTGTTGATAACCCAAAAGCTTATGGTGTGGTGAAGCTAAATGACAAGCAAGAAATCATTGAACTCGTAGAAAAGCCGCAATCCTTTGTTAGTGACCAAGCCGTTATTGGTATATACTACTTTAAAGATGTAACGGAACTTAAAGATAAGTTGCAAGAGGTTTTAGATGAAAACGTCATGAATGGAGGCGAATACCAAATTAACGATGGTATCAAACGCATGATGGCAGATGGTAAAATTTTCAAAACAGGTACGGTTGATGAGTGGATGGATTGCGGAAATAAAAATGTGACTTTAGAAACGAACACCAAAATGTTAGGCTTCCTAAAGGGAGATGGGGAAGAACAATTAGTGGATGATTCAGTTGTTTTAAATAATTCAAAAATCATCGAACCCTGTTTTATTGCCAAAGGAACGATTTTAAACAACACAACCGTTGGGCCTAACGTTTCTATTGGAAAAGATTGTATCATCGAAAATTCAACCGTTAAAAATAGCTTAATTCAAAACCAAACGGTCATTAAAAATGCTAATTTAGATGAAGCTATGATTGGTAACCACGTTAAGTATAATGGTGAGTTTACTAAAATTAGTATTGGGGACTACACAGTTATGGAATAAAAATTAAAATGTCAAGCTGAGCACATTAGGACCTTATTTCACTTTGGAACAACTTTTGAAATAAATTTGTTATGGAGAGCCTATCGAAGCGTCTAATATGAAATTTAAACAACACATAGTTAACTTTTTAATGGTGCTATTTTTAGTGCCAAGTTTTGTTGTGGCCCAAGTCGATTTTAATAAAAAACCAGATGACGACTTAGGTAATGTTGAAGATGAGTTTCAAGAGTATTTTTTCGAAGCTTTAAAACAAAAAGGTATCGAAAACTATGAACGGGCCGTTGAAGCACTTCATAAATGTTTAAATCTAGATTCCAAAAAGCCAGTTATCTATTTTGAGCTAGGCAAAAACTACAACAAACTCAAAAACTTTGGTGCAGCTGAAGACAACCTTAAAAAGGCCATTAGTATGCAACCGGACAACGAATGGTTTTTGGATGAATTATATGATGTTTACTATCAGCAGGATGATATAGATAGCGCGATAAAAACCATTAAACAGTTAGTAAAGTATCACCCAGATTATAAAGAAGATTTAGCAACATTATATATTAGGGAAAAGCGTTATAAACAAGCTTTAAAATTGCTTGATGAGCTTGATGAAGAATTAGGTGTGAGTGAATCTAGGGATGCCATGCGTAACGAAATCTATAATATTACAGGGGACGTAGATGATCGTATTGAAAATTTAGAACAACGTGTAGCTAACAATCCAAGTAATGAAGACAATCACCTCAAGCTTATCTATAGATATAGTCAAATAGGTGATAGGAAAAAGGCTTACAAGGCAGCACAAACGTTGCTAAAGATTAAGCCAGATTCAAAATTTGTGCATTTAGCTTTATATAAGTTTTATTTACAGGACGGTAAAATAGAAGAAGCGATTAACTCTGTGAAAATCGCTTTAGTCAGTCCCGAAATTAATCCCGATGCCAAGGCAAAAGTTTTAAAGGATTTTGTGGGGTTTGTTAGTAAAAACCCACAATATGAAGAAGACTTGATTGAAATTACTAGTCTAATTGATGATAATAAAGATGAGCAAACCTATACCGATTTGGGTCAGTACTATTTAAAGTCTGGGGATAAAGCTAAGGCATTATATAACTTTAAAGAAGCCTTAAAACAAGACCCCAACGATTTTAAACTTATTAAGGATGTTTTGCTTTTACAATTAGATTTAGAGGATTATGACGCAGTTATAAAAGACAGTAATAGTGCATTGGAGTTATATCCAGCACAGCCCATACTGTATTTGGTAAACGGTGTAGCAAATAATCACAAGGGTAACTTTAAAAAAGCGGTGGATAATTTGGAATTGGGATTGGACTTTTTAATCGAAAATCCAAAAATGGAAGCTGATTTTTATTCGGAATTAAGTATTGCCTACAAGGGACTAAATAATATTAGTAAATCTGAAACGTTTGCTAAAAAGGCAAAAGACTTAAAAGCTCAGCAATAAATTTTTACAGAGGTGGAAATCTCCTAAAAAATGAAAGAACAAAAGCACATACAATCTTATACTAAAAGAATTTTATTGACGCTTGCTTTACTATTTTTTGTGGTAAGTTGCAAATCGACTAAGAATGTCATTGAGTCGGGTAAAGCAAGTGATAAGCTTTCTGCCAAACAAGTGATCAGACAACACCAAAAGAATGATGCTGAATTCAAAACGCTTCAAGGAAGGGTGAAAATTGACATTACTCAAAACCAAAAAGAACAAGGATCAACCTTTAATCTAAGAATTGAAAAAGACAAAGTGATTTGGCTTAGCGCAAAACTCGGCTTAGCCAGGATGATGATTACACCAGAAAAAGTAAGCTTTTATAACAAATTAGATAACGAGTACTTTGATGGGGATTATGAGCTTCTAAGTGATTTTGTTGGAGTAGATTTAGATTTTTATAAAGTACAGAATATTTTGTTGGGCCAGGCTATTTTTGATTTGAAGGAACAGCCGCATACAGTTTCGGTAAATGAGAATTCCTATGCGCTTCAACCCAAAGACCAAAATGCGTTGTTAGAGTTATTTTACCTCATAAACCCATCGCATTTTAAAATGGACAGCTTACAGCTATTTCAACAATTAAAAAAGCGGATACTTCAGGTAGATTATGCTTCTTACCAAGAAATTGACAAACAAGTACTCCCGAAGGACATCAGAATTATTGCGGTTGAGAATGCCGATGAAGTTTCAATTAAAATGGAGTTTAAGTCAATGACATTAAACGAAGATGTACGTTTTCCGTTTAGAATTCCGGCAGGATATAAAGAAATAGTTATTAAGTAAATTAAATGAACAAACGATTTTACATTATTTTCTTTTTAGGATGCCTATTATCCTCAATGTCTATTTTAGCTCAGAGCGATAAACAAAAGAGACTAGAAGAACAACGTCAACAAATTCTTAAGGAAATAAAACAATTTCAAGCTTTTCTTTTAGGTAAAAAGAAAGAGGAAAAATCTGAAATTACGCTTATAGAAGACTTAAACTACAAAGTCCGTAGAAGAGAAAACCTAATAAGGATTACCAATGAGCACGCCAACTTGCTTACAAGGGAAATCAATACTAATCAGCATGAGATTACCAGTCTAAGAGCACAATTGCAAGAGCTAAAGGACGATTATGCAGCGATGATCGTAAAGTCATACAAGAGTAAATCAGAGCAAAGTAAAGTGATGTTTCTCTTGTCATCAAGCAATTTTAAACAAGCTTACAAGCGTCTGCAATACATTAGACAATATGCCGATTACCAAAAAGAGCAAGGGGAACTAATAAAGAAAAAAACAAAAGAGCTACAAGAACTAAACTTAGAGTTATCTAAACAAAAAGCAGATAAGGATAAACTTATTCAAGAAAATCGAATTGCTAAACGTGAACTTGAAAAAGAACTCAAAGAGCGTGAGAAATTAATGGCCATTATTAAGGCTGATATGAATAAATATTCAGCTCAAATAAAACAAAAGCGACAAGAAGCTGATAGGCTAGACAAGGAAATTAATAGATTAATTAGAGAAGCCATTGCTGCTTCCAATGAAAAAGCGGGTAAAAAAACATCTACAGGAAAGTTTGTATTAACTCCGGCAGATAAAATTGTTGGAGAAAGTTTTGAAGCAAACAAAGGACGGTTGGGTTGGCCTGTAACTCGTGGTATAATTAAAGGTAAGTTTGGTAAAACCAGATCATTAACGGATAATACAGTTGAGGTTAATAATTCTGGTATTAAAATAGCAACGACCACTGATGCAGATGTCAAGGCCGTATTTAATGGTGAAGTATCTAGAATTATCGTGGTTAAAAATGCCAATCCGGGTATCATGATAAGACATGGTAACTACGTGACTATTTATTACAACCTTTCGAAGGTTTTTGTTAAACCTGGCGATAAAATTTCTACAGGTCAAGTAATTGGTAAAGTGTTTACTAGTAAGATTACAGGTGAGAGTTTGCTAGATTTCAGATTATTTAAGAATGATCAAAAATTGAATCCAGAATATTGGTTGGCAAAAAACTAAATCCTAACAAGTAAATAACCGTTTCTTGTTTTCCTATAATGATTACCATTAAAATAATAGTAACGTTTACCTCTTACTTTTACCACGTTGTAGTGTTTAGGCAATTTCTTAACTAAGGTAACTGAAGATGGTTGTGCTACAACAACACGCCTTGCACAAGAATTAAAACTTATCGAAAAAACGAAAACTAAAGAAAAAACTAAAAATCTCATTACTAACTCAATTTGGTTAACATTAAGACTTTTGGTTTTTAAAAAGGTTTAATAGGATTTGCCCGCCTACGATGCTCAAAAGGTTTAGGAAACCACTATTCAAAAATCGCTTTTAATTCGGTAGCTTCAGCAGGTTTCATTTTTCCAGCCAATACTAAACTTAATTGCTTTCGACGCAGAGCAGCTTTGTAACGTTCCTTTTCAAGCTCTGTTTCTGGTATAAGTTCAGGTACTTTTACCGGTCTTCCTGTCTCATCCACCGCAACAAAAGTGTAAATGGCTTCATTGGCCTTAATGCTTTCGCCTGTTTCCCTATCTTCAATCCAAACATCTAAATATACTTCCATAGATGTAGTAAATGCACGAGATACTTTAGCCTCAACAGTAACCACACTTCCTAAAGGGATGGAGCGATTAAAAGCTACATGGTTAACAGAAGCAGTAACTGCAATTCTTCTTGAATGTCGTCTGGCAGAGATACTGGCCGCTCTATCCATTCGGGCCAACAATTCTCCACCAAAAAGATTGTTCAAAGGGTTGGTTTCACTAGGTAAAACAAGGTCCGTAACGACAGTTTTGGACTGAAAAGCAGTTCTTGGTTGCATAAAATTCAAAATTTGTGCAAAGATAGGTTGATTTTAGATTGTAGTTGTATGATTTTAGATATAATATGTGTCACACAGATTTGTTAACCGAGTGTATTTGAAGCGTCATCTAATTGTAATAGGAAATAACTAATCTAATTTTTTAATCAATAACCAAGCGTCTTTATTGTGCTCCCTACGGATTTTGTATAGTGCGTTATGAGCTTCTAGTCTAGTGGTGTAACTAGCATACACAACCTCGTGCAGGCCATAGCGATTTTTACCAATCTTTCTTGCTTTATATCCAAGAGCTCTTAATTGATCTACCTTTTTATCAGAATTAGCTTCGATTCTAAAAGCGCCAGCGACAATATGATAATTACCGGTTTGTTTCTCGATAGATAGTGTTGCTGCAGGTAACGGATTACTGATAACAAAAGTTGCTTCTTGTACTTTAGCATCGAGCTGGGCATTTGCTTCTTCTTGAGCTAATTGATTATGATTTTCAATGGAATTATTATAATATTTAAAAGCACTGTAACCGCTTAATCCTAAAACGATTACAGCTGCAGCAGCATATTTTAACCAATTGTTGTTAGAGCGCTTTTCTGGTGTAAAGGCAATAGGCGCTGTTTCTTCAATGGCCCCTACCTTTTCTTTGTAAGCTTCACGTTTAATATCTTGTGACGTAAAGTGTGATAAACCAAAGGAGTCTGTTAAATAGTTAATATGACTAGAGGGATGAAATACGATTTTACCGTCAGAATTTAAAATAAGATCACCAATATTTTCAAAATGAATGGTTTCTCCTTCAATTAGATAAGACTTAATGGCTTTTACCTGTTTAGAAATCCTATCGTTAGCAGTCGCGTAAGGCACTTTTTCTATTTCAGCAATGTAGTTAGCCAAAAGTCCGTCGTTGTTTTGTAATTGCTCATTAAATGACAACACTTTTTTTGGCGGATAAAAGGTATGTGTAGAATCATGCACTTTCGCTGAAACACGATTAGTCAAAAACGCACCAAATTGTGGCACAGTTACGCAGTCGTAACGGTATAAAAGTTCACTTATGTAGGTTTCTAGTTGCATACAAAAACAAAGTTAAAAATTTTTAAAAGTGAAAAAAGTTTACACAGCTTTAGTTATTAACATCAGAAAATTTAGTTTCTTGTAAGTTTGAAAATCAATATTTTAAATGACAGAACAGGATTTAATTTATGCTTTAGCGCTACAACATGTGCCTAAAATAGGGGCAACTACAGCTAAAAAATTGATAAATCATTGTGGTTCTGCCGAAGCTGTTTTAAAGGAAAAAAGAGCAAATCTTCTTAAAATTGATGGTATAGGCACTATAACCATTAAAGGGCTTTTTGATCGTATTCATTTTGAGGAAGCAGAAAATGAACTAAGGTTTATAAAGGACAATAACATAAAGGTTCACTATTTTACAGATGATTCTTATCCTGAAAAACTAAAACATTGTATAGATGGGCCAATCGTGCTTTTTCAGTCTGGGAATATTAACTTAAAAAACCAACCTTTAATTAGCATTGTTGGGACGAGAAGAATTACGACTAATGGTATTGCTTTTTGTGAGAAATTGGTTGAGGTACTTTCTGCATACAATCCCGTAATAGTCTCAGGCTTCGCTTATGGTACAGATATTACTGCACAAAAGGCTGCACTAAAGCACAATCTACAGACCATAGGTTGCTTGGCTCATGGTTTAAATCAGATTTATCCAAAAGTGCACAAAAAGTATGTCTCGGATATAGAAAATCATGGTGGGTTCTTTACGGATTTTTGGAGTACGGATGCCTTTGATAGAAATAACTTTCTAAAACGAAATCGAATCATTGCTGGTCTTAGTGAAGCCACTATCGTAATTGAATCTGCAGAAAAAGGCGGAAGCTTAGTAACAGCCGATATTGCCAATTCCTACAACCGTGAAGTTTTTGCTGTCCCTGGGAGGGTTACAGACAGTCAGAGTGTAGGATGTAATAATCTTATAAAATTTCAGAAAGCACACTTATTATCCAACCCTTTAGATGTGGCTTATTTATTGAATTGGCAGTTGGAAGATGAAAAAAAGCCTACTGTACAAAAACAACTATTTGTAGAGCTGGGCGAGGACGAAAAGATTATATATAACTTTTTGAAAGAAAAGGGTAAAGAGATTCTCGATGTCATTGCTTTAGAGTGCAACATTCCTACTTATAAGTTGGCAGGAATATTACTTAATATGGAATTAAAAGGTGTGGTGAGACCTTTACCAGGAAAGCAGTTTGAAATTATTTAGTACCCAACCTTTTCTCTTACACGTTTAAGGACTTCATCAGCTACAATCTTAGCTTTAGCAGCGCCTTTAGCTAAGGCAATATCCACTTCGTTAAGATTGTTCATGTAGTAATTGTAGCGTTCCCTAGGTTCTGCAAAACGCTCTAAAATCAATTCATATAAAGCTTGCTTAGCATGACCATAGCCATAATTACCGCCTTCATAATTAGCTCTCATCTCTTCGATTTGCTTTTGGGACGCTAATAAATTATAAATCGCAAAGCAATTACAGGTTTTCCAGTCCTTTGGTTCTTCTAATGGTGTGCTGTCTGTTTGAATAGACATGATTTGCTTACGCAGTTTTTTTTCAGGTAAAAAGATATTGATGATATTACCTTTACTTTTACTCATTTTTGCACCATCCGTACCTGGAATGAGCATGGTTTCTTTTTGGATATCAGCCTTTGGTAACACAAAGGTGTCCCCACCCATTTTGGCATGAAAACGAGAGGCAACATCACGCGTCATTTCAATATGCTGTTCTTGGTCTTTACCAACAGGGATTATTTCGGCATCGTACAATAAAATATCGGCAGCCATAAGCATGGGATAGGTAAATAAACCACCATTGACATCGTCTAGTCGATCTGCTTTATCCTTAAAGCTATGCGCTAATTCTAATCGTTTAAAAGGAAAAAAACAATTAAGGTACCAAGCCAGTTCGGTTACCTGCGGCACATCACTTTGTCTGTAAAAGACGCTTTTGTCAATATCCAACCCAAAAGCCAACCACGTGGCAGCTGTAGAATAAGTGTTATTTCTCAGTGTTTCAGCATCCTTAATCTGAGTTAATGAATGCAGATCTGCTATGAACAAATAAGAATCATTACTATGGTCTTTTGCTTTATCTATTGCGGGTAAAATGGCCCCTAATATATTTCCTAAATGTGGAGTTCCTGTACTTTGTATGCCTGTTAGTATCCTTGCCATGCCAACTTTCCACCTCAGTGGAAATCTCTTTAAAATTAAACTTAATTTCTAATCGGAAAGCAAAGATAATTTTTTGAAAGAACTATGAGAAGTGATTTGAATTAAATACTTAGTTTTGGTGTTATGGTAATAGTAAAGTATCCTTTGTGGGTTTTGTATCGTATTTGGTTTTACGTTCTCGTTGCCTTGCCGATCATTGTATTATTTCCAATACTTCTGGTATCAATATCTAGAGAAAAATGGTATCCGTTCTTTTTTAAGTTAGCGCGTTTTTGGGCCAAATTTATTTTAATTGGTATGGGCTTTAATTATAAAATTATTAAGGAACAGGTTCCGGATATTAGCAAAAGCTACATGTTTATTGCAAATCATACGTCTATGACAGACATTATGCTAATGCTTGTAGCTGTTAAAAACCCATTTGTATTTGTAGGAAAAAAGGAGTTGGCAAACATTCCTTTATTCGGTTTTTTTTATAAGCGTACCTGTATTTTGGTGGATAGAAGCAGTGCTAAGAGTAGACAGGCAGTATTTTTAAGGGCTCAAAAACGATTAAAACAAGGTCTAAGTATCTGTATATTTCCAGAAGGCGGTGTCCCAGAGGAACACATTGTATTGGATGACTTTAAAGATGGTGCGTTTAGACTAGCTATAAATCATAAAATTCCTGTAGTCCCTTTGACATTTTACGACAACAAAAAGCGATTTTCTTATACTTTTTTTAGTGGTGGTCCTGGTATAATGAGAGTTAAGATTCATCAATTTCTTCAAACAGTCGATTTAACGATTGATAATACCAAAACTTTAAATCAAAAGGCAAGAAGAATCATCTTAGAAGCTTTAAATCAGGACATGAACCACAATAAAAAAAAGCTACCCAACCACGAGTAGCTTTTTTATCATCATTGCATTCATCATTGCTTTATTTGTCTGCAATAACCTAACCTAAGTAAACCTAAAACTTATAACTTAAACCGGTATATAAACCTATAAAGAATGGTCTATAATTACCTGATGTATTATTAAATGTATTTATTTGATACTTGAACTGAGGTTCAAGATTTAAATTCCAATGGGTAGATAAATTATAGTCAAGCCCTAAACCAAAATTGGCACTAAAACTCGTATCATTTATGTTGTTAGATTCTCCAATTAATGTCGAAGCGCCTTCGATATCTGCATAGACTTCATTCTGATTTAAAAAGAACGTACTGAAACCTCCAATAACATTCAGACCAAACTTTCTGTCTAAAATTTTGTATTCTAGTTCTAAAGGGATTTCAATAAAACCAAAACGTTGGTCAATGCTTCCCGTAAGCTTTGAGTTGAAAATTTCTGGGGCGCTATTGCTATCAAACATACCACTGCTCATTAAGGTTACGTTTTGGAACCCATCTCTAACAGTTATATTGCCCATAGAGACCTCAGCATTTCTTGCTGCAAATTCACTACCACTAAAGGCATAAACATCAGAGGTTGTTTGGTTGAGGTTTACTCTATTGATTCCTGCTCTAACTTTAAATTTACTTGTAATAGCATAGGAGCCAGAAATTCCATAGCTCATATTAATATTGCCGCTCTTGCTATTGTTATTAAATTGTTGATCGATTGATGAGCCCTGACCTAGAGAACTGTAATAAACAGGCGCAACATTTGGTGCAATGCTCCACCTGTTTTGTTCATCTTCTTTTTCTTTTTCATCAATATCTTCAGTATTACCATTATCGGCAATAGCATCTAAAATAGACTTCTTTTCTTTGTCTTCCGTTAGCAGCGAAGTGTCTTTGTCTATTTCTGTATTATTCTCTGTATTTATATTAGAGTTGTTATAATTTGGAGCTTCATTAATATCATTAACTGATGAATTAGCGGTTACAGCAGTGTTTTTGTTTTTAACCGTGTTTTTAATAACCGATTTAATTTTAGAATCGTTCATCGGATTCTGTTCCAATTCGCTTTCAGAAGTATTTGTATTAGATGCAGTAGTACTGTTGTTATAGTCGTCTTTTATTTCTGTTAAACTTTTGTTCGAATTCTGAGTTCCCTTATCTTCTTTGCTATTCGTATTTACTATAGCGTTTGATTTTTTAGAATCAGTTGAAGTCAACGTCTCTTTACCTTTTTCTACTTGGTCTAAATTTGTATCATCTTTGGAATTGCTCTCTTCAGTTTCATTAGAGTCAGCAATATTTAAGTCAGTATTTATACTAGAAGGCGTTTCATGATTAGTGCCCTTTAATTCACTGTCCTTTTCAGAATTGCTATTTGTCTTTTCGGTATCTACAATGGTAGGTGCGTTTTCGTCAGAGGAGTTAAAAATAGATAAACCAAGAGTTAATAGTAAAGCAATTACTGCAGCTACACCACCTATCTGCCACCATAAGGCAATAACTCTTCGTTTTTTCTTTTTCTTAGGTAAGCTCTCACTTATACGATCCCAAACGGCATCGCTCGGTGCCATTTCAAAATCTTTGAACTTTTCCTGAAAAAGTCTGTCTATATTTTTCTCTTCGTTCATTTATAATGAGCGCGAATTTGAATTCGCTTTGTAATCTTCAATTTTTTCTTTTAAAATCATTCTCGCTCTTGCAAGATTCGATTTTGAGGTTCCTATAGAGATATTGATTAACTCACTTATTTCTACATGAGAATACCCATCTAAAACATATAAGTTAAAAACTAACCGATATCTGTCTGGCAATTCTTGAATGATTTTTAATAAAAAATCAATGTGTACATCTTTATCGTTTATATCTACTGTTACATCTTCAATATTGCCCTCATTAACAATATCAAACACTCCAACATTTTCCCTGTAGCGTTGCAATGATGTATTGATCGCTATACGTTTTAACCAACCTTCAAAAGAACCTTTATTGTTATACTGATCTATTTTACTAAATACAGTTATAAATGCGTCGTGCAGATTATCTTCCGCCTCGGCATAATTTTTTGAGTACTTAAGACAAAGCGAAAATAACTTACTTGCATATTGCTTGTATAATTGGCTTTGAGCTTTAGCATCTTGTTTTACACAATTTTTAATGAGTTGTTCTAAACTCACATTTTAGTAGAATTAATTAATATTATTTGTTAAATCTATATTTCTGCCATTAACAACCGGAACTTCTACCAAATGATACTGGTCAACTCCATATTCATCCTTACCTTGATAGAACTTAAATAAATATACATCGTCTCCCGAAACTGTTAAATCAAAACTTACAGTAGTTAGTTCATCTTGAGGGGTACAATTTTCATTTTCGTACACCGTATTAAGAATGGATACTGTTCTTTCATGCCCTTCAATATCAAAAATAATATTGTTAAAAACATAGCATGAGTTTGGTTTTACGTAGGACATCAAAATTTCGTGTGTTTGTCCTTGTACAAAATGATCTGGCACAGCCACATTAACAATGGGCATGAACTCAGTCCGAACAACAGGATCATCGTTTTCTACACTGCACGAGGTTAAGAAAGCCACAGAAACGAGAAACAAAAAAGCATATTTTTTCATTACTTCATACAATTAATTCTACACTATAGATGCAAAAAGTGTAAAAGGGTTGCGTCAAAAAATAAAAAAATCCTGTGAAAACAGGATTGTTATTATAAATTATTGATTATCATTAATTAATGCCCTCACTTTTTCTTCTAATTCATCCATTAAATCAGGATTGTCTTTAATTAATGATTTTACGGCATCTCGTCCTTGGCCGAGCTTGGTATCTTCGTAGCTAAACCAGGAACCACTCTTTTTTACGATGTCGTGTTCTACTGCTAAATCAAGAATTTCACCAACTTTAGAAACACCTTCTCCATACATAATATCAAATTCAGCTGTTCTAAATGGTGGGGCTACTTTGTTTTTTACAACTTTAACACGTGTTTTGTTCCCCATTACGTCTCCATTGCTGTCTTTAATTTGAGTAGATCGCCTAATATCTAAACGAACAGAAGCATAAAACTTTAATGCATTACCTCCTGTAGTAGTTTCTGGGTTGCCAAACATAACACCAATTTTTTCACGTAATTGGTTGATAAAAATCATGGTGCAATTAGTTTTGCTAATTGAAGCTGTAAGCTTTCTTAAAGCCTGAGACATCAAACGGGCATGTAATCCCATTTTAGAATCTCCCATTTCCCCTTCAATTTCACTCTTTGGGGTTAATGCTGCAACAGAATCTACCACAACTATGTCTATAGCTCCAGACCTAACGAGGTTGTCGGCGATTTCTAAAGCTTGCTCTCCGTTGTCGGGTTGAGAGATGATTAAATTTTCTAAATCTACACCAAGCTTTTCAGCATAAAAACGGTCAAAAGCATGTTCTGCATCAATAAAAGCAGCGATACCACCAGCTTTTTGAGCTTCAGCGATAGCATGTAAGGTCAATGTTGTCTTTCCTGAAGATTCAGGACCATATATTTCTATCACTCGTCCTCTTGGGTAACCACCAACTCCTAAGGCGATATCCAAACCTAAAGAACCCGATGAAATAGCATCGACATCTACTATGGCCTGGTCGCTCATTTTCATTACGGTTCCTTTACCGTAAGCTTTATCTAACTTATCTAAGGTTAATTTTAACGCTTTTAATTTGGCATCTTTTTCACTACTCATTTCTTCTGTTTTCTTTATTAAATTGATATCAAAAATACCACTTATTTTAATTTTTTCAATTCAAAGACGCAACCATTTTACACTTTTTGCATCTACTAAATGAAAAAGGAAAAAATTGCTATGATTATCTTATGTTTAATATAAGGATAACAACATTGTTTCTTTAATTTTTCAATTTAAATTTTAAGGTATTTGGTTACAAGGCTGTTGATTTGGACAACAGCCAAGTAACCTAATTAGCAAGCCCCTTTTCAAGATAGTTTTAAGTTAGTGGTTAGTTAGAAAAGCACCTTGTTAATTTCAAGGTGCTTTTTTATGCTACTTCACTAAAAATAATACCTTTGCACATAATTCTTTAACCTTAAAATTAGTATAGCATGCAACTGTACAATAACTTAAGTGCTAAAGAAAGAGCAGAACTTATCGAAAAAGCGGGAAAGGAGCGCTTAACGATCTCTTTCTACAAGTACGCCAAAATTGGCAATCCTCAAATTTTTAGAAACCACATGTTCTTGGCATGGGATGAGCTTGACGTGTTGGGCAGAATCTATGTAGCGCATGAAGGTATTAACGCCCAATTGTCTGTGCCAGCAGAAAATTTTGAAGCTTTTAAAAATCACCTAGACACTATTACTTTTTTGGAAAATGTGAGATTAAATATTGCGATAGAGCATGATAATTTTGCCTTCTTAAAATTAAAAGTGAAGGTACGTCATAAAATTGTTGCTGACGGGCTTAACGATGACACCTTTGATGTGACCAATAAGGGTATTCATGTTGATGCTCAACAATTCAATGCGCTTATCGAAGATCCAGATACCGTCTTAGTAGATATGCGTAACCATTACGAAAGTGAGATCGGACACTTTAAAAATGCCATTACACCAGATGTGGACACTTTTAGAGAGTCTTTGGACCTAATTGAAGAAGATTTAAAAGCGCATAAGGAAGACAAAAAATTGGTAATGTATTGCACAGGAGGTATACGTTGCGAAAAAGCCAGTGCCTATTACAAACACAAAGGCTTCAAAAATGTATTTCAACTTGAAGGTGGCATTATAAATTACACTAGACAGGTTGAAGCTGAAGGTCTCGAAAATAAGTTTATAGGTAAAAACTTTGTATTCGATCAAAGACGGTCTGAGCGCATTAGTAACGATGTTATCGCAAACTGCCACCAATGTGGCAAACCAGCTGATACACATACCAATTGCGCTAATGAAGCTTGCCATTTACTATTTATTCAATGCGATGAGTGCAAAGAAAAAATGGAAAACTGCTGTTCTTCTCACTGTCAAGAAATCATAAAATTACCTTACGAAGAGCAAAAGGCACTGCGCAAAGGGCAAGGAAATAGTAATGATATTTTTAAGAAAGGTAGAGCGGATCACCTCCCTTATAAAAAAGACTTGCGCAATATTTTTGAAAATCAAAGCAATACGATACTGTAAATGAATATTTACAAGTTATTACAACTCAACAGAAAAATTAAAAGCCATAGAATTAAGTTTCTAGGGCTTTTTCTGTTGCATAAATTCAACAAGCGTTATTTGGCTGTGAATTTAGATCCTGTAATGGCTTGTAACTTGCGCTGTAAAATGTGTTACTTCACAGATGCGGACTATGTGAAAACACTAAAAGGACAATTTAAAGAAGACGACTTAAAACGAGTTGCAGAGACAATTTTTAATCGAGCTTTAAAGTTGCAAATAGGGTGTGGTACAGAACCAACGCTGTATAAAAATTTAGAAAAAATTGTTGCACTAGGCAAGAAATACAATGTGCCATACATTTCTATAACGACTAACGCCAACTTACTTACAAAGGAAAATATTGAGCCGCTTTTAAAAGCGGGACTTAATGAATTTACTATTTCGCTTCATGGCGTTACAAAGGAGAGCTATGAAAATTTCATGAAAAAAGCGAGTTACGAAAAATTTCAAAATGCTTTGAAAGCGTTTGTAGAACTTAAAAAGACCTACAATTTTAAAGTGAGAATAAACTACACTTTTAATAAGGATAATTTTTATGAATTGAAGGATTTTTTCAAACATTTTAATGGCGATAGTTTTGATATTCTTCAATTAAGACCAATACAAAAGATAGGAAATACTGAGTATAATGATTTTGACGTTTCTTCGCTAGAAGATGATTACTTAGATCTTATAAAAGACGTCAGACAGCAGTGCTCTAATCATCACATCACCTTAATGGCACCAAATAGTTTGTCAGTTTTAAAAGGGGAGAATGATTCTAGTTTCGTTTTTGATTACACCTTTTGTTATATCTCGCCAGATAAATTTTGGAAAGATGGTTTTAATTGGAGAGAAGAATCCTTCAACACCTACTCTAAAAAAATAGGATGGGGAAAACTCTTGCTATCCAATGTGTTTAAAACTAAGTCTGAGCTTCGATCCCTATCCAATAAACTCAATTACGAAATAGAATTTAATTAATAAAGCATAATAAGATGCAAAAGATAGAACTTATGGCACCTGCTGGGAATTTTGAATCCTTACAGGCTGCTTTGGATAATGGTGCAGATTCTGTGTATTTTGGGGTAGAGCAACTTAACATGCGCGCGCGAGCATCTATAAACTTTACATTAGACGATTTAGAAGAAATTACGCGTCGTTGTAAAGCAAAAAATGTTAGAACCTACTTAACGTTAAATACCATTATTTACGATCATGATTTGTCTATTGTAAAAACTTTAGTAAAAAAAGCCAAGGAAGCGGATATTTCAGCTGTTATAGCTATGGACCAAGCGGTTATTGCCATCGCAAGGCAGTTTGATATGGAAGTGCATATCTCAACTCAAATAAACATCACTAACCTGGAGACTGTAAAATTCTATGCTATGTTTGCTGATACCATGGTGCTTAGTAGAGAACTTAGCTTACGCCAAGTAAAACATATTACAGAGCAAATAGAAAAGGAACAAATCAAAGGACCTTCGGGTAGATTGGTAGAAATAGAGATTTTTGGTCATGGTGCACTTTGCATGGCGGTTTCTGGCAAATGCTATATGAGTTTACATGCTTACAACTCTTCTGCCAATAGAGGTGCCTGTAAACAAAATTGTAGAAAGAAATATACGGTTGTAGATCAGGAAACCGGGATAGAAATGGAACTGGATAATGAGTACATTATGTCTCCAAAAGACTTATGTACCATAGATTTCTTAGATCAAGTAGCAGATGCAGGTATAAAAGTTTTAAAAATTGAAGGAAGAGGCAGAGCACCAGAATATGTTGCAAAAGTAATTAAGTGCTATAGAGAAGCAATAGATAGTCTCAACAATAATACTTATTCTAAAGAACAAGTCATCACCTGGATGCAAGAGCTCGAAAAAGTATATAACAGAGGGTTTTGGAGTGGCTATTATTTAGGGCAAAAATTAGGTGAGTGGAGCAAAGGTTCTGGAAGCCATGCTACACAAAAGAAAGTTTATATTGGTAAAGGCGTACATTACTTCCCCAAAGCAAAAATAGGTGAATTTAAGATAGAAGCATACGATGTGTCAATAGGCGATACCATTTTAATAACAGGACCAACAACAGGTGCTAAAGAGCTAGAGCTCAAAGAAATGTTGGTTAATGACAAACCAAAAGACAAAGGGACTAAAGGTGATACCATAACTATACCTTTAGACTTTAGAGTAAGACCATCAGACAAACTATACAAAATTGTAGAAAATAAAGTAGAAGTCTAATGGTTGTTATCACATTACAGCGTAACAAGTGTATTGGTTGTAATTACTGCGTAGAATTGGCGCCAAAACAATTTCAGATGTCTAAAAAAGACGGTAAATCGGTACTGCTTCATGCCGAAGAAAAGAAAGGGTTTTTCACGCTAAAGTCAAAAGATTATGAGATTTTAGAACCAAGCCAAAATGCATCTAAGGCTTGTCCAGTTAATATCATTTCCGTTAAACATATTTGAAGAATAAAAGACATCCTTAAGGGATAATTAAAGAAATACTAAAATAATAGTATCTTTACTTATTATTATTTTATGAATCCTTTATTTAGGTGTAGTAGCCTAAATTCAATATATAATTCTATATGGCTTGTAACAGTTGTGCAACTGGTAAGGACGGTCAACCAAAAGGATGTAAAAACAATGGAACTTGCGGTACTGATAGCTGCAATAAGCTCACTGTTTTTGACTGGCTGGCCAACATGTCACTACCAAACGGACAAGAACCTTTTCAAGGAGTTGAGGTTCGTTTTAAAAACGGAAGAAAACAATACTATAAAAATACCGAAAATCTTACATTGAGTATTGGTGATATAGTCGCTACTCAAGCAAAATCTGGCCACGATGTTGGTATGGTTACGCTCACTGGTGAGTTAGTTCGTGTTCAGATGAAACGTAAAAAAATAGACATTGACGATCCAGAAAATGTCTTAAAGATATACCGCAAGGCTTCCCAAAAGGATATAGATATTTGGTCTAAATCTAGAGACAGGGAAGAACCCATGAAAGTTAAGGCAAGGCAATTTGCTATAGATCTTAACCTTAAAATGAAGATTTCTGATATTGAGTTCCAAGGCGATGGTAGTAAAGCAACATTCTACTACACCGCTGAAGAACGTGTGGATTTTAGAGAACTAATTAAGGTTTTTGCAAGGGAGTTTAAAACCAGAATTGAAATGCGTCAGGTTGGGTTCAGACAAGAGGCGGCCAGACTTGGAGGGATTGGTTCCTGTGGGCGTGAATTATGTTGTTCAACTTGGCTTACCGACTTTAGATCGGTCAGCACCTCTGCAGCAAGGTATCAGCAACTTTCCCTAAACCCATTGAAACTGGCAGGCCAATGCGGTAAACTTAAATGTTGCTTAAATTATGAATTGGATGCCTATTTAGATGCCTTAAAAGCTTTTCCAAAAAGCGATGCGAAGTTGTATACTGAAAAAGGAACAGCCATTTGTCAAAAAACGGATATTTTCAAAGGTTTACTATGGTATGCCTACGAAGGGGAATGGATGAATTGGCATGTAATTACTACAGAACAAGCAAATGAAATTATTGCCAAAAATAAAAGAAAGGAAAAAGTAGCAAGTCTCGAAGAATATGCAGCAGAACATATACAAGACACTAAAACAGAATTTGAAAACGTTGTAGGTCAAGATAGTTTAACACGTTTTGATAGTCCAAAATCAAAAAAGAAACGTAAAAAGAATAGGAACAGAAACAAAAACCGTAACAAAACGCGCAATCAAAAACAAAATGCAAAAAAGAATTAATACCCCACTACTTGCCTTTGTTAGTTTGTTTTTGGCTATAAGTTGTGATTCTACAGTTGTTTATGACGAGTACAAATCTGTTCCGAATAAGTGGCATAAAGATTCAGTGGCCACATTTGCATTTAAAGCACCAGATACTATTAGCAATTATAATCTTTATGTCAATCTAAGAAACACCAACGATTATGCGTTTAGCAATCTATTTCTTATTGTCGAAATGAATTATCCGAATGGTAAGGCCGTCACCGACACCTTAGAGTATAAAATGGCTGCACCAACAGGCGAACTATTAGGTTCAGGCTTTACGGATATTAAAGAAAATAAGCTTTGGTATAGAGGTTATAAGTCTCAATTTAAATTCACAGAGAATGGGGATTATAATGTTAATATACAGCATGCTATGAGAAAAAATGGTGAAGTCAACGGTATAGATAACCTAGAAGGTATTACGGATATTGGTTTTAGAGTAGAACGAGTTCAATAAAAGGAAATATGGCAAAAAAGAAAACTACAAAATCACAAACAATAGATTTTTCCAAATACATCAGATGGTTTTGGATGCTATTTTCAGGAGGTATTCTTGCTGTTGTATTGTTGTTTTTATTTGCCTCTTGGGGACTTTTAGGGGAGATGCCCGACCATACCAAACTTGAGAACCCAGAAACTAATTTGGCTACTGAAATTATCTCTTCAGATGGTGTTACGCTCGGTAAATTTTACTTTAATGACAATCGTACACCAGTAGATTATGAAGATTTACCAAAGAATTTGGTAGATGCCCTAATAGCTACGGAGGATATTCGTTTTTATGAGCACTCAGGAATAGATGGTAGAGGAACCTTACGCGCCATTTTCAAACTCGGAAGTGGTGGTGGAGCAAGCACAATTTCACAACAGTTGGCAAAACAATTGTTTACAGATCAGGTATCAAAGAACAAAATAGAACGAGCACTTCAGAAAGTAAGAGAGTGGATTATTGCGATTAGACTTGAACGTCAGTATACAAAGGAAGAAATCATAGCACAATATTTCAACATCTATGACTTTGGCAATAACGGTGATGGTATTCGTTCGGCTGCAAGGATTTATTTTGGTAAGGAGCCAAAAGATTTAGACCTAAAAGAGTCTGCTATGTTAGTAGGAATGTTCAAAAACTCAGCGCTTTATAATCCTATTCCATCACGAAACCCTGTAGGTACAAGAAACAGAAGAAATGTCGTACTCTCCCAAATGTATAAATATGGTTACATTTCTGAAGAAGTAAAGGACTCGCTTCAGGCCACAGAACTAGACCTTAATTTTACACCAGAAACCCATAGTCAGGGTATAGGTACGTATTTTAGAGAATACCTAAGAGGGTTTATGAAAGAATGGGCAAACGAAGAAAAAAACAGAAAACCAGATGGTTCAAAATATGATTTGTATAGTGATGGTTTAAAGGTGTTTGTAACAATCGATTCGCGTATGCAGAAATATGCTGAAGAGGCTGTTGCATTACACATGCCTAGACTGCAAGCCGAATTTGATCATCAAAATACACCTGACCGAAACCCTACAGCTCCATTTTTGGAATTAACAAAATCAGAAATAGATAAGTTACTGAAGGATGGTATGCGAAGAGGTGAGCGTTGGAGAATATTGAAGAAGCAAGGTAAGTCGGACAAAGAAGTAGAAGCTTCATTTTACAAACCTGTTGAGATGCGGGTTTTTAAATGGATAGATGGAAAACGAGGAGAGGTAGATACAGTGATGAAGCCTATTGACTCTATGCGTTATTACAAATCTTTTTTGCATCCAGGTATGATGTCTATGGACCCTTCCAATGGCCACGTAAAAGCTTGGGTAGGTGGTATGGATTACAAGCACTTTAAGTATGATATGGTAAAACAAGGGAAACGCCAAGTTGGTTCCACGTTCAAACCGTTTGTGTATGCTACGGCTATAGACCAGTTACAAGTCTCTCCTTGCGATTCTTTCCCTAGAACTCCAATAACCATTGAAGCTAATAAATTTGGAAACCCAGAACCTTGGACCACTAAAAACTCAGACGGTAATTATTCAGGGAAACAAACCTTAAAAGATGCTTTGGCAAGTTCGACAAATACAATAACGGCAAGGTTAATGAATGAGATTGGCCCACAACCTGTGGCAGAAATGGCAAAGAAACTAGGAGTGGAACAAGATATACTTCCGGTTCCCGCAATAGCTTTGGGCACACCAGATATTAGTGTCTACGAAATGGTGGCTGCCTACTCTACATTTGCCAATAAAGGAGTTTATAACAAACCTGTTATGGTAACACGTATTGAAGATAAAAATGGCACAGTGCTTTATCAGGTGACTCCAGAAAGCAAGGACGTACTGAGTGAAGAAGTTGCCTATGTCACAGTTAATCTATTAGAAGGAGTTACACAGGCAGGTTCTGGTAGAAGATTAAGGCATGCAGGCTTTGATAAATGGAGTTCCGTTTATAAAGAAATTATTACAGGATATCCCTACGAATTTGATAATCCAATAGCAGGTAAAACTGGAACAACCCAAAATCAAAGTGATGGTTGGTTTATGGGTATGGTGCCAAATTTAGTAACTGGTGTTTGGGTTGGTGCGGAAGATAGAGCTGCTCACTTTAAAAGTATTACTTACGGACAAGGAGCCTCTATGGCCCTTCCAATCTGGGGCCTTTATATGAAGGCCTGTTATGCAGATGAAACACTTAATGTCTCCAAAGGTGAGTTTGAAAAACCTGAAGAACTTTCCATCAACGTCGATTGTGAGGTAAAAGACGAAGGAGACTTAGGGGATACAAGTGGAAAGAAAGAGGATGAGGGAATAGAAATCGATTTCTGATATTTTCCATACTTAATTTCAGCATTTATTCAATCATTAGCTATTAATTTATAGCATTGTTTTGTATTTTTCCAATTGGAAAAACATGACACTATGATTAACAAAAAAGTAGATAATGTTACCGAAGCATTGAGTGGCGTAGAGGACCATATGACCTTTATGTTTGGAGGTTTTGGTTTATCTGGTATTCCTGAAAATGCGATCGCAGAGCTTGTAAGATTAAATGTAAAAGGTTTAACCTGTATTTCGAATAATGCAGGTGTTGACGATTTTGGTTTAGGCTTATTACTTCAACAAAAACAAATAAAGAAAATGATATCCTCATATGTCGGGGAGAATGACGAGTTTGAGCGTCAAATGCTTTCAGGTGAACTTGAGGTGGAGTTAATTCCTCAAGGTACTCTAGCCGAGCGTGCAAGGGCAGCCCAAGCAGGTTTCCCTGCGTTTTATACTCCCGCAGGATATGGTACAGAAGTGGCCGAAGGAAAGGAAACCAGAGAATTTAATGGCAAAATGTATGTTCTAGAACATGCTTTTAAAGCAGACTTTGGTTTTATAAAAGCTTGGAAAGGGGACGCTGCAGGCAATCTAATTTTTAAAGGGACGGCACGCAATTTTAACCCCAATATGTGCGGGGCAGCTAATATTACGGTGGCTGAGGTTGAAGAACTAGTTCCCGTTGGTGAGTTAGATCCAAATCAGATTCATATCCCTGGCATATTTGTACAAAGAATATTTCAAGGGGCACACTATGAGAAGCGAATAGAGCAACGAACGGTAAGACAAAGAAGTTAGTTATGTTAGATAAGAATGGTATAGCAAAACGTATTGCAAAGGAAGTTAGGGATGGTTACTATGTAAACCTAGGAATAGGTATACCAACATTGGTGGCTAACTTTGTTAGAGACGATATAGAAGTGGAATTTCAAAGTGAAAACGGTGTTCTTGGCATGGGTCCTTTTCCATTTGAAGGGGAAGAGGATGCAGATATTATTAATGCTGGTAAACAAACCATAACGACTTTACCTGGTGCTTCATTTTTTGATTCTGCAATGAGCTTTTCTATGATTAGAGGACAGCATGTAGATCTCACCATTTTAGGAGCCATGGAAGTAGCTGAAAACGGTGATATTGCCAATTGGAAAATCCCAGGGAAAATGGTGAAAGGTATGGGCGGTGCTATGGACTTAGTCGCTAGTGCTGAAAATATAATTGTTGCTATGATGCACACGAATAGAGCAGGTGAGTCAAAACTTTTAAAGTCCTGTTCATTACCTTTGACAGGAGTGGGTTGCGTCAAGAAAA
Organism: Winogradskyella aquimaris; assembly: GCF_042676105.1. Taxonomy (NCBI): domain Bacteria; kingdom Pseudomonadati; phylum Bacteroidota; class Flavobacteriia; order Flavobacteriales; family Flavobacteriaceae; genus Winogradskyella; species Winogradskyella aquimaris. The sequence goes on along the minus strand of NZ_JBHTJQ010000016.1, from coordinate 247,242 downwards.
TAGTTACAAATTTGGCTGTTATAGAGGTGACTCCAAAAGGGTTTAAATTGTTGGAACGTGCGCCAGGTGTTTCTGTAGAAGCTATTGAAAACGCGACTGAAGGGCATCTGATTGTTGAAGGTGAAATACCTGAAATGAAGATTTAATACTGATAATTTTTAATATGCAATTAGCCGCAAATGTAATGCGGCTTTTTTGTAGGAAAAATTAATGAAATGGACTACAAATGTTAAAAAATAATGTATTTCATCGATTAATAAGTACTTTAAACTGATTAATTGAAAAATATTTTGATATTAGCAATCCCAAGTCAAAAACTAAATTAACCCAAATTTTACCATAAACTTAATTTTTAGATTTTGCCCCAAATCTACCATAAACTAAAGCTTATGAAAACCAAATCAAATCTACCAGAACCTACTTTAGAAGAGAATGTTATGTTCTCAAATTTAAAAAACACAATGAGAGTGATCTCAGGTGTTTTAAAATTAACTAAGAAAATATTCATGCTATAATCCTTACCGATTTAGCATGAATATTTTATTTTAAGGAAAACTCGCTTTTCAATTCGTCAGAAGAACTACCACCAACAAAAACTTCAAAGTTTCCTGGTTCAATTATATAGGCTCCATCATTATTATAGAAACCAAGTTCATTTTCAGTGAGATGGAAGGAAATAGTTCTAGATTCGTTAATATCTAGTTCTACCAATTCAAACCCTTTCAATTCTTTTACAGGCCTTACAACACTAGCAACTTTATCTCTTATATAAAGTTGAACCACTTCTTTTCCTTTTCGTTTACCAGAATTAGTAATATCAACGCTAATTTCAATCGTACCATTCTTAATGTAGCCAGAGTCATCCACCTTTAGGTTAGTATATTTGAAAGTTGTGTAGCTCAAACCATGACCAAAAGGGAATAAAGGGGTGTTTTCCTGATCAATGTAGTGCGACCAAAAGACATTGCCCTCCCTATTTGTAGCTCTACCAGTACTCTTATGATTATAGTAAATTGGAATTTGCCCGACATTTCTTGGAAAGGTCATAGGAAGCTTACCGCTTGGGTTATAGTCGCCATATAAGACTTGGGCTATAGCATTACCTGTTTGAGAACCTAGTTGCCAGCCTTCTACAATAGCAGGTATATGTTCGGCTGCCCATTCGATGGTAAGCGGTCGTCCATTTTGTAGTACTAAAACAATATTTTTATTCACATTATAAACGGCTTCTAATAATTTCTGTTGTAATCCTGGTAGATTAAGCTTAGTTCTACTTCTGGCTTCTCCACTCTGAAATCCATGTTCACCTAAAACCATGACCACGACATCTGCATCTTTTGCTATTGTGATGGCATTCTCAATTCCGCTTTCGTTATCGGTGTTAATTTCAACCTCATTTCTAAATGAAGGTTGTCCTTTAAACAGTTCTATACCTTTAGCAAATGACAACTCATTTTTAGTGTATGCATTCATCCCTTCAAGAATAGAAACGGCAGAATAATCTTCTGAAGCTAATCTCCAGCTTCCCAAAGGGCTATTTTTGTCATTGGCTAAAGGACCTATGAGTGCTATTTTTTGTCCTTCTTTTTTTAGCGGAAGAATATTGTTCTCGTTTTTTAATAATACGATAGATTTTTTGGCCATATCTAGAACAGCCTCGTGATGCGACTTTTGACCAATTAGATTTTTCTCACGGTCTTCATTACAATATTTATAAGGGTCATCAAATAGTCCTAATTCAAATTTCACTCGTAAAATTCTTCCCGCTGCCTCATCAATAATAGATTCATCAACCTCTCCTGACTTCACCAATTCCGCTAATTCTTGTATATAAACATGACCTTCCATATCCATATCTGAACCTGCTTTTGAAGCAATTAAAGCGGCCTCTTTTTTGTTTTTAGCATGACCCCAATAAATGATCTCATTAATGGATGCCCAGTCTGATACCACAAAACCATTAAAATTCCAATTGCCTTTTAAAATGTCTCGCTGCAAAAATTTACTTCCACTCACAGGTATGCCGTTAAGATCATTGAAAGAATTCATAAACGTTCTTACGCCACTATCGGCTGCAGCTTTAAATGGTGGAAGTACAGTGTTTAAAAGTTTAGCGTTACTCATGTCAACCGTATTATACTCCCTTCCTGCTTCAGCAAAGCCATAAGCAGCAAAATGTTTTGCGCAAGCCGCAATGGTATTAGGATTGCTTAAGTCTTCGCCTTGAAACCCTTTTACTCTAGCTTGAGCAATTTTACTTCCTAGAAATGGATCTTCACCTGCCCCTTCCATCACACGTCCCCAACGAGGATCTCTCGAAATGTCAACCATGGGTGCAAAGGTCCAGTTTATACCTGAGGCAGAGGCTTCTACAGCAGAAATTCTTGCTGATTGTTCTATGGCCTCTAAATCCCAACTAGCCGCCTCAGCAAGTGGTATTGGGCTTATGGTTTTATAACCATGAATCACATCAAAACCGATTATTAATGGTATGCCTAGTCTGGACTCCTCTACAGCAATTCTTTGAACACCTCTAACATTTTTAACACCTCTAACGTTGAGCATTCCACCAACCCATCCTTTGCGAAGATGTTCATACTTTGTTTTGGCATCACCACCTTCTGGAACAGGACCAGTAGCATCCCAAAAACCATTGTAGAGGTTCATTTGCCCAACCTTTTCTTCAATGGTCATTATTCGTAACAAAGAGTCTACTTTTGGAGTAATACTATCGTTCATAGGATTATTTTTTGGGTCTCTTTTTAAGTTAGTTATATACATTGATAACAAAATGAGGGGCAAAACAAACGTTGAAATTTTTATAATCTTTAGGTTCATGGTATTTAAAGGCCTTTTGGTATAGCGTTAATTAATTTTTGAGTGTAACTTTTTTGAGGTGCTTCATAAATATCATCTGCATCTCCAATTTCTTCAATTTTACCTTTATTCATAACCAACAACTGATCAGCCATGTATTTCACAACTGCCAAATCATGTGAAATGAAAATATAGGTAAAACCAAATTGTGTTTTTAAATCATTAAGTAAATTAAGAACCTGGGCTTGTACAGAGATGTCTAAAGCAGAAACGGATTCATCACATATAATGAGTTTGGGTTGCAGGGCTATGGTTCTAGCGATACCAATCCGTTGTCGTTGACCACCAGAAAATTCGTGAGGGTACTTATAAAAACTAGCTGTGTCCAGGCCAACTTTATTTAAAATGGCTACAACTTTTTCTTTTCGATCTTTGGAGGAATCACCTATTTTGTGAACCGTCATGGGTTCTATTATTGCATTGCCTACAGTCATTCTAGGATTAAGTGATGCAAATGGATCTTGAAATATAATTTGAATGTCTTTTCTTAAATCTCTTAGTTCGCGCTTATCTAAATTGGTAATATCTCTCCCTTTATATTTTATAATACCAGAGGTTGCTTTATCTAATTGGAGTATTGCATTACCTAATGTTGATTTGCCACAACCAGACTCACCAACAAGCCCTATAGTTTCACCAGGATAAACTTTAAAACTAACACTATCAACAGCTCTAAAATATTTAGGTCTTGAAAACCATCCTGTTTTAGAAACGTATGTTTTCTCTATATCAATAATTTCTAAGAGTGGATTTTGAGCGTAAAGTTTTTTATGATGCTCAATTCTGTTAGATTTAGTGACAATAGTGCTATCAATATTATCATTTATAAAGTTTGATACTGTAGGTAATTTTTTCAACCTATAATCCATAGAAGGCCTAGCGTTAATTAAAGCTTTCGTATAATTGTGTTTTGGATGCTTAAAGATAGTTTTGGTATCTCCTTGTTCTACAATTTTTCCTTTGTACATGACTAGAACCCTATCCGCCAGTTCAGAGACCAAGGATAAATCATGAGAAATAAATAGAATACTCATTTTGGTTTCCTGTTGAATATTTTTTAGAAGTAAAAGTATATCCTTTTGTACGGTAACATCCAAAGCTGTTGTGGGTTCGTCTGCTATCAGAAGTTTTGGCTTACAAGCAATGGCCATGGCAATCATGACCCTTTGTTTTTGGCCACCTGAAAGCTCATGAGGATATGCCTTATAAATTCTTTCGATATTGGGAAGCTTTACCTTTTCAAAAAGAGAAAGCACCTCATTCTTTATTTGGGATTTAGAAAGGTTTGTGTGACGTTTCAGAATCTCTTCAACTTGATATCCGCATCGCATAGAGGGATTTAACGAACTCATCGGCTCTTGAAATATCATTGCAATGTCTTTTCCCCTGATATTTTGAAATTCTTTGTCAGAAGTTTTAACCAGATCCTTATTTTCGAAAGTAATCTCGCCAGATGTTATTTTAGAAATACCTTTTGGAAGCAATCCCATTAAACTTAAAGAAGAAATGGACTTACCGGAACCTGACTCGCCCACTATAGCTAAAATCTCATTGGTCTTTATATGAAATGAGATTGTATGTATAATATCGATTTTCTCCTTGTTATTCCAAATGGATATTGAAAGATCACTTACCTCAAGTATATTTTGCGATGCCATAGTGTAAAAATAACCAAAATGAATAATCAAATAGAGCTGTGAAAAATTAATTTTTGATAAAACAAGAGATAACTTCAAAAAGTTTAATGGGTTATAGAATAATCCATAAAATCAATTATTCTGAAGGTTATGTGGATTTTTGTTTCATAACCAAATAGTAAATGTATTCTTACTTTTAGGTACGGTTTTCCCGCACATTTTCAATTTTCAAGTAATTAGTTATTAACATTGAATATTTGAACCCAAAAAAAAAGTAATTTGAAAGGGTTAAGCTATTAATTAATCCATTAACCTCAACATTATGAATATTATTAAAATGCTCTCACTCATCATTATGATGAGTACGACTATGATTTGGTCCCAAAACAAATCACCTTGGAAGAAACAATCCATTAATTCTAACCAAATTTTAAAAGAGAATCATAAATCTCTCAAAGAATTTGAAACCTTCAATTTAAACATCGAAGCTTTAAGACAATCTTTAAATGGTGTTGTTCAACGAAATCAATTTTCAGTCACTTCAAACGTAACATTGTCATTCCCTAACTCAGAAGGAAAACTAGAACGGTTTGCAATTAAAGAAGCATCAGTGATGCATCCAGAGTTGCAGGCACGTTATCCAGAAATTAGGTCCTATGTGGGTCAAGGTATTGATGATGGTTCCGCTATTTTAAGATTTAGCCTTTCTCCTGAAGGTTTTAGTGGGATGATTTTATCTGCTAAAGGAAACACATTCATTGAACCCATAGCAGATGGGTCTAATGATTATATAGTTTTTGATAGAAAAAACCGAATCAACACGAATAACGATTTTGAATGTTATGTCTCTGAGCGTGTTAAGGAGACTGTTGGATCTCAAACCAATATTACGTATAGGAATGCGGATGATTCAATATTAAGAACCTACCGTTTGGCCGTATCAGCAACAGGGGAATATACACAATACCATGGTGGAACTGTTGCTCAAGCACTTGCAGCAATTAATACAACCATGACCAGAGTAAATGGTATTTTTGAGGTTGATTTCAACGTTACATTGGTTTTAATTGCCAACACAGACGATGTCATTTATACAAGTACAGTCTCAGATCCTTACGGTAATACGACTAGTGGATATAATACAGCATTGCAAAACACATTAACTAACGTTATTGGGGAAGCTAATTATGATATTGGTCATTTGTTTGCAAATCTTCAAAATAATGGAAACGCAGGATGTATAGGTTGTGTTTGCGTTAATGGACAAAAAGGAAGTGGATGGACCTCTTTAACAATTCCAGAAGGAGATCCTTTTGATGTAGATTATGTAGCGCATGAAATGGGACATCAATTTGGGGCTAACCACACATGGACATTTGCAGGAAACGAAGGGACTAATGCTCAGATGGAACCAGGGAGTGGGTCGACTATAATGGGATACGCAGGTATTACTGGGTCAACTGACGTACAAAATAATAGCGATCCATATTTTCATGCTATATCGATAGAGCAAGTAACGGATTATATAAAAACTACCAGTTGTCAAACTAATACAAACACAGGTAATGCCGTACCGGTAGTAAATGCCGGATCTAACTATACTATCCCAAGAGGCACACCTTTTATTTTAGAGGGTTCAGCGACAGATACAGATCCTGGAGATGTATTGACTTATTGTTGGGAACAGTATGATGAAAACAATGCATCAACAACATTACCAAGTACAACGGGAACCACTGGGGTGGCATTTAGGTCATTTGAACCAACAACAAATCCTAATCGCTATTTCCCTAGGTTAGAAACCATAAAAGCCGGAGCTACATCTTGGCAGTGGGAAGCCGTACCTAATGTGGCCAGAACATTAAACTTCAGACTTACGGTAAGGGACAATGTAGCTGGTGGAGGAACAAACAATAGTGATGATGTGGTGTTAACAGTTAATGCAAATGCAGGCCCCTTTGTGGTTAACTCACCGAATACAAATGTCACCTGGAACGCAGGAACAACACAAACTGTAACTTGGAATGTAGCCGGTACAACAGGTAATGGAGTCAATGCAGCAAATGTGGATATTTTGCTGTCTACTGATGGTGGTGATACCTATCCTATAACTCTAGCCTCTGGAGTTCCAAATGATGGGTCACAGGATATTGTTGTTCCAAATAACCAAGGTAACCAGAATCGAATTATGGTTAGAGGCTCTAATCATATCTTTTTCGATATTTCTAATACCAATTTCACTATTGCTGGTCAGGTTGTTTGTAATGCAACGGTTCCAACAGGCTTAGCAGCTTCAAACTTAGCAGAAACAACTGCAACATTAAGTTGGGATGCTGTCCCTGGGGCAACATACGAATTGAGATATAGACCAACAGGAACTTCAACTTGGAATACTAGTGCAGTAACTGGTATTTCTTCGAATGTAACGGGTTTAACAGCGCTAACTGAATATGAGGCTCAAGTAAGAAGTCTATGTTCAGGTGGTTCAAGTTCTGCATTTAGTAGTTCGGTCATCTTTACTACGACAGATGTTCAACTTAACTATTGTAATTCAGCAAGTACTAATGTTAATGACGAGTTTATCAGTAGAGTTCAATTAAATACTATTGACAACTCCTCAGGAGCACAGTTTTATTCTGATTTTACAAGTATTTCAACGACATTGACAAAAGGTTCTCAATATACAGTTACAATTACACCGACTTGGACTGGAACGGTCTATGCGGAAGGATACTCAGTTTGGATTGATTACAATCGGGATGGAGATTTTACCGATGCAGGCGAACAAGTTTTCACTCAAGCACCAACACAGGCTACTCCTGTAAGTGGTAACTTTACGGTACCCTCTAGTGCCATCGAGAATTCTACCAGAATGCGAGTTACACTTAGTTATAATGCCAATGTTGGGCCCTGTGATTCATTTACATATGGTGAAGTTGAAGATTATACAATTATCATAGAGGGTGCAGGGCCAGATACAACACCTCCAGTTATTACTTTAAATGGGGATTCTGTTGTAAACGTAACCCCAGGTGGAACCTATACGGAGTTAGGTGCTACCGCAATTGATAATGTGGATGGCGATATTAGTTCTAATATTGTTATAGGTGGCGATACGGTAAACACCTCATTACCTGGAACATATGTGGTAACTTATAATGTTAGTGATGCAGCAGGTAATGATGCAGTGGAAGTAACAAGGACTGTTACCGTCATTGAACCATCCAATGGGTGTTCTGGAGGAGTTTCAACTTTTCCATATTCAAAGAGTTTTGAAAATACCCTTGGAGATTGGACTCAATCAAGTGACGATGATATCGATTGGACAATAAATGCCAACGGTACGCCATCAAGTAATACAGGACCGGCAAGTGCTGCAGACGGAACTTTCTATGTGTATGTTGAAGCTTCAAGTCCGAATTACCCTAGTAGAAGAGCTATTCTTAATTCTCCTTGTTTTGACCTTAATGGAGTAGCATCTGCCTCTTTTAATTTTCAATATCACATGTTTGGTGCTGCTGATATGGGAACGATTGATTTGGAAATCAGTAATGATGAAGGTGCTACATGGACAAGTATCTGGAGCCAATCTGGCAATCAAGGCAACCAATGGAATAGCCAAAGTGTTAGCCTAGATGCTTATGTAGGCAGTGGTGTACAGCTTCGTTTTAATAGATTTGTTGGAAGCACATGGCAAGCGGATATTGCTATTGATGATGTCTCATTAACTACCTCTGGTCCTGATGTTACGCCTCCAGTAATTACACTAAATGGACCATCAACTTTAGATCTTAATGTTGGTGATACTTATGCTGAGCAGGGTGCAACAGCAACTGACAATGTAGATGGTGATCTTACAGGCTCTATCGTAATAGGAGGTGATGTAGTAAACACATCTTTAGCAGGTATTTATGTGGTAACGTACAATGTTAGTGATGCAGCAGGAAATGCGGCCACAGAAGTTACGAGAACCGTAACGGTAACTGCTGATACGACACCACCTGTTATTACCCTAATCGGTGCATCAACCATAAATTTAGAACTAGGTGATTCATACACTGATCAAGGTGCAACGGCAACTGATAATATAGATGGGGATTTAACTTCTAGTATCATTATTGGTGGTGATAATGTAAATACTAGTATTGTTGGATCTTATGTTGTGACTTATAATGTTAGCGATGCTGCTGGAAATGCTGCTGCCGAAGTTATAAGAACAGTAAATGTAAATCCAGACACAACGGCACCAATTATTACTTTAATAGGAGCTAATCCCGTGAATCTAAACGTTGGCGAAACTTATAACGAATTAGGAGCAACCGCAACAGATAATTTAGATGGCGATATCAGTGCGAATATTATAATTACAGGTTCGGTAAATACAGCAGTAGCAGGAACCTATTTTATTAACTATAACGTTAGTGATAGCTCGGGTAATACAGCCACTCAAGTAACTAGAACTGTAAATGTTCTGGCAGATACGACACCACCAGTAATTGTTTTGATTGGTTCAGCAACAATTAATTTAAACGTTGGCGACTCTTATACAGAACTAGGAGCCACTGCCACGGATAATTTAGACGGGGATATTACCGCCAATATCATTATTGGTGGTTCTGTGAATACAGGACTAGCAGGTACCTACCAAGTTACATATAATGTTAGCGATGCCGCTGGAAATGCAGCAACACAAGTTATAAGAACTATTAATGTAACTGAGCCATCTGCAGGATGTTCAGGAGGTATTTCAACATATCCATATACGGAAGGGTTCGAAGGATCAATAGGTGCTTGGACACAATCTTCTGCTGACGATTTGGATTGGCTAGTAAATTCCGGTAGCACCCAATCCAATAATACTGGACCTTCGATAGCTGCAGAAGGATCTAGTTATATCTATGTTGAAGCTTCTGGCAATAATACAGGTTACCCTAACAAGAGAGCAATTATTACGTCTCCTTGTTTTGATTTAAGTGGTTTAACCAATCCTATCTTTAGTTTTAGCTATCATATGTTTGGTGCTACAGATATGGGGTCAATCGATTTAGAATTATCTGATGATGGTGGTACCACTTGGACTAGTTTATGGAATCAAACGGGTAATCAAGGAGACCAGTGGTTAAAGGTTGATATAGATCTGTCGGCTTATATAGGAAGTAATATACAAGTAAGATTTAACCGTTTTGTTGGTAGTACATGGCAAGCGGATATAGCTGTTGATGATGTAAGACTGTTAGAGCCAGCTGCACCAACTTGTGATGATGGTATCCAGAATGGTGACGAAACAGGAGTAGATTGTGGAGGTTCATCGTGTGCACCATGCAGTACATCTAATGTTATCTTAAATGAAGGGTTTTTTGAAACCGGTTGGGATAATTGGATTGATGGCGGAAGCGACTGCGCGCGTGTAAGTTCTGCGAATTCCTATGAAGGTAACTTCTCAATACAAATTAGAGATAACTCGGGAGTGGCATCATCCATGACCTTGGATAATATAGATGTTACCCCTTATGGTTCTGTTGAAATTGATTTTTATTTCTATGTGTTAAGTATGGAGACTGGTGAGGATTTCTGGGTACGTTACTTTGATGGCTCTTCGTGGAATACAGTAGCAACGTATACAAGTGGTGTAAATATTAATAACAATACGTTCTATAATGCTACCGTGGCATTAACGCCTGCAGAATACAACTTTGCGGTTAATTCAGGATTTAGATTCCAAAATGATGCTTCGGGTAATAATGACCAAATCTTTATTGACCAAGTGACTATTACAGGTGTTTCTTCAGGCTCTAGAGGCAAAGGAGATAGTCTAGAGGCTGTTGGCTATTTAGATTCTCCAGAACTTTCGGAAGCAGATATTAATATTTATCCGAACCCTGTTAAAGGAAGTATTCTAAATGTTGAAGTTTCTAACTTGGAGGTCTTCAAATATAAAATTGTTAACATACAAGGCAGAACAATTTTAAGTGGTATCTCAGACGGTAAAATAGATGTTTCTGAACTTGATGGTGGCATCTACTTCATAGAAGTGAATGATGGAGATGAAATCGTTGCAAAGAAGTTTATTAAAAACTAGAAAATTCAAATAATCATTAAAACCCAGAAGTTTGCTTCTGGGTTTTTTTATATATGTTTTATTTCATTGTCTTGAAGCAACTCATCACCTCTAAGTCTCAATAAGACTTGAGCTACTGCAATAGTGTCTTTTTCACAGTAAGTAATAATCCTGTCTATATCTTTATCTTCGTAATAAACACGGTAAACTTCGCTACCATCAATATCATCTTTTGGCGAAGGGATGCCTAACACATTGGTTAAGAGTTTTAAAGAGGTAAACGTTTTATAATCACCAAATTTCCATAACTCAAGTGTATCAAGATGAGGTACTTCCCATGGTTTCTTACCAAATAAATTGAGTTTATAAGGCAACTCAATATTATGAATAATCATCCGTCTTGCGATGTATGGAAAATCGAATTCCTTTCCGTTATGGGCACATAATAGATGTTTGCTTTGACTAAAATGAGAAATCACAAGGTCTTTAAAGTCCTTAAGAATTTTAACTTCATCTCCATAGAATGAAGTGACTCTAAAATTTCGGATATCACCATCCATTTTAAAATAGCCAACTGAAATACAGATAATTTTCCCAAACTCTGCCCAAATACCTGCTCTGTCATAAAACTCTTCCGCCGAGAATTCATCCTTACGTTGATATTTAGATTTAGCTTCCCAAAGACTTCGTTTGGTATTATCTAAATCTGAAAAACTTTCCGTTTCCGGAACGGTCTCAATATCTAGGAATAATATGTTTTCGAGGTTGAGTTTTGAGATCATAAGCCAAGCATTTCGTAAGCTTCTTCTATATATAAGCTAATATCATAGGTAAAGGCACCAATACCTGCATCTGGTGATTTTTGATGTCCTAGTCTCACAATGATTATATTATCTTTTGGTTGTACGATGACATATTGTCCCAGATGGCCTCGCATCATTTTAAAATTTTTACCATTAACATCTTTCATCCACCAACCATACCCATATTCTGGACTATCAGCAAAACGAGGAGTAATAGATTTAGCCACAAAAGCTGAATCTAAAATCTGTTCACCATTCCATTTGCCATGGTCTTTGTAAAGCTTACCAAAACGTGCAAAATCTTTAGCATTGCCGGCAATACAGCAGTAAGCCTTTACCAAATCATGATCTTCACTATCCACTTGCCAGAGCACATCATTTTCGCTTCCTAAAGGTTTCCAAAAGCTTTCTTCTAAATACTTATATAGTTTTTTACCCGTTGCTTTTTCAATGAACATAGCAAGCATTTGGGTGTCGCCACTGGCATATTTAAAAGCTTTTCCAGGCTCTTCAACGACTTTTAGTCCATTGCAGACTTTAGCTAAATCGTCATCAAAATAAGCACGTGTTGTGATAGAAAATGGGGAGTAATAGCGCTCATCCCAATTAGTACCCGAGGCCATGCTGCTTAAATCACCAACGGTCATCTTAGCGGCTTTGCCTTCACAAAAGTCTGGTAAAAAGTCACAAACAGGTTGGTCTAAACTTTTGATATAACCATCCATTATAGCCTTGCCTAGCATTCCAGATACATAACTTTTTGCCATCGAGAAGGAATTGGATTTTGAGTCTTCACCAAAGCCATCATAGTATTCTTCAAACCAAATGCTATCATTTTTAATTATCACGTAAGCTATCGTTCCCCAATCTTCGTTGGCTTTTAAAAGTTCATCTGTTGGTTTAACAGAATTATAATCTTTATGGTTAGGCCAAGGCTCAGGATTATCGCTTGCCTTTATTTCTTTATTATCAAAATACTGGTAATCTTCTAAAAATGCTGTGGTGTGTCCATTAAGATAAATGGTACGCACAGCCTTTAGTAAGTAGTCGGTATCCGTAATGTATAAAACGATAATAAGTAATCCGAAAAAGATGATAATAAATTTCAGTAGTTTTTTGAAGAATCTCATATGATGCGATTGATTTTAAGAATTCTAAATATACTAAAAATAGGATTTAAAAAAGTGTCTGTTGCTTGTATTCACCTTCGTGATTAAGAAGCCATTGTTTTCTGTGTAAGCCACCTGCATATCCAGTTAAGCTTCCATCAGCGCCGATGACACGATGACAAGGGATAATAATCCAAATGGGATTTTTGCCATTTGCATTAGCCACCGCTCTTATGGCTTTAGCATCACCTAATTGTTTGGCAAGTTCTAAATAGGAAATGGTTTTGCCATAAGGAATCTGGCTCAGGTGTTTCCAGACCTTTTTCTGAAATAAAGTTCCTTCGGGATTTAATTTTAAGTCGAAAGTTCTGAGTTGATTATTGAAATACGCCTTGAGTTGTGTAACACAATCTTCAAGCGGTTCTGGAATATATTCAGAGGCATTTTCAGACTTGTCTAATATTGAAACAGAAGTTATACCATTATGGTCGCCAACAATTTTGGCGTATCCAATAGGTGTTTCAATACAGCAGACCTCCATTAATTTTCAGGATCGTCATCATCTAGTAAGCCCAAGCGTTTAGCTCTACTTTCCCAGCTTTTTCGAGCGAGTAATTGTAGGTCTGAAACGTTATCACTTTCATCCATAATTTCAAGTCCAAGTAATGTTTCAATAACATCTTCCATGGTAACGATACCACTTACAGAGCCATACTCATCTACAACTAATGCCATATGGTTACGGCTTTCTACTAATTGCTCAAAAAGTTTTGGAATGGGTAGCGTACGATTCACGATAATGATACTTCGCTTTATTTCAGATAATAATTTATTTCCATTACCCAAGCCCATTTCCTTAAATACTTCATCTTTTAGAACTAAGCCCGTAATATTATCAGGGTTTTCGGTGAATACTGGGATTCTGGAAAAGCGAATATTGGAATTAGCTTCAAAAAAATCTCTGACCGTCATGGTTTCGTTTTCAGTTTTCAGAACCGTACGAGGTGTCATAATATCTTTAGCACGTACTTCTTTAAAGTTAAGCAGATTTTTAATGACTTTACTTTCGCTTTCTTCAAAAACTCCTTCTTCATGGGCAATATCTGCCATTGCTACAAACCCTTCACGACTTAATACACTGCCATGACCTTTGCCACCAATAAGTTTTGTAGTAAGCTGTAATAGCCATAATATACCTGTCCATTTTAAAGGAAAGATTAGAACTTTTAATGCTTTTGCAGTAAAGTTGGCTAATTGTTTCCAAAAGGTGGCACCAATAGTTTTTGGGATAATTTCTGAAGCTACTAGAATTAAGATTGTCATTACCGTAGATACCAAACCAACCATAACGTCTTCGGTAAATTCTACGCCCAGTAAACTTCTTTTGGTATTTCCGTAAAGTTCGGCATAAGCAACTTTTGCTTGTACACCAACCAAAATGGCACCCACAGTGTGGGCAATGGTGTTTAAGGTTAAAATAGCAATTAACGGGCGGTCTACATCTCTTTTAAGTTCTTCAAGTTCACTGGCATAAGTTTTACCTTCTTTCTTTTTAACATTGATAAATGTAGGTGTAATACTTAGTAATACAGCCTCTAGAATAGAACACAAAAAAGAAAAGAAAATAGAAATGATGGCGTAGAATATGAGTAAGCCCATTAATTTTTTTGGTTTAAGTTATTACGAAGTTACGAAATCAATTTCACAACATCCTTAGCAAAATAACTTGCTATAATATCTGCCCCTGCCCGTTTAATAGAAGTTACTTGCTCTAACATTATGGCATCATGATCTAACCAACCTTTTTCAGCAGCAGCTTTAAGCATGGCATACTCGCCAGATACTTGATATACAGCTAGTGGAATATCAAAATGATTTTTAATATCCCTCACAATATCGAGATAGCAAAGACCCGGTTTAACCATTACAATATCTGCACCTTCATTAATATCCATTTCGGTTTCCCTTAAAGCCTCATCACGATTGGCAAAATCCATTTGATAGGTTTTCTTGTCTTTAGGCACATCAACCATATCTACAGGAGCAGAATCTAAAGCATCTCTAAAAGGGCCGTAAAATGCCGATGCGTATTTTGCCGCATAGCTCATGATACCAACATCAATGAGATTTGATTGGTCTAAGGCCTCACGAATCCCTAAAATCCTACCATCCATCATATCACTTGGTGCGACAAAATTGGCGCCAGCTTCAGCGTGAGATATGCTCATTTCGGCTAAAACTTCAACTGTAGCATCATTGATAATTTTTCCATTTTCAACAATGCCATCGTGTCCATAAGATGAAAATGGATCTAAAGCCACATCTGTCATTACCAACATATCTGGACAAACAGTTTTAACGGTTTTTATGGCACGTTGCATCAGGCCGTTTGGGTTTAAGGCTTCAGTGCCCTTATTGTCTTTTAGATTATCATCAACTTTAACGAATAGTAAAACGGATTTTAATCCTAAACTCCACAGCATTTTGACTTCGTTCTTGAGTAAATCTAGGCTAAAACGATAATAATTTGGCATCGAGGCTATTTCTTCTTTTATGCCATTACCCTCAACCACAAAAAGAGGTACTAAAAAATCATTGGGGGTTATGTAAGTTTCTCTGACTAAACTTCTTATTGCCACGCTGGTTCTTAGTCTTCGGTTTCTTCGTATTGGGAACATTTTTTAATGTATATGTTATTATTTCAAAGTTAAGGGTTCTAAACCCATTCTCTAGGATTTTGTAAAACGTTTATCAATTTTTCTTCTTCACTTCCTTTGACAGGATGATGGTCGTAAACCCACTGTACATGTGGTGGCAAGCTCATTAAAATACTTTCTATTCTACCGTTGGTTTTTAGCCCGAAAAGTGTGCCTTTATCATGTACTAAATTAAATTCCACATAACGTCCACGTCTTATTTCCTGCCAATCGCGTTGTTCTTGTGAGTATGGCAAATCTTTACGTTTTTCAACAATTGGTACGTAAGCTTCTAGGAAACTGTTACCAACTTCAGTAACAAAATCGTACCAGTCTTCCATGGTCATGCCATCATTTGCTTTACAATAATCAAAAAACAAACCACCGATACCACGAGCTTCATGACGATGGGTGTTGAAAAAGTACTCATCACAACGTGCTTTATATTTTGGGTAGAAATCAGGGTTATGTTTATCGCAGGCAATTTTGCAGGTTTGGTGAAAATGTTTGGCATCTTCTTCAAACAAATAATAGGGTGTTAAATCTTGTCCACCACCAAACCATTGATCTACAATATTACCGTCTTGGTCATACATTTCAAAATAGCGCCAATTAGCATGTACGGTTGGTACCATTGGACTTTTAGGATGTAAAACTAAACTTAATCCACAAGCAAAAAAATCAGCATCCTCTACACCAAAATAGACTTGCATGCTATCTGGTAATTTACCATGCACCGCCGAAATATTAACTCCACCTTTTTCAAAAACGTTTCCATTTTCTATAACACGAGTTATACCACCACCACCTTCTGGGCGCTCCCATAAATCTTCTTTGAACTTAGCCTTGCCATCAAGAGTTTCGAGTTTTGATGTAATGGTATCTTGTAATTTTTGTATATAATTATAGAATTTACTTTTCATTGAAGAATGCACTGTTTTTTAGCTAAGTTCTATTTTGTCAAATGGTTCAAAACCAATATCCTCATCATCATCAAACAATAGGTCTACAGCAATTACTGTTGCAGAGGTTACACTCAATGGGAGCACTAAAAGAACACCAACCACAGGAATCAATAACAAGAGTAAAAAACCAATACCATTACCAATAGCTAGACCTCTGTGTTGTCTTATAAAAGCGACACTGTCTTTATATTTAAAATGACGTTCTAAAGTGTAATCCATATTTGCAAAACCGGCATAATACGCTTGTACTATAAAGAGCAACACCGTTGAAAAAATATTAACAACAGGAATGAACTTAAGTACAAGAATAGGAATTGTATAAAGTAGTTCTTTTGTTAGATTTCTTAAACCAATTCTAATGCCTCTTATCAATTGTTTTGAAAAATTGGTATGGACATAATTCTTAGCAGGTTTTCCCGTAAAATAAGCCTCTATTTTTTCTGAAACGGGACTCATAAATGGCGAGGATAATGCCATAATAATGTGTTTGTACAGAATAAGGCCTATAGCAAAAATAATTATGGCCGCTATAAAGGTGGAAATAGCAGTAAATGTCGCTTTTCCCGTTTCCCAGACCCAAATGCCAGCCATCCATTCACCAAGGTTATCGGATAATCCATAAGCCGAAACAAAAATCATAATAAAAACAAAGAGACTTATGATTACAGGTATAACAAAATACTTCCATAGTTTCAATTTTGAAATTAATCCGTAGGCACCTGTATAAACTTGTAGACCTCTAAATATGTTTTGTACCATAATATTTTCTGTGAAATCAGGAATCTTTTTAATTCAACTTATACTAGATAAGACGTTTAGGTGGTTCAATAGTTACAAAAGGCGATTAGCCTTTATATTCCTTAACGGCATCAATAAACGCCTTGGCATTATCTAATGGGATATTTGGTAAAATACCATGACCTAAATTTACAATGTATTTATCTTTTCCAAAATCATCAATCATTTGATGCACCATTTTTCTGATGTCTTTTGGTGGTGAAAATAAGCGTGTTGGGTCAAAATTGCCTTGTAAGGTGATGTTGCCACCAGTTAAATAACGTGCGTTTTTAGGAGAACATGTCCAGTCTATACCTAATGCCGAGGCGTTTGATTTAGCCATTTCACCAAGTGCAAACCAACAGCCTTTGCCAAATGCAATAACAGGAGCATCATCTTTTAAAGCCTCAATAATTTGATTAATGTACTGCCAAGAAAATTCCTGATAATCTACAGGTGATAACATGCCCCCCCAAGAATCAAAAATCTGCACAGCGTTACAACCAGCAGCAACTTTTGCTTTTAAGTAAGCGATGGTGGTATCTGTAATTTTTTGAAGTAAACCATGGGCAGCAACAGGATTTGTAAAACAAAACTCTTTGGCCTTATCAAAGTTCTTAGACCCTTGGCCTTGCACACAGTAACACAATATAGTCCATGGCGAACCCGCAAAACCAATAAGTGGAATTTCATTGTTAAGTAATTCCTTTGTTGCCTTTATAGCTTGCATGACGTAATCTAACTCTATATGTACATCAGGTACAATAACGTTATCTACATCTTTTTGGGAACGAATAGGATTAGGAAGGTAAGGCCCAAAATTAGGTTTCATTTCTACCTCTATATTCATGGCTTGCGGAATGACCAAGATATCGCTAAACAAAATAGCAGCATCCATTCCGTAGCGACGAATAGGTTGTACGGTAATTTCACTTGCCAATTCTGGTGTACGACAACGTGTAAAAAAGTCGTACTTGGCTTTAATTTCCATAAATTCTGGAAGATACCTACCTGCTTGGCGCATCATCCAAACAGGTGGACGCTCTACAGTTTCTCCTTTTAATGCTCTTAGATATAAGTCGTTCTTTATCATAGTTCTGTCATTCCTACGGCGGCAGGAATCTACTTTAATTGTAACTTAATTTTTAAGATTCCTACTTTTGCAGGAAATACTCGTTCACTAACTCAATAACACTCTCTACAGTTGGTACCTTAGCAATGCGTACATCTTCGAAATACGGACTTGCTGCTTTTGCCGTGGTTTCTCCAATACAAAAGGCAATACCAGACGCTTTGTTCTGTTTTAAAAAGCTTTCTACAGTAGATGGACTGTAAAACATCACACCGTCTAAGTTACCATCTACTTTATCTGCATCAAACTTGGTTTGGTAAGCTTCTATCTCATTAATAGTGATGTAATTTTTAGACAGAATATTAGGTAAATCGTCTAATCGTAAGTCACTACAGAAGTATGTTACTTCTTTTCCTTCAATATGCTCAACAAGGTAGTTAGCTAATTTTTTAGCGTTAGATTCGGTATGTATTACCTTCCCAATACGTTTTTCAACCAAACGCTTGGTGCGTCTGCCAACGCAGTAAATATTTTTAAACTGTAACTCAATAGCCGAAAAGTTATGAAGCAAGGCCTCAACCGCATTTTTGCTAGTAATGATAACGTTTTTAATTTCATTACGCACCACCGTTTTTGGGATACGGTTTAAACTAATTTTTATTGCATCGTTACTATCGGCAACCACATTATTATGAAACAGTTGTAATTGATCGTCTGTAAGCTTTTTTGTTGAGTAAATATTGGTTTTTTTGTCGCTGCGCTGTAATTGATCAATAAGTGTTTTACCACCTTTACCAATCACATAATTAGCACAAAATTCTGCCAAATCATGATGTTTTCCTAAAGGAACAACTTTAGAGACTTCGATTTTTTTTGTACCATCTTTACTAAGAAGAATGCCTTTAAAATTAACTTCTTCGTTTTTGATAAATGCCAACGCGCCAATAGGAGCGGTACAACCACCTTCAAGTCGGTTTAGAAATTCCCTCTCAATTCTTGTACATATTTCTGTTTCTTCGTGATTAATTTCTGCACATATTGCTCTAGTCTCTTCGTCGCTTTCCAGGGCTGTGATCATAATAGCCCCTTGAGCTGGTGCAGGGATCATCCAGTTTAGATTTATTGCATTTTCTGGTCTTATGTTTAATCTACCAATACCTGCTGCAGCAAAAATTGCAGCATTCCAGTCGTCGTTATCTTCAAGCTTTTGCAATCTTGAATTTACGTTGCCTCTGATGTTTACAACCGTATGTGACGGGTAACGATTAAGCCATTGTGCACGTCTTCGAAGACTGCCTGTTGCTATTACGGCATTCCTGGCCGAAAGAAATTCTTCATTCTTTTTAAAAACCAAGGTATCATTGACATTACCACGTTTTATGACCGCCGCTTGTACAATACCTTTGGGTAAAACTGTAGGGACATCTTTAAGAGAGTGTACAGCAATATCAATATCCTCATTAAGCATGGCGATATCTAAGGTCTTGGTGAAAATTCCCGTAATACCTAGCTCGTATAAAGGTTTATCTAGTACAATATCCCCTGTAGATTTTACAGGAACTAATTCCGTTTTGTGACCCAAGTGTTCTAGTTGAGATTGAACGGTTTTAGCCTGCCATAGTGCTAATTGGCTATCACGTGTGCCAATGCGAATTATTTTAGACATTCTCTGAAGTTTCTAGCTGAAATATTTTTTTAATGAGTTCTAAACTCTCGTCAGACGTATCGTTGTCTTCTCTAAAGTGGTGTGCAAACTGATTGGTAATTTTTTGAATAATGTTGTTGGTTATCAGTTCTGCCTGATCTTCATTAAAATTGGCTATTTTTTTACGCTGCGTATTTAATTCCGAATTTTTTAAGTCGGTAAGTTTATGTTTTAAAGCCTGAATGGTAGGCACAAACTTCAACGTGTTTAACCAAACATTAAAATCGGACATTATTTCATCTATAATGGCTTCTGCATTAGGAATAAATGCTTTACGTTTTTCTAGAGTATCATCAGTAATTTTAGCCAAATCATCCATATGTACTAAAGATACGTTTTTTAACTCAGTTATATCTTCGTTTACATTTTTTGGAATAGATAAATCTAAAACTAAAAGTGGTCTATCCGTGTTAATTAAACCTTTAAAAACGGTTGGATTCTGTGCGCCAGTAGCAACAATAACAATATCTGAATCGTTGATTTCCTCTTGTAGATTTTCGTAATCTTTTACAATCAAGTTGAATTTACCAGCGACTTCCTCGGCTTTGGTTTTGGTTCTATTAATTAAGGTAATATGCTGATTTTTGGTGTGCTTTACTAAATTTTCGCAAGTGTTACGACCTATTTTACCTGTACCAAAAAGCAATATGTTTTTATCTGAAATGTGCTTGACATTGTTCATGATGTATTGCACAGCAGCAAAAGATACTGAGGTTGCACCAGAAGATAATTCAGTTTCATTTTTAATGCGCTTACTGGCCTGGATAACGGAATTAACCAATCGTTCTGTAAATGAATTAAGTAAGCCTTCCTTTTTAGATGCTCTAGCTGCAAACTTTAATTGACTAATAATTTCAAAATCACCAAGAATCTGACTATCAAGACCAGACCCAACCCTAAACATGTGGTGTATGGCATTTTTCCCTTTATGAATATAGGCGACATCCTGAAACTCTTCAACGGTACCTTTTGTGTTTTCGCAAAGTAAATGAATCAACTGATAAGGGTGCTCGGCAAAACCATAAAGTTCGGTACGGTTGCAGGTAGAGATTACAATAAGGCTTTCTATACCGTTGTGCTTAGCTTCAGCTAACAGATTTTGCTTTGCCGTATCACTTAAGCTAAAGTGACCACGCACCTCCGCATCAGCTTTTTGATAGCTAAGACCAATGGCATAAAAAAACGTATTCTTTTGGTGTTGCATTCGCTCGTTTACCTGACTTGAGAATTAACAGAGCAAATTTATATGTGATACCATAAAAAAAATAACGCTAGAAGAACTTAAAGTGTCGATTGTGGTTTTTTAGGTTTGTTTTTTAATAAAACATGATTTTTGTCATACTTTTACAGTAAGAATAAGGGTTTTTAAGCCTTTTGTTTAGAACGAATCTAAATAATAAGAAAATGCGAACAGAAAAAATAGCTTCTAAAAGTGTCGCTAAAGGTACTTTTGATGAAACTTTCATTGAAGATGGCTTTTTTGTGCTAACACACAAGAATGAAGACCACTCTGTCAAAATTCTTGAACGTGAGATTGATAGCACCTTTATACAGTTTCATTTCTGTACCAAAGGAACTGCGGATTTTGTGTTTAATAACGGAACATATACCTTAAGTATTAAAGAGGAAACATCACTACTTTTATACAATCCACAACGCGATTTACCAATACATCTAGAATTGCAGCCAAACTCTTGGTTGGTGTCTTTTGTAATGTCTATAAAGAAGTTTCACGGCTTGTTCTCACAAGATGCTAATTATGTGACTTTTTTGTCTAACGAAAACAAAAACAAAAAGTACTACACTGATGGAAGTATTAATCCTTCAATGGCTGTGGTCTTAAACCAAATGATAAGTTTTAATCTCAACCAAACGATGAAACCACTTTATTTCAAAGCTAAAGTTTACGAATTGTTAAGCTTGTATTTTAATAGAAATGAAGATGCTGATATTGAACAATGTCCGTTTTTAGTAGACGAGGTTAATGTGGCCAAACTAAAAAAAGCTAAGGATATCATCATTGCTAATATGGCAGAGCCACCGACCTTACAAGAACTTTCTGAAACCATTGGCTTAAGCTTAAAGAAACTTAAAGAGGGCTTTAAGCAAATATATGGTGATACGGTTTATGGCTTTTTATTGGACTATAAAATGGAAGTTGCCCGGAAACTTTTAGAGTCTGGTGATCACAATGTCAATGAGGTTGGTCTAAAAGTGGGTTATAGTACAGCAAGCCATTTTATTGCAGCTTTTAAAAAGAAGTTTGGCACAACACCTAAAAAGTATATTACGGCTTCTGGTTAATTTCTAATCTAATAATCGTAATAGCCATTATACCCTCTCGAACTAGGTGTTACCCGTTTACGGTCTTTATAAATGGCCAGGTTAATGATTTCAGAAATCTGCTCTTCTAACTCCTTGGTTTCATCTTTTGTGGTACCATAATTATCACTTTTATAATAATAATCTATAACTAGTTTATTGTCATCTTTTGGCTTTATAAAGGAGATGTAGTGCAATACTTCAGACTTCCCAGAATACTCATCGTCCTTATC
Source organism: Winogradskyella aquimaris (assembly GCF_042676105.1). Classification (NCBI taxonomy): domain Bacteria; kingdom Pseudomonadati; phylum Bacteroidota; class Flavobacteriia; order Flavobacteriales; family Flavobacteriaceae; genus Winogradskyella; species Winogradskyella aquimaris. The sequence continues at coordinate 224,988 of NZ_JBHTJQ010000016.1, read as the reverse complement.
TATTTTAAAGAAATACATGACTGCATCTTTATTGCCCTTATCGGTTTTGAAATCGCGTTTAAATAAAAAGGTAATTGAGTCTTTTTCTTTCTCGTAGTTTGCATTTGCCAGTAATTTTGATTTTGCAAAATGTTGTTGACTAATGTTGAGCATTTTTATAGTCTGGTGTAGGTTAGCATCATCGAGTTCTTCCAAAAGCTTGTATTGATTTTCTTCATCTTCTACTAGTTTTTCTTTCAATTCTTCAGGAATATTCTCCTTGTGTCTTGATAACAATACATAATACCTCACGAGTGCAGCAGTATTATCAACATTTAATATTTTTTCAAAGAAGTCCTTCGCAGAGCGTTCATTTCTGTAAGGGAAAATTAAATCAATATACGTAGATAGGTCACCTGAATAGGAATTATACCCATAGCCAGAATTACTTAAGCTGCGTTTAACTTCAATTTTACCATCGTTTATAATCTGGTCTTTATATTTCTTGTACACTTTGGTTTTTATTAAACCAGAATCTTTAACACGGGCCAACAAATTATAAAGTGGCTGTTTATATTCACTTATGGTACTGTATTGCAAAATTTTAGGAAACAATGATGCTTTTAATTCCAACGAATCCTTGCCAGAGTATCTGTAAAAAACGCCACCAATGCCACCAAGTGGTAAATCACGATCCATTAGGTCCATCGCCAATTCAAAATTTTCTTTTTTGTTAGATTCAAATAATCCTTCTAATATAGTGGATTGAGTTTGAGGATCTGAGTAACTATCATAGTAAAGTTGCTTAATAAAATCTAAATTGTTCTTTAGGTCAATTTTTATTAATTCGCTAACGAGATGGGATTTTATATTCAGACGTTCTTTGTCAAATTCAAAATCTCTTAAAACAGAAATAAGATCTCTACTGTTGTATTTTTTAAATTTGATAAGGTTGTAGGATTCTAAAACTATACTGTCATTTTCTTTGAGTGCTTCAAAAAAATGTCTGGTTTTATCTTTCAGAACATCCTTTCCCATTAGGGTATCTAGTGGTGTAAAAGAATCGTAAAACTCGGTCACAAATTTTGATGGTCCGCTAATGGAATCTATTAAGGTTTTTAGCTCAAATAGAACCCCTTCCTTTAGAATGCTTTTTACCATTACCTGTTTTACACTGTTACTATCTGTATAGTTAAAGCTGTAGATGAACATATCATCCTTTTTGGACTTAGATCTATTAAAAATCCTAAACTTATTTTTTGGTCTATAGAAACGTTTAACACCATATACTCTACGTTCTACCTCTTGCCAAACGCTATCAATGTTACGAAACATCTGTAAATCATGAAATTTAGTCCTTGTGATTTCTATCTGCTCATTCGCTTTGGTAGAATACGTGGTTGATTTGGACTTTTCTTCGTAATCCTTGGCATCTTTATTATTACCATACATACCATAACCATAAGGGTTTGGTATGGGTGATTTAGTGTTTGTGTTTACGGTAAAATGAAGTGAGGTATCTACAACTTTCTCAAAACCTGAATAGTCCGTTTTATTGAATTTGAAAGACTTAAAAAAGTCTGTTTTGTCTGCGTCGTTAGTTCCTACATAGCCCAGAAGGTAATAGCTACCGTCTTTAACAACTGTTTTTAAATGGATATTATTACCAGATATGGAGTCTAAAACAGCTCTGGATTCATAGGTTTGATAAGCGCCTTTTTTAAAACCGCCTTCCGCCTCCTCAAGATTGTAATTTAAGTAAAGTTCATGATGAAAGTACTTGGCTTCAAAACTGTCCTCTTCAATATAGGTCAAATCATGTAGAGAAGATTCTTCTAAAAAATAATAGGCATTATTTGTATGGCCTTCCAAGAGCTTTTTTCCTTTGTTGTTCATATTACTAGTAATATAATATTCAGGAAATTTTACTTGAAATTTTTTGGATGGAGACACAAAAGTTATAATAGAATCCGAAGGTGTTTTTAAATCTATAGAGTTGAATATCTTAGCCTCATGATTAAGAACAAAATCACTACGCCCTGCATATTTGATGATGATAATCTCCAAGGGAGTTTGATAAATATGATACTTTTGAAATTCACCTTTCTTTGTTTTGTTTATAATGCTTAGACCAGGATAGGGCTCTTTCAGCTCTTCTTTTTTAATGATATCACCTGGTATATCCTCGTATAATAAATCATCAATCTCCTTTAGCGTTATGCTCTCTTTTTCGTTTGGTAAATAAGTAAAACGACTAATTCTATTTATCGTGAGATAAGCACCATTGGTCATGTCTGGATCTAGATAATACTTCTGTCCAGCGTAGGAAAATTCCCGTAACTTGTCATAGGTGTTAAGGCTTAAAAAACCATCGGGGGTTTTATGCTTTTTTAGAACCGGATCAACAAAAAGACTGTCGAGTTTAGTTTTTTCGGTTTTACTGTAATCGGTCTGCTCAGAAGTTAAGGGTTTAACTGTGTAACCTCTTTGGCGTAGCATATTTATCATGCCCTTTTGGCCAGGTAAATGTGCAGCCCCAACACCGGCAAAAACTGATTTTTTTGGCATTAATTCTTCTAGGGAATTAACCATGTTTTCATTTCTAATGTAAAGCATGTTTTCCCTGTAGAATTCTGTATTGGAACCTTGACCAATTGAATCTAAAAGATCTAAGTTTCTATCCCGATAAAGATTCTCTTGAATAAGATATGGATTTTCTTTAGCATATAATTTCTGCAACCAAGGATCAATATCTTTTTTATTAGCATTATAAGCCGCTTTTGTAGTTAAATAACGGGATTCTGCTAGGTCTTCAAGGCCATAAATTTCCTTGTTGTTTTTCTTTCCTGCCTGAAAAATAAACATATCCAAGTAGGTTTCTTCTTCAAAATTATCTGCTGCATTATTTTTTCTATATAAATAGGCATTAACGGCACCGTTATCCATTCTTACCGATGCTCTTACGGCCATTTCCTCAGGATGTGTTAACTTAAACAAATTGGTATAAAACCCTTGAGTATAGTTATTGTAAAAAGCCATTTCATCAATCATCATGTCATAATTAAAACCAGGCCAGGTTGTTGGGTCTGATTCTAATGCAATACACTCACTTTCATTAAGTGCTTTATAGAACACGTCGTCTAATCTAAAAGCCACTTTTTTACTAACATGCATGGTGCCATACAGGTAGGAGGTTTTTTCTAACCCATTTCCGGAGATTTCCCAAAGCAAACTTTGATATTGTTGTTGTGAAAAAACTGTTATTGAAAAAGTGAGAATTAGGGCCGTAAGAATTTTTTTCATTTTGTACTATATAATCAGAACTCGTAAAGATATTTAAATCGTTGAAATAGCCATATTCAATTAATAAAACTCGTTTAAAAACTAATATTATGAATATTTAATGATAAAAATAACAACTCGAAAAAACGGAAAACAGTATTTAACATAGCATTATAAATAAAACCAATACAAGCGATTGTTTTGTATAATGAAAGGGTTGTATTTTTGTTTTAGAAAAAGTTGATTATGAAAAAAGGAGTTTTACTTGTTAATTTAGGTTCGCCAGACAGTCCTAACCCAAAGGATGTCAAAACATATTTAGATGAGTTTTTGATGGATGAGCGGGTTATTGATCTTCCGCTTTGGGCGCGAACATTATTAGTTAAAGGCATTATCTTAAATACAAGACCAAAGGCTTCTGCCAAAGCGTACCAAAAGATTTGGTGGGAAGAAGGCTCACCCTTAATTGTATTATCTGAGCGACTAAAAGAGAAAGTTCAGAAAAAAGTGGATTATCCTGTGGCACTAGCCATGCGCTACGGAAGCATGAGTATTAAAAAAGGACTACAGGAATTAGTGGACAAGGGCTGTACCGAAGTAAAAACCATTCCCCTATATCCGCAATTCGCTATGGCCACTACCGAGACGATTGATGTTAAGGTAGATGAATTAGTTGCGAAACACTTTCCGCATGTAAAAATCACCAGAACTCCAGCATTTTATGGTAGAGAAGATTATAAAGAAGCTTTAGCTAAAAGTATAGCGGAAAAGTTAGAAGGGTTGGATTACGAGCATATTCTTTTTAGTTATCACGGAGTACCAGAACGACACATTAGAAAAAGTGACATTTCTAAAGGGAACTGTAAAATGAATGGGAAGTGCTGCTTTAAAATGGGTAGCCCACAGCATGAGTTTTGTTACCGTCATCAATGCGAAATTACCACTGTGAACATGGCTAAGAAGCTTAAATTAAAAAACGGTACTTATTCTACAACGTTTCAGTCAAGGCTTGGCTTTGACCCATGGCTTAAGCCTTATACCGACAGAACCATAGAGCGTATGGGAAAAGAAGGCGTTAAGAAAATGGCAATTGTAACACCTGCATTTGTAAGTGATTGTTTAGAGACCTTAGAAGAAATAGCAATGGAAGGTGAGGAAATATTCCATGAAGTTGGTGGAAAGGAGTTTACAGTTATTCCTTGCCTTAATGATAGAGATGATTTTGCCCAAGTCCTTGCAAATATGATTGAAGAATGGGCAACTGCAGAAACATTAGCGGTCTAATTTAATGGCTAAAGTATTGTCACAAGATTTAGGAGACCAACCCATAGGTAAACTGTTAATAAAGCAGGCTGTACCTGCTTCTATTGGTATTCTCGTAATGTCCCTAAATATACTTGTAGATACCATTTTTGTAGGTAATTGGATAGGACCTAATGCTATTGCGGCCATAAATGTTGTTTTACCAGTATCCTTCTTTATAGCCGCTTTAGGTATGGCCATTGGAATTGGAGGCTCCTCCATTATTTCAAGAGCATTGGGCGCTAGTAACAAAATAAAGGCCTTAACGACATTTGGCAATCAAATTACTCTTACCTTATTACTTACGGTTTCTCTGGTAATCCCAGGATTGTATTTTGTAGATGGCATTATACCGGCTTTTGGTGGCAAGGGTGCTATTTTTAGTCCAGCAAAGATTTATTATGTCATTGTGTTATATGGTGTACCTTTTTTGGCCTTGTGTATGATGGGAAACACCGTCATAAGAGCAGAAGGAAAGCCCAAATTTGCCATGTATGCCATGATGATTCCTTCTGTAGGAAACCTGGTTCTGGATTACGTATTTATTAAGCTTTTCGATTTTGGAATGCACGGTGCCGCTTGGGCTACAACAGGATCTTATATGCTCTGTCTAAGTTTTATCATTTGGTACTTTTTGTCCCAAAACTCTGAATTAAAAATCACCAAATGTCATTACAAATTAGATTTTCCAATAATTAAAGAAATCGGAAGTTTAGGCTTTGTAACTCTAGCAAGACAAGCTATTGTAAGTATTACATATTTGTTAATGAATAATATTTTATTCAATCTAGGTGGTGAAACGTCTGTCACTGCTTATGCCATAGTTGGTAGAATGCTCATGTTTGCTTTATTCCCAGTTTATGGAATTACGCAAGGGTTTTTGCCAATAGCAGGGTTTAATTACGGTGCTGAAAAATACCGGCGAGTAAGGGATTCTATACTTACAGCCATTAAATACAGTATTGCACTTGCAGGTATTATATTTGTTTTCTTGATGCTCTTTCCTGATGCAATTACGCGATTATTTACTCAGGATACGGAGGTTTTAAAGGAAACGCCACCAGCTATGCGATGGGTTTTTGCGGTAACACCTATAATAGGAATCCAATTAATAGGAGCAGCTTATTTTCAAGCTATTGGTAAGGCTATGCCTGCCTTATTACTTACCTTACTTCGTCAGGGAATTTTCTTTATTCCATTGATTTTTATTTTACCTAACTTTTATGGTGAGCTTGGTGTTTGGATGTCTTTTCCAATTTCAGATGTTTTGGCCACTGTAGTTACAGCTTATTTTTTGCATAGAGAAGTAAAGTTAAATTTACTTCCAAAGGAAACAGAGTAATTTTAAATCCGTAATTTTAGAATCCTTATAACCAACAACTAATTTTTATGCGATTTTCTATCTATTTAGCGGCACTTTTACTTGTGTTTTTTAGCCCAAATCTTGAATCACAAAACTTTCAGCAGTCTGATTATTCTGCCATAGAATATAGATTATTAGGTCCTTTTAGAGGTGGACGTAGTGCAGCTGTTACAGGTGTGCCCAAACAACCAAATCTATTTTATTTTGGATCTACTGGAGGTGGTATTTGGAAAACCTCTGATGGTGGACGTACGTGGAAAAATATATCTGATGGGTATTTTGGTGGAAGTATTGGAGCTATTGCCGTTTCTAAAAGCGACCCAAATGTAATTTATGTCGGTGGTGGCGAAAAAACGGTTAGAGGCAACGTTTCTTCGGGTTATGGAATCTGGAAAAGTGTAGATGCAGGTAAAACATGGGTTGCTTCAGGCTTACCAAAAAGTAGACACGTACCACGTATCGCAATTCATCCTTCTGATCATAGCATAGTTTATGCAGGTGTCTTGGGCAACATCTATAAACCAACAGAAGACAGAGGCGTGTACAAAAGTACAGATGGTGGCAAAACCTGGAAGAAGACATTATTTTCTAATGAACACGCGGGTGTTGTCGATTTAATAATGGATCCAACAAATCCTAGAATTTTGTACGCTTCTACTTGGCGAGTTCAACGTACGCCTTATAGTTTAAGCTCTGGTGGTGAGGGATCAGCACTCTGGAAAAGTACAGATAGTGGAGAAACATGGACTGAAATTTCTACGAATAAAGGATTTCCAGAAGGTGTTTTGGGAATTATAGGTGTCACGGTATCTCCTTTAAACAATCAACGTATTTGGGCTATTGTAGAAAATAAAGATCAAGGCGGATTGTATAGGAGTGACGATGGTGGTGATACTTGGGTAAAGGTCAATGATGAAAGAAAATTACGTCAACGTGCATGGTATTATACAAGGGTTTATGCAGACACAGAAGATGTAAACACGGTCTACGTGCTAAATGTGCGTTATCATAAAAGTACAGATGGAGGGAAAAATTTTGATACTTACAATGCACCACATGGTGATCATCACGATTTGTGGATAGCGCCTGAGAATCCAAATCGCATGATTATTGGTGACGATGGTGGAGCACAAGTGACTTATGATGGTGGTGAAACTTGGAGCACCTATCATAACCAGCCAACATCACAATTTTATAGAGTAACTACGGATAATGCATTTCCATATCGCATCTATGTGGCACAACAGGATAACTCAACCATTAGAATTCCACATCGTACTGACGGATATGCTATTACAGAAGACGATTGGGAAAGTACGGCAGGAGGAGAGTCTGCCCATATTGCAGTAGATCCAGATGATAATGATATTGTTTATGGAGGGAGTTATGATGGATTTTTAACACGGGTAAATCATAAAACAGGAACAGTAAGAGCAGTAAATGTTTGGCCAGATAACCCAATGGGCTATGGCGCTGAGGGTATGAAGTATCGTTTTCAGTGGAATTTCCCTATTATTTTCTCTAAACACAATCCAGATCGATTATATACGTTTTCGCAACATGTCCATGTTACTGAAAATGAAGGGCAGTCTTGGGATATTATTAGTCCTGATTTAACGCGAAACGACCCAGAAAAATTAAAATCTTCTGGAGGACCAATTACCCAGGACAATACCTCGGTAGAATATTACTGTACAATTTTTGCAGCTAACGAATCTCCATTAAAGGAAGGCCTAATTTGGGTTGGTAGTGATGATGGTCTCATTCATGTTACTAAAGATGGTGGTAAAACCTGGGACAATGTCACTCCTAAAGGGATGCCAGAGTGGATGATGATAAATAGTATAGAACCAAGTGCTTTTGATGAAGGCACTTGTTATGTCGCAGGCACTAAATACAAGACTGGTGATTTTGCACCATATCTTTATAAAACCACTAATTACGGTAAGACTTGGAAAAAAATCACGAATGGAATTAATGACGAGCATTTTACAAGGGTTTTAAGAGAAGATCCAAAACGGAAAGGATTATTGTATGCAGGGACCGAAACCGGCATGTATATTTCCTTTAATGATGGACAAGACTGGAAGTCTTTTCAGCTTAATTTACCAATAGTTCCTATAACTGATTTAACCATAAAGGACAATAATTTAATCGTTGCAACACAAGGGCGTAGTTTGTGGATGATTGATGATTTAACAGTAATTCATCAATTATACGATGCAGACTTGAACAGTGATGTATTATTCAAACCTAAAGATACCTACAGAATGAGGGGAGGTAATAGAAAAGGAAGTTTAACCTCCGGGACTAACCACCCAAATGGTGTCATTACTTATTTCAATTTAAAAGAATACGAGGACGAGGATAACGTATCGCTTACATATTTTGACCGTAAAGGAGATACAATTAAAACGTTTTCAAACAAGGATAAAAAGAACATGCTTAAAGTTGAAAAAGGAGCCAATCAATTTGTATGGGATATGACCTATGATGGTGCAGAGCGCTTACCCGGTATGATACTATGGTGGGCAAGTTTAGAAGGTCCTAGAGCAATTCCTGGAAGCTATAAAGTCAGTTTAAGCGTTAATGGTAATGAGCAATCACAACCATTTACAATTCTAGCAGACCCAAGAGCAGAAAGCACTCTTGATGATATGGAAAAGCAGTTTCAATTTATTAAGGATGTTAATAGTACAATGGATAAGGCCCATAAATCCATAAAAAAAATTAGAAAAATCAATAGTCAGCTAGGAGCTTTTCAAAAGCAATATAAGGATGATGATAATGTAAAGGATCTGGTAGAAAAGGCAAAGGAACTAGAAGAGCAACTTTCTAATATTGAAAAAGAACTATACCAAACCAAAAATAGAAGCGCGCAAGACCCTTTGAATTTTCCTATTAAGCTCACCAATAAATTGGGTCATTTAAATTCCTTAGTAAGTATGGGGGATTTTGCACCAACAGAACAGGATATTGCTGTTAAAAATGAGCTAACTGCCAAAATTGAAGAGCAATTGTCTGCTTTCAATACAATTTTGAACGATGAGGTAAAAGCGTTTAATGCGGCCTTTAATTCCAAAAACTTGAGTTATTTGTTTGTTGAAGACTAATGGAGTACTATAACTACATAAAATCCCTGCACCTGATATTTGTTATTACTTGGTTTGCAGGGTTGTTTTATATACCTAGATTGTTTGTGTATCAAATAGAGGCTTTTTATAAACCTTCTCCAGAAAAGGAAATTTTAGGAAAACAATTAAAGCTAATGGCTAAGCGCTTGTGGTATATTATTACCTGGCCTTCGGCAATTTTGGCAACCTTATTTGCAATTTGGCTAATGGTTTTAATGCCAAGTTGGTTTCAGCAAGGATGGATGCATGTTAAATTAACTTTTGTTTTACTACTATTTATTTACCATTACAAGACGCATATCTATTTCAAGCAGTTACAAGGGGATGAGATCAAAGTCACTTCTAATTTTATGCGTATTTGGAACGAAGGGGCTACGTTTATTCTCTTTGCAGTGGTTTTCTTGGTAATTTTAAAAAGTTCTATTAACTGGATATTTGGTGTAGTTGGTATAATCGTCCTCGCAGTATTGATTATGTTTGGATTTAAACTGTATAAAAATATCCGTGCTAAAAATCCAGACGCCTAATTGGCTTGATTATTGCTATATTTAATCCATTACTAAGCCAATGAAGATAAAAAAGCTGTCCTTAAGATCCCGTATTTTTATTGCCATGATTCTTTTGGTGTTAATTGCATCGGTATTAATTGCGGCTGTTACCATATATCAGTATAACGAAGAAGCTAGAGATTATCATAGAGAGCGATTAGAACGTAAGGAAAAGGCTATTAGGAAAAGTATCGATTTCACAATTCAAGAAACCACCTATCCTGTTACCACAGAAAATATCCCTTTAATTTTTAAAGACGCCATCTTTGATATTGACGCCGTTCACAGTCTGCAAATTAACTTATATGATCTAGAGGGTGAGCTATTAAAAAGCTCTAAGCGTACCATATTAAGAGACTCTTCTGATCAATGTCTTAGTGCAGAGGTATTAAATGCGTTATCTAATACAGCACAACATCGATATGTGATTAAACAAGAGGAAAATGGGGAAACATTCCAATCATCCTACTCTTATATTACAGATGGAAAATTTAAAAACTTAGCTATTCTCAATTTACCTTACTTAGAGAATGATGATTTCTTAAACCGAGAGCTTAATGAGTTTTTAATGCGTTTGGGTTACGCCTACTTGGCTTTAATCCTAGCGGCTATAGTCTTTGCTTATTTCATTTCTAAATACATCACTAAATCCTTAAAGACCATAAGTGATAAAATGAATGAAACCCGCTTAGAAAAGCGCAATAAAAAAATTCAGGTAGAGTCTACCAGTGAGGAGATTGAAACGCTCGTTAATTCATACAATAGCATGATAGATGAACTTGAGGCTAGTGCGGTAAAATTAGCAACAAGTGAGCGTGAACAGGCATGGAGAGAAATGGCCAAGCAAGTAGCACATGAAATTAAAAATCCACTAACACCAATGCGTCTGAGTGTGCAGAGTTTTCAGCGAAAATTTGATCCTAATGACGAGAACATACATCAAAAGGTCCAGGAGTATAGCAATACCCTAATCCAACAGATTGATACAATGAGTTCTATAGCATCAGCATTTTCAAACTTTGCCAAAATGCCAGCTCAAAAATCAGAACAGTTGGATGTTGTTTATGTGATAAAATTGGCATTGGATATCTTCAATGAAGACTATATTTCCTTTGAAGCCGAACAGAATGAAATTATAGCCAAGTTTGACCGAACACAACTCATTAGGGTGGTCACTAATTTGGTAAAAAACAGTATTCAGGCAATGCCAGAAGACAGCGACAATCCGAGAATAAAAGTCAAAGTGTTTTCTGTAGAAGATGAGGTTAAGATTACAATAGATGATAACGGTTGCGGTATATCTGAAGAAACCAAGTCCAAAATCTTTGAACCAAAATTTACAACTAAGAGCAGCGGAATGGGCTTAGGATTGGCTATGGTTAAAAATATTATGGAAACTTTTAATGGAAGTATTACCTTTACATCTCAAGAAGGAGAAGGTACAATATTCACGTTAACCTTCCCGAAGGCATAAATCCAATTTAAAATGACTTACGACAACATCTTATCAGAATTTCACGAAGGGAAAACAATTATTACCATAAACAGACCTAAGAAGTTAAACGCTTTAAATAGAAGTACTATTCAAGAGCTTCATGAGGCTTTTGACAAAGCGAATCAAGACCCTAAAACGAAAGTAATTATTGTAACAGGAAGCGGTGAGAAAGCATTTGTTGCTGGCGCAGATATTAGTGAATTTGCAGATTTTAATGTAGAAGAAGGTGGGAAGTTAGCCGCCCAAGGTCAAAAATTGTTATTTGATTTTGTTGAGAATTTAAACACACCGGTAATTGCAGCCGTCAATGGGTTTGCTCTTGGTGGCGGATTAGAGTTAGCCATGGCTTGTCATTTTAGAGTAGCGAGTACCAATGCTCGAATGGGATTACCAGAGACATCATTAGGGGTTATTCCTGGTTATGGTGGGACACAACGTTTACCGCAACTTGTTGGTAAAGGAAGAGCTATGGAAATGATTATGACTGCAGGTATGATAGATGCTAACCAAGCGTTGAGCTACGGTTTGGTAAATCATGTTGTAGAGCAGGAAGGATTATTAGAGTTCTGCGAAACTATTGCTAATAAAATAATGCATAATTCGTCTGTGGCCATTTCGGAGGCTATCAAAGCTATAAATGCTAACTACAAAGACGGTGTTAATGGATTTGATATAGAAATAAAAGCCTTTGGGGATTGTTTTGGTACCGAGGACTTTACAGAGGGTACAACTGCCTTTTTAGAGAAGCGAAAGGCTAACTTTCCGGGCAAATAAGTAATTTATAATTTAGCTAATGCTTAGCTTAAATTAATTTTCATCGACCGATCGTCTATTAACCAATGCAACACCAAAAGGGGTGTAATCAAAACAGTGCCCATTAGTAGTAAGGGACTAAGCAGTATTAATATCAGGTGTTTTCTTTTCATCATCTTATTTTTATACAAATATCAGAGCTATTTAAGTATCTAAAAACAAGTATTTTAACCAATTACTGCTCTTAATTAACCTAAAATATGAGTTATTTTAAGGGTGTAATTTCTCTCGATTATTGTGGGGACGATTAAAATATTTTATAAAACAAAAGTGGGCTATTTAGCCCACTTCCGAAGTAAAAAAAAAATAACTAATATATAAACAATCAAAATTTATATCCTAAAGTCCTTAATATATACTCTTCCATTACATCTAATAACAGCAGTATAGTTACCATTTAAAGTTCTATCTAGCCTGTAAACTCTGTTTAAAATATCATCCCCCTTCACAGTTTCTTTATGGATAAGCTCATCCTCAAAGTAAAGCTCAACGTCCATTTCTTTTGTGTCTAAGGCAATTTTTGAAACAATCAGCATACTATTCTCTGTTCTAAAAACGGGTTTAAAAACCTTCTCTTCGGTTTCGGTGAATAGCTTCACATTATTGTCTTTTACTTCAAGATCAATAACTTCAATCTCAAAATCTTTGCTTATTTCAACTGTATAATTGCCGTCTTTTAATTGACTAAAATCAAACAGTCTATCAAGACTTCCACTTTGTTTAATACGACCACTGTATATAATATCTCCAGAAGCATTGATTACAGTTAGCATGTGACCTTCATTAATGTATTTAAAAGTAGGTGTCTCTTTTAACGTTTGGTTTGCATAGCCTGTAGATGTTCCTAACATTACCGCTACTACCATAATATTTCTAATTAATCTCTTCATTTTTAATCTTTTTTAGGGTTAAACTGAATTAACAATACAAATCTATGGCGGTAATTATGTTCTTAAAACAAGGATTTTGGCATATTTATATATTAAATTAACCCTGAAACAACATATATGGCTAAATAATGTTAAAATAGAATAGAATATTGGTAATTGTATATACATTTCAATTTTATTAAGACGTAACTTTGTATAAAACACGTGATGTGAATTCAAGAAAGCCCACATTAGAAAAAATAAGCCCAGAATTTGGTAGTTCTATGCGTGTTGTAAAGCATGGAGCTTACATTGGCGAGAAAAAACCGTTTTGGCATTTTCACCCGGAAATTGAACTGGTCTACGTAAACAAAGGCAAGGGTAAGCGTCATATAGGAAATCATTTGTCTTATTTTAATAATAGTCAACTCTTGCTTATAGGATCTAATTTGCCCCATAATGGATTTACAGATCGTTTTACAGTAAATGGCTCTGAAACCGTAGTTCAGTTTCTTCCAGAGTTTCTGGGAGAGCATTTTTTTGAAATTCCAGAAATGGAAAAAATCAATAATCTTTTTGAAAGAGCTAAAAACGGAATATTATTCGGGATTCCTACCAAGAAGAAACTGGGTAAGAAAATTGAAAAACTACCTGAGAAAGAAGGTTTCAAGAAAATACTCACTTTGTTGGAAATATTACATCAACTGGCAAAAGCTGAAGATTACACCATACTAAATGCCGAGGGCTATACGTTTGAGGCAGAACCTCAGGATAGCGCAAAGATTGATATCATCTTTAAACATGTGAATGAAAACTTTAAGGAGCATATTAGTTTGGATGAAATTGCTGATAAAGTAAGTATGACCGTACCAGCTTTTTGCAGGTATTTTAAAAAAGTAACAGGAAAAACCTTTACTAAACTAGTGAATGAGTATAGAGTGGTACATGCCACCAAACTACTCAATGAAAGCCAGATGAGCATTACGGATATTAGTTTTGAATGCGGGTTCAACAATTTTTCGCATTTTAATAAACTCTTTAAGGAATTTACTGGTAAAAGCGCTTCAAAATATAGGAGTGAATTAAAGCTCATGGTAAAATAAAAAACATAAAAAGATGAGTAGAAAAATTAATACAGCAATAGAGTACTACACCAAACAAGGTCAAGAGATTTTAAAAAAAGTCAATGCCAATACCAATATTACGGCAGATGAGCTCATAAAATATGGTGAAGAGATGGCAATTATTGAATATAAGTTAACGGCACTAGAGGTTGCTAAAGAGAGTTAATCTATTTTTCACCGTGCCACTCGGCATAAAATTGTTTTAGGTAGTTTTCCATAAAGTCATGTCGCTTTTCAGCAATTCGTCTTCCGGTTTTGGTATTCATCTGGTCTTTGAGCAGTAGCAACTTTTCGTAGAAGTGATTTATGGTAGGGGATTTTGCAGTTTTATATTCTGCTTTTGTCATATTTAGATTAGGAGAAATGTTAGGATCATACAATACTCTGTTTTTGAAACCACCATAGTTAAAACATCTTGCAATGCCTATAGCTCCAATCGCATCTAATCTATCGGCATCCTGAACAACTTCCATTTCACGGGAGTTAAAGGAAGTATCCAAATCAAAGGAATTTTTAAAGGACATGTGCTCTATAATTTTGGTGACATGTTCTATTATAGTGTTATCTACATTCTGTTTTAAAAGAAATTCGGATGCTTTTTTTGGACCTATCGTTTCATCACCACCATAAAATTTTGGGTCTGCAATATCATGAAGTAGGGCGGCTAATTCAACTATCAATAGGTCTACATCTTCGTGCTTTGAAATCAACTTGGCATTATTGTATACTCGTAACGTATGAAACCAATCGTGGCCGCCTTCGGCATCCTTTAGTGATGCTTGTACAAATGCTTTTGTAGACTCTATTAATCCGAGTTCTGTCATTGTTCAATACTACTTTTTACTTGGGCTTCAACGATACTTATAAGCTCGAGTTTATCTTCGTAATGATTGGCTTCAATAGGTTTGTGAATCAAAAAAGAAATATGAGCACCTAATCCCATTGGAAATTTACCATAACGCAACGTTTTCCATGAATTATTGATGGTAATAGGGACGATTAATGCATTTGGGGCATACTTTATCATGGTAAGTAACCCTTTGGTTTTAAAAGGTTTTGGTTTACCATCCCTACTTCTTGTGCCTTCTGGAAAAATAACAGCAGCCCATTTGTTTTTTTCAATGCGTTTTGCAAAATCCTCGATAGCTTTTATTGAACCCAAAGCATCTTTTCTATCAATGAGGACGGATCCACCATGACGCAAATTATAAGAAACACTTGGTATACCTTTACCCAATTCTTTCTTACTGATGAATTTTACATG
This sequence comes from Winogradskyella aquimaris, assembly GCF_042676105.1. Classification (NCBI taxonomy): domain Bacteria; kingdom Pseudomonadati; phylum Bacteroidota; class Flavobacteriia; order Flavobacteriales; family Flavobacteriaceae; genus Winogradskyella; species Winogradskyella aquimaris. The sequence goes on along the minus strand of NZ_JBHTJQ010000016.1, from coordinate 209,815 downwards.
ATGTTTTCTTAAATACCAAATTAAAGGAGGAATATCGTACATGCTTTGATGATTGGCTACTAAAATTAAGGGCTTTCCTTTTTTAATATTATAAGGATTTGTAAACGAAAAGGTAGTACCCAGAACATTAAGGCAACGCATTAAAAAAAATTGTAGCCAATCAACGCTTATTTTATGAGCTCTATAGCCAAAGACTGATTTACAAAACCATTGTATAGGATGAAATACGACCAAGGTTAGTCCAAAGCAGATGAAGTATAAAACAGTTAAAGGATAGGCTAATAGTTTTTGCATAACACAAATGTATACCAATGACTTATAAGCACAAAAAAACCACGAATTAAATCGTGGTTTTAAGTTTTATCTAAATTCTATAAAGTTTATGAACAATGCTCGTTGTAGGCGTCCATTAGATTTTCTGCAATTAATTCAGCTGGGCGACCTTCAATATGATGGCGTTCTAACATGTGCACTAATTCACCATTTTTAAATAAAGCCATACTTGGTGAGCTAGGTGGAAACGGAATCATATATTCTCTCGCTTTGTCAGTAGCTTCTTTATCTACTCCTGCAAAAACAGTTACCAAATGATCTGGACGTTTAGCATTTTGTAAGCTCATGCGAGCACCAGGTCTTGCGTTTGCAGCAGCACAGCCACAAACTGAGTTAACAACTACTAATGTTGTACCTTCTTTTGCTAAAGCATTGTCTACAGCTTCAGTTGTATGTAATTCTTCGAAACCAACATTGGTTAAATCTTCACGCATTGGTTTTACTAAGTCTGCTGGATACATAATCTATTTTTTTATTTTCAATTTTAAAACACAAAGATACCAAATGTGTAACAATTACTATTAGTAATACACTAACTAATAGTATATTTATGCATTCACAAAATCTATAGTTAGTATATGAGTTTTGCAAAATGGATAGGAGGTGCTATTGGCTGGTCTTTTGGCGGCCCTATTGGTGCTATAATTGGTGTAGCTTTAGGTAGTTTTATAGATAATTTGTCCGATAATGGTTCACCGCTTATTGGCGAGCGACAAACAGGTAGAAGTCGTAATCGTGACCCTTATCGTCAACGACCAAAACAAACACGTAAAGATCAACGACCACAAACCCAGTCAGGAGATTTTGAGGTAAGCCTACTCATTTTAGCCTCTATTATTATTAAAGCTGATGGCAAACAAGATCAGCGTGAATTGGATTTTGTACGTCAGCAATTTAGGAATATGTATGGGAAGGAACGTGCTAATCATGCCTTTGAATTGTTTAAGCGTATTTCTAAACAAAACATATCAATGCGCCAAGTGTGTTTCCAGATAAAGCAAATGATGGATCATGCTTCTCGATTACAATTGCTTCATTTTTTATTCGGAATAGCAAAAGCGGATGGTCATGTTAGCGACAATGAAATAAAACAGATATACACGATGTCTGGTTACTTGGGCATAAGTAAAAAAGACTTTGAAAGTATAAAAGCCATGTTCTATGACATGACGAATAATGCTTACAAAATTTTGGAAGTAGACAAAACAGTTTCAGACGAAGCTGTAAAAAGGGCTTATCGTAAAATGGCCAAGAAATACCATCCTGATCGTGTAGGTCACTTAGGGAAAGAGCATCAAGAAGGTGCTGAAGAAAAATTCAGACAAGTACAGGAAGCTTATGAGCACATTCAGCAGGAACGCGGGTTTAAATAGTCTGGGCTTTGGGTATTAGTTGGTTTAATTTTGGTTTTCCAACCTCTGCCTTATTCTGAATTAGATAAAATTAAAAGTTTTAAACCTACAAAAGCTATTTAATAAAATGACTTAATCAGAAAAAATTCTTAGTCCAACAAAGAATGTTCTTGGACGGTTTGGTCCATATACAAAGTCAGAATCTCGTGTTGGTCCAGTATCAAAATCATCTTGGTAGCTGTTAAATATATTTTGTACACCACCACTTAATTCAACATGAAACTCTTTTTTAAGGTCCAGATGATAGGTAAGTTTGGTGGTTAAATCAAAAAATGATTTTGAATCCACCAAGTCTATAGAACCGGACTCACCCACAACAAAGGGAACTGTCATTGGCCCTGTATAATTACTGGTAACATCTATTTTAAAAGCTTTATTGATATTCCAATACGACGTTAAAAAACCGTAAACATTTGGTGTGCGTACAAATTCATCTATAATAACATCTGTTTCATTTGGTACAGAACCATCAGTTTCAAATAGAATCTGATTTTCTTCGTATTTGGCATTTTGAACGGTTAATCCTGCCTGAAAAGCTAAACTTGGACTTGGAACGACATTCAGTTCAATATTTGCACCTGCAACGTAAGCACCAGATCCGTTTCGGGTTTCTTCTAGAATAGAACCGTTGGGAAGTGATGTGCCTGTGCTTACAATAGTAAATGGATTTTGAAGAGATGTGTAAAATCCTTCAATAAGTAGGTTGGTTTGAGTTTTGCCAAAACTTTTAGTGTAATCTAAGGATGCTGTAAATGCATTTGAAAATTCATTATCTAAGTCTTCTCCTAAAATTACAAAACGTTGTTCTCCTCCTACAGAAGAAACATGTAGATCTTCATTGAATGCCTGTGGTGCTCTAAAACCTCTAGCGTAGCCACCTCTGAACTGAAGTTTATCTGTAATGTTATACAGTAATGTAATACGTGGACTGAATATGGTTTGTGCTACTTCTGAAGTTCTTGAGACATCCTGAATGCTGTATAAACCGTTAACGTTTACATGATCGAGCCTTGCCCCTAAAAGTGCGGTAAATGCCTTTGATGGCTTCCACTCGTATTGTCCGTAAAGAGCATAGCTATTAACACGTTGGTCTATCACTTTGTTATAGCCTAAAATTTCATCTTCAGTATCATTAATTTGAAATTCTATTCCTGTGGTTAGGACATCACTATTTTTAAAATCATGGCTAAATTTTGCGCCACTTACAAAAGCTATATCCTTTGTTGTACCAAAAGCATTGTTGGCCAATTCAAAATCCTCTGGTTCAGTACCTCCACCTAAACCACCATAATAACTGTCTCTGTCTGTATGTTGTACAGATGCGTAAACAGAAAAAGTATTTGTACGCTCATCGTTATACAGTTCGTAATCTACACCTGAAAAAATAGTGTTATGGTCTAGCTCTTCAGTGATGTTAGTAAACTGTGGAGCTAAGTTGAGTTGGTCACCACCACGTCGATATTCTTTTATTGCGGTAAAGTCCAGACCTATACGACTGTTGTCATTTGGTCTTAGAAATGCTTTGGCACCAAATGAGTTGTTTTTTAAAATCGTTATTTCTGTAAAACCATCGTCATTGGCATCAAAGGCATCTCTATTTCTATATATACCATAAAGCGTTATCCCACTCGTTAAATCGTTGCTTACAATCGAGGCATTAAGATTAACATTCCGGTCTGCAGTTGTTCCGTCAATTAAAGCCAGTGTAGAACTCATTTCCCAGTGATTATCCATAGGTTCCTTGGTAATAACATTAATGGTACCAGCAATAGCGTTAGAACCAAAAAGGGCAGAACCACCACTGCGTACCACTTCTACGCGATCTATAATATTAACCGGAATTTGTTCTAAGCCATAAACACCATTTAATGCACTAAAAACTGGTCTGCTATTAACTAAAATTTGGGTGTACTGACCTTCAAGTCCATTCATACGGACTTGTGTGAAACCACAGTTTTGGCAATTCGTTTCCGTACGAACACCGGGTTGAAAGTTTAAACCATCTGCCAATGTTTGAGATTGAGCAGCATTAAAGACTTTTGGTGTTAGCACTTTTACAATTACCGGTGCTTCCTTTCTTTTTATTTGGTTCCTCGTAGCACTTACCACTACCTGATCTAGACCAAGGACATCTTCTTCTAATTTGAAATTTAGTGTTTTGGTTTCGTTAGCTTTTAGGTTCACAGATTGTTCTAAAGTACTAAACCCTTGAGATCTTACGGTTATTATAAAATTACCAGCACTAGCAGAAAGGCTATAATTGCCATTCTCATCTGTAGTGGTGCCTATATTACTATTTTTAATATAAATGGAAGCATAGGGCACAGGGACATCATTTGATGTAACGGTTCCTTCTAGTGTAGCCTTTTCATTTTGTGCGGTCATTATTTGCACGGAAATCAACAAAACATAAGTAATTAACCGTATCATATAAACTATATTTTTAGCAAAGGTAAAACAAAATTTAGACAAGACTAAAAATATTTTTACTTAAATAAAATAAAGCTATATTTGTATAAAGTTTAGACGACGATGATCACTTTATCAGAGGAAAATTATCTTAAGGCCATTTACCATTTAGAAACTGGTGAGGGTAGGGCAGTTAGTACAAATGCTATTGCTGAAAAAATTGAAAGCAAGGCGTCGTCAGTTACGGATATGGTTAAAAAATTAGCGGATAAGGACTTTGTAAATTATAAGAAATATCAAGGGGTAAGCTTAACCAAAAAGGGAAGACATACGGCCATTAATATTATTAGAAAACACCGACTTTGGGAAGTGTTTTTGGTTGATAAACTAAATTTTTCTTGGGATGAGGTTCATGATGTTGCGGAACAATTGGAGCATATTAAATCCCCAAAACTCATTGATGAGTTAGATGCTTTTTTAGAATTTCCAACACATGATCCACATGGAGATCCAATTCCAGATAAAAATGGGGTTATTTCAAAATCAGATAAAATTAAGTTGTCTAAAGCAGAAACAAACACCTATTGTAAGTTTGTTGGTGTAAATGATTCTTCGTCTGATTTTCTAAAATATTTAGATAAACATCATATTGCTCTAGGTTGCGAAATAAAGGTTCTAGGCAAAGAATCCTTTGATGAATCTATGACCATTTTAATAGAAGATAAAACACTTAACATATCAAAAACAGTGTCCAATAACTTATTTGTAAAAACAATTTAGTATGATACAAGATATTGTTCAATATTTTGAAACTTTAGATCCTGTTCTTGGTGCTTTATATGCATCATTATTTACTTGGATTGTAACGGCTGCTGGTGCGTCTCTAGTTTTCTTTTTTAAAGGTATGAATAGAGCCTTACTTGACATGATGTTGGGCTTTACTGGGGGAGTAATGGTAGCAGCGAGTTTTTGGAGCTTGTTGGCACCGGGTATAGAGATGAGCAAAGGTGAGGGCTTTGTTAAAGTAATTCCAGCGGTAGTTGGATTTTCATTAGGTGCACTCTTCATTTTTGCACTAGATAAGTTATTACCCCATTTACATATCAATTTTAAAGAAGAAGAAAAGGAAGGTGTGAAAACTCCATGGAGACGGACCACACTTTTGGTTTTAGCTATAGCATTACACAATATACCAGAAGGATTGGCTGTTGGCGTTTTATTTGGTGGAGTTGCGGCAGGTATTCCAGAAGCTACTATTGGCGGTGCGGTGGCCTTAGCCTTAGGGATTGGTATTCAAAATTTCCCTGAAGGATTAGCTGTTTCAATGCCATTACGACGACACGGAGTTAGCAAATTTAGAAGTTTTTGGTATGGGCAGCTATCAGCTATTGTAGAGCCAATGGCTGCCGTTTGCGGAGCCGTTGCAGTCACATTCTTTCAACCTATTTTACCTTACGCCTTGGCCTTTGCTGCTGGCGCGATGATTTTTGTGGTGGTTGAAGAAGTCATACCAGAAACCCAACGTGATAAGTATACAGATTTAGCAACTCTAGGCTTTATAGGCGGCTTTATTATTATGATGACTTTAGATGTAGGTCTTGGTTAATTACAGCTTATTCTTCTGAAGGTTCTTCCATAAGCATGCCAATTCCTTTAACTAATATCTGCTTGTTTTTTAGGTCTTCAGGATTTAAAATTTCTGTATAATTTTCGTCTTTTTGGCCAACTGAAACGTTTAACTTTTTAAACTGATAGCTTTCAGTTGTGGTTGCCTCTAATACTAGTACATAACTATTATTATTTATGCTTACAATAGCTTCGTTGGGTAAGCCAATGCCACTTTTACTATCTGTAATAATATTGGCTTCTACAAACATACCTACAATAAAATTTGCTAAGTCTTTATCTACATGACCATGAACTTTAACGCGTCTTGTAGTTTCGTCAATGGTAGTACCAACGAGATGAACTTCGGCTTCAAAAGTTTTTTCTGAAGCTTCGGGGATTTTGAATTCTATATTTTGCCCTTTTTTAATGTGCATGATATCTTTCTCAAAAACCGATAATTCCAAATGAATATGGTCAATGTCTACAATTTCCATTATGACATCGTTTGGTGAGACATAGGAGCCATTACTAACATTTACCTTAGTTACATTTCCATTTATGGGTGCATATAAATTAATAGTTGAGGTGATTTGTCCCTGTTCTACCGCACTAGGACTAATGTTCATCATCTGTAACTTTTTTCTAAGGCCATTGTATGTCGCTAAATTACTTTTATAGGTGCTTTGGGCTTTTAAGTAGTTTTTCTCTGAAGTTATTTCCTCATCATAAAGAGACTTTTGTCTATCATATTCTGCTTTTAGATAATTGAGTTGTTCTGCAATTTCGAGGTAGTTTTGTTGAATCTCAACATACTCAGGATTTTTTAGACTTACTAAAAGCTGTCCTTTTTTAACTTCCTCACCGACCAAAAGAGGGGTATGTGAAACATATCCGCCAACAAATGTTGTGATACTCGATTTGTTTTTTGGGGGTACATCAATCATACCCGTAACGGGTATTGTACTTTGAAAATGCAAGGTCTTCAGGCTATCTAAAACCATATTTTCGCTTTTAAATTGCGCTTTAGTTGCACTAATCATATTGCTTTCAGTCGTAGTGTCAACTACTGGTTCTGCATTGTTTTCTTTATCTCCACAAGCCAGAAACAAAATTGAAACTATAAGGATATATAAGTTTTTCATCTTAATTAATATTTAAGGTTAAGTTGTTAATTTGTATTACAGTTTGGTTGTATGCGTTTAAATTTTCTAAATAATTCAATTCAATCTCGCTCGCTGTTTCAAGACTTTGTATGTATTGAAAAAAATCAATCTCACCTTCTTTAAAAGACCGGCTTGCTGTTTTTATAATTTGGTTTTTTAGATCATTGCCTTCGTTTTGATAATAATTAACAGCCTCTTCATATTGTTCTAATGTGGCTAAAAGTGAGTTATACCTTGCGTCCAATTTTAGTTTATAGTCTTGTTGTTGCTCTGCGATAATGTCTTTTGCAATCCTTTGAGCCTTTATTTTTGAAGCATTTCCTGAAAACAATAACGGAATTTTCAATCCAATTTGATAACCCCTTAAGTTGGTATTGAGTTGGTCGTTGGTGCCTTGAAAGTATTCTAAACTTATATCGGGTAATAAATTTTGCTTTTCTTTTTGATATAAAGCGTTTTGGTAGTTTTTAGCTTGTTCAAAATATTGTAAACCTACATTATTTTGATTTGAAACAGCTTTGAGTTCTAATTGTTGAAGCGGCTGATCTATAATATCCAGACTATCTATTTGTACAACACTTTTTAATTGTTCTTTAGAAAAGGCGACTTCTTTTAGAACTTGCTTGTAGAGCGTTTCCAACTGTTTCTGCTTGGATTTGGCGGTAATCATTTCTAAATAATTGGTTTCACCTAGCTCAAAACGACGTTCGGATTTTTTTGCAAAATCCTGATATAAACTATCCAAGTATTTATAAGTTTTAGCTTTGTTATTCGCATAAGATAATTGGTAGTAGTTTGCATAAACCGCTTGTTGCAATTGTTTATAAAGTAAGTTGTACTGTGTTTCCTCTAGACTAGCCTTGGCTTTGTTTGCCTTTTTTTCTGCAAAGTACACGGTAGGAAATTTAAAGTCCTGTGCAACACCAAAGACCCTTATAGGTTCATTGTTAACAGCTAAATTATTTTCGTCATAACTGTAATAAATTGACGTCTTATCGAAGCTAAAGGCACTTCCTACTAAAGCGTTACTTTCGTCTATTTTAAGATTGGAGGCTTTTAAACCAGCATTATTTTCTATAGCTAAAGCTAAGGTTTCTTCTACGGTTAATGGAGATTGGGCATTGGCATTTACCATAAAAAAGAAACCAATAATCGTAATCAGTGTTGTTTTGTTCATTTTTAATTCTTTTTTGGTTTCAAACCACGCATAAAGAACGGGTAGTACGATTAAGGTTAATACTGTTGCAGTGACTAAGCCACCAATAACTACAGTTGCAAGTGGACGTTGTACTTCAGCGCCAGCATTGGTCGAAACGGCCATAGGTAAAAACCCTAAAGCTGCGGCTGCAGCCGTTAATAATACAGGTCTCAAACGTTCTGCGGTGCCTCTTTTTATTCGTTCTTCAATATCATCCATGCCGTGTTCTTTTAGTTCTTTAAAATGCTCTATGAGAACAATACCATTAAGTACGGCAATACCAAATAGCGCAATAAAACCAACACCTGCCGAGATACTAAATGGTAAATCCCTTAACCATAACAATAATACTCCGCCAACGGCAGATAAAGGAATGGCAGAATACACCAATAAAGCTTCTTTAGCCGAACCAAATGCAAAATAGAGTAGCAAAAATATTAAGGCTAAGGCAATTGGTACAGCAATCATCAAACGGGCTTTGGCACTTTGTAAATTCTCAAATTGACCCCCATACGTTACATTATAACCAACAGGTAATTTCAGCTGTTGGTCAAGAATAGCTCTTACATCATCTACTACAGATTGTAAATCGCGATTACGAACATTTATACCAACTACAATGCGACGTTTGGTGTCGTCTCTTGAAATTTTGGCTGGACCAGTGGTGTATTTAATATTTGCTAATTCGCTTAAAGGAATTTTTGTGCCGCTCGGTGTGTCAACATATAAATTTTGAAGGCTGGTTAGGTTTTTTCGATGGTTTTGATCCAAGCGCATCACCAGATCAAAACGTTTTTCGCCTTCAAAAACGTGTCCAACAGTACCGCCAGCAAATCCCATTGAAATGACTTGATTGATATCGGAAATATTAAGTCCATAGCGTGCAATTTTACTTCGGTTAAAGGAAACACTCATTTGTGGTAAACCTTCAACTTTTTCAATAATAATATCTGAAGCCCCTTCAACATCTTTAATTAGCTCTTTCACTTCGTCTGCTTTATTGGCTAAAATTGATAAATCTTCTCCAAAAATCTTAATAGCCACATCGGCTCTAACACCAGTAATTAGCTCGTTAAAACGCATTTCTATAGGCTGTGTAAACTCGACTTCCATACCAGGAATTATGCTAAGTGCTTCCTTAAACCTATCGGCCAACTCGTCCTTACTTTGAGCACTTACCCATTCGTCTTTGGGTTTCAGTTTAATAATCACATCACTTTCTTCCATAGACATCGGATCTGTTGGGACTTCGGCAGCACCAATACGACTTACCACTTGATCGACTTCAGGAAAGTTATCAAGCAGTATTTTCTCGATTTTTGTGGTAATCTCAATGGTTTTTCCAAGTGAGGTTCCTGTTTTTAAAACTGGTTGAATCACAAAGTCTCCTTCGTCTAAAGTAGGTACAAATTCGCCACCCATTCTACTAAACAAAAAGATGCTGATGGCAAGTAAAAGTCCCGCCAAACTCACTACAATTTTTTTGTGTTGTAAAGCCCAATGAATTGATGGTTTATACCACGAATTGAGCACTTTCATTAGTTTGACAGAAATATTTTTATCACTTGGAGGTTGAGGTTTTAAAAATAATGATGATACTACAGGAACGTAAGTTAAACACAGTAACATCGCACCAATTAAGGCAAAGCTAAAGGTCAATGCCATTGGTCTAAACATTTTGCCTTCTACACCACTTAACGATAAAATGGGGATAAATACAATTAAGATGATTAATTGTCCAAAAATGGCGGAATTCATCATTTTTGAGGCGCTTTTTAATGTAATTTGGTCAATTTCGGACTGTTTTGACGCTTTTTCGAGTGATTTTAGCTTATTACTTTGGGTAATAATTTGGAAAGCAATAAACTCTACAATAATCACAGCACCATCAATAATAATCCCAAAGTCTATGGCACCAAGACTCATTAAATTAGCATCTACACCAAAGATATTCATCAATGAAATAGCAAATAACAAACTCAATGGTATAACTGAAGCGACTACCAAACCAGAACGTAAATTACCAAGTAATAAAACCACGACAAATATCACAATCAGTGATCCTAAAATTAGGTTTTCGGATACCGTAAATGTGGTTTTGCCAATAAGTTCGCTACGTTCTAAAAAGCCATTAATATAAACTCCTTCAGGTAGGCTTTTTTCGATATTTTTCACGCGTTCTTTTACAGCGTCGATAATGGCTTTAGAGTTACCGTCTTTTAGCATCATAATTTGCCCAAGCACTTTTTCTCCTTCGCCATTACCTGTGATGGCACCAAAGCGTGTCGCGCTGCCAAAACCAACTTTAGCAACATCTTTTATATAGACTGGTACACCCTCGTTTTTGACAACAATTTGTTCTATGTCGTCAAGACTTTTTACTAAACCTTCACCACGAATGAAATATGCTTCGTTAGTTTTTTCAATATATCCACCACCTGCAACACTATTGTTTTTTTCCAAGGCATCGTAAATTTCAGACACCGTAATATTCATGGCATTCAACTTGTTAGGATTAATAGCAACTTCGTATTGCTTTAAAAATCCACCCCAAGTATTCACTTCAACTACCCCAGGAATACCTGATAGTTGACGTCTGACAATCCAATCTTGAATGGTACGCAGTTCTGTGGTAGTGTATTGGTCTTTGTACTCCGGTCTTACATCTAAAATGTATTGGTAAATTTCACCCAAGCCAGTTGTGATTGGTCCCATTTCTGGTGATCCGAAACCATCTGGGATTTTTTCTGAAGCCGATTTTATTTTTTCGGCAATAAGCTGTCTAGGCAGATAGGTGCCTAAATCGTCTTCAAAAACAATTGTAACTACAGAAAGTCCAAATTTTGAAACCGATCTGATTTCCTCTACACCAGGTAAATTAGCCATTTCCAACTCTACGGGATAGGTGATAAATTGCTCAACGTCTTGAGTTGATAGATTACGTGATGTGGTAATCACTTGTACTTGATTATTGGTGATATCGGGTACAGCGCCTATAGGAATTTGGGTTAAAGAGAAAATTCCGAAGCCAATAATAAATGCTGTAAAAAGGAAAATGAGAAGCTTATTATTTAAGCTTGCTTTTATGATTTTTTCTAACATAATTCATTTGTGAACTTTGATAATTTTGACTGTTAGCAGAAACTCACCTATTAATAAATCGAGGTTTTTTATCGATTATTGAGGTTCATTTCATTATAACAACCTTGAAAAAGCGTCTGTTTAGATATTTAAAAACAGAAAAAATGGAATGAATTATGCGTTCCGAGGAGGTTGAAGAAGTTCTTCCTTGTTAAGTAAGGAGTAAAGATTAGAATAATGAAAGATGGCTTTAGAACTCACTGGGACATCAACCTGATTTGAAGCTTCAAATTCTGTTGACTCAAGAACGGCTAAAATCACGAGGCTGTGTCCTTGACATTGAAATGGTAATTCTTCGTGGTCACTTTGTTCTTCCTTGTGGTTTTTACTATGTTCAGCCTTTAAATCTCCATAATGCTTTGAAAGAAAAACAAAGAAATCATCACCATATTCTTGTTTATGAAACTGAGCATGCTCGAAGAGCTCATCCAATTGCATAAGGTCTTCCATACCTATTTGAAAACTTTGAATAAGTATTAGCCCAGAGAATAATATGGTTATTAATCGACTCACTTAGACAAAGTTAGAAAAATTAACTAAAGTTATTAGTATTTAACAAAGAATTAATGGAGGTGTGTCTGAGTGATATAATAAATGGTTAATGACACCCACAGCTATCCGAATCGCAGGATTTACCAGATGCTTTTTTTGGGTTGTAAATAAATTTCTTGAGCAAAAATCCAACAGCAAAGATTAATGCTGTAAAAACGAGAATATTTTGAATTAATGTGTTCATTTATATTAAAATCTGGTAAGCAATTAAAGCTACAATGTAGGCAAAACCACTCATAACAACAAGTTGGTACAAAGGCCATTTCCATGAATTGGTCTCGCGCTTAACGATGGCCAAGGTACTCATACATTGCATAGCAAATGCATAGAACAGTAATAAGGAAATACCAGAGGCAAAATTAAAAAGTGGTCCGCCTAAAATAGGGTTGACCTCTCCTGCCATTCTGTTTTTTATGGTTTCTTCCTCATCACTACCCACACTATATATTGTAGCTAACGTTCCAACAAATACTTCACGTGCAGCAAAAGAGGATACTATGGCAATACCAATTTTCCAATCATAACCTAAAGGTCTAATTGCTGGTTCTATGGCTCTACCGGTAATACCAATAAATGAGTGCTCTAGTTTGTGTGACGCAATTTTTTGCTGTAATTCGTCATCAGAAAGATTATCGGAAGCATATTGTTCAGTTACAATTTGTTCGGCATTATTAAAGTCTTCGCCGGGACCATAAGATGCTAAAAACCATAGGACAATGGAAATTGCTAAAATGATCTTACCAGCACCAAAAACAAAAGCTTTTGTTTTTTCTAATACGGTAAGCGCTACATTTTTGAATAAGGGAACTTTGTAATTGGGCATTTCAACCACAAAGAAAGATTTACTTCTGATTTTTAAAATTTTGTTTAATATCCATGCAGACCCAACAGCAGCACCAAAACCAATAAGGTAGAGTAACATTAAAGTTAGTGCCTGATAACTTAACCCTAGAAATCGACCTTCAGGAATAACTAATGCGATGATAATGAGATAAACGGGCAATCTGGCAGAACATGTTGTGAATGGCGTGACCAAAATAGTAATAAGGCGCTCTTTCCAACTTTCAATATTGCGCGTTGCCATTACGGCAGGGATGGCACAAGCGGTACCAGAAATTAAAGGCACAACACTTTTTCCACTCAACCCAAAACGACGCATTATACGGTCCATCAAAAAAACCACACGGCTCATGTAACCGCTTTCTTCTAAAATGGAAATAAAAAGGAATAAGAAGGCAATTTGCGGTATAAAAATCACAATTCCACCCAGTCCTGGGATGATACCTTCCGCTAATAAATTAGTAAACGCACCTTCGGGCAAAACACTTTTTGTCCATTCGCTTAGAGAAGCAAATGTGCTGTCTATAAAATCCATTGGGACACTAGACCAATCATAAATCGCCTGAAAAATAGTTAGTAAAATGATACCAAAAATAAGATAGCCCCAAACCTTGTGTGTTAGAATCCTGTCGAGTTTTATTCTTAAATCTTTAGCAGATTTTAAATCGATGGTCTGTCCTTTTTTCAGTGTATCATTGATAAACTGGTAACGTTTTATCGTTTCCTTTTGTTGAAGCCGCTTAAGGTCTGCCCTAGATTTTGTCTTAAAACCTGAAACGTCTTCAATGGTCTTTCTATCGGTCTTTCCAAAGTTGACGTCTTGTGTAATAACCAACCATAATTTGTATAGCAACTGATTTGGGAAAGCTTTTCTAAGATTGTCAAAATACTCTTGGTCAATAGAAGACGCATGCATACAAGGACGTGTTGAAAGCTCTTTGTAATTGGCAATTAATTCTTTTAAATCTGCAATGCCCGTATTTTTTCTTGTACTAATTAAGGCAATCTTGGTTTCAAGCGATTGTTCTAAATAGTCTATATCCAAAGAGATGCCTTTATAGGTCATTCGATCAGACATGTTAATCACCAGAATAGTTGGAATTTCAAGATCCTTTATCTGGGTAAATAAGAGAAGATTGCGCTTTAGATTTTCAACATCACTGATTACAACGGCAACATCCGGAAAATCCTTATCATTTTTATTAAGTAGTAACTCAATAACAACATTTTCATCTAATGAAGAAGCATTGAGGCTATACGTACCTGGCAAATCTATGATATGGGCTTTAACACCTCGAGGTAGCTTACAAATACCTTCTTTCTTTTCTACGGTAATACCAGGATAGTTACCTACTTTTTGATTCAATCCCGTTAAGGCATTAAATACTGAAGTTTTTCCAGTATTTGGGTTTCCGATCAGTGCAACGTTGATTTGTTTAGCCATTTACAATGTCTATTACGATATGAATTGCAGTCTCTTTTCTTATGGCAAGATGCGTACCATTAATATTAAGGTACATAGGGTCTGCGAAAGGGGCAACTTGAACCAACTCAACTGAGTTGCCTGGCAAACAACCCATTTCTAGTAGTTTTAAAGGGATATGAATTGAAGAAACATCTTTGATGATGCCTTGTTCTCCGCGTTTTAAGTCTGCTAGTGTCAAGCTTATCCTTATTTAGATTGAATTTAAAGAAGCAAAAATAGGTTAAAATTTCTAGCGATTAAAACGCTTTTAGAAAAATTTAGTCTTCTTGTTTTAAGATTTTAATGTCTTCGAGAATCTTTTCAATATCTTCGGGATTAGTTCCATCATAAAACCCTCTAATCTGACGGTTTTTATCGATAAGCATAAAGTTTTCGGTATGGATCATATCGTACTCATCTCCATTACCATCCGTTTTTACCGCCAAATAACTTTTTCTTGCTAACTCATAGATCTGTTTTTTGTCGCCAGTGACCAAATTCCATTTACGGTCAATAACCCCTTTTTCTTTGGCATACTTCTTAAGTTGGGCAACGCTGTCAATTTTTGGCGTTACTGAGTGTGATAGTAGCATTACCTCGTCATCACTAATAATTTCCTTTTGGATCTGATACATATGATCGGTCATAATAGGGCAAATCGTCTGGCATGTCGTAAAAAAGAAATCGGCAACATAAATTTTGTCCTTGTAGGTGTCTTGTGTTACAATTTCTCCATTTTGATTGACTAGGCTAAAGTCCGCAATCTTATGATATTTTGCTTGGTGTTGTATGGAGCTGTCAACTAATTCTTCACTCACCATTGCAGGTTGATATATTGGTAAAGGAGGTTGAACGTTTAAGATATTATAGATTACGGCTAGGATAATTAAGGACAATACTGTGAAGAAAATACCAAACTTCTTGTATTCTTTAAAAAATGACAAAAATGACATACTAAAACCTTCAAAAGTTAAGAATGGTAAAGGTACGACTCGAGCTAATTTACCAGAACTTTTTTAACAAAAATATACAGCTAGTTTATTGGGATTTATAATTCCGTGTTAAAAATAATCGTATTGAAAATACATTTATTTTCTAAATGCCTTTAAAACATTACTTTTGCAAACGAAATTTGAAAATGACTACATGGAATTTGTAATTAAGATATCCCAATTTTTATTGAGTTTGTCGCTCTTAATCGTACTGCACGAGTTGGGTCACTTTATACCTGCAAAACTTTTTAAAACAAAAGTTGAAAAGTTTTATCTCTTCTTTGATGTAAAGTATTCGCTATTTAAAAAGAAAATAGGGGAGACGGTTTATGGTATAGGTTGGCTTCCATTGGGAGGTTATGTGAAGATAGCCGGAATGATTGATGAGAGTATGGACAAGGAACAAATGGCACAACCACCAAAGCCTTGGGAATTCCGTTCAAAGCCAGCTTGGCAACGCTTAATTATTATGTTAGGTGGTGTAACGGTGAATTTTATATTAGCGTATTTTATCTATGTATTTGCATCCTTTGTATTTGGGGATTCTGATATCAAAATTGATAGTCTAAAGGGTGGTTACCAAATCGAAAACCAGGTGCTTTTAGATGCCGGTTTCAAAACTGGAGATAAAGTCCTAGCCATAAATGACCAAGGCATTGAAAAGGATTCTGAGATAGGGCAATACATTATCGGCGCAGAACAAATAACGGTTGAAAGAGACGGCCAAAAAAAGGTGATTGACCTTCCAGAAAATTTTTTGGGACAGTTGTCAGATGAGGGAAGTAAAAACCTATTCAAATACCGTTATCCTTTTATTGTAGAATCAGTACCAGACTCATCCCTTAACAAGTCTGTAGATTTAAAGCAAGGAGATGTGTTTGTAGCGGTGAATGGGGAACCTTTAGAGTACTTCGATCAATATGAAGAGGTCTTAAAAACATTCAAGGGACAAACAATCACCGTAGATATTTTAAGAGATGACCAAAAAATTACTAGGGATTTAAAGGTCAATGAGAACGGGAAGTTGAATATTTTTAGATTGATAGATGGCAGCCGATTTGTAGATTTGGGCTATTACGAGATAACAAGAAGGGAATATTCCTTTGGTGAGAGTTGGGCAGCTGGTGCTACAAAATTCACCTCGACGATTTCTAATTATTTCTCTCAGTTAAAGGCCATTTTTAATCCAAAAACGGAAGCTTATAAAGGCCTTGGTGGCTTTAAGGCCATTTACGATATATTTCCTGATTTTTGGAGTTGGGAGGCTTTTTGGAAATTAACGGCATTTTTATCGATTATGCTGGCAGTTCTGAATTTATTACCTATTCCAGCATTAGACGGAGGGCATGTCATGTTCTTATTATACGAAATGATTTCTGGTCGCAAGCCAAGCGAGAAGTTTTTAGAGCGCGCACAAATCGTTGGCTTCTTTATTCTTATAGCCTTGGTATTATTTGCCAATGGGAACGATATTTTTAAAGCCATAACACGCTAAAAAAATTAAAGTTTCATATTGTAGAGATTAAAAAATAATTTATATTTGCGCTCGCTAAAGCGAAAAAATACCTTCCTCAGTAGCTCAGTTGGTTAGAGCATCTGACTGTTAATCAGAGGGTCACTGGTTCGAGCCCAGTCTGAGGAGCAAAAAAAGCCTGATAATTTTATCAGGCTTTTTTTATTAAAGGTAGTTTTATCCTACGCTTTATATTTCTTCTTTAATTCTTTCAACATGACTGAAGTCATGGCATCCAAATCAAAACGGTGTTTCCAGTTCCAATCTTGTCGTGCCACGGAATCATCAATAGATGATGGCCAACTATCGGCAATGGCTTGTCTGAAATCGGGTTGGTAGGTAATTTTAAATTCTGGGATGTGACGTTTGATGCTTTCAGCAATTTCTTTTGGCGTAAATGAAATGGCCGATAGATTATATGAAGACCTAATTGTTAAATCGTCTGCAGGTGCTTGCATTAAGTCTATGGTTGCTTTTATAGCATCATCCATAAACATCATAGGTAAACTCGTATTTTCAGACAGGAAGCATTCATACGTGCCCTTTTTTAGAGCCTCATGATATATTTCCACCGCATAATCTGTAGTGCCACCACCAGGCATCGCTTTATGACTAATAATACCAGGATAACGAATGCTACGAGCGTCAACATCATATTTTTTGTGGTAGTATTCGCACCAACGTTCACCAACCTGTTTGGTAATGCCATATACTGTTGTTGGCTCACATATCGTGTGCTGCGGAGTATGGTCTCTCGGTGTCGTTGGTCCAAAAACGGCAATGCTGCTAGGCCAATAGACTTTTTTAATGGTTCCTCCTTTGGCTAAGTTAAGCACATGAAAAAGTGAATTCATGTTCAAATCCCATGCTTCCATCGGATATTTTTCACCTGTGGCGCTCAAAAGTGCTGCCATGAGATAGACGGTATCTATATTGTGATGTTTGCAACAATCTTTAATAGCATTAAAGTTTTTAGCATCAATAATTTCAAAGGGTCCTGAATTAACTAAATCTAATTTCCTAGTGTTGATGTCACTGGCAATAACGTTATTTACACCGTGTATTTCTCTTAGTTTGGTGGTAAGTTCTGTGCCTATTTGTCCACAAGCACCAATAATTAAAATTTTAGAAGGCATAGCTGTAATTAAAGTATTCTCAAAAATAGAAAGAATTTAGATGTTCAATCATTAAAATTTTCAAAAAAAAGCGCTTTTAAGTAAAAACTTGATAATCTAGATTTTAAGAATATACTATGATTTCAAAATAATAGTTTAAGTATCTTTACAGCAAACTAAGGACTTTATGAGAATCCGATTTTTCCTATTTAACATAAGTTTTCTGCTGCTCATAAACTGTGGTAATGATAAGCCTTCTTCAGAAATTAAAACCGAAGAAACTAAAAGTCAGCAACCCGTTATCACGACCAAAGTGATTGAAGATTTTAAGTACACAGACTATGCTTTGAGCTCTAGAGGTGAAACTATTGTAGCAGATTGGGGGAAATATAAAGAGTTGGCTATTCAAGTGGATTACCTTAAAAAGGCCGACTTGTCTTTTTTTAATGGTGACAAATCACTTTTAAAGGGATTTATAGATACTTTAAAGTTGAGTATTCCCGACACGCTAAAGACAAACCCAATAGTGTCAAGAACCACAATTATTGAGACTATGGTTTTAAGATTAAATGAGCACCTCACGCTAGACAATATAGACAACCAACTCAAGCGCGAAAGTGTCAAAGAGGTCCTAATCGCCTTTTCTAACCTTAATTATCAAATCAATAAGAAATTAGAACGCGATTTATATGAGAAGATAAAATCAGAATTTTAGACCGTTGTCTTCCATAAAGTTTTGTTATGTTGTAACATTTTTCTGATTTTAAGGTCTTATAACTAACTACGTTTAATTCGAATAAACTAAAATCACATGATGAGAACCAATCTAAGTCGCGTACTAGCGATATCAGGTTTGGCTTTCTTTACCGTATTAGGTTGTAAAGAGGAAGCCAAGAAAGACACTGCCATGGCAGAAGAAAAAATTCCCGGAATTATTCTGGAAAACATGGACACATCCGTTAGTCCAAAAGACGATTTTTACAAGTATGTTAACGGAAAATGGTTAGAAACTAATACCATTCCAGACGATGAGACCCGTTGGGGAGGATTTGGGGTGTTGCGTAAATCTACAAGAAAAGATGTACTAGACATTCTTAATACCTCTAAGGAGCTAGGGACTTACAAAGAAGGCTCTGACCAAGAGAAAGCCTTATTGATTTTTGAGTCTGAGCTAGATACTGTTGCTCGAAATGAAGCAGGAATTGAACCTTTGCAGCCATTACTAGACAAAATAGACGGTATTAATAACCTAAACGACATGCAAACAGTTTATGCCTCAACGTTGGGTGTAGGAGCACCTTTTGCAGGTATTGGAGCAAATCCAGATTTAAATGACAGTAGCATGAATACTGCTTGGTTGTATCCTGCTGGTTTAGGATTACAACGCGATTATTATTTAGATCAGGATGAGAAGACCAAGGAAATTAGAGGCCAGTATGTAGACCACGTAGCAAGAATGTTGCAGTTTATAAACTATTCTGAAGCGGATGCTAAAGCTGCTGCTGAGAAAATCTTGGCTATGGAAACTCAACTTGCGGAACCTCGCTTAGATAAAGTAGCTAGCCGAGATATCAGAAACTTTAACAATCCAACATCTGTTGCTGACCTTCAAGAGATGACACCATCAATCAACTGGGAAAAGTTTATGGATGATATGGGTATTGAAAAGGATATAGATACCTTGTTGGTTATGCAACCAAACTATATGAAAGCATTGGATGCCTTTCTAAAGTCTACCTCTATTGAAGATATTAAAACCTTGATGGACTGGAGCACTCTTAATGGAGCTGCAGGCTATTTAACCACAGAAATTGAAAAAGCCAACTGGGAATTTTACGGAAAGACTTTAAATGGTTCTAAAGCGATGCGCCCTGCAGATGAACGTGCCCTTGGAACTGTAGATGGTAGCGTCGGTGAAGCTGTTGGTCAATTGTATGTACAGGCTAAATTTCCACCAGAGGCTAAGGAGAAAGCTGAAAAAATGATAAAAAATGTTATTAAAGCCTTCCAGAATAGAATTACCAATTTAGATTGGATGAGTGAAGAGACTAAAAAGAAAGCCATTGAAAAACTGGATAAATTCACAGTTAAAATAGCGTATCCCGATGAATGGGAAGATTATTCAGAACTCCAAGTTAAGGAGGGAAATTCGTATGCTGAAAATATGTTAGCAGTAGGAGCTTGGTCTCAACAGAAAAACTTAAGTGAAATCAATGAACCTGTAGATAAAACCGAATGGGGAATGCCACCACAAATGGTTAATGCGTATTTCAATCCATTAAATAATGAGATTGTGTTTCCTGCCGCTATACTGCAACCTCCATTTTATAATTATACTGCTGATGAAGCCGTTAATTATGGTGGTATAGGTGCTGTGATTGGTCATGAAATATCCCATGCGTTTGACGATTCTGGTGCACGTTTTGATGCCAATGGTAATGTGAACAATTGGTGGACTCCGGAAGACTTGGAAGAGTTTGAAAAAAGAGGTAAAGCCTTAGCAGATCAATACTCAGCCATAGAAGTTTTAGATAACGTTTATGTAAACGGTCCTTTTACCTTGGGTGAAAATATTGGTGACTTAGGTGGAGTGCTTGGGGCTTATGATGGGTTACAACTCTATTTTGAAGAAAACGGAAGACCAGAAAATATTGATGGTTTTACACCTGAACAACGTTTCTTTATGTCTTGGGCAACGGTTTGGAGAACACTTATTAGAGATGAAGCCTTAAGAACGCAAATTAACACTGATCCGCATTCACCAGGTCATATTAGAGCAACACAACCTTTAAAGAATATTGATGCCTTCTACGAAGCATTTGATATTAAAGAAGGTGATGCGATGTATTTACCACCAGAAGAGCGCGTTAGAATTTGGTAAGACAGAGACCTTAGATAAAAATAAAAAGCTGCCTATTGGCAGCTTTTTTTGTGGTCATTATTAAAGATGTAAATCTAGTTCTTTTTGTTGGCAGCGGCTTTTTGTGCTTTTTGACTTTCTAAGGCCTGACGGCTTACTTTTGCCAAATTAAAATTTGGATCAATAGCAAGGGCATCGTTCATAAGTTTTATGGAGGCATCAATGTTTGCGTTCTTATCCTCTTTAAACGTAAGCAATCCTTTTAAGCATAAAAGTGCAGCTTCCATGGAAGTTTCATAAGGTTGCTGAGTTTCGTAAAACGCACGTTTCATGTCGTCTTTTACGTTGGCCAAACCATACTCGATATTGGCTTTAGCACCTGCTAAATCGTCCACCTGAATTTTCATGTCTGCCATTTCGTAAGCTAAGTACACATTAGGACTTCTTTTAAATAAAATCTCGTAATGCTCCAAAGCCATTTTTGGCTGATTAAGATTTTTAAGGGATAATGCTTTTACTTCAACATTCATATCCGAGTCGGAATCATTTTTTTCTACACCAATGGTGTTAAGTGCTTGCATATACTTCCCTTCTGATAAGTATAGATACGCTAAAGTATCCTTTCTAGCTACGGAAGGCTCTAGAATATTAAGGTGTGTTAAAGCATTAATGATGCCTTGGACGTCACCTTGCTTTTGCATCTCTTTGTAATAAGCTTCGTAATGTGCTTTTAAATCTGCATTAGTCTGGGCAAAAACACTTACCGAGAAAAGCATAACAACTGCAATTGTAATCTGTTTCATTATAATTTAAATTTTGAGGGCTAAAACTATAAAAATTTGAGAATATAGTACTTAATAAACTCATAATTTCTACAAGCCATGTTTAAAAGTATAACGCAAAAGGTGTTCCAGTTTTTTACTCTCAATGATTTTTCCCTTACTTTTTTTAGTTTCATTAAATATGGGCACCGCTAATTGATGTTGTTGGCAGTACTTTGTATAGTAATCCTTCTTCGTAGGATGTTCAGGATAAGCTGCATTAAAGACATCATTCCAAACCTTGTTTTTGAGCATAAGGGATATAATATTAATACAATCCGTTTTATGAATAAGATTTACAGGTGCTTCTGGGTTAGAAAGGTTATTTCGACCGGCCAAATAGGTGCCAGGATGCCTTTGCTCATCAAACAAACCACCAAATCTGATAATACTAGTGTTAAAATTGGTGTTTTCTTTAAGTTTGTCCTCTATTGCGATAAGTTGTTTTCCATTCACCGATGTAGCGTTGGGCAATGTGCTTGAGGTTATGACAGGAAAGGACGTCTCATCCTCAAAGACAGAGGTAGCACTTATATAAATAACATTTTTAATAGTAGAGCTTTCTATAGCACTAATCAATTGTTGTATTTCGGCTACGTGATTCTTGTTGGGATGCTTTCTTAAGCCAGGTGGAATATTTATGATTACCGTCTCACTTTCGTTTAAAAAGTCTGTAACATCTCCGGTAATACCATTTTCATGTAATTGAATCTCATAGGCTTTAATACCAGCATTATGAAGTGTTGTTAGTTTGTCTTTTGAAGTGGTAGAGCCTTTGACCGTAAAACCCTGGTCAATCAAATTTTTGGCCAAAGGAAGGCCGAGCCAACCACACCCAATAATGCTAATTTGATGTTTCAAAATGTGCTGATTAATTGGTTAAAAATACACAAGAATTACCGATGAAATTTTTCATTTTGCTAACTGATTAATTTTCAGTAACTTTAATTTGATACTAAAATTAAATGTTATGGGAATAAAAAGTTTTCAGGGTGCACGTAAGCAACAACAGAATACCGCACCAGCTACAGCGCTTAAAGTAAGAGATTACATGACAACCAATCTCATAACGTTTAAGCCAGACCAAACCGTACAAGAGGTGGTAGAGTCTTTAATAAAGTATAAGATTTCAGGTGGTCCTGTAGTTAATGACCGGCAAGAATTAGTTGGCATTATTTCTGAAGGGGATTGCCTAAAACAACTTAGTGAGAGCCGCTATTACAATATGCCTTTAGAGCATGACAATGTAGAAAAGCGCATGGCAAGGGATGTAGAAACGATTGATGGCAACATGGATGTGTTTGATGCCGCTAATAAGTTTTTAAACTCCAGAAGACGACGCTTTCCTATTGTAGAAAACGGTAAATTGGTGGGTCAGATTAGCCAGAAAGATATTCTTAAAGCAGCCTTACAGCTTAAAGGTGAAAACTGGAATAGTAGTATTAAAGGTTAATCGTCTCGTTTTACTAAAGCATAATAGTCTCCTTCTAAGGGCAAATAGCCTTGGTCATATACAAAGTAATATACGGCTCCAGCTTTTGTGGTATAAATACTGGTAAAATAATTAAAGTCAAATCCTTTCTCAATTAGTTTGGCTCTAGAGCACTTGGTTTTTTTGTTGGGATTAAGTGCCTCTAAAATTCTGTAGTTTTTTCGTAAGCGATTATTGGTATTTCTAATTAAGTTTTTTGAGTCTTTATTGATACGGTTATTGTATGCATTTCTGCAACTATCGCTACAGAACTTTTTATCAATTCTGCCGATAATTCGATCACCACATTCAGGACATTGTCTTTGCATAAACTCCTACATTATAACTACAAAATACAAAATTATTCATTTACAATCATCTCAGTCAATAGTATGTATGTGATAAAAGATGATTATCATCATTGTTACCTAGGATTTGGGAGATTTAGTCTTACCTCTGTTCTACATTAAATTATAAGACGAACACCACCTAATTGTTCTACTCGGTATGGAAACTTATCACCAGGGGATCCTATGAACATAAAGTTGATAGGTATTTCCCATTCTTCCGAAAGCTGTTTTATTAATATAGGACCAAAAGTCCCTTTTAATTCTATAAATTCAATTTTAATCTCAGGATATTCCCTATCAAGCACTTCAATATCAGATTTAAGGCGTTTGGGGATTGACTTTCCTTCCTCAATCACTGATACAACTTTTAGCTTTTTTTGTATGCTCATTTTTACTAACATAAAGCATTACCTTATTAAGAGTAGCGACGTCGTCATCATTGGTAAAGAATACAAACTCTTGCGAATTAATTTCTTCAATTAGCCTTAAAATTTTGAAATTAATTTTTTGCACACTCTTTTGAACAGGTTCAAACATATATTTAATTAGTCCTAAAATAGCTTTTAATAGTTTGGTTCTATTGAGCATTATCAAAACAAAAAGAAATGCAGGTAAAAAATATTCTAAGAAGACACCTAGATATGGCGGATTCATTATAGCATTACCCACTATGGCTGTAACTACAGCGATTATAGCAAGAATAATTGCAATAGGTGAGGCTTTAACAGGTCTTGGTAGTTTTGAACGTTTTAATTTTAATAAAATATTACCAAAGCCAAATAAGGTCATTACGAGTAAAAAAGAAATGGTATAAACTCCTGCTAATGCACCCAATTCTCCTTTTGTAATCATTAAAATTGAGATGCACATAATGAAAAACATAATCATTATGCGATAAGAACTACCTCTATTGTTTTTTTTGAGAAGGAATTGTGGCAAAATACGATCAAGTGTCATACGCTCTAGTAATCCGCTGACTCCGACATATGATGTTAGTACTGCACCACTCAGCACTAAAGCGGCATCTATGGAAATTAGTGTAGATAACCAATTGCCACCTACACGTCCACCCATAAAGGAAAGCAATGCTTCTTGATTGTTTTGAACATCTGGCATGGCTATTATAGCTAGGGCTAAAAATGCCATAAGTGGATTAAAGACACTTACCACAATCCACATATTTCTAAGTGTTTTTGGAAAAACACCTTCATCTTGTTCCTCTACAAAATTTGCAGAACTCTCAAAACCTGAAATACCCAACATTGCTGCAGCAAATCCGAAAAACAAGGCCTGCTTTATCCCTCCTTCAATCGGTTGGTCATAATTACTAAAGAACGTCTCGAAGCCATTTTGAAAAAGATAAAATCCGCAAAATCCAGCCAATAAGGTTAAAGAAACTAGATGCGTTATAAAAATAAAAATGGCAACTTTAGAAGACTCTCCAATGCCTAATATGGTCAAACCCATGAATATTCCCAATAAAAAAATAGTAGCAATGATTACTGGTATTTCATGCCAAATACTATGAACATAATGCATAGCTTCACTTGCCGAGATTACAGCGGTAGCCATGTAAGATAATAAAGTGAGTGTTGCAGCTAAAGAGGCCGTTGACTTATTGGTTGTGTTAAGTAGAGCATTATATGCACCACCATTTAAAGGTAATGCTCCCACAACCTCTCCATAAATTTTTCTGAATAAAAACAGCACCGCAGCCACAATCAGTAGGGCGAGCCATGCATATTGGCCTGCATATATTATGGCTAAAGCAGAAACATAAAGGCAGGATGAACTAATGTCATTCCCACAAATTGCTGTGGCTGCTAATTCGTTTAATTTTTTTACGGGTTTATACTTCAATCGACTATGATTTTTACACTAAACCAAGTTTTGCTAGGATGTTGTTATGAAAATCCTCAGGAGTTTATGGAAATAATCTAGCAACTTAGTTCCCACTAAATTAAGATTTCACCTTGTAATAGCAATGAATCGCATCTATAATTTCATTACATTACTTGGTCATAGTCCAATGGGGTTTAGTTTTTCCAGAAGTTTTTTAAGTCAAACGAATTAAGTTTATCCGCGGTTTTAGTTTCTTATTTCATTCTTACGCATGGGCATAGCATCAATAATACTAAAAAGTTTATCTTTTGTAAGAAGATGGTCTTGCTGAAATTTAATAGTGCCATCTAATCCTATGAGGATTATTTCAAAGTCCATATGGTCTTTAAGATTTGATTCTGCAAAATTCCTAGAAACCTTCCCAGAGTAATTTTTTGTGCTATCTGCATAGTCAACATAAGACAAAGAATCGGCTGTAATTTTATAAAGCACCAACTTTCGTTCTTTTAACGCTGCCTCAGAATTTTCAAACGCCTTAAGTTGCTCATGCAGTTGTTCTGATTTTTCACTTAAGGATTTTACAACGAGGACTCTATGCTGCCATTGGTGGTCCTTTAAGTTTTGCGCAAAAGAACTTAAGGTTAAAATGCTGGCCATAAGAAAAAGTATTTTTGAAATTATACTGTTCATTGAATTCTGTTTTATATCTAAAAACAAGGCTTACAAACCCTATTATTTGTTCTAACAACCATGTTAGGCATACATTTCAATTGACCTTAAATATAATGTCTTCTAATAGATTAGCACAAATATGAATTTGTTTGCTTATTTCCCTAAGTTGAAATAAGATTTCTTTTTGCATCAATATTTTAGGAAATTTCTCGTCGTGAAACAACTTTGATAGTGATACGGAATATGCCTTAATCAATTTATTGTCTAAATGAATGACATTTTCAATATTGTGTTTAACCGATAAATAGTTTTTCTCTCTTAGTTTCTCAAATCCATTTGTAAGTTCTGAAAGCCCTTGTTCTAAAAGTCTAAAAATATGGTGGTACTCATTCAAATGGTATATCTTATAAGTGTCAATTTCTACTATGAGGTGTTTTACACTCAAAACAATCCAGTATAATTGGGAAAAAGCTCTACTTAGTGCTTCGCGATCTACAGGGATAATAAAGGTAGAGTTAAGTTCCTTTAAATACTTTGAATGATTGCTTTTTGCTTGATTAATGAGTTCAAGAAGATGTCCTGGATTTGTAGAGGTCTCATCAGAATAGAACCTATTCAATTCAGCTAATATTTGTTCAATTTCTTTGCTTTGATTCAGTAAATTGCCGAAGAAATCGATTTCATTGGGCAAAATCCATTGTGTTATTTTTTTAAGGTTCATGAGCTAAATATTTTAGTGAATAGAAAACAATATAGGCCACCCAATAATAGTGAAATAGGGATATTGAATAACCATCCTTTTAAAATAGAGCTTGCTACAGACCAGTTCACATGCTTTGGACGTTCTGCCGCGCCCACTCCCATTAAAGAGGTTGTAACTACTTGAGTGGTTGAGGTAGGTGCTCCAACGAAGGAAGACCCTAAAACTACTGATGCCGCACTAATTTGGTCAGCTACAGAGTGAATTAACTTTACCTTATAAATATCAAACCCAACAGTCTTAATGATGCTCCAACCGCCAAATAGAGTACCTACAGTTATGGAACTGGCACAAAGTATAATCACCCATAACGGAACCGTAAATGTAGGATACACATTATTTGCAAGCAGAAGCATACCGATGATACCCATTCCTTTTTGACTGTCATTTGTGCCATGGCTAAATGCTAACCAACTTACAGTTAAGTATTGGGTGACTATAAATAGTGTTTTGGAAGTAGAGGAAAACCGTTTCAAAATTCTCAAGAAGAACTTCATTAGGATAAAGCCTACAATAAATCCTGCCAAGGGTGAAATAGCTAAACCAATCAAAATTTTGGTGAAGCCTTCCAATTCTCCAGAAAGTATGGTGCTAAAGCCCCATCTTATATGGTTGCTACCCAAGGCAACTAAAGCTGCTCCAACCAATCCACTGGTTAAAGAATTTGATGACGAACTAGGTAAGCCTAACTTCCAAGTAATAAGGTTATATGAAATGGCAGCTAGGATTGCCGCCAAAACTACATTTTGGGCTAGCACTGTATCAACTGCAGAAATATCAACAACCTCACCAATAGTATTTGCTACTGCTAACCCTCCGAGGATAGGCCCAAGAAAAGTAAAGATACAAACAATAAAAATGGCTCTTCCAGGTGTCATTGTTCTAGAGGCAATGGCAGTTGCTACCATATCAGCCGCATCATGAAAGCCATTGGTAAAATCATAAATTACCACTAAAATAATGCCTATAATGAATAAGATACCTATGTCCAAAAACTGTCTTTTAAGTAGTTACAATTGTGTATTGATGAATTAGGCTGCGTCATTTTTTTTCTATGTGATACTTTGAAGTCATAGCATTGACAGAAAGTTTTTTAAAAGAATATAACCATTGTTACCTACCTTAAGCTCTTCAGGATGAAATTGGGATGCATATATCAATTTATGTTCATGTTTCATGACTTCAATTCCATCTACCGATTCAGCCAGTGAAATTAGCTCTTTTCCAAGTTTTTTAATGGCTATATGATGATATTCAAAAACACGTAATTCTAGGTTTTCTAGTCCACTAAAAATCGGATCATCAACCAAGATATGTACTTTATTTATACCCTTCCGATATGATCGTAAGACTTGGAAATCAGAATTGAATGCTTTCCCAATAACTTGAAACCCTTCACAGATACCAAAAATAGGCACTTTTGATTCTAGTACTATTTTAATTTCATTTTTGTAAAGCTGCGCGTTATCTGCTACTTCGCCGGCTGTTCCACCACCTGATAAAACGATACAGTCAAAACCCTCAACATCTCTGGGCTGTACTGCTTGAAAATGTCTAATCTCTATGTTATGCTGATCTAAGCAGGTAATTAAATCATCTATAAAATGAGTCTCATTATTAATAATCAAGATTTTTTTTCGCATGCTTGAAATGTTTACAGCTCTATTGTCTGGAGTATAATACCATGCCTTCAAGCTCTTGTGAACATTATATCTTTATAATAAAGTCTTTTCTATTTGATATTTTACGGCCACTCCTTTTGAATTGATAAGTTCCAAAAATATTTGATCGTTAAATGTATGGTCTACATAGTCGCAAAAATCACTTCCGTTCTTAAAATCAAGATCATCAATTTTCACAACTTTCATATTGGGTCTAATTCCTTTATCGTAAGCATCTGATTTTTCCATAACCGACTGAACATAAATACCTTTTTCTAAGTTGTAACCTAGTCTAAATCCAGCTGTACTGGATTTATCTCTCATTTTGTCTGATTCTAAAAGGTAAAGGTTTTTACTATTCCAATCTATAGTTACCTTGAATCTTGATAGAAAATCATTACCTAGAGAAACGGTTTTTCCTGTTCGAAGCATAACATTTTTAATACGCATGTTATTTATCCTTACGGAATCTGAATAAGATATCTTTCTGTTGAGCTCAACTGGTGTACCAATAATGCCACTCTGATTAATTCCCCTTTCAATAAATGGTTCACTCAGTATATTCTTATCTTCAAGTAAAGTAAATATGTCATCGCTCAAAGCAATAGACCCATTAGAACCATAATCAACCAACACGTTCTTAATGGTAGCTGTTCCAATATTTATATCTACAAAAATATTATACTGATAATCCGTTTTAAAGGGTAAAACAACACCCTCGCTAATAGTATCTGTTTCAGTTTTATTGGATAACCACAAAGAATTAGTTTCTTGGTCAATTGTCCAGTTGTATTGTCTAATTAGGTTTGAGCCAATAATACCATCTATTCCTAAACATTTCATGATTGGATTTGCATTGAAATCACCAACAAATGCAGTTTGGTTTTGAAACCATACATTGCCGACTTTTATTGAGTCAACTTGCACCCAATTGACTTTCTTCTTATTGTAATCACTATCTATAATATTACCCTTACTCAGCGTCTTGAAATTAGTCCTTTCCTGAAGTTTCTTTGATATGCTAAATGGTGCACCAGTATCAAATAAAAAGCGATATTCTTTACCCTTTATAGTGATTGGGACAATGATAAGTTTATTTCGAATGTCAATATTTACAATATCTGTAGCACTTCTTTTAGTGACACTTCCATACTTTATAGCATCAGTCCACTGAACAGAGCAACCTTGAATTAATAATGCCGTAAGGCAAATGCATATTAATATTTTATGATGATATCTCATTTTAAATTTATGCTAACGGTCTGGTATAACCGTGAGTTTTTGTTTACATACGTTAATTTTCGGCTAAGCACTGACTTTAGCAATTCCGAGTGGCTTCGAACGAAGTCAAATCCGCTGACACGAGCATAGCGAACTGCGACAGCTAATTGCTTTTATATATTGTTGTATGGCGTTTTTTATTCATTCTTTATTTCGAGCCACTGTTCATATGTTACAACTCTTTTTTCTTGATTCCCTTTAGTCTTCCCAGATAAAATTCCGATGAATTCGAGATAATGTCCATCAGGGTCACTAAAATATATTGAGATGGCTGGCATCCAACAAAACACCATTGGTTTTTCATTGTCATCTTGTAAAAAATTCCAAAAGTTTAAATTGTGAGATTTTAAAAAGTCAATGGATTCATTTATGATCCATTGAGGTTCACATTCAAACGCAAAGTGTCGTAAATCAATTTCATCTTTAGGTTTTTCCCATAATCCAAGCATCGCTTGTTTGTCTTCTCCAATCCAAAAAAAAGCCGTTCTTCTTTCCTCTTCAAAACGACATTGTTTTAAGCCAAGAACTTTAGTATAAAATTTAATCGAACGTTCCAAATTCTCAACGTATAAATGAGTTTCGTAAAGTCCCTTTATCATAATCGGTTTTCTTTTTTTCAAATGCCAACGTTTTTGTACTATGATACGTTGAGTTTATGAGAATAAAAGTTAGCAAATAAAAATTTAATAGAAAATCCGCGAGGATTTTCGTAAGTAGGCTAGTGCCAGCAATGAACTATAGCCGCTGTTGGCTGTAGTTATTTTATTTTTTGTCAGTTTGGTTTTCCGTTATTGTGTCTTTTATTAATGCGTTGTAATTGTATTCAGGTGTTTTTTCCTTTATCTTATTCATCTCATTTTGGAAATGGTTTTTTAGAAATGCTTTTTCCTTATCATTCAGATTTTCAAGAATTCCAACTCTACCATAAAAGCTTATATTTTCATCATCTTTATGTACAAGAACGATTAATGGATATCCATTTTTTGCCTCAAACATTTCCAAGTCATTTTCGATTCCAGTTTTTGGATTTGGTCGGTCTAAAAAGTAGGTGAAGCTTATATTTTTTTCAGTCGGACTGTCGAAAGGGTCACTTGTCGGATTTACATAATTAATAATTCCTTGAACTTCGTAAAAGTCTGATTCATTAAAGTCCGAATATTTCTTTTCGGATTTACAAGAAATAAGTCCGAAACCCAATGAAATTAATATGGTTAACGTTTTTCTCAAATTACTTACAACGGTTCGGCTATGATTTCGGCGTGGATAAATCCGCAGGATTTGTCCAAAGTAGAAATCAGCCATAACTAAGTTAGGATTTTTGTTTTAAAGTTAGTAAGCCACGCTGAATTATAGCCATTGTTGTAACACGTTTTTTAATCACCTTCACCAGGTTCAACAATTACAAAAGCCCATTCAACTCCATTAGGGACCTTGTAATCATTTAGGAATTCCCCTCCAAGTCCTGAAATTTGGGAATTATTATCTTCAACTTCCAGTTCATTATCATTGCTGAAGGTAAACTTAATTCCATTGTTCAGAATTAATGAATCGGATTCACGCATATTTAAAATTCTAAAGTGATTTGGCTTGATTTTTAAATCTTTAGCTAGTTCAACATCATTCGCGGTTTCGTTGTATAGAAAAATGTCATGTCTATTCCCAATTATTACATAAGTTGATGGTACAATGAATAATCTATTTCCTTTGTCAATAAAATAGTTCCCATGATCATTACTATAGCGATTCGTATTTTTAGTATTTCGCAAATTTAAATAGACAATAGCAAATCCAATTAAAAGGGATAAAATCAAAAAGACTTTTTTGTTCATTTTGAAAATGTGTTACAACGGTTGGGCTATGATTTCGTTGTGGAATCATCCGCAGGATTATTCCGCCGAAATCCAGCCGTTTGATTTATAGTTTAAACATCGATTTAGCTTTTTGCCACAATGAATTATAGCCATTGTTGGCAACAGTTTTTAATTTGTCAAAATCATCTTTTAATTTTTTCCATTCTTGATAGTCGGCGTCAACTTCTTTTGGTTTTTTACCTTTCATTTCTGAATGATTCATAACGTGGTTTAACACATCCAAGCGGGATAATCTTTTGGTTAAATCTTGGTCAATTTTTTTGTTGTGTTTAAAAATTTCTTCTATTTTTTGTTTGACCTCAATTGGGTATTGAGTAAGTAATTCCGCAGAGCCTAACAAATTAACTTCTATTTGAGATTCGGTCAATAGAGTCCACAATTGTTCAAAATTAGGTTCAGGTAGTTTTATAAATCCATTTATATTTCCCCATCCAGTATCCCACAAAATTTCGTTTTGCCACGTATTTCCATCATTGTCGATGAAAAATTCAGTTCCATTCAATTTTTTCAGTCCAAAACGTTCAGGTTTATTATCGGTCCGACCTAAAGAACCTAAAAAATGTATCTCGTTTATATTAATATTTTTATGGTTCATTCAAATTGTTGCCAACAAGGGTATATACGCACCTTTTTTTATAAGTATAAATTTAGTGCAAAAACCAACAAGAACAAAGCTTTAGCTATTTACAAACGACTACAAATATTTACAAACGAAATTAAATAGGTAACTACCGACTAAAATTTACAGGTCATCCCATCTTTGCCTTGTCGAAACATAAGAACTCGATAGTATTAACTGTTTAACAATTAAATTTAGAACACATGAACACATTAAAAAACAAAGTACAGTTGATTGGTAATTTAGGTAACGACCCAGAAATCATTAATTTAGAATCGGGTAAAATGCTTGCAAAATTTTCTATCGCCACAAACGAAAGTTACAAAAATGCCAACGGAGAAAAGGTAACCGATACCCAATGGCACAATATTGTAGCTTGGGGAAAAACGGCTCAAATTGTAGAAAAATTTGTCACTAAAGGTAAAGAAGTAGCCATAGAAGGAAAACTGACCACACGCTCATGGGAAGATAAAGACGGTATGAAACGCTACACAACCGAAGTGGTTTGTAATGAGCTCTTATTGCTCGGTAAATAATTACAAGTCGTCCATAACGAAAAGAGCCGCACATTGCGGCTCTTTTTTATGCTACTTTTCTTATAAGATCAAAGCAAGGACATTTTTTACAGCGTTTGCATTCTGCTTTTTTATACTTTTTACAGCACTTAGACTTTACTTTACCTAAGCTTTCAATACCTGAGGTTTGGAGTATTTTTATGCGTTCCTTCTTTAGTGCTTTGTTCTTTTTCTTTTTGCCCATATTGACACGTATATCAACACGACAAAAATAGTTATTTTAATTTATTCTAAATAAATTTTAACATTAAAGACCCTGACCTGGAGTTTGTGCGGCAGAACTTACCGTGAGCTGTTGTATGTCTCGGTCAAACAAATAAAGGCCACCCTTATCGTCTCCAATCATGTTAATTTTATCTAAGATGGTTCTGGCAACCGCTTCTTCTTCTATTTGCTCGGCAACGTACCACTGTAAAAAGTTGTGTGTTGCATAGTCTTTTTCCTGAAGCGATATGTGTACAAGCTCATTGATACTTTCAGAAACAAATACTTCGTGCTCTAAAAGTTTTTGAAACATTTCCTGAAACGAGTTAAAGGTGACATTTGGGGCATTTAGTTCAGAAACACGTGCGTGGCCTCCACGCTCATTAACAAATTTTACCAATTTGAGCATGTGCTCACGTTCTTCATCAGATTGATCGTACATAAAATTAGAGATGCCTTCCAGACCTTTTACTTCGGCCCAAACAGCCATGGCCAAATACACTTGAGAGGATTCGGCTTCTATACGTATCTGCTTGTTTAAAGCAGTTTCTATTGATTTTGATAACATAATTATTCTTTTGTATAAAGGTAATAACTATAAACTTAAAACTGAGTTAATAGTTTGGTCTATAGGTTATTCATATTTAATCTAATTTGTGTTGGAATTTTGATTTTACGTCATAATTATTTCATATTTGTACCACTAATGAGAAAGACAATAGTACATAAAGCACCAAAATCACTGATGTATCAGTGGGATTATCGTGGAAATAGTATCGAATTATTTCAACGAGCAAGGACCTTGTGTATCTATGGTAATCATTATTTACAAATGATTTAGAGTTTTATACTAATATAGAATACAAGCGTCCAAGAAATTGGGCGCTTTTTTTGTTTATAATCAATCAAACATGACAAAAACAAAGCGGTTGAACGGCAAAAAAACATAAAAAACTGAAAAAAAATTATAGAAAAAATTGAAACAGGATTTTAAAAACTAAAATATAAACATTGAAGAATAAGCAATTGGGAGACAGACGTTTGCGAAAAACCTTCACTTATCCGTGTAAAACGGACAGGATAATCTTTGCTTAAATATAAATGTAAGTAACTGAAAATCAAATAAATAAATTTAAATTTAATTTGGAAATTATAAAATTTCGACTTTATATTTGCACCGTAGAATTAAGTAAACGAATTCGCATTTAAACATTAACAATAAAAAACAAGAAGCCATGCTAAAACATAGTATCGCATTTCAAAACTTTAGTGAACCAACAAGTATGCTTGGTTATGACCTCTGGTCATATAAGAAAAGGCTTCGGTATATTTCTGAAATAGCTGCTCATCAGTAGGCAGATTACTTTCCAGAAAAAAATCCGAAGCAATAAAACTGTTTCGGATTTTTTTATGTCCAAACATTAAGATCTAATCAAAAACAAACAGTTTTAAAGCATCCCTTAGAGGAGATGCGTTTGAGACCGTATTAACTATTGAATAAAGGAAGAATGAGAAATATATTACAAAACATACACTTGTTTAGGGCAATTGAAGCTTACCCATGGGAGTTGGAAAAAGCAGTAGAAGCATTGCAATACGCTTTGGCCTACGACCCAGAAAATGCTAAAGCTTTGCACTTAATGGCAAAAGTGTATGCTGAACAATTAGGTGATTTTGAAACAGCCAAAACATCTTTTGAAAGTGCTTTGGCCAGCAGATTGGATATACCAGATATATATCCAGATTATATACGATTATTAACCAATAACGAGGATTTTGAAGAAGCTCAAAAGGTTATTGATTTTGCCAAAACGGTAAAAGGTATTGATAAAGCTGCTATCGCATTGGCGCAAGGTCAATTGTTTGAAAGTCTGGCTCAGTTCGAAGATGCAGAACATGCTTTAAAAGAAGCGAAGCAATTAGGGCTAAATGATGATTTTATAAGTTTTGTTGATAATATGTTGTCTCGTGTAAAAAAGAAAAGAAAAGCACAGGCCAACGAAAACAGAATCTTAGAAAATCAAGCCAAAAAAGAAGCTGAAGCAGAACCTAAACGTTGGTTTCAGAATCGGTTGAATAATTTATTATAAGTAAAAAGAAAGGAGAATTAATAAATCGGCAAGCTTCAGTTTGCCGGTTTTAAAACATAAGATGGTTGAACGGTTAAAGTGAAATGCTGCAGGTTAGATTTTAAGAGTTAAAGGCTCATTCTTATCTCAAATTTGGGAATTCGTCAGCGTTGGAGAGCTGGGGCTGTCTGTAAAACAGTTGTATTGTACTAAGAAAGTTCGAATCTTTCAATTCCCACAATTAGTATCGTAGTTCAATGGTAGAGCGCTCGGTTGTCTCCCGAGAAGTTGCGAGTTCGAATCTCGTCGGTACTGCAAAATTGAGAGTAGGCAAATATTGGTTTGTTGCGCTTACCTGCTAAGTAAGTTTACCTCAGGGTAATTAAGGTTCAATTCCTTTGCTATCCGCTTTGCTCCGTTGGTCAAATGGTTTAAGACGTCACACTTTCTATGTGGAATTAAGGGTTCAATTCCCTTACGGAGTACAAATTGAGATATAGCTTAACTGGCAGAGCATCGCTCTCATAAGGCGAAAAGTTTAGGTTCGAATCCTAATATCTCAACAATTTGCAGGAATGGCGAAATGGTAAACGCACTCGATTTAGAATCGAGAGACTGGGAGTTCGAATCTCTCTTCCTGTACAAAAACTCCACTAGCCCAAATGGAAGAGGCAAAGGTTTTAAGCACCTTTAAGTCCAAGTTCGAATCTTGGGTGGAGTACAATAACCTGTGGTGTAATGGCAACATTCAAGACTTTGAATCTTGAGGTAATGGTTCAATCCGTTCAGGTTATCTAATAAAGTGGCTATAGTGTAATGGCTCGCACAGGCGGTATATCTACCTTGATTAAGTGCGAATCTTGATAGTCACTAAAATTTTGGAACAGTAGCAAAGTTGGTCAATGCACCAGATTGAAGATCTGACGATATAGGTTCGAGTCCTGTCTGTTCCACAACAAAGTTCATTGACATGGCATGAAACCTAAATTTTTGGTTTCATGATTAGCAGAAATCAACATTCTTAAATTTTTTTTGATGAATGTTGGGGCGGCTTATCGTCCTTAGATAAACTTGGTAACAAGGATAAATCTGTTTGCAGGCACTGCAAATGGAGACTGTTTTCTCAGAAAATAGTACAGATAAGCAAGCAACAAACATAGGTTATTAAATACTAGGGGCGACCGCTGAGGTATTTTAAGAATCTATAGCCAGTTTTAAAGAGGCTTGAGGTGGAGACACCAATAGGAAAAGTTGTAGTAATGGGTTACGTTAAGGTTATCCACCCTTGCGGAGCGTGTTGCAGTATAAGAGTTGCCCGATTGGAAACGATTCGGTGACTTAACATACTGTGTGTTGGGAAACACACAAGGAGAAGGTTGGTATTTTGTAGGCTAAAATCTACGAAGCCATTTCCGAAGCTCTTCTCCTAGGTCAAAAAAACTATGGGTTCGATTCCCATCCTAAAACCAGAATTGAGGATGCTCAGATGGTGAGCAATAAGGCAAAAGACTTCGGGCATTGTAGCAGCTAGTAGTTGCCTAAACCCATTGAAACATATGGGACAGTAGAGGTCGCAAGCCTTTGCTGTGTGGTAAACATTCTAGTAGGCCGCCTCAAAAGAGGACGCCTATGAATGGTGAGGGAGCCAACCCTTTTAATTGCAAAGCGTGGTATTAAGCCACTATGCAAGCCAAGTCTAAGTTGCCGAACGGTTACAATGTATAGAGGCATCGGATAAGTACGTAATTCTCTGAGCAAAGAGAAGCGCGTGGAAAACCAGGGAAGGGCTACGGCTATATTCCTGGGAAAGTTTATCCTTAAGCGGAGGTATTCTCAGAACGCTTTTTTAAAAATATCAAGCTGGTCTTGTTGGGTGTTTCGGTATGGCACTATTGCATAAGGCGATACGTATATGTATTTCGTTTTTATGTTCAACTAGACTTGAAGGTTTTGACTGTTCACCAAAAAATAGTCTACGACTCTATAGGTCGTGGGTTCGATTCCCACCTTCCCCACAAAGTCATACCAATGTAAAGGGGAAGTAGTTCAGTTAGGTTAGAACAATAGATTGTTTTGTTGCCGGTTCGAGTCCGGTCGAGATGTTCAGAATCTCGTAACTCAAATGGTAGAGTAGACACTGCACAGTAAATGCAGCTTTTAGGGCAAAGGATGTCCACCAAAGCTTATCATCTTGTAAAACTGATAGACAAGTAGTCCGTCATACTACTCAATAAAAATGACAAAATAGTAGATTGTAGATTGGCTTTAGTAATAACCAATTAGTGTTCAATAATAGGCAATCTTGAAAGTACCTTGAATTAATGATTTGTTATTTCAAAAGTAGTTACTGTTATGATTAAAAGTGAGAAGACACTTATCAAATCGATATGTTTTTTTACTTGATGTCATTACACTGATTACGGCTGATATTGCTATGAGTAATTCCGTATAGAAGAGATGATTTGCAATCTGCTATTTTTTAAAAGTAAAAATTGAAATAAAGATAAACTTCAACTAGTGTTAAACTCGTCAATACTAGTTTGAAGCCGGCAATCCGTCCGTTACAAGTGATGCCGTTTAGCCTTAGTTGGCAAAAATGATGTTTAATAAAAAAACTAAAAACAATGTTACGAGTAAGAATTAATGCCGGAAAAGTAGGTTTGGTATTCAAAAACGGTGATTACGTTAAAGTGATTACTGAAGGTTTACACTGGTTAGGGTTTAACCAGCGTGTACTAATGTATAGTTTGAGCACTAGTTTTACTGCACCGATAGCATTGGAAATTCTCTTAAAAGATGAGATTTTGGCTGCTATGTTAGATGTTGTAGAAGTAAAGGACGGAGAGATGGTTTTACTTTACGAAAAAGGAAACTTTAGCAACGTCCTAACCGCTGGCCGCTACGTATTCTGGAAAGGTCTAATTGATCGTGAGTATGTACATGTAGATTTAAGCAAAATCTATATTACTGAAAATCTGGATAAGTCCCTTTTTAGCAATTATGAAGTCAATAAGTACATCAGAACTTTTGAAGTTGCTGCTTACGAAAAAGCTGTGCTTTTAGTAGACGATGTATATACAAAGACACTCGGAGGTGGTACTTACCGTTTCTGGAGAAATGATACTTCTATTAAAATTGTAAAAGCCGATTTGCGTCAGCTTCAATTAGAAATTGCAGGACAAGAATTGTTAACTAAAGATAAAGCCGCTATTCGTATCAACTTTTACACACAGTACAAAGTTAAAGATGTAGAAAAGGCACTTTTAGAAAACAAGGATTACGAAAAGCAATTATACGTTACAATGCAGTTGGTGTTGCGTGCTTATGTTGGTGCTTACACCTTAGATGAATTGCTAGAACGTAAAGATAATATTGCAGAAGCAGTGTTTGAAGACGTAAAAACAAGCGCATCAAAGTTGGGTGTTACCGTTTTAAACTGCGGTATAAGAGATGTGATTTTAACTGGTGAAATGAAGGATATTATGAACCAGGTTTTAGTTGCGCAAAAGAAAGCACAAGCGAACGTTATTATGCGACGTGAAGAAACAGCTTCTACACGTAGTTTGTTAAACACAGCAAAGTTGATGGAGGAGAACGATATGTTGTACAAGCTAAAGGAGATGGAGTATATTGAAAAAATTGCCGAAAAGATTGGTGAAATCACCGTTTCAGGTAATGGAAATATGGTCACACAATTGAAGGAGATTTTCTCTGGGAAATAAGTGGTGTATAAATAAAGCGCTAGTACTAACTAGCGCTTTTTAGTTAAAAGAAAATATCTTGCGCCAGTCTAAAGGTGTTGGCATGGGCCTCTACAATGGTTTTAATATCTGGAGAATAGCCACCACCCATACTGCACATTACAGGAATATTTAAATCTTTACATGATTGCAGTACAAACCTATCACGCTCTTTACAACCCTCAATACTCATTCCGAGTTTACCTAACTTATCGGAAGCGATAACATCAACACCAGAAAGGTAATAGATGAAATCTGGTTCTTGATCTTCAATAAGTTTTGGAAGTGTTTGTTTTAAAATATCAAGATAAGTGCTGTCGTCAGTATCATTGTCTAAAGCAATATCTAAATCGCTTTGTTCTTTTTTAAACGGGTAATTACTTTTCCCGTGCATGGAAAATGTAAACACCGAATCGTCATTCTGAAAAATTTCAGCAGTGCCATTGCCTTGGTGTACATCCAAATCTACAATAAGGATCTTTTTTACCAATCCCTTGCTTTGAAGATAACGCGAACCTATAGCTTGGTCATTAAGTAAGCAAAAGGCTTCACCACGATTGGTATAAGCATGGTGTGTGCCACCAGCAATATTCATCGCAACACCATATTTAAAGGCATATTCACTAGCCTTAAGACTGCCATCTGCAATAATGACTTCACGTTCAACTAAAACCTCACTTAGGGGAAACCCTATTTTACGCGCGGCGCGTTGATCTAGAGTAATGTTCACCAAATCGTAATAATACTCTGGTGTATGCACAGCGAGTATATGCTTGTCATTAGGTTTTTCGGGCTCAAAAAAATTGCTGCTGTGGCAAGTACCCTCGTACAATAGTTGCTGAGGTAGCAATTCATATTTTTCCATTGGAAACCGATGTCCTTCTGGCAATGGATGTTTATATATGGGATGATATGCTATTTTAAGCATTAACTTATTTTCAAACCATTAGAGACATTTTCAATGCTAGGATTTACAAATACTAAGTTTCCTTGTTCATCCTCAGTCATTAAAATCATACCTTGACTTTCTACACCTCTAAGTTTTCGCGGTGCTAAATTGACTAAAACCGTAACGCGTTTGCCAATAACGTCCTCTGGTTTAAAACTCTCTGCAATACCAGACACAATGGTGCGTGTGTCTATACCAGTATCGACCTTTAAGACTAAAAGCTTTTTGGTCTTTGGCATTTTTTCGGCCTCTAAAATAGTGCCTACACGTAAGTCTAGTTTAGTAAAGTCGTCAAACGTAATTTCATCTTTTTGAGGCTCTACTTTTTTGCTGGCCGCTTCATTAGCTTTTTTACTGGCTTCAAGCTTGTCTAATTGTTTCTGAATGGTGTCGTCCTCAATTTTAGAGAACAATAATTCTGGTTTTCCGGTTTGAATGGAATGTCCAGCAGGAAGCAAGACATCCTTTGTAGAAATGTCTTTCCATGTTAAATCAGATTTAAGAGCAGAATGATTTAGAATCGACTTTAATTTTACTGAAGTAAACGGTAAAAAAGGTTCACTTAAAACAGCGAGTGAGGCAGCAATCTGCAATGCAACAAACATGACCGTTTTGGTACGTTCTTCATCCGTTTTAATGGTTTTCCAAGGTTCTTCGTCTGCCAAGTATTTATTGCCAAGACGTGCTAAATTCATGAGTTCTTGGCTGCCTTCTCTAAAACGGTAACGTTCTATAGAACTAGCGATAACAGCAGGATAGGCTTTTACAGCGGCTAAAGTGTCATCGTCTATAGCTTTAAATTCTGCAGGCTGAGGAATCTCACCATTGTAATATTTGTTGGTAAGTACAGCCACTCGATTAATGAAATTACCAAAAATTGCCACCAACTCATTATTGTTTCTGGCTTGGAAATCTTTCCAGGTAAAATCGTTATCCTTGGTTTCTGGTGCGTTTGCGGTTAAGGCATAACGCAATACATCCTGTTGATTTGGAAAATCTTCCAAATACTCTGGTAACCAAACCGCCCAGTTTTTTGATGTTGACAATTTATTACCTTCAAGATTTAGAAACTCATTGGCAGGAACATTATCTGGTAAAATGTATGAACCTTCTGCCTTTAACATTGATGGGAAAATGATACAATGGAATACAATATTGTCCTTACCGATAAAGTGCACCAATTTAGTGTTTTCGTCTTTCCAATAGTCTTCCCAGTTTTTACCTTCACGTGCAGCCCATTCCTTTGTAGCAGAAATGTAACCAATAGGAGCGTCAAACCATACATAAAGTACTTTGCCTTCACCACCTTCTACAGGAACAGGAATTCCCCAATCTAAATCTCTGGTAACAGCTCGTGGTCTTAAGCCATCGTCTATCCACGATTTTACTTGACCGTATACGTTAGGTTTCCAATCCTTTTTATGGCCTTTAAGAATCCACTCGCGTAAAAATTCTTCGTGCTTATTTAAAGGTAAAAACCAATGTTTTGTCTCTTTTAGTGTTGGCGTATTACCAGTGATTGCCGATTTTGGATTAATTAAGTCTGTAGCATTATGGCTGGTTCCGCAGCTTTCACACTGGTCGCCATAAGCTTCTTCATAACCACATTTGGGACAGGTGCCAATCACAAATCGATCGGCTAAAAACTGATTGGCTTCTTCATCGTATAATTGCTCAGAGACTTCTTCTACAAACTCGTTTTTATCATAAAGTGTTTTAAAGAATTCTGAAGCCG
The DNA here is from genome assembly GCF_042676105.1 of Winogradskyella aquimaris. NCBI lineage: Bacteria > Pseudomonadati > Bacteroidota > Flavobacteriia > Flavobacteriales > Flavobacteriaceae > Winogradskyella > Winogradskyella aquimaris. The sequence goes on along the minus strand of NZ_JBHTJQ010000016.1, from coordinate 168,594 downwards.
TATCGTGATGAATTTTCGCTGAGGTACGTGAATAGTTATCAAAAGAAATCCCAAAATCCTCAAACGATTTTTTTATAATGGCGTGGTACTTATCTACAATATCCTGTGGTGTTACACCTTCCTTTTTTGCCTTAATGGTAATAGGCACGCCATGTTCATCACTTCCACAAATAAAAGCCACATCATTACCTGTTAATCTTAAATATCTTGAATAAATATCGGCTGGCACGTATACACCTGCTAAATGACCAATATGAATTGGTCCATTAGTATATGGTAATGCTGCTGTAACGGTATATCTTTTGGACATGAGTGCTTATTTATTTTGAAGCAACAAAAGTACGCAATATATGTACAGTTCTAAAAAAAATGTACATTTACAAAAAGCAGTATTTATGCATTTGAGACATATCATACACTTTCTTTTCATTGCAATTATTTTTAGTACGTATTCTAATATCTGTGCACAAAATAAAGCGGATAATTCATTAAAAATGACTAAAAGCAAACTTATAAGACCAGCATATCTTAAAGCGGGAGATACGGTTGCCATTGTAGCACCATCAGGAATATTAAAAAATAGAGAGCGTGAGATTAATCAAGCCGATAGTTTATTAAAAAGCTGGGGTTTAAATGTGTTAATTGGTAAGCATGTATTTAATAATGATAACCACTTTGCAGGTACAGATGATGAGCGTTGTGAGGATCTTCAGAATGCGCTGGACAATCCCAAGGTAAGTGCCATTTGGTGTGCTAGAGGTGGTTATGGTACTGTAAGAATCTTAGATAAGTTAGACTACACAAAATTTAAGGAAAATCCAAAATGGGTTATTGGCTACAGCGATATTACAGCGCTACACAATCAACTACATAACCAAGGTTTTGAATCGCTACATGCTTTGATGTGTGTAAGTTTAACCCAAGATATTACTGAAGTGCAACAATCGGTAGATACGTTTAAGGCTGCATTGTTTGGCAATCCTACGAACTATAATCTAGAGGGTTCGGAATATAACAGAGAAGGAGAAGCAACAGGTCAATTGGTTGGTGGAAATTTAACGATACTACACACCATGCTAGGTTCAGAAACCAGTATAGATACCTCAGGTAAAATTTTGTTTATTGAAGAAATAGGAGAGTATAAATATCATATTGATAGAATGCTACAAAGCTTAAAACGTGCAGGATATTTTGAAAAATGTAATGGTGTAATCGTGGGTGATATGACCAAATTAAGAAAAAACACAACGCTTTGGGGAACGTCTATAGAACAATTGATTTTAGAAGCGCTTGAAGCATACGATTTTCCAATAGCTTTTAATATGCCAGCTGGCCATGAAGATGATAATAGGGCTTTGGTTTTGGGTAGTGAAGTAGAGTTAAAAGTTTCCAAAGAAGAAAGCACAATTACGTTTAACTGATCTTAACTTGCTTTGGCACAACACAATGAACTTGGAAAAAAAGGTGAACAACTGGCAGTAGATTTTCTCATAGAAAACAACTACCAAATTATTGAGCGTAATTACCGTTTTGATAAAGCTGAAGTTGATATCATAGCCAAAAAAGATGCTATTTTAGCAATAATTGAGGTTAAAACAAGGTCGTCTTTGGATTTTGGAAATCCTCAGGATTTTGTGAAACCAAAGCAAATCAAAAACCTAGTAAAGGCAGTTGACGAATTTGTAACTGAAAACGATTTAGATGTTGAGGTCAGATTTGACATCATTGCGATTGTTAAAGAGAATAAAAGCTATAGAATTGAGCATTTAGAAAATGCTTTTTATCATTTTTAGAGATAAATATTAGTTACAACGACTAAAAGGCTATAAAATAAAATGTTTTGAAGTTTGTCTTTAGTCTCTAATGCCATAAATCTTTTAAACTCTTTCTTAATAACATCATAAGAGAGTATCGAAGTTGAAAAGACAATACCCAAACCTATAAACCAATAAAGAGATTCAGGATATGGAAGTGTTGCGTTTGTAACCAAAAATAGAATGAATAAAATACTGGCAATAATCAGACGCTTTTCTTTTTTAGGGTCTAGATTGTTTCTTAACACAATGTCTCTCGTTTTTGCTATGATTAAAGCGATAATAGCGACTAAAAAAACTGTGGTAAATGTCATTTCTTTTTCTCTCTTTTTTGGAATCTTAAAGTTAATTATTCTTTTAAAAATTATAAAGCCAGATCTGTCTAAGTTTTGTTAATGTTTATAAAAATTCATTTCGTCTATATAATGCCATACTTTGTCGGGTAGCATAGGTCGAATGTTTCTCCCAGCCTTAATCTCTTCTCTAATAAACGTCGAAGATAGCTCCATTATTGGGGCAGAAATGTTAAAAATCTTAGAATGATTGTTAAACTTTTTTTCAACCTTACCATCAGATAATCTAGGATAGACATAGATGCTATGATTCTCTAAAATCAGCTCATAATTTTTCCACTTATGAAAACTTTTCAAATTGTCTTCACCCATAATTAAGGCGAATTCATAATCTGGATGTTTTTCTTGAAGATAGGTGAGTGTATCGATGGTATAGTTAGGCTGTTTTAGTCCAAATTCTATATCACATGGTCTAAGTTTAAGATAATCTTTTGTTGCCAAATACACCATCTCATAGCGTTGTCTGTCATCTAGCAAGCTACTTTTTTTCTTAAAAGGACTTTGAGGTGTTACTACAAACCAAATCTGGTCTAGGTCACTATGCTCAGCTAAATGATTAGCAATAGTTAAATGACCAATATGGATAGGATTAAATGTTCCAAAATACAAGCCAACCTTCATACTATTTATTTATAAAATCAGAAACAAGATGGTAAGCATTTTTTAAGGCCTCATCTAAATTAGAGTTCACAACGATTTCATCAAAAAGTGGAGCTGTAGCTAATTCTGCGGGTGCTTTGGCAACACGCATACTTATTTTTTCAGGGCTTTCCTCACCACGTTCTTTTAAGCGTCTAACCAGTTCATTTAAATCTGGAGGTTTCACAAAAATAGCCAAGGTCTGTTCTGGGAATTTTCGTTTTATACGCAAACCACCAGAAACATCAATATCAAAGATAACATGCTTGCCCTTTGCCCATATACGCTCTACCTCTGACTTTAAAGTTCCATAAAAATTGTCGCGGTACACTTCTTCCCACTCTAAGAACTCATCGTTTTTGATTTTGTTTTTAAACTCTTTTAACGATAAGTAGTAGTAATCTTTTCCATGTATTTCTTTACCGCGTTTGTCGCGAGAGGTTGCGGATATGGAAAATTCTAAATTTAGTTCGGGCTGGTTTAATAAGTGACGTACAATGGTCGTTTTGCCAGAACCTGAGGGTGCTGAAAATACGATGAGTTTCCCTTGTTTATTTAGTTCTTTTTTAGACACTATATACGTTTTTAGTTAAAGTACATTTAATAACTGTTCCTTTATCTTCTCTAGTTCATCTTTCATCTGCACAACCAATTTTTGCATTGGAGCGTAATTGGATTTTGAGCCAATAGTATTAATTTCTCTTCCAATTTCCTGAGAGATAAACCCTAGTTTTTTACCATTGGAGTTTTCAGAATTTAAGGCTTTTATAAAGTAATCTAGATGGTTATCGAGTCTCACTTTTTCTTCAGTGATATCAAACTTTTCTATATAATAGACCAGTTCTTGCTCAAAACGGTTTTCGTCAACTTTCTCTTTAATGTCTGCAATTCCTTTTTCTAAACGTGCTCTAACCCCTTCAATACGTTCGGGATCCATGGCTAAGACTTCTTCAAGTAGTTGTTTTAGCGTGTTAATTCTATCTGCAAAGTCTTGTTTTAAAATAGCTCCCTCATCTTCTCTGTAACTTTTAATTTTAGAAATAGCCTCATTGATACCACTTTCTATGGTATGCCATTCTTCCTCATCAATATCATCTCGCTCCGTAGTGACCGCATCAGGCAAACGTATAGCCATTTTTAATAATTCCGTTTCATCACCATTAACTACTTCTTTCAATTGTTTTATATACTCTTTAACCACGGTTTTGTTGATTGTTGAGCTGGTGTCTTCTCCTGTAATTTCAACATAAAGCGAAAAATCAACTTTTCCTCTTTCTAAATGCTTCGCTAGAAGCTTTCTTATGTCTAACTCTTTAGCTCTGTACATAGACGGCATACGAGCATTGACATCCAAGTTTTTACTGTTGAGAGATTTTAATTCTATAGATATTTTTTTGGTTGGGAGTTGTAAAACGGTTTTCCCATAACCAGTCATGGATTGTATCATTAAACGATGCGATTAAAGTTGAGCAAAGGTACAAAATGAATGGTTAGCATTGTACTTAAATAGATGTAATACTTGCAAGGTGTCCTTGAAGACTTTTATAACTTTGCAAATATAAATCGAATAACAATCCATGTATAAAAAACAATTTGAAATTCGCTGGAGCGATGTCGATGCTAATGGACATTTAGCCAATTCCGCCTACACTAACTTTATGAGTCATGCTAGAATGTCTTTTTTTAATGAACAAGGTTTTTCTATGCAGGAAATAATGAAGCACAACATAGGTCCGGTTGTCTTTTATGAGCACATGTATTATTTTAAAGAATCTTTTATCGGTACGCCAATTACGGTTACAATTGAAGTCTCTGGGTTAAGTGAAGATGGTATGCTATTTATGTTTGAGCACAATTTTTATAATCATAAAGGCGAAAATTTAGCCTATTGTGAAATGCAAGGTGCCTGGATAGATTTAAAAGCAAGAAAGCTTACAGATTTACCAAAAGAATTGTTGGAACTGGCTCATAAATTTCCAAAATCTGAAAACTATAAAGTGCTTACTAAAGCAGACACGAGGAAGCATGATATAAGGCCAAAGCCAATAAATCCTTAGCGGCTTTTAAATGGTTGATGCTGTTTGAATGTTTTGATCTGAACATTTTTTATAAAGGGCTTTAGAATCTTGTTAGGTAGGGCATATTTATGTCTGCAATAGCAGGTTAACGTTTTCGGTTGAGCACCGAGCGTGCTTTTTATTTCAGAAGCCGTTCTGCCCATATTTATTTGAGATGATTTAGTTTTTATTCCTAGTCGGATATAATCATTCAAAATTCTGGGATATATAGCAAAATCTTTGTTTTTATTGTAATCAATACCAATAAAGTGGGCATCTAAATGGTCTCCATTTTGCATTGCCGATAAAAACCCTACAAGTTTACCATCTAAAAAATAGCCCTTAACAAAGAATGTATCCTCAAATATGTTTTTTAAATGGATGTAGGTATTTAAATTGAGTATTTGGGCATTAAAATCAGCATTATCTATTGTGTTTTGATATAAAGCTTGCAGTTCATCTAAGTACAACTCAATATCAGCTTTTGTAAAAAACTTAGATTCTAAAATTTCACTTTTGGTGTCAGCTCTATTAGCTTTAACACGGTATTTGGATTTCAAAACAGCAGTGTAATCGTTAAAAGATTTCCATTCAGGTCTAAGGTAGATGATCATATTTGGCTCTACGTGCATGGAAGCATAACCAAAAGTTTTTAGATGATCCGTGATGTAAAGTGACTCATCTTCAAAATCTTTAGTAAAAATAGTATTAAGCCGTTTGCATTTGTAGAGTTCCTTGACAGCTTTGGCAATAGCCTTAAAAGTTTCTACCTTAGGTTCACCTTCCTTTAAAAATGTGCCATACTCACCGCTTAAAAACACATTACCACAGAACAATACTTTAATATGATTATTGCGAAATAGCCTATTTACAAAGCCCTTTAATTTTGAGGACATGGCAATGTTTTTAGTGATAGTCTCTATACCAATTGTTACAATTTGAGTATTGGCAAATGCCACAGCCTCACCTCCCTTTAAAATGAAAATATAATTAAATTCAATATCAGTGTTAGCAAGCTCAAAGGCTTTTAGGAATTCTGGTGAACAATATTGGTTATTTTTACAATTGATATTTTCCCAATACTCATTTGGTATGGTATCTACAGAGGTAAATATTTTAGAGTTTAGAGACAAATTATTTTTTTTGCTTTCGCTTGGCAGTTACTAAATATACACCTGTAAATATTAATATCATGGCGCCAATTTTTATGGCATCTATAAAATCGGCACCAACGGATAGCGCAAATAGTGTCGCAATTACAGGTTGAAGGTAAATAAAAATACCAACGGTAGATGCTCTAAGTTTACTTAGGGCGTAAGGATTTAGAAGATAAGTGCCGAATGTTGCGCCTGCGACAACAAAGATAACAGAGAATGTGATATAGGGTGTAAATGTTAGCCATTGTACCTCACTTAAATCTTTATATCCAAAAGGAATCAAAATCACCAAACCAATTAGAAACAACCACTTAATAAAGGTAAATGGATGATATTTTTCGGTTAATTTCTTAATTAAGATAACATATATACTGTAGGAAATAGCGTTTATTAAAATCAGTAAATTACCAAGTGGAACATTGTCACCGACCCTAGCAGACTTCCCATAAACAGTTAAAATAAGAGCACCACAAAGGGCTACAATTATACCTATAATCTTTATTGAGGTAATTGTTTCTTTTAAAATGTAGGATGAGAGTACCAATATGATAATGGGTATAATGGTCATTATGGCCGAGGCATGAATTGGTGAAGTGTATTCTAAACCTTTAAAAAAAAACAATAAATTAATAACTACACCAAAAACAGCTGCCACAAAAAACTTAATATAGTCTCTTTTTTCAACCTTTTCTTTGGGGAAAAATAAGCTCACTAACCAAAATAAAGCGGTGGCACCAATAACTCGTAACAATACAAAACCAAAAGGTTTTATGTAGTTTTCGTTTATAACGGTTTTGGCAATGGTATAGTTTAAACCATATATGAGCTGAACCGCAAATAATGCTAAAATGGCATATTTGCGACTATTCATTTATTGCTTTTTTGGCGGCCTCAACTATTTTTTTAGAATTGCCAATATAAATCCTATCACCAATTAAAATCACTGGACGTTTTAAGAAGGTGTAATGCTCTATAATATACCTTTTGTAATCGTCATCTGATAGAGATTTGTTCTTAAGATCTAATTCTTTGTAGAGCCTAGCTCTTTTGCTAAATAGACTTTCATAGCTATCGGTTAAGCTTCGCATTTCTTCGATTTGTTCTTTAGTAATCGGTTGCGTTTTTATGTCTTGAAGCTCAAAATCATCTGGCAGGTCGAGTTCTTCCATAATTCTCGAACATGTGTTGCATGTGCTGAGGTAATATATTTTTTTCATAAGGGCCTTTTTACTAAAACACAAAAATACACTCTTTTAAACCTATTATTTTCATAATGGTCACTTAACTTTTAGATACTTGTCAACGACATCAAAAGGGATAATAAATTCTGAATAACCTTGGCTATAGGAAGCAATTTCATAAACATTGTATAGAAAAACCAAACCATCATCACTGAAACCTATGTTTTCAGGGAGTTGAAATGGTTTTCCAAAAAAATAATCTTCTGTCTGATTGTCTTCGGTGCCAGAACTCATGGATTTAAAAAAGTAGTTTTTTGCTAGCGCTTTGAAATCTTCTGTATTTTCAACCATATCCGCTAGATTTAAGGTCTCACCTGTATGGGCATTAAGATTTAAGAATTTAATCTTATCGTTACCATGGGCTCCACCTTTAAACTCGTAAGTATTTATTGCTAAAGTTATAACATCATCCGATTGATAAATTTTTTCTGTTTCAATATGTAGCTCCCAGACTAGGTGAGAAGCTTCTGGAAATTGATTTTTAAACGCTACAAATTCGTTGTTAAAATCTTCCAATACGGATTCTAAGCTCGTTTTTTTGGTTGCTTCACTAAATGTTGAAATTATAGCTTCTTCAATTTTAAAATTTATGATCTTACTTATTTCAGTGTTTCCTTTAGCTTCATCAATTGCAACAGAGATGCTGGCTTCATAATCATACTCATGTATATTGGTTTCAAAGTCTAAAGATTGAGGTTCGTTTGTACAGGAATGTATTAGTACGGTAATACAAAAAATGGACAATAAAAGAGTAAGGCCTGATTTGTTAATCATTGTTTAAAGGTGTTGAAACGCTAAACTAAGAACGAATTAAAATTTAAATTTGTTATGTAACACGTCGTGTTATGTAAAATTAATACGTTTAAGATAAATCCTAATAAGATATATAATGAAATTTAATACCAAAGTCATACATGGTGGTCAAGAACCCGACCCAGCTTACGGTGCGGTAATGACACCAATCTATCAGACAACAACCTATGTGCAATCTACACCTGGTGTGCACAAGGGTTATGAGTATTCCAGAACTCAAAATCCAACGAGACATGCTTTAGAGAAGGCTTTTGCAAGTTTAGAGAGTGGTAATTACGGTTTGGCCTTTGGTTCTGGACTAGCGGCCATAGATGCCGTTATAAAATTGTTGAAACCAGGTGATGAGGTTATTGCCACTAATGATTTGTATGGTGGCACATACCGTCTTTTTACCAAGATTTATGAAGATTTTGGTATAAAATTTCATTTTATAGGAATGCAAAACGTTACCGATATTGAAAACTATATAAACTCAAAAACAAGACTCATTTGGGTTGAAACACCAACCAATCCTATGATGAATATTATAGATATAAGCGCTGTTTCATTAATCTCAAAAAGGCACAATATTCTTCTTGCAGTAGACAACACATTTGCGACGCCATATTTACAACAGCCTCTGGCTTTGGGTGCAGATATCGTAATGCACTCAGCCACCAAATATTTAGGTGGACATAGTGATGTTGTCATGGGTGCTTTAGTTGTTAACGATAAAGCAGTGGCAGACCAATTGTATTTTATACAAAATGCAAGTGGTGCAATATGTGGCCCTCAGGACGCATTTTTGGTGTTAAGAGGCCTAAAGACTTTACATGTTAGAATGCAACGGCATTGTGAAAATGGTAAAGCTATTGCAGAGTATTTAAACAATCATCCTAAAATTGAAAATGTGTATTGGCCAGGATTTAAAAGTCATCCTAACCATGAGATTGCAAAATTTCAAATGGTTGATTTTGGTGGAATGGTGTCCTTTACAACAAAAGGTAATAATTATAAGGAAGCTATTAGAATAGTGGAAAACTTGAAGATTTTCACCCTTGCTGAATCACTCGGAGGTGTAGAATCCTTAGCGGGTCACCCAGCAAGTATGACCCATGCAAGTATTCCTAAAGAAGAACGAGAGAAAACAGGAATTGTAGACTCACTGATAAGACTTAGTGTAGGTATAGAGGATCAACAAGATTTAATAAATGATTTGAAGCAAGCTATTGCTTAAACTGTACTAGTCCAAATAATAGATATAACCAAAATGGAGCCATAGGTTCCAGTCGTTTGCTTTATTAGAGTCTAACTTATGGTTTAAGCCATCAACAAAATCATCAAAGTAATATTGCCATCTTAATTCTACAAATAAATCGGATAATATCGTGAGTTTATAGCGCGTACCTACACTAGCAACTACAGACCAAGTAGAACCAGACTCGTCACTGATAAAAGGGTCTCCACCTGAGGCCTCATCCCAAAAACTATAGAAATTATCGTTGTTAAAGATATTACCATCACCATAAGTGGTTTCAACGGTCGGGTTAAACGAAACAAAATGAGCACCTACGGCAACAAAAGGGGCAAAAGAATAAACACCTGCCGAAAAGGCTCTTATACTTCTAGGAAAGTATTCTAGCTGCATACCAATATCCCAGTTTTGAGCTTCACCACTGTGAGCCCTCAATCGGTCTGCATTATCACTGGTGCGTGCATCATCAACCCATTTCCCAAAATGATTGAGTTGGGTCTTATTCCAGGAAATTTCACTTCTCAATTTAAAATGATCATTAAAATAAGTGTCAGTTGAATAGCAATTACAATCGGCTCTGTAGGCAAAATTAATGTAGTGTACTATACCTAAAGATATACCAGTATTACCAGAATTGGTTTCAAAATCGCTTCGTACTCCAAAATCGGATTGAAACGCAACAGCTCCGACAAACGCACCAATTTCATGAGAAAAACCCAGTTGGGCAGAAGATGTTTGCATTGTTAGCATCAATACAAACAGCGCAATTAAATTTTTGATATGTTTTGCCATATAACACTTACGATTAAGCTGTTGTCGAACAAATATATAAAAACTCGACGAACTACAAAATAAAACGGATAAAATGCAAATATCTTTTAAGGAGAAGAATTTTATTACAATTCATAAATATTTAAAATATAATTGAGAATATAAAAAAAATAAGCCTTTATTTTTAAAGATAACTTATCTTTACGCCCTGTAAATCACAATTTATTAACAATATTTTATATGAAAGATAAAATTGAAGCTTTTTTAGATCTTGTAAGAGAACGAAACGGGCACGAGCCTGAGTTTTTACAAGCAGTTCAGGAAGTAGCTGAAACCGTTATTCCGTATATCGCTCAACACGATATTTATAATGGTAAAAATATTCTTTTGAGAATGGTAGAACCAGAACGCTTAATTTCCTTTAGAGTAAGTTGGGTAGACGATTCTGGTGAAATTCAGGTGAACCGAGGTTATCGAGTACAAATGAACTCGGCTATTGGGCCATACAAAGGGGGCTTGCGTTTTCATCCAACTGTTAATGCAAGTATTTTGAAATTTTTGGCATTTGAACAAGTATTTAAAAATAGTTTAACCACATTACCTATGGGTGGTGGTAAAGGCGGCTCTGATTTTGACCCAAAGGGAAAATCAGATAATGAAATTATGCGTTTTTGCCATGCCTTTATGACGGAGTTGTACAGACATATTGGCCATAATACAGATGTGCCCGCGGGTGATATCGGAGTAGGTGCCAGAGAGATTGGTTTTATGTTTGGAATGTATAAAAAATTGAATAATACTTTCACTGGAGTTTTAACAGGAAAGGGACAATCTTGGGGTGGATCTCTAATTAGACCTGAAGCAACCGGCTATGGAAATGTATACTTTGCTGAAAACATGTTGAAAACCAGAAATGAGTCCTTTGAAGCGAAAAAGGTGGTAATATCTGGTTCTGGTAACGTGGCTCAGTATGCTGCTGAAAAAGCAATAGAATTAGGTGCTACAGTTTTGACCCTTTCAGATTCTGGAGGATACATTTTGGACGAAGACGGTATTGATAGTGAAAAGCTAAAATTTGTAATGGACCTTAAGAATAACAAAAGAGGAAGGATTAGTGAGTATTTAGATAAATATCCAAACGCTAAATATTTTAGTGGAGAGAGACCTTGGTCAGTGAAGTGTGATATCGCTTTGCCATGTGCCACCCAAAATGAATTGAATGGCGAAGAAGCAAAAACCTTAGTTGAAAATGGTTGTATCTGTGTTTCAGAAGGAGCTAATATGCCTTCAACACCAGAAGCTATACATGAATTTCATAAGGCAAATATCTTGTTTGCTCCAGGCAAGGCGTCTAACGCGGGTGGTGTGGCTACCTCTGGATTAGAGATGAGTCAGAATTCGCTTAGACTAAGTTGGACACGTGAGGAGGTCGATGAGCGATTAAAGGAAATCATGAAAAATATCCATAACTCATGTGTTGAGTATGGTAAAAATGATGATGGCTCTGTAGATTATGTTAGGGGAGCAAATATTGCCGGCTTTGTAAAAGTTGCAGATGCTATGCTTGCTCAAGGAGTTATTTAACATATAGGATAAATAAATAAAAGGCTTCCATAATAATATGGAAGCTTTTTTTGTTACATAATTATATGATTAATATCATAGTATCGTTACTAATAGATATATTTGGGTAAACAATTTATAATGTGTAAAACTGGTTTTAGAATCTTGTTTTTTTGTTTTGGGTTATCTTTTTATTCTCAAGCTCAAGACTTTTCTGCGCTGTGGCAAGCCCATTTTTCCTATAATAACATTGTTGATGTAGTAGGCGGAAATGATAAGATCTATGCCGCTGCTCAAAATGCAGTTTTTGAATATAACACTCAATCACAAGAACTAAAGACCATTACAACTATAGATGGGCTATCCGGAGAACAAATAACAACTATACATTACAGTACAGAATTTCAATACTTGGTAATAGGTTATGAAACTGGGCTAATAGAAGTTTATTCAGAGACCGATGGTTCAGTATTAACAGTTGTAGATATATTAGAGAAGGATAATATAACACCTGTCAATAAGAACATTAACCACTTTTATGAGCATGAGGGTTTGGTGTATATTTCAACAGACTACGGTATTTCGGTTTATGATTTAGCACGGTTAGAATTTGGGGATACTTTTTTCTTAGGTAATGGAGGGTCTCAAATTATCGTTAATCAGGTTACAGTATTGAATAACGAAATTTTCGCAGCTTGTTCTAGTGTTAATGGTCTTAAAAAGGCTGATTTGAATAATCCAAATTTGATAGATTTTTCGCAATGGCAAACCCTTATAGGCGGCAATTTTATCAATATTAACACCGTTGCAGATAAGGCATATGCTGTAAGAGCTAACAGAGCTTTATTTGAAATAACAAATACAACTTTTACTCAGTTATTTGTTTTGCCAACAACACCTAGAGATACAGAAGTTAGCGGTAATAATCTAATCATTTCTACTGTAAATAGTGTAGATGTTTACGACCAAAATGCGTTTTTAACTAATAGTTTTTTACCAAACGGTGAGTTCGATACTAGATTTACTTCAGCTGTTCAGTTAGAAAATGAAATTTATATTGGCTCTGAAGACTTTGGTGTTTTAAGTACTTTAATTTCTGATGGAATTACCTATACAGAAATAAAACCTAATGGTCCTTTATTTAATGAAATTTTTAGGCTTAATGCCGAGTACGAAACGGTTTGGGCTAGTTTTGGGGATTATTCAGAGTCTTTCAATCCCGCACCTGTTAGGGCAAGAGGCTTGAGTTATTTAAAGGATGAAGTTTGGGAGAGTATTCCTTTTGATAGTGTTTTTGGAGCAAGGAATTTATCTGAAATAGCTGTAAACCCCTTTAATCCAAATCAAGTCTTTGTCAGCTCATTTCAAAATGGAATATTAGAAATAAATGATGAACAGCCAACAATCTTATATAATCAAGACAATAGCGGATTGGAGTCTTTGGTAATTCCTGGCTCACCAAATGTCATAAGTATAAGGGTATCGGCATCTGCTTTTGACAGAAATGGAGTACTTTGGAGTCTTACAGCGAGAGCTCCCAACCCCTTAAAATCTTATGATCCAAATTCGGGTAGTTGGCAAGGTTATGATTTCTCTTCTATTATAGAAAATGCTTTGCTTGATGAGTTTGGATTTCATGATATAGCCATAGATAATAATGGCACAAAATGGATAGGTGGCTATTCTAACGGGCTTTACGCATACAATGAGAATTTAGCCAATCCTCTTAAAAACTTAACTTCCGAAGAGCAGAACTTGCCATTTCCTAGGGTCACGGCCTTAGAAATAGACAATAGAAATCAGTTATGGGTTGGGACCTTTTCGGGACTGAGAGTACTCTTTAATACTTCTGGTTTTTTTGATGATCCTAGTCCTTCCTTAAATTCTATAATCATTTTGGAAGATGGCATAGCACAAGAACTACTTGAATCACAAACTATAACTGATATTGAAGCTGATGGCTCAAATAACAAATGGGTTGGAACTGTAGATTCAGGTGTGTTTTACTTTTCGCCAGATGGACAGAACACGATTTACCATTTCACAAAAGATAATTCGCCGTTACCTTCTAATCGAATTACCGATATATCCATAGATCCCAATAATGGTATTGTCTATATTGCTACTACAAAGGGCATGCTTTCATTTAGAGCCGGAGGTTCTAAGCCAGAAGAAACCTTAGAAAATGCATTTGTTTATCCAAACCCTGTAAGACCTGAATACGATTTATTAGGATTTAACAACTTAAATGACATCAACAAAGGTATAAAGATAAGTGGATTAACAGAAAATGTTAATATCAAGATTACAGATATTGAAGGAAATTTGGTGGCTGAGGCACAATCAAATATAAACCTCAGATCCTCTAATACAAATTACAATTTTGCTATTGATGGTGGCACAGCTATTTGGAATGGTAAAAACCTAGCAAATTCAGTTGTTAGAACTGGTGTTTATCTCATTATGATTTCAGATTTGGATTCTTTTGAAACGAAGACCCTTAAAGTGCTTATTGTACGATAATATGCTTACAAAAAATCAAGCAATTGTTCTTTCAAAACTAAAATATAGGGATAACGATCTCATTGTAAAGTGTTATACCCAAGAGCGTGGCATAGTAAGCTATATTTTAAGGGGTGCGGTAAAATCCAAGAAGGGAAATAATAAAACGGTATACTTTCAAGAATTATCCCAACTTTATCTAGAGGAAAACTTTAAACCAAATCGTTCACTTCAAAATATAAAGGACATCAAGTTCAGTTATATCTACACCAGTGTCCACACCAACGTTTTTAAAAGTGCTATCGTTATTTTTTTAGCTGAAGTCCTTTCCAATGCCTTAAAGGAAGAGGAAAAGAATGAATCCCTTTTTGAATATCTAGAGGTGACACTGCAGTATTTGGATGGGGCAGAACATTATTCTAATTTTCATTTGTTGTTTTTGTTAAAGCTAACACGCTACTTGGGATTTCAGCCTGAAAATCAAAATACTGATTATCCCTATTTTAATTTGGAATCAGGGGTATTTGAAGTAAATAACAATGGGTTTTATTCAATTTCAGGACATAATTTAACATTGTTAAAGCGGTTTTTGGGCATAAATTTTGATGACCTTTTAACCGTAAAAATTAATGCTAAACAAAGACATGAGTTTTTGAATATGTTGTTGTATTATTTTGAATTACATTTGGAAGGCTTTAAAAAACCTAAGTCCCTACAGGTGCTTAATGAGGTTTTTCATTAGGCTATTTTACGAAAAGATTTTAATGAAGATGAACATAAAACTTCAGGATAGTTACATTTTTACCATTTTGTTATTCCTTGTTTTGCAACTGTCTTTTGGTCAGACCATAACAGTGCTAGAAAAAGGTAGTAATCAACCAATTTCTGATGTTGCGCTTTATAATTTAAAAAAGACGAAATATGTGGTTACCGATTTTGAGGGTAATGCCAACATAGACAAGTTCAATGATAGGGAAATCATTTTTTTTCAAAATTTTCTCTACGAAAAAAAACAGCTTCGAAAATTTGAAATCAGAGAGAACAACCAAGTGGTGTATTTATCTCCAAAAGTGGAAGGGTTAAAGCAGATTGTAATCTCTGTCTCTAAGTTTGAGCAAAGTAAGCGCGATATACCACAATCCATCGTAAGCCTAAATGCAAAAGAAATAGCATTAGCCAATCCACAGACTAGTGCAGATTTATTGGAGAATACAGGAAATGTATTTGTTCAAAAAAGTCAAATGGGTGGTGGTAGTCCTATGATACGAGGGTTTTCTACAAACCGATTGCTTATTTCAGTAGATGGTGTAAGAATGAATAACGCTATTTTTCGAGGCGGTAATTTACAAAATGTGATTTCCATTGACCCCCTGTCCGTTCAAAATACTGAAGTTACTTTAGGTGCTGGATCGGTAGTTTATGGTAGCGATGCCATTGGAGGGGTGATGAGTTTTTATACCAAAAGACCTCAATTATCGTATAAGGAAAACCAAATTATAAATGGGAATGCATTGGTGAGGTATGCCAGTGCCAATAATGAAAATACAGGGCATTTTGATATCAACCTCGGCTATAAAAAGTGGGGTTTTTTAACCAATGTGAGTTATACCGATTTTGATGATTTAAGAATGGGCAGTCATGGTCCCGATGCTTATCTAAGACCTCAATACGTCATAAGGAGAAATGGTGAAGATATTATTGTTGATAATGATAATCCTAAAATTCAAAAACCAACAGGATACGATCAGATTAACCTCATGCAAAAAGTGAGATATGAACCTATGGACAATCTAAAATTTGATTTAGGATTGTTCTTTTCGACCACATCAGATTATCCAAGATACGATAGACTCATAAGGCCAAGAGGAGATGTACTAAGATCAGCTGCATGGGACTATGGACCTCAACAATGGTTTATGGGTAATTTTCAGATAACAAAAACAAGTAGCACCTCAAACCTTTACGATAAGATTAAAGCGACTGTGGCCTATCAAAATTTTAAAGAGAGCAGAAGAGATAGGAATTTTCAGTCTCCAATAAGGGAAGTGAGAGAAGAAGATGTGGATGTGTTATCATTCAACTTAGATTTAGAGAAATCGTTAAGTTCAAAAGCATCACTTTTTTATGGCTTGGAATATTTATACAATGAAGTGGGTTCACAAGGGTATGAAGAAAACATAGACACGAATAGCAAAACCCAAAATGTAACACGTTACCCAGATGGTGCTACATGGCAATCTTTAGCAGCGTATACCAGTTTGAAGTATAAGCCTAATTCAAAGTTCGTATTTCAATCAGGATTGCGATTTAATCAAATTATAGCTCGAGCTGACTTTACGGCTAATAATATCTTTTTAAATCTTCCTTTTGATAAGGCAGATATCAATACAGGAGCATTAACCGGAACGGCTGGTATTACGTGGTCACCAAGTAATACAATTCAGTGGAAATTAAATGCGTCAACAGCATTTAGGGCACCAAACATTGATGATTTAGGTAAAGTTTTTGATTCTGAACCAGGGGCTGTTGTGGTTCCTAATAATGACTTAAGGCCAGAATATGCTTATGGTGGTGAATTGGGATTAAAACTCAATTTTGAGAATAAGGTTATTTTGGATATGGCGACCTATTACACCTTTTTGGATAATGCATTAATTCGAAGGGGTTTTGAAATCAACGGTGAATCGGAATTCATTTATGATGGTGAATTAAGCACGGTGCAAGCCATACAAAATGCATCAAAGGCTTGGATTTATGGTTTTGAGATAGGTGCTGAAGTTAACTTTTCTAAGGCCTTAAAACTGCGAACACAATATAACGTCATTGGCGGTACTGAAGACAATAATGGAGTTGAAGAGCCCGTAAGACACGTAGCTCCTTATTTTGGGAGAACGCACCTGATCTGGAAAAAGGAGAAGTTACTATTGGACGCCTATGTGGTCTATAATAACGAACTGTCTTTTAATCAACTGGCGCCATCAGAGACCGAGAAAGATTACATCTATGCTTTAGACCAAAATGGAAATCCGTATAGTCCGTCATGGTATACCTTGAATCTAAGAACGCAATACAACTGGAAGGACAAATTAACACTTACGGCATCTTTAGAGAATATAACAGATCAAAGGTATAGACCGTATTCTTCGGGTATTGCAGCAGCAGGACGCAACTTAATTGTAGCTATAAACTATAGATTATAATAAAAAAGCCTTGTCGGTAAGACAAGGCTTTTTTTATGATTTTATTGATTTCTATTGTCTCTTAATCGCTTTTTTGCTAATCGTTTGCCCATTGGATAAGGTCACTTTAGCAATGTAAGCAGCATTACTCAGTTTAGATAAATTATAAACTTCAACAGCACTATTTCCATTTAGTTTATAGATCTGTCTGCCAAGGATATCTAGAATTTCTACAGTTTTTATGGTAAAAGGATTGCTTACCTTCAGTCTTACTTCGCCATTGTTAAGCTCAGAAATGGTTAGATCATTTCCATTTGCAACGTTATCATCTATTGACAGCACACTATTGTTAAAGACAATTTCAAATCTTGAATTAAATATTCCTGTTTCTGATGTAAAACTATAATCTGAAGCGTTAAGATTATGAGTAGTGTTCAGGAGATTATCTTTTAAATAAATCTCATTGTTATTATAAAAGTCACCTTCAAATTGTGCTATAGAAATTGTGAAAATAGTTGGAGAATCTATATTATTTTCAAACCCTAAAGGAATAATTTCGTCTAAATCTAAACTAGAAGGGCTTTTACATTGTATAACATACTCGTTGTCGCTATCATCATTAATTGTGGAGTAAAGTTTTGCGTAAGCTGCAGAAGCACCATTGACTTTAACATCATAAAAAGTACCGTCATCCAAGTCTGTAGCTCCGTCTATATGCGCAATAGCTATTTGTTTAGCCACTCCATTATCAGACCTTAAATTTAACCAAAGGACTTGACGATTACTATTTGTGGAATTTGCATTTCTAAAAAATTGATCATTGTTCCCAGTAACGCGCATAGAATTATTAAATGTAACGGGACCAGCGGTTAGAGCCTCTACAAAAAAGCCTTGTCCGGAAGGGACATAATCATTTGGCATTATTAAATCCCCTCCAGCTGTATTGACTCCACTAGCAGATATTATCGCATAATCCGCACTAGAGAAGTTTTGTCCATCGTTGCCCTGTGCATTAGCGTCTGCAGCCGTTGCTTGACTCCATAAATAGATATTGTTAACAATACCTGCATTAACAGTGAAAAACACATCGGTATCTATGGCGCTAGGGTATGGGTTGCCAATAAAATTCCAGTCGTTGTATAACCCACCACTATCATTGACTAAGGTCGTTTGATAGGTTCCATTATTAAAGGGACCAACAAAATTAAATTGTTGTTGGGTGGGGAACATTAAAAAGGGACTTACCGTTGTAGCATAACCAATGCCAGGTGCCATTATGCCTGTTGCTAATTGCCATGCATCTCCAGTGTCATCAATATCATCTTGCCCAGCATTAAACACACCAGTATTGTCTACTTCTGTTAGCAAATCTTCAAAGTTTGCAGCATTAAAGAAAAAACGCCTAGAAGTTGGTACGACACCAAAAGTGTTTTCTATGGTTTCACCATTGACAGGTGAACTCCAATAGGTGTACTCTAAAGGTCCGTTTACTTGTGTTGTAAACTTTTGTACGGTTATTGTACCAGTACCTGTCGTTGTGGCAGCATCTTCTATTTGCACAACGGCACCCTGAGATTCCAATATAATATCTCCATCCGCAACAATATTATTTTTTACATTAACAAATGAATTATCTGTAATTCTTAATGTACTTCCTGCGTTAATTGTTAATTCACAAGCATTAATATTTCCATTATCAGTAGTATCATAGTTAAAGTCTAAAATTACAGATGTGTTAATATCTGGGACGCCATTGTCCCATCCAGTATTGGTCCATGTTGTAGTAGTACTACATGGTAATGATGTTACCACCCCATTAAAGGTGAAATCATTAATACTATAAGTGCCTGCGGCTGTACTCGCATTCCAAGCATAGATTCTAAAGGTAATTGCAGTTGTAATATCTTGGTAGTTTACCCCAGATAAGTCTATCGTATTCCCTGTAATAATAGGTGTACCTATATTTGTTGAATAACCATCAACACTACTTCTAAAGGCAACGTCAGTTGGACCAGTAGCAGAACGTTGGCCGGTGTACTCAAAACTAATAAAATCAATTTCATAACCAGCATTTGGATTTAAGGTAAATTCAAAATATTTTGTAAGATCAATAGAAGCTGTATTCCAGTTTCTGGCATTATATCTATTGGTGGCATTATTTCCTGTAATCCCAGTACTTCGTCCAATGCCACTAACTGTAATATTAGCATCTACCACCTGACCAGTTATAAATGGATTATCATTATTTGGATCGATTCCATCTATTGTGTTTGAGAAAATACTTTGCCCAAAACCAAAATTTAAGGCACATGATAATAGTAAGAGGAGTAAGTAGTAATTTTTTTTCATAAGGGACAGGATTAACTATCAATCAGTTACAAATATATATTAAAAATACCTAATTAACAGCGGTTTATGTATGGCAAAGTATTAATAAAATTTTATTTTCGCCTAATGAATCCACAAAGCACTTATACTGTCGATGAAGCGCAAAAAAAGCTTGAAAATTACTGCGCTTATCAAGAGCGTTGCCACAAAGAGGTAAGGGCAAAGCTAGAGGGCATGAACATGATTCCTGAGGCCATAGACAAGATTATGGTGCATCTTATTGGGCATAATTTTTTAAATGAAGAACGTTTCGCAAAGGCTTTTGTGCGAGGAAAATTCAGAATAAAAAAGTGGGGAAAAATACGGTTGGTGAGAGAGTTAAAATTCAAGGATATTTCAAAGTATGCCATTGATGTGGCGCTAAAGGAAATTAAGGATGAGGATTATTTTGAAACTTTAGATGAACTCACCCAAAAACGGATCGCGCAAGTGACTGAAAAAAATCCGTACAAGAAAAAGAAAAAAGTAGCTGATTATTTGCTTTATAGAGGGTGGGAAAGCCATCTGGTGTATGAAAAACTAAATGAATATTTATAAAAAAAGCCTTTTCAATTTTAAGAAAAGGCTTTTAAATATTAACGTTTGTGACGTTTTATAGATTAAAACTAGCACCAATATTAAAAGTAAATTGGTTATAAAATAAATCTACGTCATCATCATATTTTGCAAGTGGAAAAGCCGCTTCAGTATATATACCAAAACCTTCAGAAAAGAAATAACGCGCACCTAAATGACCACCAAAGTTCTTTAAGCTTAGACTAAGACCAGGATAAAGGTCAAAGTTAGGATCAATATTTATAACATTACCAAGGTTGGCGTTAAATCTAGCTTTTAAATCAAAACGATCCCCAAAATCAGCGACATCAGCTAATACATCGTCAATACCCAATGCATAAGACGAGGACAAACCAACCGAGAAATTTTCACCTAATCCGTAATCATAAGTAAGATTTAGTCCCGTGGCTTCATCTTGAAAGTTGGCACCGACCTGAAACTTTTGGTCACCTTTGCCTTTAAATGCCTGTGAGTTTCCGAAACTGAATAGTAACAATGCAGCTATTAATACAATATTTTTCATGGTTTTTACTTTTTTAGAAATATTAGTAAATATACAAATAGAATATATTTGAGAAAATTAAACGTAACGCTTTGTGTTGGTAATGGCCTTTTCATTTTTCCAATCTATCCACTCTTGACCCTTAATTCTACGCATTAAATTATCATAGTTTCGCATTAAAAACACATTATATAAAGCTTTGCCTAAGTTCTTGGGATTGCGTGCAATAGCCCGTAAACTCATTGAAAAGCCAGGTGTTATATAGCGCATGTAGTGCCAATAACCTTCTGGCATATAAAGTACTTCGCCATGGTTGAGGTTACATACCCATCCCTTTGCGTGTTGTAATGCTGGCCATTTCTCAAAATCTGGATTGGCAAAATCAATATCCTCTCTGGTAATTAACGAATGCGGTACTTTATAGAGATACTTATTCTGTTTTTGATCAAAAAGAATGATTTGTTTTTTACCTTCAAAATGAAAGTGAAAAATATTAGCCAAATCAATATCATAATGCATAAACGTGTAGGAATCTCTTCCTCCAAAAAATAGCATTGGTAAACCTTTCATTAATCGAAGTCCAAAATCCGGATAGCTAAAATCCTTTTGAAGTTGAGGGACTTCTTTTAATATATTCCAAAGGAAAATCCTGAATTTGGTTGGCTCTCGTTTTAAAAGGTCGATGTAGTCACTCATTTTCATTTTGGCATGAGCTTCATTAAAACCATCCTTGTAATCTACAGGTCTATCATCATAAAGTGGCACAATTTTATCACCTGCAACTTCCTTCATGTAGTCTAGGTTCCACTTTTTGTATGCTGGCCAATCTTCTATAAAACGCTCTATCACCACAGGTTTTTGTGGCTTAAAATAGTGTTTTAAAAAATCAGCCTTTGTGATTGTTTCAACACGAGGTATGTCTTGAAGATTTAATTGCAAAGGTTAAACCGTTTTGAGCGCTAAAGTTAATAAAACGTTACCAAAGTTTTGATATTGTTAAATTGAAAAGCGAAAAAAACCCACTCAGTTAATGAGTGGATTTAATTGAAGGTTATTTACTTGGTTCATCGGTTTTAGCATCTTCCGCCTCTATCTCTTTTTTGTCTTTACCTTTTAGATACTCAGGTAAATCCATACCAGCCATATTAAACATTTCTTGCAATGGAGGTACGGCTTTGTACATGCCAGAAATAAAATTAGAGGTAGAGGACTTGCCATCCTTGCTGGCACCTTGTTCCCACACAGTGACTTTATCAATCTTGATATTTTTGATGGCTTCCGCTTGTGTTTTCACCAATTCTGGTAATTTATCTGCTATAAGTAATAACACCGCGTCTTTAGAATTGTTACCTGCAGCTTTTACGATTTCATCTAAACCAGCCGCTTGTTTGGTCAATACTTCATAAAGCCCTTTTGCTTCAGCTTGTGCTTTAAATAAAATAGCATCGGCTTCACCTTTAGCGCGTCTTCTAATGCGTTCTGCTTCTGCTTCGGCATCGATTTCAGCTTTCTTTTTAGCAATTTCTGTAGGTACAATAACATCTGCCATTTGAGAGGATCTTTCACGCTCCGCTCTTGCTGTTTCAGCCTCCTGCTCAGCAGCATAGGATTCTTGCAATGCTTTTGCAGCTTGCACTTTTTCTGATGCAATTGCTACACGTTCTGCTTCTGCCTCGCGCTGACGACGTAGAGAGTCTGAATTAGCTACCGAAATTTTAGCTGTATTTTCACCTTCAACTGCTTTAGCATTTGCAGCAGCAACTTGTGTTTTCTCATCTTGTACCGCATTAGCTTCACCAATGGCACCATCTCTGTTTTTCTCTGCAACAGATTTACGCGCCGCATTTATGGCGTGCGCAGCAGCTTCCTTACCTAAAGCTTCAATATATCCAGATTCGTCAACAATATCGGTAATGTTTACGTTGATGAGCTTAAGACCAACTTTCTTCAGTTCCGATTCAACAGATTGCGAAATGTTGGTCAGAAATTTATCTCTGTCAGAGTTGATTTCTTCAATATCCATTGAGGCTACAACCAGACGTAACTGACCAAAAATAATTTCTTTAGCTAATTCCTGAATGTCTTGTAAACCCAAACCTAATAGACGTTCCGCAGCATTTTGCATCACTCCAGGCTCCGTAGATACACCAATAGTAAAGCGTGAAGGTACATTAACACGAATGTTTTGTTTAGACAGGGCGTTTACCAAGTTAACTTCAATAGAAATTGGTGTTAAGTCCAAATACTCATAGTCTTGTATAACAGGAACGATAAACGCTGCACCACCATGAATACATTTGGCAGATTTTCCACCTCCTACCTTACCGTAAACTACTAAAATGCGGTCTGATGGACAGCGTTTATAGCGCTTTATAAGAATGATTAAGGTGAGCACTATAAAAAGTGCAACAAATATGAGAAGCATTGGACCGCCAAAGTTCTCTATGTTGACGTTGTCTTGAATGAGTAAGTTAATCATAGGACGAAATAGTTATAGGTTAATAATTTATTTATTTTCTAAAAGGTTGTTTTGCCCTTCTTCCAGTTCAGCATATTGGTTAGAAGAAGGTTCTATGGGTTTGCGTGTGCGATCTACGATAAGAATACCGTTAGAGGTAACATCTACCACTTTAATAATGGTTCCAGATTTTAAAGGGGTTTGCGAATCGGTGAGTGCCTCAAGTTCTCTCATTGTACCTTGCACATTAAGCGTTACCTTTCCCATACTAGAACGGTCTGCACCGATGGTTAGATACACTTCGCCAACGGCATCCAAGGCATTTTTATAATTAAGTGTGCCACTATCACTCAGTTTACTGATGAAATAGAATAGTATCGCCATGATTGCCATCATCAATAAACCACTGATTACAGAAATAATTATGGTCATTGGTTTGGATAAACCAGCATCGATGCAGGCAATACCACTCCAACCAAAAATGGTAAAAAAGCCTACTAAATTCTTAAATGAAATGAATTGGAAGCCTGCTCCAACATCACTATCTATATCTGCATCCAAGTCGCCAATATCATGAGCATCTCCACCCAAAAAGGCCATAAACATGACTATAATAAAGACTAATGAGCCCACTAAGGCAACAGACCAATATAGCTTTGAAAGAAACTCTAAATTTGAAAACCACTCTGTCATACATATGCTGTTTTAAGGGTTACTAAATATACAACCATTGTAAGATTATTCAATCTTATTTTGAAAGTTTTGGACAAAGTTTAGCCACCAATTGAGACTTAAATCGTCTTGGAAATTTTGAAATCTTGGTTTGGATAATGAATTATCCAAAATGTAGGAATATCAACTAAAAAAATAGATGGTTAGTCTTGTTGATTTATAGGCCATTTTTTTGAGCTCTTGTAAAATGGTTTTACAAATCACTTTCAATATATCAGTAGCTTTAGATTTCATTTTGTTACAGTCAGACCAAATAAAAATCCTGTCTATTAGAACAGGATTTTAGAATGATTAAATTAACCTCTGGTTTACTTAAGGGTATATCGCAATCCAAATAACACATTACTTGGTGGCATTGGAACAAATCCTGTTTCGATATAGTCTGCATCAAAAATATTACTTGCCGTTATGGTAAATTCTACCTGTTTTAAACTTAAAGCGATAGATACATCCCAGACATTGTAGGTTTGTCCTGTAGTGCGTTCGGCATACTTATATATTATATTTTGAGATAGGTTTTTAAATAAACGGGTGCTTAGCCGTGTGATGTATTGGTGTTTTAACGTGTTTAGGGAATAGCGTGATAGCTCTTCATTTTGATCTAAAATATTATCATCTAAATAGGAGTATCCAAAAGCTAACGTTTGGCTGAACTTATTAAGTTTAAAGTTGTAAGAGGCATCAAACTCTAGCCCCTTTGTATTGGCTTCCGTAATATTCCTAGCTGAGAAAATATCTTCTGATACATCTGCTCTTACATAATCAATAAGATTTTTGGAGTCTCTATTAAATATGGCAATACTGGCTGTTAGTCTAGGTGAAATATATTTTAACCCTAACTCTTGGGCAAAAGCT
Organism: Winogradskyella aquimaris; assembly: GCF_042676105.1. Lineage (NCBI taxonomy): Bacteria > Pseudomonadati > Bacteroidota > Flavobacteriia > Flavobacteriales > Flavobacteriaceae > Winogradskyella > Winogradskyella aquimaris. Next base: position 143,781 of record NZ_JBHTJQ010000016.1, on the reverse strand, counting down.
TCTTCTGGCTCTAAATTTTCATTACCATTGGTTACTGGATCACTATAATAGAGATCCGTGTAGGTAGGTATGCGGTAGGTATAGCCAACATTACCATATAGTTTAAAGTTATTGTTAATATCAAAGCCGATATCTATGCCTGGGAATGCATGAAATTTAAAATCTGAAAAATAGGTCAATGCTATACCTGGTGTAATATCTAAGCTATTATCCAAAATACTAAAACGATGCTCTAAAAATACGTTGGCCATAAAACGATTTCGATTTCCTAGGTTATTACTTCTGAGGTAAATCTTAGAAAGGTCCACACCAAAACCAGTAATCCCCAATTCTGATGTGTAAGACGCATTTGCTTCTACACCGATTTTATCTGAAATATGAAGATTTCTATAAAACTCAGGGTCATTTCTTCTTAATAAAAAGATATCCTGATTGCGTTTCCAGTACATTCTAGGCTGAATTTTCAACTTATTTTTTCTAAAGATAGTTGTAAATGCAACTAAGCTGTTTTGTGTTTCTTCGTACTCATTAAAGGTTGGGTTTGTCGTATAAAAATTTTCAGCGCCAAACTTACGCTCTAAGAATGTGACGGTCATTTCAATGGGCTGTACATTCTTGTTGAAGTTGCTTTTTAGAAAGTAGTTCGCATTATCGTAGTCGGTATTATTGCGATACCCTTCAGAAGTTACTCTTCCTACATGAATGATATGCGATGAGTTTTCTAATTCTACACCAGCCGTTACATTGCCGTTAAGTTGACCAAAGGAGCCTGTCTCAACATTAACTGAAGTTGTTGTGTTAAGATTTTTCTTGGTAACAATATTTATTGCTCCTGCGAAGGCATTTTGTCCAAAAACCCTAGCAGCTGGACCTTTGATAATTTCTATGCGCTCAATAACTTCGATCGGTAATGCGGCGTTCATGGTATGATGCCCAGTTTGGGCATCATCCATTTTAATACCATCTATAAGGAGCAGAGTTTGGTCAAATCCACCACCTCTTATGTAAAGGTCAGCTTGACTACCGCCAGTACCGCGTCGGCGGATATCTACACCAGCCACTTGTTGCAAGAGATCTGCGACGTTAACGGCGGCACTATTTTTAATGTCCTTGGAGGTAATAATATTAATGGTTCTGGAATTTTCCCTAAAGGGTAAATCGATACGTGTACTGGTAAGGGTTACAGAATCGAGTTGCTGTGTAACCTCCTGTGCGTTCAATTGTACACTGACAAGAAGCAATAATATAAACGCATTAATGGTTTTTCTCATAACTGGTTTTAAATTCAAAGTACAAAAGTCGTAACTTTCCGGACGATTAAAATAGTCCGCGTTTAAAACTATGAATAGTCCGGTTAATGCCATTTTAAAACAACTTCTTACTTATGATAAAACTATCGTACAGCCAGTATATGTGCAAGTGGCCCAACAGGTTGTAAATGCCATTCAACGTGGTTACTTGTCTAAAGGCACCAAATTGCCTGGCACCAGAGTTTTAAGCCAATTATTACGAGTACACAGAAATACAGCGGTGGCTATTTATGACGAGTTGGCTTCGCAGGGCTGGGTAGAAATTATAGCTAATAAGGGGACGTTTGTGTTACCACCAGAAGAAAAAACGAAACGGATTAAAGCAGGGACAGAACATTTACATGAAGCGTATCATTACCCGAAAACTGCAGGATTTCCGTTTCAGGAATCATTTCATTTGTCGTCTAGCTTCCGACAAACAGAAGCCAAGTATGTTGTAAATGATGGTAAACCTGATTTACGCCTACATCCTACACATCAATTTTCAAGATGGTATAGTGCAGCGATGAAGCGTAAGCCACTGATTCAAAAATGGAATAGAACAACTATAGTTTCCAGCTCATCATTTAAAACACAACTATGCAATTACCTTAATGCCACAAGAGGATTTCATATTCAACCAAATAATATTCTCAATACTCGGAGTACGGAGATGAGTCTCTACATTGTAGCGCAATTGTTAATTAAGCAAGGAGATTTAGTTTTGGTGGGTCAGTTGAGTCATTATGCCTCCAATACTATTTTTCAGGAGGCAGGAGCCACAATTCGAACTATTCCTGTAGAAGATGAAGGTTTAGATATAGATTACATCCGGAAGCATTTTATGAAAAAGCGTATAAGATGCATTTATGTAAGTTCGCAAAGGCACTATCCTACCACCAAAACACTGAGCGCTAAAAGAAGATTACAACTTTTGGACCTGGCAAAGGAATATGGTTTTGCCATTATAGAGGATGATTATGATTATGATTTTCAGTTCGACGGTTCGGCCATGCTGCCTATGTCTACAGCAGATACCAATGGTATGGTCATTTACTTAGGCAAAATTGGTCAATCTCTTTTCCCTAGTTTTCAATCGGGTTTTGTGGTGGCACCCGAAAATTTAATTGCTGAAGCGCAAAATTACCTTACACTTTTGGATGAGCAGGGCGATGTTATACAAGAGCAAATGCTATCAGAGTTAATTGCTGAAGGTGAAATATACAGGTTGCTCAAAAAAAACATCGTTACCTATAAAAGGCGCAGAGATGTTTTATGTGAAATTTTAAAGTCCCATTTTAAAGATGTAATAGCATTTGAAAAACCAACAGGCGGATTGGCCATTTGGATTCAGTTTGTAAAAGAAATACCGTTGGTGAAGTTGTCTAATGAAACGGAAGCCTTAGATGTATTTTTGCCTAAAACAATACTTTATCAAGATAAAGACATCTGTGCCATGAGGTTTGGTTTTGGACATTTAGATGAAGAGGAACTGAAAATTGTAGTTTCTAGATTGAAGCAGGCCTATGATATCATAATGGGCTAATCAGTATGAACAATAACACCTTCTTCACGTAGCCTTGTTTTGTCTACCCATTTAAAGTCACCTTTTTCAGTAGCATCCAATAAGTCTATGAGTAAAGCATCGGCAATATGTGAGGCTACTTCAAAAGCCTCTTTTTGGTCTTTAGTTTCATATACTGTGATTTTCTTGTTATTGTCGTAAAATAAATTTAGATGGATAATAGGAAAAGTGTTTGTGGTTTCTGCAGATAAGGCGCGGACGGTTATGCTTTCATTCGTTGCAAAAACAGAGATATAATCAGCCATTGGTAAAGGATTCCATTTACCAACTTTTATACCAAAAACAGAAATGGTGTTTCTGTATGTTTTAGATGCTAGGTCTATTTCTGAACCATCACTTCTCAGGAGGATAAAGGAAAGGACTAGTAAAACGATTGAATTTAAAATGCTGACATATAGAAAGCCATAAATACTACCTAGTAGTAATAGAAGTCCTAAAGCAATTTTATAAAATGGAACTTTTCTAGTATAACTTATAATGGCTTTCATATGGCACAAATATAGTTTTTGATTTAAAATAAACTCCAATAAAAGTATTTACTTATCTGCAGTAATGATATGATTCCTAATATTTGGCATCAATATGAGTTCCACAGCTATCGCATTTGTACTCATATCGAGCACTAAAAGGAAGCGTGCCAAAAATAATTCCAATAACGAAATGAAAGAATGATTTAAAACTGTTAATGGTAGAGTAAAGGCTGATTTGTTGACTTTTACAATTTGGACAAACAAGAGTGTTACCGTCATTATCTAAGGTGTGAGATGGGATAGAGTCTAAAATGATTCTTGCTTGAGCGGCATCTTTAGCTAGTACGTTTAGTTTTATACCACCTATGGCATTACTGACTAAAGGATCTGTGTCTATAGTAATGTTGTCTTTTAAGAATACTTTGATACCTTCTGTCTCTAGTCGTCCTTTTATGATCTCGGCTTCAGAGGAATAGTTGTAACGTGCTATGGTTGTAAACGTATCTTTCATTAATAGGTTTTAAAATAATGTGTCCTTCTGAACAGGCTTTATAATATAAGGTTTGTTGGTGTCTATATTTCGTTTGTAGAGATCATGACTTACAGGATGTGCTTTAAAAGGTTTATGGGTTATACCAATTGCTATGAGTTCATTTACTTCAGCTATACTTAAACCATCGTCTAACCAATCTTCGTAATAATTAGAATCTAATACTAAAGGCATACGTTTTCCCTTGTTGTGTACTTCCATAAAAAATTCATTAGCCTCTGTAGTTAGTATGGTGGCACTTAGGGTATGATCATCAATTTCGTTATAAAGTCCGGCAAATAGAAATACATCGCCTTCCGGATTAGCTTCTGAAGGTTGGTAGCAAAAATAAGGTATCGCTTTGCCGTTATAGTGATGTGGTTCGTAAAACCCATCTGCTAATATCAAACAGCGTTTGTCTTCAGCACTGTTTTTAAAGGAAGCTTTGTCAAAAATCGATTCAGAACGTGCGTTAAGCGTATTGCTTTTTTTTCGAAATGTTTCTGGATCATGCAATGCCCAATCTGGTATAATTCCCCAAGAAGCATCGTAGATGGTTCTCGAATCTTTCATTGGAATAATCTGAAGATTACCATGAGTGAAGCCATTGAGATGGTAATACGGCTTAAAAGTTGAATTGGAATCAAATTTTACAGTAATTTGTTTGCGCAATTCTTTTTCAATTTTTTCCCGTTCTTTTCGTAATGCTGTAGAATAACACATAATTCTAAGATACTAATTTTTAATCTTATTGATGTCTGTTGGCTAATAATGGTGGCGGTTCGCCTGTAAAGGGATTCCAGCGGCTAATCGTTTTAGCCTCCATGCCTGCGGCAGACATCACAGCTCTGTCTCCATAGCGTTCGCGCATCTTATCCATAGCCTTACTAAGGTTAAGGTATATTTCGTTATCTTCAAATAAGTTGATTTGATGCCCGCCTTCGACCAAATGACTAAACTTTACACCAATGAGCCGCACTAACAATCGTCTGTTGTAAAGGCTATGAAATAGATCTAAAACTACAGGGATAATAGTATGATCCATGGCGCTATAGGGAATTCGTTTTTGTTGCGTGTAAGTTTGAAAATCTGAATATCGAATTTTAAAAGTGACACAGGCCGTTAGTTTATTACCACGTCGCAATTGATAGGCTAAATTTTCTGCCATGGCAATGACGAGTCCCTTAAGTTTATAAATATCTGTGGTATCCTGTCCAAAGGTACGTTCTGTAGAGATGGATTTGCGTTCGTGATATTGTATTACAGGGCTATTGTCTATCCCGTTGGCCTTTTTCCAAATAGAGAGTCCGTTTTTACCCAACACTTTATGCATCAATTCCATGGGCATATCCTGGACGGTTTTAATACGCTTCACACCCAAATCGCATAGTGCTTTGTAAGTAACATTACCAACCATGGGGATTTTTTTCACGGATAGTGGGGCTAAAAATGGTTTTTCGGTACCCAAAGGAATTCTAATTTCGTTATTGGGTTTGGCTTCACCTGTTGCAATCTTTGAAACGGTTTTATTCAACGATAAACCAAAGGAAATAGGTAAACCTGTTTCCTTAATAATGCGTTGACGTAATTCGGAAGCTAATTTGTGACACCCAAAAAATTTATCCATTCCAGTAAGGTCTATATAAAATTCGTCGATAGAAGTTTTCTCATATAACGGAACACTTTCTTTAATCACTTCAGTCACATTTTGTGAAAACTTGGTGTAAACACCAGAGTTGCCTCTAAGCACAATAGCTTCTGGACATAGTTGTTTTGCCATGCGCATTGGCATGGCAGAGTGTACGCCAAACTTACGTGCCTCATAACTACATGAAGCTACAACACCTCTATCGCTTGTGCCGCCAATCAGTACTGGTTTGCCATTAAGGCGACTATCTAATAGGCGCTCACAAGACACAAAAAAGGTGTCTAAATCCATATGTACTATAGATCTATTGGTGTTCATACTGTGTTTTGAGATCTTTAAAACTTTTCTTTCGCTGAAATGTTGGGTTTACTGATTTTACTGCATAGCGTGGATCTTCAATCACAGCTAAACGTTCAAATTTTGAAACCTCAATAGATACGCAATCAAACTCTATCATCACCTTACCAGTAATTTCGTAAATACCTTTTCCTCTAAAAGGATATTTACTCGCAATAGGTGGAAAATGAACCGTATCTATAAAATCACCATCTCTGTCTAAAAATGTGCCGAAATACATGCGCTTTCCATTAGACGTGCTTGTGTTTTTAGTAGTGACCAAATAGCCTTCAATTTTTACATATTTTCCTTCGAGTTGTTCTAAGTGTTTAGCTCGTAGTTTACTTGTTGATGGTACTTCTAACAAGTGAAATGGATTACATAGCGGAAAACCTAACAATTCAATTTCATCAAACGCATTTTCTAATGCAGTACTTGGCAGTTCGGGTGTATTGTAGCTAATCCGTCTTGTCTTAAACAGAGTCACTACATGGTCTTGTACTATGGTTTTACTAATTTTTAAATGTGCTTCCCATAAGAGTTCTCGTTTATTGATTCCTGTAAATCGAAACGCATTGATCTTTATTAAGATACTGATTTGTTCTATGGAAATAGGAACCCGTTCTATAAAATCATCAAGTGATGTAAAGGTTCCGTTTTGGTGACGTTCTCTAAGGATGCGTGCTGTGGTTTTAGATTCAAAGGACTGTAAAAACATAAACCCTAGATAAATGGTTTTACCTTTAATTATAGCTTGATTGTATGAGTTGTTTATACATGGTGATTCAATAATACCATTGTGCATCCGAGCTTCATGAACGTAGAGTTCTGTACTGTAAAATCCACCAAAATTATTAATAGTAGCCGTCATATATTCCAACGGATAGTAAGCCTTTAGAAAGAGACTTTGATAACTCTCCACAGCGTAAGATGCCGAGTGTCCTTTGGCAAAAGCATAACCTGCAAAACTTTCAATTTGTCTCCATATTTCTGCAGTGAGTTCTAACGATTTGCCATCGTTTTTACAATTATCAAAAAATTGCTGTTTCACTTTTAAGAATTCTGCTCTAGATCTAAATTTACCAGACATGCCACGACGTAACATATCGGCTTCACCTAGCGTGAGCCCACCAAAATAATGCGCTACCTTAATTACGTCTTCCTGATACACCATTACGCCATAAGTCTCTGGCATAATATCTAAGAGCACGGCAGGTGCATCTTTCCTTTTTTCAGGATGGCGACAGCGAAGAATATACTGACGCATCATACCCGATTTTGAAACGCCAGGTCTAATCACAGAACTTGCAGCAACTAAGCCTAAATAATCATCTACTCTCAGCTTTTTCAACAACATACGCATAGCAGGTGATTCTACATAAAAGCAACCAATGGCTTTGGCATTTTTGAGTAAGTACTTTATGCGTTTATCTTCCTTAAATCGCTTAATGTCATGAATATCTACAGGAGGTTGATTCTTGTAGTTTTCATTAATAATATCTACCGCATCTTTAATTTTGCCTAAACCGCGTTGACTTAAAATATCGAACTTGTACAAGCCAATATCTTCGGCGACAATCATGTCAAACTGTGTGGTAGGAAACCCTTTTGGGGGCATAAATGTAGCACCATAGTAATGAATAGGTTTTTCTGAAATTAAAATACCACCTGCATGTATACCTAAATAATTAGGAAATCCCTCAATATAACGGCTGTATTTTAGGACAAGCAGAGACAGTCTATCAAGTTTACCGACGTTAAACTTGCCGTGTGTTAACAGATCTATTTCAGATTTTGGTAGCCCAAAGACTTTACCCAGTTCTCTTACAGATGCTCTATACTTAAAGGTATTATATACGGTAATGAGTGCGGTATGTTTAAAAGTCTTGAAGATAAATTCAGTAATGTCATCTCTGTCTTTCCAAGAAAAATCAATATCAAAATCAGGCGGATTTTGCCTAAAGAGATTGATAAAGCGTTCAAAATATAAATCGAGCTCAATAGGATCTACATCTGTAATACGCAATAAGTAGGCAATGATACTATTGGCGCCACTACCGCGACCAACATAATAATAATTCTTACTGCGTGCATACTCTAAAATTTTCCAGTTGATTAAAAAATAAGAGACAAACCCTTTTTGTTTTATGATACTGAGCTCTTTTTCTATGCGATTATAGATTTTAGGGTCTACATTTTTTCCGTAGCGATATGGAATACCTTTATAAGTGAGCTGTTCTAAAAGTTCATAATCAGAATTGATATTTTCTGTTAAGAAGCGTTGATTTTTAGGTGTAGGATTTTCAAAATCAAATGTAATAGAACAGTGGCCTAATAAGCTCTCTGTATTATTGATAAGACTTGGGAATTCTGAATATATTTCACATAATTCATCATAAGGTAACATTTTATCATCTTCATGGCCTTCTTCGGATTTAGGAAGCTTGCTCAATAAGGTATTATTATCAATAGCACGCAATAGGCGATGTGTATTAAAGCCTTTTTTATCTTGAAAAGAGACTGTTTTTAAAACTACCAATTTTTCTCTGTGTGTATTCCATTTTGAAAACTTTAGTTGGTTGAGGTCTTTGGGTGCGATACCTAAAAATTCGTTTTGCTTAAGTTCAAAATGCTTTCCTTTTTGGTAAGGATAGACGATGAAACAATCTTCTAAAAGGTCGTCGGGTTGCTCAGGAATTTTTAAATCCTGATTATGAAGAAATTTTGATAGATATGTATTTATATTTTGAAAGCCTTGGTTGTTTTTTGCAATGACAATAAACTGTTGCTCTGCCTTATTTCTAAAGTCTACACCAAGTACAGGTTTTACCTTGTATTTTTTTGATAAACGGACGATATCCAAGCATGCTGAGGTTGTATTAATATCTGTCAATGCTAGGGTTTGTATACCATTTTCTGAAGCAATAGCAAGTAATTGCTCAGGTTTTATGGTACCGTAACGCAGGCTGTAATATGTGTGACAGTTTAAATACATGGGACTAACAAAATTAGCTACTATATGTAGTTATTATTGCTTATATTTGTAGTAAATACTGTTAAAATTTTTCAATGAAACCTATACAAGTCAACATAAAACATCTCAGGTCCTTAAAGAAGCTGTCTCAAGAACGTTTTGCTGATAATTTGGGATGGACACGCTCTATGGTAGGGTCTTATGAAGAAGGACGAAGTGAGCCACCGATAGAGCGTTTAATAGACCTGTCAAATTACTTTAATATACCTATAGATATTTTGGTGCGTAAAGATTTACGAAAGGCAAAGGACACCTCGTTCATTGAAGTAGGGAATAAGCGCGTATTATTTCCCGTCACGGTCAACGAGAATAATGAAGACCTCATAGAAATTATACCCGCAAAAGCTTCGGCAGGCTATTTATCAGGTTACGATGATCCTGAATATATAGAACAGCTTCAAAAAATAAAGCTACCATTTTTACCTACTGGAACACATCGGGCCTTTCCTATAAAGGGTGATTCTATGTTGCCGGTTAAGGACGGGGCTTTTGTGGTTGCAAAATATGTTGAAGATGTTAATGATATTAAAAACGGTAGGACTTATATCGTTTTGACAAAAGATGATGGTTTGGTTTATAAACGTGTTTATAGTACAGATGACAACAATGTGTTATTATTGAGTTCAGATAATAAATCCTATGAGCCATATTTAATACCAAAGGAAACCATCTTAGAGCTTTGGGAGTTTACATGTTGTATCAATACACAGGAGTATGATGAAAAGGAATTGAAATTGAGCAGTATCATGACCATGTTTCAAGAGCTCAAGGTAGAGTTAGAAGCCGTAAAACAGTTGTAGGATGAAGCAAACCATAAAATGGGGAATTATTGGCTGTGGCAATGTAACTGAAGTTAAAAGTGGACCAGCCTACAAAATGACTGAAGGATTTGAACTCGTTGCAGTAATGCGACGAAATCTAGAGTTGGCTAAAGACTATGCAGAACGACACAATGTAGCGAGGTATTATAATAATGCAGATCAATTAATACAGGATTCCGAGGTGGATGCCGTTTATATTGCCACACCACCAGATTCTCATTATTATTATGCAATGAAAGTAGCCGAAGCAGGTAAAATATGCTGTATTGAAAAACCAATGGCACGTAGCTATACAGAGTGTAAAGAGATACAGGATGCTTTTAATAATTTAAACCAGCCTCTATTTGTAGCTTATTATCGAAGATCCTTGCCAAGATTCAATAAGGTTAAATCCCTTTTAGAAGAAAATACCATTGGTAATGTTAGGCATGTGAGCTGGTATTTAAGTCGTACACCAAGTGATTTAGATGAATCAGATATTTATAATTGGCGAACTGATGCCAAGATAGCGCCAGCTGGCTATTTTGATGATTTAGCATGCCATGGATTAGACTTATTTACATATCTGTTTGGGAATGTAAAAACTGCCAAGGGTATAGCTAACAACCAGCAAAATTTGTACAGTGCCAAAGATTGTATTTCAGGGTCATGGGAGCATGAGTCTGGGGTTCTGGGAACTGGTTTATGGAGTTTCGGAACGTACAAAAGAGAAGACAAGGTGCGAATCATTGGAAGTGAAGGTGAACTATCATTTTCGGTTTTTGGGGAAGTACCTGTGAAGTTAATTACAAGAAATAATACAGAAGTAATTACAATTGAAAATCCAACGCATATTCAACAGTATCATGTTGAGAATATGGCAAAACATTTAAATACGGAATTCCAACATCCCTCAACTGGGGAGACTGCAACACATACCGCTTGGGTAATGGGTAAGATACTCGGTCAAATCTAGTGTTTAGGCCATGGTCTTTGTAACCACAAACCTTTAAAAAATAGAAAAATCTATACTGTTATAACGGGCAATTGTTGTGCTCTAACTTTGCATATATCCATTTACAGTTATCGCGTAATCATTAATATTCAATAAAAAACTAAAATGTAGGAAAATATAACACATTGAAAATCAATAAAATAAATTACAGTTGTTAAAGAAAAGTTAAAATATTTTAGTATATTGTAGACGTCTAACCAATCAACTTTATTATGAAAAGGCTAAATCGGGATTTTCGCTATTCAAGAATTTTTGACTTTATCACGCTATTGTTCTTCATTTTATTTCTTGCATTTTTCGCAAAGTCTATTATGTCGGCAGTAGTTTCCTTTACTAGTGAAACTTACACAAGTACCATGACACAAATGGCTTCCGCTATGAATATGCCATAAAAAAAGCGTATGTTCATAGAACATACGCTTTAAGTTTTTAAAATTCCTCAAGAAGATATTAATCTGCGAGGACAATTATTTTATTGTCTTTTATTTCAATTGTTCCAGAGTTTATTGCTAACCAAACACCTCTGTCTGATTTAGAGAATTTGTTTTCAACCTCTTCCTTTAATTGAATATTATTACCCTTAACCTTAACATGTCCTTCTTTAAGGATTGACACTATGGGTGCGTGGTTATTTAACATTTCAAACTCACCATTTATACCAGGAACGGTAACGGAATCTACTTCTCCACTAAAAAGTGTCGCTTCAGGTGAAACAATTTCTAAATGCATAATTTAATTTTCTAAGAATTCTCGATTAAGCCTCAGCAAGCATTTTCTCACCAGCTTCAATAGCTTCTTCAATAGAACCTTTAAGGTTAAATGCGGCTTCTGGTAAGTGATCTAATTCACCATCCATAATCATATTGAAGCCTTTAATAGTTTCTTTAATATCTACCAAAACACCTGGTATACCAGTAAACTGTTCTGCCACATGGAAAGGCTGAGATAAGAAACGTTGTACACGTCTTGCCCTAGATACGGCTAATTTATCTTCTTCAGATAATTCTTCCATACCAAGGATAGCAATAATGTCTTGTAATTCTTTATAACGCTGTAATAACTCTTTTACGCGTTGTGCACAGTTATAATGTTCAGCACCTAAAATCTCAGGCGTGAGGATACGAGAAGTAGAATCTAAAGGGTCTACCGCAGGATAAATACCAAGCTCAGCAATTTTACGAGATAATACTGTTGTTGCATCTAAGTGAGCAAAGGTTGTTGCAGGCGCAGGATCCGTTAAGTCATCCGCAGGTACATATACCGCTTGTACAGATGTAATAGAACCTTTCTTAGTTGAGGTAATACGCTCTTGCATAGCACCCATTTCTGTAGCTAATGTCGGTTGGTAACCTACTGCAGAAGGCATACGTCCTAAAAGAGCAGATACCTCAGAACCTGCTTGCGTAAAACGGAAAATGTTATCTACGAAGAAAAGTACGTCTTTTCCTTGTCCGTCACCAGCACCATCACGGAAGTACTCTGCAATTGTTAAACCAGATAATGCTACTCGAGCACGTGCTCCAGGAGGCTCATTCATCTGACCAAAAACGAAAGTAGCTTTAGAATCTTTCATTGCAGTTTTATCAACTTTTTGAAGATCCCAACCACCTTCTTCCATAGAGTGCATAAAATCGTCTCCATACTTAATAATGCCAGACTCCAACATCTCTCTTAAAAGATCATTACCTTCACGCGTTCTTTCACCAACACCAGCAAATACAGATAAACCACCGTGACCTTTGGCAATGTTGTTAATCAACTCTTGAATAAGTACTGTCTTACCTACACCAGCACCACCAAATAATCCAATCTTACCACCCTTTGCATAAGGCTCAATAAGGTCAATTACTTTAATACCTGTAAATAAAACTTCGGTAGATGTTGACAAATCTTCGAATTTAGGAGCTTGTCTGTGAATTGGTAAACCTGCATCTCCAGCTTTAGGTAAATCACCCAAACCGTCGATGGCATCACCAATTACGTTAAAAAGACGCCCGTAAACATCTTCACCTATTGGCATTTGGATTGGTGCACCAGTTGCGATAACTTCAGTTCCTCTACTTAAACCATCCGAAGAGTCCATAGCGATGGTACGTACGGTATCCTCTCCAATGTGAGATTGTACCTCTAATACAAGTTTTGAACCATCAGGCCTGTTTATTTCTAATGAATCATAAATTTTTGGAAGTTCCGATCCAGCTCCAAATTCTACATCGATTACTGGTCCTACAATTTGTGCAACTTTACCTGTAACTTTAGACATTACTTATATGTTTTTGTTTTGCAATAGTTTAAATTTGAAAAATATGTTGTGCAACCATGTTTGGATACGCTTATTTTTCGCGCTGCAAAGATATAGTTTTATTTAAAAAATAATATCTTTTTTAAATAAAAAAAACGCACTCGTAATAAGTGCGTTTTGATTGATTAAAATATAATGTCTTTATTGTAATAGAGGCGAAAAATTAGTAGGGAAGTCTCCAGCTTCTGCTAAGTTTCCTGAGGCTTCAAAATTAGAGCCATAGGTCGAGTCAATAGCTTGTAAAAAACTGTTTGCCATTAAAGCATAACCTCTTGCTGTTAAATGAACACCATCTAAACTCACTAAACCACCAAAGACCAAATCTGTATTCAAGTTATAATCATCAAAATTGATACCCGTTGTGGAAGCTTGCTGTAGAATAGAATTTAAATCAACTAATGCTAAGTTATTTGCACTTGCTACAGAAGATATAGTGGCGTTATAAGCATCAGTAGCTATTGCAATTTCTTCTTGTTCCTCAGGCGTAAGTACCCATTTATCTTCTAATGGTATAGCCACTCCATTAACAGTTTGAGGATTACCAGGTACAGCTTCTGTACCAATAAAACTAGAGGCAGGTAAGACTATTAAATCTTCAGCGGTTGCTTGTCTCATACTAATAAGTGCTGGATTCAATCCGGTCAAGTCTATTAAACTTTCATCCATAATGACCACAGCGTTACCTTCACCCGCTGAAAACGAAATCGTTCTTTTAGCCAATTCGGCATCAGCCATTTCTTGAGTGATTTGTCCAAACTGTACTAAACCAGCTAAGGCTTGAGCAACACCCGCGTTATATGCTCCATACGCATTTGTGCTATTTAGAAAACCTGCCGTTGCGGCATCTAATGGTATTGGGTTATGAGGTACTGTTGTAAAATGTGATAGACTCGTAATATTTGGTAAGTTACCAATAACCCCTTTAGCACCATTGGCAGTTAGACCAGATACCAAAGCATTCAAAGAAGCATCAAACGTTGCAGTATCGGTGATTGGGTTTGTACCATCGCCTCCTGAAAGGGCATATCCCAAGACATCATTTCCACCCACCTCAGATATCGAAAAGAACGTTGGGTTTTGTGCCACAGCAAGTTCTAAGATGGAGGCGTTAGGAGAATTTCCTGTTACTCTAACGGCGTAAGGATTTGCAGCGGCAGGGAAATTAGCTAAATTACCATAACCTGGTGCAACTAAATGAAAACTTTTAGCACCTGGTATCCCTAAATTATTGAACGGCCCAGTTGGGTTATTCAAAGCAATATCAGTTGAAACGGTTACGGGACCAATTACAGCCTCTAGAGGTACTGGACCTGCACCACCAAAAACTAATCTTGGATCCGTAATTCGTAAACCTCCAACTGCTAATCCACCAAAATTGTCACTCATAAATGGTTGTGTGAAAGTTCCGCCACCTGCACTTGCAAACTTACTTGCTATAATGTTAGGAAATGAATTTTCTTGACTTGCGATGAAAAGTGCATTGTCTGTAAAACCAGCTGTAAATGATGCACCAATGGCTACATAATTTGAGAAATCTGCTGTTCCAGCTGTCAGTTCGGGTAACGGACCGTCATTTGTATTATTTCTATCTCTTAAATCTTCTACAAGATCATTTTCGCAAGCTAACATTCCTATTGCCAGTAATGATAGTGCTATATATTTTACTTTTTTCATTATATTTTCTTTTCCGTTATTATAAATTGTTGATTGTCCAAGATACATAGTATTGTGAACCTATAAAGCCTGTACCAAATGCCGTAAAGTATTCATCCTGTAATAAGTTAGTTGCACCTGCCTTAAATGTAGATTTTAAACTAGGCACTCTAAAATTAATTTGTGCATCCAATACATTGAATGATGGAACATCTCCATCACCAAAAGAAGCTTCCCAGAAATAATTGTCGCTCCATCTCCATGCCACGTTAAAACCAAAGTTTTTGAATAGTTCTGTTTTTCCAAATGAAGCTTTTACTTTGTGCTCTGGTGTATTAAAGTTTGTTCTGAAGTCTGGATTTTGTTGTACATCAAAATCTAATTTAGCATAAGTATAGTTGGCACTTAAATCAAAGTCACCAAATACCTTTGCAGAAACCTGAATGGCTGCACCGTAGGAATTTACAGTTTCATCAGAATTTGTATAAGTTTGATATGCCTGGAAATCTCCATTTGCAATAGCAGCTACAGCTAAGGGTGTTCCGTTAGGTAAGGTTTGTGTCAGTTCCACATCACCATAAAATGGTGCAATTACAGTTTCATTGGCTAAGAAATCTTCATATTTATTATAGTAAGCAGAGGCGTCAATAATGATACCGTCTAACTTACCACGATATCCTACCTCAAAAGAACTTACTTGCTCAGGTTGCACTAAATTAGAATTAGCTATTTGCAAGTCTGCTGGGTTAGTAGAGGCCGCAAAAGCACTTACAGAGTTTGCAAAGAATGAGTTGTTGTAAGCAGCGGTTCCATCAAACGTTATATTAGTTTGACCTGTGATAGCCGTACCGTTTGCACTTAATTCGTAGGGTCTTATATCTCTGGCAGGATTATCAGATGCACCTCCGATAAGAATAGCTCTACCGACATCTAAGCCAATGTATAAATCTTGGGTTGTTGGGTTCCTAAATCCTGTTTGGAAAGATGCTCTAATATTATGGTCTTGGTTAATTGTAAAACCAGCTGATAATCTTGGTGAGAAAAATCCATCAAATAATTCAGACTTGTCATAACGAATGGAACCTGTAAGTTTTAATTCTACGCTTTCAGATAATTCTAAAGAACGCTGTAATTGTGTATATACACCTACTTCAGAATAGTTGATAGGTCCATCGTTATCAGTATAAATTGTTCCAAAAGAATTTAAACGGTATCTTCTGTATGATCCACCAACTTGGATTTCTGCGAAATCCACCAAATCCCCAAAATTATAATTTGCATCTGCATGATAAATTTTCGAATTATCTTGGAATTTAGAACCAGTAGTTAAATCTGGATCATTAATACTTCTATTGAATGCAGCTTGAAATTCTGGTGTTCCTGGTAAAAATCTTCCAGTGTCTGCTTGAGTTCGTGCAGCTACATGAGCCTGAGCATCAGTAGCACCACTTAATGTAGCACCAATGTAGGCACCAACATATTCACCAAACCAAGTCTGATCGTCTTTCCACGCTCTATTGATGTTGATACCAGTAAAGACCATATCATATGAATCACCTGCTTTATCTTCTGTGACATAACCTCTCACGAAAAAATTATCGTTTCTAATTTCAAGTTTGTGCTGCTGTAAGAAGAAATTTTTAATATTGTAACGGTTGGCGCCTTGGTAAATGGTATTACCAGAACCTACTTTACCCACATATTGAATTTCAAAATCATTTTCCCAAGGACGGAAATAAAGTCCCCAGTCTGCTTTTATACTTTCAGCATTGTAATTGGTTAGGTCTCTTTCATTATAACCTGTTCTACTTACATTAACCGAAGGTACTAATGCAGATGAACCCGAAGGAGCCAATCCTAAACTTTCTAAGGTTTGTGCGACATCGTTGATGTCAGTGCTAACTTCATCACCATACACATTGATTCCATCATAATCAATGTCTGCTCTAGTTAGACCTCTATTAAAACGGTCAGATTCATTAGTTGCGAACCAGTCGGTACCTTTTAAATACCCGAAATTGACTTTAGCGGCAAATTTTTCACTGAATTTGTAGGCCATTCTTACACCTAAATCGGTGTAGTCATTATCTCCAGCTGCTTCTTGAGATGTAATACCTCGTTTAATATATCCGCTAATACCTTGATGATCAAAAGGGCTTTTACTACGCATAAATAAGATACCGTTGAATGCGTTTGCACCGTATAATGCAGAAGCAGCACCTGGTAGCAATTCTACACTTTGAACATCCGTTTCTGTCATACCTAATAAATTACCAAGAGGAAAGTTAAGTGCTGGTGCTGAGTTGTCCATTCCATCTACCAATTGCATAAATCGTGTGTTGGCAAAAGTTGCAAACCCTCTTGTGTTAATAGACTTGAATGTTAAACTGTTGGTGTTAATATCTACACCTTTTAGATTTTCCAGGCCATCGTAAAAATCTACTGAGGCCGTATTTTTGATTTCTTTTAATCCAAAACGTTCTACTGTTACAGGAGACTCAAATATACGTTCTGGTGTTCGAGATGCTGAGATGACAACTTCATCCAATGAATTTCCTTCCATCAGGGTAACGTCTACCGTTTGTTCGTTGGAAGTAATTTCTATGGTTTGCGCTTCAAAACCAGTATAGCTGATACGAATAGAAAAGGGTGGATCTTGATCTACGGTAAGCGTATAGTTTCCATCAAAATCTGATACAGTACCAGAGCTGGTACCAACCACTATAATATTAGCACCAGGTAAGGGTAACCCAGTATCATCAGTAATTTTACCTTTTACCGTGGTTTGGGCAGATGTCACCACGCAAAAGAGTAATGCAAAAAGCTTTAAGATTGTCTTCATTTTAGAGAATTAGTTAATTATTTGATGCCAATTTAAATAAATATATGAAAATTAGGTAAGAAATTCTTAAAAAAGTATGCGTGCATAGCACTTATTATAAATTTAAGTGTTCAAAAATTATAGTATTGACAATTTTAGCATTATTTACAAAATTTGAACATGATTATCGTTTTATAATAGACCCTCCTTTATATGGCAATTTATTGAGTTTATGTATTTTGATATCAAACATAACGTATAAAACTGCTTTATATGGAATATTTTAAGCCATAAATTGATTTAATCTTATTATTGAGGAATATTATAAACTAACCTAAAACAGATTAAAATGAAGACCATAAGAAAATTGGCTTTTATTATTATTGGAATTTTTGTTTTAATGCTATGGAGTGGTATTGTTCGGAATGCAGCACTTGGTCAAAATGCGGCAGGACCTTTAACAGAACCAATAAGAGCTTTTTCAGAAATACCGTCTAATATGAAAATGGCTTTTAACCATTTTTTCCGTGCCCCAGAGTATTATTTAAAGACTAAGGATAAGGACTTAAAAGAAATTAATAATTTAAGTTATGACTTATATGGTTCTTATGCTTATAGAAGCGGAAATCAATTCAATATTGAGCTAAAGAATTTTAAAACAGATGAAATTATAAATAAATGGAAATTACCTGTTGAGTTTTTGTCCAAGTATTATGAGGTTGGTCAAAACGATAGATTATACCCAACAAAGTTAATGGCTAATAGAGATTTAATCGCTTCTTGTAACGAAAAGCCTGGGCTTTTAAGATTAGACTCGACTTCTAAGGTAAAATGGTTTAACAAGGATTTTATTTTTCATCATGCAATGAATTTAGATCATGAAGGAAATATATGGATACCAGGTGTGAAGCATGAAGGTGGATTAATTGTCCCTAAGGTGGTTTCTGTAGATAGTAAAAAAACTGAATACAGAGATGATCTAATTTTAAATGTAGATGCTGAAACAGGTAAGACAATATATAGTAAATCTTTAACAGAAATATTTATAGAAAATGATTTGGATGAACTAATGAATAAAGCCACACACGTTACCGATCCATTTCACTTAAATGATATACAGCCAGTAGTAATTGATAGTTCAAGTTATTATAATAAAGGCGACTTGTTTTTGAGTTTCAGGCATTTGTCAACAATCTTACATTATAGGCCTTCAACGGGTAAAGTGGTTAATGTTATTGATGGGCCATTTACTTTTCAACACGATGTTGATGTCCTTTCTGATAATACCATAGCCATTTTTAATAATAATTCACCTGCGTGGGATGTGCATTTTAATAAAAATGAGTTTAAACCAAGTAATGGAACTATTCAACGAAAAATAACCCATTCAAATGTACTTATTTATAACTTTGAAAAAGATTCATTCAAA
Organism: Winogradskyella aquimaris; assembly: GCF_042676105.1. Lineage (NCBI taxonomy): Bacteria > Pseudomonadati > Bacteroidota > Flavobacteriia > Flavobacteriales > Flavobacteriaceae > Winogradskyella > Winogradskyella aquimaris. The sequence continues at coordinate 124,870 of NZ_JBHTJQ010000016.1, read as the reverse complement.
GCGCTTTATGAAGATCAATTTATTGAAAATGAAATTTTTACAGGAGCAGAAGGTTTGTATGAATTGCTTCCTAATGGAGATATGTTTGTAGAAGAACAGGGGTCGGGAATCTTATGGGTATTAAATGAAAACGGTGTTGTCCTGAAGACAGTGTTAAAAAGTGATATTGAGGGATATCACTATCTTTCAAATTGGACGACCATTTATACAGATATTAATTTTTAAAATCTACTATTATGCTTAATTATATTGGACCTGGATTAGGACTTGGAACATTACTAATCGTTATTTTTATTGCCCTTCTTGTTATTTTTTCGTTTGGAGTGGTGCTTTGGATTCCTATCAAACGATTCTTTCGTAACTTATTTAAGAAGGGATAATGTTGTATTTAATTGTAGCAGGTATTTCAGGCTTTGCCTTGGCTGCATCTTTATTAGTTCTAAAAAAAATATTTTTTGAGCTAATAGAGTCGTCTGTATCATTAACCAACGAAGTGCTTTCTAAAGAAGATGAAAGTATTAAGCAGAAGAAATTAATTGTTGCACTAAAGCGAATTCTTATTTCGCTCTTGAAAACAGTTGTTGCCTTTATAATAATTGCTTGTGCGACCTTGCTTCCGCTTTATCTATACAGCTTGTTTAGTAAAACAAATTTTGAAAGCTTAGATTTTACATCGTTATGGTTTATCCTAAGTCTTTCTATAGGAAGCATTATTCCATTTTTCTTATTTAAGAAGAAAAGGAATGACGACAATTATTCAGAAGCCTCTAAGCTTTTTCATAGACTTATTCTTAATAATTATAACTTATCAAAACTTCTTTTTTCTTTTGACAGGAAATTTAAGAAGGGAGAAAAGATTAAAGAGGAGTCTAATTTTGTTATTGTATCAGGTTTAGCAAGAGCAGGAACAACAAGCTTGACAGACCAATTATTTAAAGCTGGAAAATTTAGTTCTTTAGATTACTCTAATATGCCTCTTCTTTTAGCGCCTAATTTATGGAAAAAACTGTATAATCCTAAAAACGCAGAGCTCAAAGAGCGTAAGCATGGGGATAAAATGATGTTTGGGTTAAATACTATTGAAGCACTAGAAGAATATTTTTTCAAGGTGTTTCTAAATGATAGTTTCATTGGTGACTCTATTTTAACTAAGCACGACATAACAGAGGAGGTCTATGAAAAGTATTTGGCATATCAGTCCTTAATTAGAAGTGATAATTCACATTTATACTTATCAAAGAATAATAATCTTATTTTGAGATATCCTTCGTTAAGATCATTAAACAGGGATTTTAAAGCTATATTTTTATTCCGTAATCCAGTAGAACATGCAGATTCTTTGTTAAATCAACATTTAAGGTTTTCTGATTTTCAACATGATGATGATTTTATAGAAACTTATATGGATTGGTTGGGACATCACGAATTTGGACATAATCAAAAGGTTTTTAGTTTCGACAATAAACCTGTTATTATAGAGTATGATAAGGGTACGTTAGATTATTGGTTGTCAGTTTGGCTGAACTATTATTCATACCTTTTAACTTTAGATGATTCAGCCATTATTTTAATTAATTATCAAGATTATCTTTCTAATCCAAAAGATGTTCTTGTTCACTTACAGAATGAATTGAAAATGGAGTTTGATTTGTCAAATGTAAAACCATTTAAGAATAATAAGACGATTGATACTTCAGGTTGTAATAAAGAACTTCTGGATGCAACAGAAAAAGTTTATGACCAATTAAAACAAAAAAAGGTGTCAATTTAAATTGACACCTTTTTTTGTTTTAATTTGATTATTGAAATTTATTCAACCGTAACAGATTTTGCAAGGTTTCTAGGCTGATCTACATTTTTTCCCAACATCACAGCAATGTGGTAGGACAGTAATTGTAAAGGTATTGTTGTTAATAATGGAGTTAAACACTCTAAGGATTCTGGTACCTCTATAACATGATCCGCAAGCTCTCTTACGTTTTTATCTCCTTTAGTAACAATACCAATTATTTTCCCTTTTCTGGATTTTATTTCTTGAATATTGCTCACAACTTTTTCGTAGTGTCCTTTCTTTGTGGCAATAACAACCACTGGCATTTGTTCGTCTATAAGAGCAATAGGACCATGCTTCATTTCTGCAGCCGGATAACCCTCAGCATGGATGTAGGATATCTCCTTAAGTTTGAGAGCCCCTTCCAAAGCAACGGGAAAGTTAAAACCACGTCCTAGGTATAAGAAGTTAGTAGCATCTTTATAGATATTTGCGATGGTTTGTACGTAGCTATCTGATTCAAGAGCTTCTTTTACTTTATCAGGAATTGTCTCTAGTTCGATAAGATGATGTCTGAACTCTGAGCTAGAAATTGTGCCTTTTGCTCTTGCCAATCGCAGTGCCATTAGCGTTAAAACAGTGATCTGAGTTGTAAATGCTTTTGTAGATGCGACACCGATTTCTGGACCTGCATGGGTGTATGCTCCAGCATCAGTCTCACGGGCAATAGAAGACCCAACCACATTACAGACCCCAAAAACGAATGCACCTCTTGATTTCGCTAATTTGATAGCTGCAAGTGTATCTGCAGTTTCACCGGATTGAGAAATTGCAATAACAACATCTTTTTCTGTGATTACTGGATTTCTATATCTAAACTCAGACGCATATTCTACTTCTACTGGAATTCTTGCTAAATCTTCAAATATATATTCTGATACGAGACCAGCATGCCATGATGTACCACATGCAACAACAATAATTCTGTCAGCAGCTAGGAACTTTTTCATGTTATCTTCAACACCCGCTAACTTTATTACTGCATCATTAATTAGTAATCTGCCTCTGAAGGTGTCTAGGATTGCATCAGGCTGTTCATATATTTCCTTCAGCATAAAATGATTGTACCCTCCTTTTTCAATTTGCTCTAAATTCAATTGTAGCTCTTGAACGTAGGGATCTACCAAGGCATCACTTTTTATTTTTCTAACTTTAATCTCCTTGCCTCTTCTAATTATAGCCATTTCTTCATCCTCAAGGTAAATAGCATTTTTAGTGAACTCAATAAAAGGAGAAGCGTCACTCGCAATGAAAAACTCATCATCCCCGATTCCAATTGCTAGAGGGCTTCCTAATTTCGCAACGACAATTTCATTGGGTTTGTTTTTGTCAAAAACGGCAATGGCATAAGCTCCTACGACTTGGTTTAGCGCAATTTGTACTGCTTTTCCAAGTTTTATATTTTCATTTTTCTTAACATCCTCAATAAGGTTTACCAAAACTTCTGTATCGGTTTCGGATTTAAATTTGTAACCTCGTTTTATAAGCTCCTGTTTCAAAGCATCATAATTTTCTATAATACCATTATGAATGATAACAAGGTCACCAGAGTTTGAATAATGAGGGTGCGAATTGATATCGTTAGGTATACCATGTGTGGCCCATCTTGTATGGCCAATACCGAGAGAGCCATTTGTTGTGATTTCTTTTTCTAAACGTTCTTTAAGATCAGAGACTTTCCCTTTAGTCTTAGAAAGTTTAATACCTGTACCATCATATAGTGCAATACCAGCACTGTCATAACCACGATACTCTAATCTCTGAAGTCCTTTAATTACAATAGGGTAGGCTTCTCTGTGGCCAATATATCCAACAATTCCACACATAATTAGGTTAATTTATTTAGTCATTTGGTTCAGTGTAATATATTTCTAAGTACACTTTTTTAGTTTCATCTTCAGTATTATTTCCATGTAATACAGTGCCTTTTGGTGTCAATATCGAACTTACAGGTGAACTCACTAAGTCATCTTCGGATTGTACTTGAGCTTGTATAAGTTGCCCTTCTAAATTAACGTTTAGGGAAACTGCAAGTCCAAGCTCAACATTTGTTGAATCCCTCAACAGTAAATTATTGATATGCTCAGTAATTCTAAATTTGTATTTAATACCATCACCAGTTGGCTCATCATCAACTCGTTGCAAAGCACCAAGATGATTTATTCTTGATACCGAAGGTAAACTATTATTAGCAGCGTCCACAAAATAATCTTCCAACGGTCTTTTATCATCTATGTTATACACATACAGGCGGTGAGGTTCTTTTTCGGCATCCAGTTGACTAAGAACATCGTTGTCTACATAAAACACCAAATTCGCTTCGTTGACTAGGCGTCTAATTTTAACAAAATTGCCATCAGCATCCGTTTCTACAAAATCGTTTTTCCAACTTTCAAAGGTGTTCATGGAATCATCGTCATCATCTGTGTCTTCTCCATTAAATAATTTAAGTTTAGCAATTGCACCTTCACCACCCTTTAAATATAAACGACTATCTCCTGTTGCAGGATTTCCGTTTGGAATATTAAGATTAAAATCGTTTTCAAAAAAATTAATCCGATCTCCAGCAAAACGCATTGCAAATGATGCAGGTTCAGTCGTGTCTTCATCATCTAATTCGGATTCTGTTAACCTTTTATAGTAAATTGTAATACTGGCAGCGGTGGCACTTGTGCTTAAAATTAAATAACTGCCTTGATCTTCAAAAGGTTCGACTTTGAAATAGAGGCCCCTGAAATATTCCAAAAAACTATTTTCATTACTTAATACGGCACTGCCCTCTTGGTCTAGTATCTTACTTTGCCAAAAAGTGGGGTCCAGCTTTAATCGGATGCCTGGGATTTGCCTAGTAACCACAGTATTTTCATCTTCACCTTCAATTTCAGTTTGTGTTAAAACAAAGCCATTATCACTAATTGTAATATTTCCATTTGCATCTAAGGTAATATGCTTGTCTTCACTCGGGTTTGGATTTGGTAAAATAGTCAATTCTTGGGCTTCTAAGCTTGCATCGGAAATCATCTCAGATGTTGAGGCTGATTTGTTGGAAAAATAAGGTTGTGAATCACTAAACTCGGAGTTAGGATCAAAATCTCTTATAAAATAATTGCTTTCAAAAATTCTCAGTTTCATAGGAGAATTTCCATAAATAGAATCCGTTATGTAGCTGAGATTGCCCTCTTCGTCAATATCGGATATTGCAGAAAAAAAAGGTAAATTTAAAACAACAGAATCTACTTCGACGATATCGCCAAAATCGGGATCATAACTTGATAGTGTAAGTTGCGCAACAAAGTCTGACTTTACTCTTCCGTAAACATCATCGTAAATACCTAAAGTACTCAATCCAGTTCCATTATTGGTTTGCACAGGGCCTAGGGTATTATTGTATGTTATGATATCATAGGTATCGTTTAAAATTTCAAAGTTGGTAGCAACATCACTGTTTAAGACATCGGATTCTAAATTGTTAAAGTCACTATCGCATGCCATAAAACTTGACACAACCAAAATAACTATAAAAATATTTAGGGCAAATTTGTTCTTCTTCATAAGCTTTTTAACTGTTTAGTACAGTTTCTTTATAAAATTCAGTGTATGGATCTGCAAACTCTTCAATAGAATAGAAATCCAATACAGGTTTTTCCAGTTTGTTAATATAGTTCTCTAATTCCTTTGGCAATTCTTGAGACCCTCTTATTATCGCGTCGGAATTGTCAATAGCTACTTTCATAAGATTGATATAATCAGGTTTCTCCAGTGATTTAATCGCATCGTCTTCAAGGCCATCGAACTTAACTTTATCTTTCATTCCTTTATCTAACGTCCCGTCAAAGCTTTGATTGTATACGGATGTTACAATTTTACTCTCAGTAAATAATGGTTCTGTTTTATAAAATTCCTTAAGATAGAGTGGAAGTAAAGAGGCCAACCAACCATTAACATGAATAATATCAGGTGCCCAATTCAACTTTTTAACTGTTTCGATAACTCCTTTTGCAAAGAATATAGCACGTTCATCGTTGTCTGGAAAGAGCGTTCCATCCTCATCGGTTAAGGTTGCTTTTCTTTTGAAATATTCTTCGTTATCTATGAAATAAACTTGTATGCGCTCTTTGGGAATTGAAGCAACCTTTATGATAAGAGGCATATCTAGATCGTTGATGACAAGGTTGATTCCCGATAGTCTAATGACTTCATGCAGCTGGTGTCTTCTCTCATTAATATTACCAAAGCGAGGCATAAATATTCGTATTTGCCCTCCCTGTTTGTTTACCATTCTAGGAGCTTCAAAGGACATTGAAGAAATTTCGGTTTCTGGTAAATATGGAACAACTTCCGAGGACACATACAATATTCGTTTATCTTTCATAAATCTTCTGCTTTTGTAAATTAATAGTAAAAAACATGCAAAATTACAAAAATTTGTGCAGATTGCCAGTAAAATATTATGTTTGCACCCGTTAATTTTTTAGTTAATAGGGTGGAAATATTTCATAATAAATCTGAATTATCGCAACACTTGGATCGCATCAAGGCTGCAAACTCTACAGTCGGTTTTGTGCCAACCATGGGTGCGCTCCATGATGGCCATCTATCCCTCGTTGAGAAAGGATTAATTGAAAATGATATCATTGTAGTGAGTATTTTTGTAAATCCCACACAGTTTGATAACAAGCAAGATTTAGAAAAATACCCTAGAACATTGGAGGCCGATGTAGAGTTGTTAAAAAGTTTAGACCATAATAAAATCATAGTATATGCCCCAACTATAGAAGATATTTATGGTAATACGGTACAATCTCATACTTTTAAGTTTGATGGTCTTGAAAATGAAATGGAAGGCGCTTTTAGGGAAGGGCATTTTAATGGTGTAGGAACTATAGTTAAGCGCTTGTTTGAAATTGTAAAGCCCAATAAAGCGTACTTTGGAGAGAAGGACTATCAACAATTACAAATTATTAAGAAGCTTGTTGAATTGCATCAAATACCTGTAGAGGTTATTGGTTGTCCAATTCACAGGGAGAAGGATGGATTGGCGATGAGCTCCAGAAATATTAGGTTAACAAAGGCGCATAGAAAGGCAGCTCCATTTTTATACAAAACATTAAAATCTGCCAAAACCAAGTTTGGCACAAAAAGTGCTAAACAAGTGATGGAATGGGTTAAAACGCAATTTAGTAAACAACCACTATTGGAGTTGGAATATTTTATTATTGCGGATATAGAAACCTTAAAGCCAGTAAAACGAAAATCAACAAAAAAGACATATCGAGCATTTATTGCTGTTTATGCAGGTGATATAAGACTAATAGATAATATCGCCTTAAATTAATTATCTTTGCCTCATGCAAATTCAAGTTGTAAAATCTAAGATTCATCGCGTAAAATGTACAGGAGCTGACCTAAACTACATTGGTAGTATAACTATTGATGAGGATTTAATGGAAGCAGCTAATATTATACAAGGAGAAAAAGTCCAGATTGTTAACAATAATAATGGCGAGCGACTAGAGACTTATTGTATTCCAGGGCCTCGAAATAGTGGTGAAATTACTTTAAATGGTGCCGCTGCTCGTAAAGTAGCTGTTGGTGATATTTTAATTTTAATCACATACGCTTTCATGGATATTGAAGAGGCTAAAGTTTTTAAGCCATCATTGGTTTTTCCAGATGAGGCCACCAATCTCCTAAAATAATATTGTTTGAACAATTCCAAGTCCATCCTAAAAGTTTTGATACCCTTACTCTTAGGTGTGATTTTGGTTTGTTACTCAATTTCTCAAATTTCGATTTCAAAATTAGTTCAGTATTTTAAAGATGCTGATTATTTTTGGGTAATTCTTGGTGTTGCTTTTGGCATTTTAAGTCATGTTTCAAGGGCTTATCGGTGGTTGTTTATGGTAGAGCCTTTAGGTTATAAACCTAAGTTTGCAAATAGCTTCATGGCGGTTTATGCTGCGTATTTGATCAACTTTACTATACCAAGAGCTGGTGAATTGGCTAGAGCATCCATTTTAACTAATTACGAGAACATACCTTTTGAAAAAGGTTTTGGTACTATAGTTGCCGAGCGAGTGGCAGATACGCTTATGCTTTTAATCATTATAGGTTTTGCCTTTGCATTAGAGTTTGAATTCATATTCAATTTTTTTATTACCAAGTTCAACCTTTCAACAATCATAATGGGAGTCTTAATACTGCTACTACTGGCTATTTTACTCTATGTATTTATTGTTAGAAGTGGTTCTAAAATTGCCTTAAAAATCAAAGAATTTATTGGTGGATTGGTAGAAGGAGCTCTTAGTATCTTTAAGATGAAGAAAAAGTGGGCTTTTATTTTTCATACCGTCTTTATTTGGGTAATGTATTTAAGTATGTTTTATATAACAACATTTGCATTATCAGAGTTGGACCAAATACCCTTGGCTGCTGTTTTAATTGGATTTATTTTGGCAAGTTTTAGTATTGCAGCTACCAATGGTGGAATTGGCTCATTCCCAGAAGCCATAGTGATAGCTTTTGCATTATTTAATATTACCGAAGATCCAAGCAGGGCTTTTGGTTGGATTATGTGGTCTACACAAACTTTGGTAATTATTATTCTTGGTGGTTTTTCTTTAGTCTATCTGCCAATCTACAATAGAAAGCGGGTAAGTATTTAGAATTATTTTTTACCTTGCTTTAACTTTAAAGACAGTCACCAAAATGAAGACAATTTCTGCCTCTGTGCTTTTATTTTGCTTATTAGCTACTAGCCATGCGCAAGCTATATACAAAACAATAGATTCTTATAAGTTAGACGGTACAAGAGAATTAAAGATTCAATTACCAAGGAACTACGATCCTGACTCAGAAAGAGCATATCCCTTGGTCATTACTTTAGATGGTGATTATTTGTTTGAACCTGTTGCTGGCAATATAGATTACCAAGCCTACTGGGAAGATATACCAGATTGTATTGTGGTTGGTGTTAAGCAAGATAAAACCAGAGAAGATGATTTTATGTATGATGACACCACCTATTTCCCATCAGAAGGTGGTGCTAACTTTTATGAATTTCTCAGCAGTGAGTTAATACCATATATTGAAGAAAGTTACAATGTCTCAAATTTTAAAGTCATTATTGGGCATGATTTAGGGGCGAACTTTATGAATTATTATTTGTTTAAAGATAAGCCATTGTTTAGGGCTTACATAAGTTTGAGTCCCGATCTGGCGCCAGAAATGATAAATAGATTACAAGAAAGACTATCTATCTTAGAACAGGAAACATTTTATTATATGGCTACCGCAGATGCTGATATTAAGGCTTTAAGAAATGATATTTTAGAGTGTGATGCTAAGTTAAAGACCATTCAGAATGACAAGCTGCATTATAAGTTTGATAATTTTGACGATGCTAATCATTATTCACTTGTTGGTAGAGGTATTCCTAAAGCATTAAATGAGATATTCACCTTATACAAACCTATAAACGGTAAAGAGTATAATGAAAAAATACTAACCTATGAAGGCTCACCTTATGACTACCTTATTAAAAAGTATGAAAACATTGAGTATTTCTATGGTTTTGAAAAACAATTGACGGAAAATGATATTAGAGCTATTGCTGCAGCTTGCAAAAAAAGAGACGATTTAGAAGGTTTGGAAAAGCTTGCTAAATTGGTCAATAAAGAATTCCCGAAATCTATGTTAGGTGCTTACTATATGGGTATGTACTACGAAAGAGATGGAAATCTAAGAAAAGCTTTACTCCGTTATAAATCTGGTTTGTTGTTAGAGCCATCACAATATATTGATAAGGAAATGATGCTAGAAAAAATGTACGAAGTCCAAGATGCATTGGATGACTAAGTGCATTTCATCGAAAAAAATTCACAACTTGACGATATTTTAGTATGTTTGATAATCCTAAGTCAAACCTACTTATAATGAGAAAAGCTACCCTAATAGTTTTGGTGTGCCTCTTTTGTATACCGCTTTTTGCTCAAATTAGTTATGATGAAATAAAATCATCAAAATTAAATGCAGTCCGAAAACTAAAGATTAAACTTCCAAAGGATTACGATCCATCTTCAGAAGTGAAATACCCTTTGATTATTGTATTTGATGGGGACTATCTGTTTGAGCCCATTGCAGGTCAGGTAGATTTTCAAACCTATTTTGACGACATGCCAAGCTCAATTGTTGTAGGCGTAGTACAAGGAAGTGAAAGACGTTACGACGGCTATTGTGATGAGGTGACAGGGCTTCCAAAAGAGTCCGGGTTGCGTTTTCACAATTTTGTAGCAGAAGAACTCCTACCTTATTTAGACAATAGATATAACACAAGTAAATTTAGAGTTGCTGTTGGACACGATTTAATGGGGAATTTTATTAATTCGTATTTGTTTAAAGAAGACCCATTGTTTAATGCCTATGTATGTATTAGCCCTGATTTATCGGGTACAGTTAGGGATTATTTAGGAAAGCGTTTAGAGTTTTTCAAAGACGATATTTTCTATTACATGGCGACATCAGACAAGGATTTGCCATACATTAGACAGGCTGTATTAAATGCAGACTCTCAAATTTCTCAAGTCAACAATCAGAATTTAACCTATTATTTTGATGATTTTGAAAACGATAATCATTACACCTTAGTAAATAGTGCTATTGCAAGATCTTTTGATAAGATTTTTGAGTTGTATAAACCGCTTCGCGAAAAGGAACTTGAGGAAAAAGTATTGCCTTATGAAGGTACATTAGATGAATATCTGGTAGATAGATATGATAGGATTGAAAATTTATTTGGAATAAAAAAACCGATCACCGAACAAGAGTTTGAAAAAGTTGTTAAAGTGGCCGAACAACGTAACGATTTGGAATCATTGGAAAAAATAGGAAAATTGGCCAAAAAACTTAATCCAGAATCCTTGCTAGGTACCTATTATTTAGCACAATATTCAGAGAAGATTGGTAAGACCAAAAAGGCAAAAAAGCTTTATGAGTCTGCGCTCACATTAAATGATGTTAGCCATATAGATAGAGATTTTATATTTTCTAAAATAGATGAGCTTACAATAGCAGATACTGACGAACAAGAAGAAGAGGAGGACAATGAAGAAAACTAAAAGAAACCTTTCGACGGATTATTTTTTTGAAGACTTGTTTAAAAAGGCTAAGTCCTTTTTCTCAACGCAAAGGTTTTCAAAACTGCACATCGTAAAACTTTTAGCGATTGTAAATTGGTTTAAGGACATCAATTAAAATTATCTTAATTTAGCCGTTCTAATTATTACCTTGAATATTTTGGTTTTAGAAGTTAATGGCTAAAGTAAAAACAACTTTTTTTTGTCAGAATTGCGGTGCCCAATTTGCCAAATGGCAAGGTCAGTGTACCTCTTGCAGACAGTGGAATACCATTGCGGAAGAGGTCATTCAAAAGCCCGAAAAAAGTGACTGGAAATCTAATGCTCCATCCTCAAAGCGAGTTTCAAAGCCTTTAAGAATAAACGAGATCGATACAGCCCAAGAAGCTAGGTTAGATATGCATGATGCTGAATTTAACCGTGTACTTGGAGGTGGTATGGTACAAGGGTCTTTAACTCTTTTAGGTGGTGAGCCAGGTATTGGTAAAAGTACGTTACTACTTCAGATTGCTTTAAGTTTGCCATACAAAACACTATACGTATCAGGTGAAGAAAGCCAAAAGCAGATTAAAATGCGTGCCGAACGTATAAACCCTAGTAATAACAATTGCTATATTCTTACCGAAACTAAAACACAGAATATCTTCAAGCAAATTGAAGAATTAGAACCTGATTTGGTGGTTGTAGATTCCATTCAAACACTTCACAGTGATTATATAGAATCTTCGGCAGGTAGCATTTCTCAAATAAAGGAATGTACTACAGAGCTTATAAAGTTTGCTAAGGAAACAGCGACACCAGTGCTTTTAATAGGACATATAACCAAAGATGGGCAGATTGCAGGACCTAAGATTTTAGAGCATATGGTAGACACGGTTTTACAGTTTGAAGGAGATCGTAATCATGTATTTAGAATCATAAGAGCGCACAAGAACCGTTTTGGTTCAACCAACGAGCTTGGTATATACGAAATGCAAGGTTCTGGCTTGAGAGAAGTTACCAATCCTTCAGAAATTTTAATTTCTGAAAAGGACGGAGAACTTTCCGGTAATGCCATTGCCGCCACCTTAGAAGGTTTGAGGCCACTGATGATTGAAGTTCAGGCTTTAGTGAGCACAGCAGTTTATGGCACACCACAACGTTCTGCTACTGGCTTTAATGCCAAACGACTAAATATGCTCCTGGCGGTTTTAGAAAAACGTGCGGGTTTTAGGCTAGGTGCTAAAGACGTGTTTTTAAATATTACTGGCGGAATCACTGTTGATGATCCTGCAATAGACTTAGCTGTAGTAGCGGCTATTTTATCCTCAAATGAGGATGTGGCTTTGCCAAATGATTACTGTTTTGCTGCAGAAGTTGGCTTGTCAGGTGAAATAAGACCAGTACAGCGTGTAGAGCAGCGTATTCTTGAAGCAGAAAAATTAGGCTTTTCCACTATTTTTGTGTCTAAGTACAATAAAATATCCTTAAAAAATACTTCAATCAAAGTTCAGCGTATTTCAAAAATCGAGGATTTGGTGCATTTCTTGGTTTAACTGCCTGAAAATGAGGGGTTGTTAATCGGTATTTTTAGCCTTTACCATTAAAATTTAATAGTTCAACGACTTTCTTAGCACTTTATCGAATAAGAATGGTAGGTAGTTTTCTTGATGCTACTATTGTAATTGTAAATCAGACATTTACGATACTTTCCCTCGGATTACAATCCATTTGACTTAAAGATTTTATTGTAGTACATAGTTATTAGGACTTAAACAAAACACTAAACCTTATACTATGAAAACAAAACTACTTAATCAAAAAAACATTTGGCTTTTCATGCTTGTATTAATTTGTTATACAAGCGTTTCAATTGCACAAAATTCTTCAAGCAACAATTCAGCATCTGATGAAATGCAAGGCTTTAAATTAGAATTTATTACCCTAGATGGATTAGAGATATCCAGAGAACTTCGTTTAAGTTTTAGTTCAATTACCTCTGACGGCTTTGATGAAGGTTTTGATACAAAAAATTTAAATGTATTATCCGACGATTTAAACCTAGTTTTAGATGGTGAACTTATGAATGCTCAGGCTTATGGACCAATTACCGAAGATAAATCGGTGCCACTTGTACTTCAAAGTACAGGTAATTATGATTTTACTATTCAATTGACCTCTATGGAAAATATGGGAGATCAAAGTATTAGGTTAAAAGATAACTATACAGAAAGTGTGTATGACTTAAGAAGTGGAGATATATTTCAGTTTTCGTCAGCGTCTGGATCATTTGAAGATAGATTTAATATATTTTTTAAATCACAAACCTTATCTCAGTCTGACCTAGAACTTCAAGGTCTTAATCTTAACTTTATCAATGGCTCAAATACTATGATTATTAATAATCCAAAAAATGTAAAGATTAGTAATATCGAAATGTATGCTGTTTCTGGTCAAATGGTTGAGAATAAAATCTTTGAAAATGAAAATCAGCGTGTACAATATACCCTTAGTCATATGACTGCAGGTATTTACATTGTAAGAGTAATAACAGAAACCAACTCTATCTTAACCAAGAAGATTATTGTAAACTAGGATTCAAAACACAAAAATCACAAAGGCTATTTCATTAGACAATGGGATAGCCTTTTGTTTTCAATAAACTCGACTGATTTTTAGTAAAAAATCCTTAATTTCGCAGCTCGAAAAGAAATGCGAATAATGAGTACAAAGTTCCCTGAATATAAAGGACTTAACTTACCAAAAGTTGCTGAAGACATCAATAACTATTGGGAAGCTAATAATATCTTCGAAAAAAGTGTTACCACACGTGAGGGTAAAGCACCTTATGTCTTTTTTGAAGGCCCACCTTCTGCCAATGGATTACCAGGTGTGCATCATGTATTGGCACGTGCTATAAAGGATATCTTTCCACGCTACAAAACAATGAAAGGTTTTCAGGTTAAACGAAAAGCAGGTTGGGATACACACGGTTTACCAGTAGAGCTTGGGGTTGAAAAAGAATTGGGTATAACCAAAGAAGATATAGGCACAAAAATTACAGTTGAAGAATACAACGAAGCGTGTAAAAAAGCCGTAATGCGCTACACAGATATTTGGAATGACCTTACTAAAAAGATGGGCTACTGGGTAGATATGGATGATCCATACATTACGTACAAATCCAAATATATGGAAAGTGTATGGTGGTTGTTGAAGCAGATTTATGATAAAAATTTATTGTACAAAGGTTACACCATCCAACCCTATTCACCAAAAGCAGGTACAGGTTTAAGTTCGCACGAGCTTAACCAACCAGGAACCTACCAAGACGTTACAGATACTACAGTTGTTGCGCAGTTTAAAGCTAAACCTGAAACTTTGCCAAACTTTCTTCAAAATGAAGGTGATATCTATTTCTTAGCATGGACGACCACACCATGGACCTTGCCGAGTAACACAGCTTTAACGGTTGGACCAAAGATTGATTATGTTTTAGTTGAAACCTACAACCAATATACATTTAAACCAATGAATGTTGTATTGGCGAAGAGTCTTGTTGGTAAACAATTTGACGGAAAATACAAGCAAGTTGAAACCAAGCCAGATCTTCTAGAATTCAAAGAAGGAGATAAAAAGATTCCGTTCTACGTTGTTAAGGAATTCAAAGGAAAAGATTTAGTAGGTATTCGCTACGAGCAATTGTTAGATTACGCCTTGCCAAACGACAGTCCTGAAAATGCGTTTAGAGTCATTTCAGGGGATTTTGTGACAACTGAAGATGGTACAGGTATCGTTCATACTGCACCTACATTTGGTGCGGATGATGCCTTGGTAGCAAAACAAGCTAAACCAGAAGTGCCGCCACTATTGGTAAAAGATGATAATGGTAATTTGGTGCCTTTAGTTGACTTACAAGGTCGATTTAGACCAGAAATGGGTGAGTTTGCTGGCAAGTACGTAAAGAATGAATATTATAACGATGGTGAAGCACCAGAAAAATCTGTTGATGTTGAGCTTGCCATTAAATTAAAGATAGAAAACAAAGCCTTTAAGGTTGAAAAATATAAGCATAGCTACCCAAATTGTTGGAGAACCGATAAACCCATTTTATACTATCCGTTAGATTCTTGGTTCATCAAAGTTACCGACGTTAAAGGTAGAATGCACGAGTTAAATACGACCATTAACTGGAAACCTAAATCAACTGGTGAGGGTCGCTTTGGTAATTGGTTGGCTAATGCTAATGATTGGAATTTATCACGTTCACGTTTTTGGGGTATTCCATTACCGATTTGGAGAACAGAAGACGGTAAAGAACAGCTATGTATAGGTTCTGTTGAAGAATTAAAAAGTGAAATAGCAAAAGCGGTTGAAGCAGGAGTAATGTCTGAAGATATTTTTGCAGACTTCGAAGTTGGCAATATGTCTGAAGAAAACTATGAAAAAATAGACCTGCATAAAAACGTCGTCGATAAAATCGTTTTAGTGTCACCATTAGGCCAACCTATGAAGCGTGAAGCAGATTTAATTGATGTTTGGTTCGATTCTGGTTCTATGCCTTATGCGCAATGGCATTATCCGTTCGAAAACAAAGATTTTATAGATAAGAAAGAAGCGTTTCCAGCAGATTTCATTGCTGAAGGTGTTGACCAAACACGTGGATGGTTCTATACGCTACATGCGATCGGAACAATGGTTTTCGATTCTGTAGCCTATAAAAATGTAGTGTCTAACGGATTGGTGCTAGATAAAAACGGACAAAAAATGTCTAAACGTTTAGGTAATGCGGTAGACCCGTTTGAAACCTTAGCTAATCACGGAGCAGATGCGACACGTTGGTATATGATAAGTAATGCCAATCCTTGGGATAACTTAAAGTTTGATATAGAAGGTGTAGAAGAGGTAAAACGTAAGTTCTTCGGAACACTCTATAACACCTATTCTTTCTTCAGTTTATATACCAATTTAGATGGTTTTAAATATGAAGAAGCGGATATTCCTCTACATGAAAGACCAGAATTAGACCGCTGGATTTTGTCTGAATTAAATACTTTAATAAAAAAGGTAGATGAATATTATGCCGAATATGAGCCAACAAAGGCTGCAAGAGCGATATCAGATTTTACACAAGATTACCTAAGTAACTGGTATGTGCGCTTAAGTAGAAGACGTTTCTGGAAAGGAGATTACCAGACAGATAAGATTTCGGCATACCAAACGCTTTATACATGCATGGAAACCATTGCAAAGCTCGGTGCACCAATTGCACCTTTCTTTATGGATCGTTTGTATTTGGATTTGAACTCAGTAACGAAAAAAGAAAGTTTTGAAAGTGTGCATTTAGCAGAGTTTCCAAAAGCAGATGAAAGTGCTATAGACAAGATTTTAGAGCGTAAAATGGAAAATGCACAGACAATATCTTCTTTGGTGTTGTCACTAAGAGCAAAAGAAAAAATTAAAGTACGACAGCCGCTACAAAAAATCATGATACCTGTTGATAGTCAGCAGCAGAAAGAAGAAATAGAAGCGGTTTCAAGCTTAATAAAGCATGAGGTAAATATTAAGGATATAGAGCTTTTAGAAGATGCGTCTGATATATTGGTGAAGCAAATAAAACCAAATTTTAAGATCTTAGGACCACGATTTGGTAAGGATATGAAGTTGATTGCCAATACTATAAGTGCTTTTACGCCAGACGACATTAAAAAAATAGAACAAAATGGCAATTTAGACGTTGTAATTAACGGAAAAAGCATTAATTTGGGACTTGACGATGTAGAAATTACATCTCAAGATATTGAGGGATGGCTCGTTGCGAACGAAGGGACATTAACCGTGGCCTTAGATGTAACAATTACTGAAGATCTGCGTAAAGAGGGTATTGCACGTGAGCTCGTAAACCGTATTCAAAATTTACGTAAAGATTCAGGTTTTGAAGTAACTGATCGCATAGATGTTCAGTTACAAAATGATGCACAAGTTGCAGCGGCAATTGCTTCAAATGAAGAGTATATAAAATCAGAAACCTTAACCGAAGACTTACAAATAATGGACAATGTAAAGGATGGTATAGAAATTGCTTTCGATGAAGTAAATACGAGATTGTTCATTCAAAAACATTAACAATTATGGCAACAGATACAAAAAACAGATATTCAGACAAGGACTTAGAAGAATTCAGAGTTTTAATTCAAGAAAAAATTGATAAAGCTGAGCACGATTTAGAACTGATAAAAAGTGCTTATATGAATGATCATAATAATGGAACTGACGATACGTCTCCAACCTTTAAAGCGTTTGAAGAGGGTAGTGAAACCATGAGTAAAGAAGCGAATTCTGCATTGGCTATAAGACAGGAAAAGTTTATTCGTGATTTAAAAAATGCCTTGATTAGAATTGAAAATAAGACCTATGGTGTTTGTCGTGTTACTGGAAAATTGATCAACAGAGAGCGCTTAAAATTGGTACCTCATGCTACCTTGAGTATAGAAGCCAAAAACATGCAAAAATAAATTCTGTTTTAGAATTATAAATCAATAAAATCTAAAGCTTTGGAATGTATTTCAAAGCTTTTTTATTATGTCATTAAAGAAAGCTTCCATAATTATTATCTTCATTTTGCTAATCGATCAGATTAGCAAAATTTACATTAAAACTCATTTTGCAATTAATGATAGCATCACAGTGTTTTCATGGTTTAAAATTGATTTTATTGAAAATGACGGCATGGCTTGGGGAACAAAACTAAGTGACTTTTTCGATTTTATATCTGATAAAACCGCTAAACTGACTTTAACCTTATTTAGAATTGTAGCCGTTACAGCAATTGGATTTTGGTTAGTAGATGTGATCAAAAAACAAAAATCCAAGATCTTAATATTTGCTATTTCCATAATATTTGCAGGAGCATTAGGAAATATCTTAGACTCCGTTTTTTATGGCATTTTATTTAGTGATAGCCATATGCAAGTAGCTACCTTTTTACCTGACGAGGGTGGCTATGCAGGTGTATTTTATGGTAATGTGGTAGATATGTTGCATTTTCCAATTTGGAGTGGTGTTTTACCAGAATGGCTACCGTTTATTGGTGGTAAATACTTTTCATTTTTTGACCCTGTGTTTAACGTCGCTGATGTTGCGATAAGTACAGGGATTGGGATTTTGATTGTT
The DNA here is from genome assembly GCF_042676105.1 of Winogradskyella aquimaris. Classification (NCBI taxonomy): domain Bacteria; kingdom Pseudomonadati; phylum Bacteroidota; class Flavobacteriia; order Flavobacteriales; family Flavobacteriaceae; genus Winogradskyella; species Winogradskyella aquimaris. The sequence goes on along the minus strand of NZ_JBHTJQ010000016.1, from coordinate 106,753 downwards.
TTTAATAAAAAGGCTTTTAAGGAAGAAATTAAAACCGATAAATCTGATTTGGAGTTACGCAATAATCCAATTTAATGTCGTTTTCTGAAGTTTCAAAATGTTCAGCTTCAGCATCAAAAAAAGACAATCCAATTTTAATAGTTTCAGGTTTGCACTCACTTAAAAATCGGTCGTAAAACCCTTTGCCATAACCTATTCGATTTCCTGAATTATCAAATGCTAAAAGTGGAATAAAGACCACATCTATTTGAGAGGACTTAATTTCTATACCATCTACTGGCTCAGGTATGTTATAATTGTTTTTCTTAATTTTTGTGCCATCAGTGAGCAAATAATGCGTCATGGATATATCGTCAAAATTACTTTTAGAGATAACAATGTTTTTGTCTTTTCCCGCAAGTATATTTAAGATAAATTCTGTGTTAACTTCCTTCTGTTCTTCAATACTTAAGAAAATATGATAACATGAACTATCCCAGATATCTAGCTGTAGTAACCGATTTGCAATGGAGAGGCTAAAATCGTCAACTTGGTCGAAGCTAAGTGATTTTCTAAAGGCTTTATATTTTTTCCTAATCTCTGATTTGGTCATTGTTTAAGTCTTGTAGACATATGGAATATGGCATCCCCCTGATAGATAATTGGTGATTCATTGACATTGAAAATATAGCCGTTGTTTGGGGCTTTTACAAAATGATTAAAACTGCCATAGGGGTCGGTAATATGACCTAAAACATCTCCTTTTTTTACTTGGGTATTCACACTTATCGTAGCTTTGAACATACCAGAATAACTGGCCCTAATCCATTTGCTATCTGTAATTTTGATGCAGCTTTTTTTAGGTTTAGAAGTTTTAAATTTCGTATTTAACATCCCCAAGTGATGCAGCACACGTTTCACGCCATTAACACCTGTATTTGTAACGGTATTGTCAATGTGAAAGGATTTACCTCCTTCAAATAAAAGCATTGGAATACCAAGTTTATAGCAAGAGTTTCTAAAAGATTTTTTAAGATTTTTGGAGTAATATATAATAGGCGCACCAAAAACCTGTGCAAGTTCATCTAGAACAATATCATTTTTTACAATACGAATCTGAGCAGCATTAAAGCGATCCGCTCCTCCAGTATGAAAATCTATAATCAAATCGGCATGAGGCACAATTTCTGTCATGAGTTTATGGGCAACTCTACTGGCTAATGAACCATTTTTACTTCCAGGAAACACACGGTTAAGGTCACGACCGTCTGGAAATTCTCGATCCATGTGTATAAATCCAAAGACATTGATTACAGGGATACAAATAATAGTTCCCTTTTTTGGCTTATTTATACCCTTAGAGATGATTTGACGCACGACTTCAACACCATTGACTTCATCACCATGAATACCAGCCGTTATCAAAACAATTGGTCCTGGTTTTTTAGAACGTTCTATAATCACGGGGACTTCAATCGTGTTTTGGGTATGAAGTTTCGCAACACTGAAACTGACTTTTGCACTTTCTCCCAACGCGACTTTTTTTCCTAATATATTTAGAACTTCTCTTTCACTCATCTATCTACGGTTACGCTCAATAAAAGTAATAATGGCTCTAGCAATATTTTTTTGGGTTGCACCTTCTATACCTTCTAGTCCTGGTGTTGAGTTAACCTCCATAATAAGAGGTCCTCTTGAAGATTGTAGCATATCTACACCACAAACAGGCAACTTTAATGCACGAGCCGCTTTAATGGCTAGTTTCAATTCCTCCTCACTAAGTTTAATAAGATTTGCTTTACCGCCTCTATGCAAATTTGAACGGAACTCGCCATCTTTTCCTTGCCGTTTCATCGCACCAACCACTTGACCGTCAACAATAAGTGCTCTAAGATCTGCACCTTTAGCCTCAGCAATAAATTCTTGTACAAGAGCTCTAGCTTGTAATCCATTAAATGCTTCTAATACCGATTCTGCTGCGTTCTTGGATTCAGCTAAGACCACTCCCAAACCCTGTGTACCTTCTAATAATTTTATAATTACAGGAGGCCCGCCAACATGATTTAATACCTCTTCAACGTCTCTCGAATAATTGGTAAAAACAGTTTTAGGCATGCCAATACCAGCTTTTGATAGTCGTTGAAAGCTGCGTAATTTATCCCTAGATCGGATTATGGCGTCAGATGACACTGTGGTGAAAACATTCATCATTTCAAATTGTCTCACTACGGCACATCCAAAAAAGGTAACCGAAGCACCAATTCTTGGAATAATGGCATCTACATAATCTAAATATCTGTCTTTATAATAAATGGTAGGTTTTTCCTTTTCAATGATAATATCACATTTTAGTGGGTCTATAACCTCCACATCATGACCTCTATTTTCAGCTTCCTCGATTAAACGCCGCGTGGAATACAACTGAGAGTTACGAGATAGAATGACTATATTCATTTGAGGTATGGTTAAAAGATTGGTTTTCTAGGTCTACATCGACCAAAAATTTTTGTCTTAGAAATTGGCGGCCAATCAAGACCGGAAATTTCATATCGTCTCTAGTGCTTAAAGTTAAGTTAATCTTATAGCTTTTTCCAAAGAATATAGTAGTTGTTTTAATTTTATATCTATTTTCTTTATAGCCATTACTACTCTTTACATCAGTAAGGGAATAATTTTCAAAAGTTACTGCTTTACCATTAAAGTTTGGATGCCCCTTGCTTTCAAAAACACAATAAAGTTTGCCATCTTCCTCTCTAATTTTAGAACAGTGAATGGCAGAGGTGTATGCCCCTGTATCTATCTTAACATCAATATTATTGAGATGTAATTCAGGGAAGTCAATTTTATCAACGCGTCCCAAAACTTTTTTCATAGTTAATTTATTTTTTAAAAAAGTGGCGCAAGATAGTCATAAAGTTTCATGAAAAACATAAAACTTTTTACGATATCATTACCTTTGGTTATATGCCAGAAACTCCGCTAGACATTCAGATAAAAACCTTGCCAAATCAACCTGGAGTCTATCAATATTTTGATACAGATAATAAGTTGATTTACGTTGGCAAAGCCAAGGATTTAAAGAAACGTGTTAGCAGTTATTTTACCAAACACCACGATTATGGAAAAACTAGGGTTTTGGTTAAAAATATTGCATCCGTAAAGCATATCGTTGTTGAAACAGAAAGTGATGCACTATTGCTTGAGAATAATCTGATTAAAAAATATCAGCCCAAGTATAACGTCATGTTAAAGGATGATAAGTCTTACCCTTGGATTTGTGTTAAAAACGAACGTTTCCCTAGAGTGTTTCCAACACGACGGGTAATCAAGGATGGGTCTGAGTACTTTGGGCCATATACTAGCATGAAAACTGTAAAAACACTTTTAGGATTAATAAAGGGATTGTACCAATTACGAACTTGTAATTACGATTTGTCTGAAGCTAAAATTAATGCAGGAAAGTACAAGGTATGTTTAGAATATCACTTAGGTAATTGTAAAGGTGCATGCGAAGGAAAGGAAACCGAGGAAGAATACCATTCTAATATCGCCGCTATAAGAGAGATTTTAAAGGGTAATTTTAAAGACTCACTACAGCAGTTTAGGGTACAAATGAAAAAACACGCTGAAGCGATGCAGTTCGAGGATGCTCAAAAAATCAAGGAAAAGCTTGAGATATTAGAAAACTACCAATCTAAGTCTACTGTTGTCAATCCTAAAATAAGTAATGTTGATGTTTTTTCTATTGTGAGTGACGAAACCTATGCTTACATCAATTTTTTACAACTAAGCTATGGGTCTATTATTAGATCACATACTTTAGAGATAAAGAAAAAATTACAAGAAACAGACAAGGAGCTTTTAGAAATTGCCATTACCGAAATAAGACAGCGTTTCAATTCAAATTCAAAAGAGATTTATGTCCCGTTTAAAGTAAATATTGGAGCGGATATTAAAGTATCAGTGCCAAAACTGGGTGATAAAAAGAGTATTGTCGAATTGTCCAAACGCAATGCCATGTACTTCCGTATGGATAAATTAAAACAGATTAAAATCGTTGATCCAGATAGGCATGCAAATAGAATTATGGCACAGATGAAAGCTGATTTACGTCTGTCAGAAGAACCAAGGCATATAGAATGTTTTGACAATTCCAATATTCAAGGCACAAACCCCGTAGCAGCCTGTGTGGTATTTAAAAACGGAAAACCAAGCAAGAAAGACTATCGTCATTTTAATATCAAAACCGTGGAAGGGCCAGATGATTTTGCATCGATGGAAGAAGTGGTATATAGGCGTTATAAACGCTTACTTGAGGAAGGTGAACCATTGCCTCAGTTGATTATTATAGATGGTGGTAAAGGTCAATTATCTTCAGCATTGAAAAGTTTAGAATTATTGGAGTTAAGAGGGAAAATTGCCATTATCGGAATAGCAAAACGTTTAGAAGAATTATTTTATCCAGATGATCCAATTCCCTTATATTTAGATAAAAAAAGTGAGACATTAAAAATTATACAACAGCTGAGAAATGAAGCTCATCGTTTTGGGATAGAGCATCACAGAAACCGCAGGAGCAAAGGTGCTCTAAAAACCGAATTGCAAAATATACCAGGTGTAGGAGAGCAGACCATAATAGATTTAATGAAACAATTTAAGACCGTAAAACGTATTGCAAATGCAAAGTTAGATGAATTGGAAGCAGTTGTTGGCCTGTCCCGAGCCAGTAAAGTTTATAATTATTATCATAAAGAATAGTTTGAAATATATAAGAAAATATAATATTCTTTCTAAAGGCGCCAAAAGCACATTTTTCATAATGTTGCTCTTTTTTTGCTTGAGTTTTATGAATGCTCAAGAGACAAAAGAACCGAAAGTGGGTTTGGTGTTAAGTGGTGGTGGAGCTAAGGGGTTTGCGCACATAGGTGCATTAAAAATAATAGATAGTTTAGGCATTAAAATAGATTATATTGCTGGTACCAGTATGGGGGCAATAATTGGGTCTCTTTATGCAACGGGTTATTCGGGTCAGCAACTGGAGGATTTGTTTAATACTGTAGATTTTGAGGAGCTGATTAATGATGAATTTCCGAGGAAAACAAAATCCTTTTATGAAAGGGAGAATTCTGAAAAGTATGCTGTCACACTTCCCTTCGAAAATTTTAAAATTAATCTACCCTCGGGATTATCAAGGGGGCAAAATGTGTATAATCTTTTATACCAGTTGATGCTTCCCGTTAATGATGTTAGAGATTTTGAAGAATTGCCAATCCCATTCTTTTGCGTGGCTACAAATATCGAGACTGGAGAGTCGCTCATATTGGACAAAGGCAGATTGGCAGAAGCTGTAACCGCAAGTGGTGCACTTCCTTCAATTTTCCAGCCTGTAGTGATAGGCGATAAAATTTTAATAGATGGTGGTGTAACTAATAACTTTCCCATTGAAGAGTTGAGGTCTAAAGGTATGGATATAATCATTGGTGTTGATGTACAAGATGATTTAAGAGATCGGGAATCCTTGAAAACAGCACCAGAAATATTGATACAGATCAGTAATTTTAGGACTATTAACGCCATGAAAGATAAGGTGCCTTTGGCTGATATCTATATTAAACCAGATATTGCAAACTTTTCGGTACTTTCTTTCAACGAAGGTGAAGATATCATCGCAAATGGTGAGGTTGCTGCCAGAAAAAACTTAGAGGCTTTAAATGCAATAAAAGATTCTCAGACAACTCCTACGAATCGGCCGCTTTTAAAAATCGTTGACAGTATAAAGATTAAGTCCATAACGCTTGATGGTAATGAAAAATACACTAGAGCTTATCTCTTAGGAAAACTAAAACTAAGAGGCAATGAAACGTTGAGCTATGAGGATTTTAAAAGGCGAATAAATAATCTTATTGCTACTAATAATTTTGAAACGTTTAGATACCAATTAGCGCCTACAGATAGTATTAATCAATATAGGTTAAAAGGACAAATTAGAGAATCCGAAGCTACTACATTTTTAAAACTAGGAATACACTACGATGCCCTTTATAAAAGCGCGATATTAGCTAACATTACTAAAAAACGATTGTTGTTTAATAATGACTTGGCAGCATTGGATATTATTTTAGGTGACAACTCCAGATTTAATTTTGATTATTTTATAGACAAGGGGTTTTACATAAGTCTTGGGCTAAAATCCAGTTATAATCAGTTCAATAAAAATATAAATCCACAATTGGTTTTGGGTGAAATTTCACCTTTACTTGGGGATTTAAATAGAGTGGATGCGAAGCTTCAAGATTTTACTAATCAAATATACTTGCAGACCCTATTTAGAAAGGACTTTTTTTTGCGATTAGGGGGTGAGCATAAACGCTTAAAAATTACGTCTGAAACATTGTTCTCGGAGAATCAGGAAGACGATTTTACATTTGAAAATACAGATTACATCAGTTTGTTCGGCAAATTGAAATACGATAGTTACAGTCATCCCTTTTTTCCAAAGCGGGGAGTCTATTTCAGTGGCGATTTTCATTGGTATGTTGGTGCTTCAGACTTTAATACAGACTTTAGACCTTTTTCTATAGCCAAAGCCGACATAGGTTATGCCTTTAGTTTTAGCAAAAGATTGGCCTTTAAGACGGAAACAAGTGGTGGCTTTAAAATAGGTGATAATTCGACCAATACATTGGCGTTTGCGTTAGGTGGCTATGCCAATAATTTCATAAATAACTTTTATAGTTTTTACGGTTACGATTTTATAGATATTACAGGCGATAGCTTTGTGAAGGCTTGTTTTACTTTGGATTACGAATGGTTGAATAAACACCATATACTATTAGCAGCAAATTATGCCAATGTAGAAGATCGTTTGTTTGATACAGGCAACTGGTTAACGTCACCAGATTATTCAGGCTATGCTTTAGGCTATTCTTTAGAAACCTTTCTGGGGCCTTTAGAAGCCAGGTATACGTATTCACCTGAAACGGGCGAGGATTATTGGTTTTTTAATCTTGGGTTTTGGTTTTAAATTAAAATTTATAAACTTTGTAGAATTATGAAACCATTTTGGGAAAATCTAAAACTTCATTTGCACTTCCTAATTAAAAGGAACCCAGAATAAGTATGTGTTTTTGTTTATCCTGTTAAGGCAGGACATTCTTAAATTTTGTACCTTTAATCGTTGTTGAAATTTACCAAATCAACGAATAAGTAAATCAATAATTAAACAAAACACAAATGCCATTTTATCATAAATTAGGAAAAATTCCACCTAAGCGCCATACTCAATTCAAAAAACCTAATGGCGATTTTTACTATGAGCAACTATTTGGTACTATTGGGTTCGATGGTATGTCAACCAATAGTTACCATGAGCAGCGACCAACACAAGTAAAGGAAATTAGAAAACAATACAGTGTAGCGCCAAAGGTTGCCAAGGCCAATAATATGCAGTCGTACCGCTTTCATGGGTTTAAAGTAAAACCAGAAACCGATTATCTAGATAGTAGAAAAGTAGTCTTAACCAATAGCGATTGTAATATTATACTTGCCGCTCCCAAGGAGTCAACAAGAGATTATTTTTATAAAAATACGGATGCAGACGAGCTGATTTTTGTGCATAAAGGCACGGGTAAGTTGCGTACGATGTTGGGTAATCTAGATTTTAAATATGGAGACTATTTATTGGTGCCAAGAGGTATCATTTATAAAATGGACTTCGATACAGAAGATAATCGTCTTTTTATTGTAGAATCATATAGACCTATCTACACACCAAAACGCTATCGAAATTGGTTTGGGCAGTTATTAGAGCACTCACCATTTTGTGAACGTGATCTAAGGCAGCCACAAGAATTGGAAACCTATAACGAATCTGGCGATTTTCTTATAAAAATAAAAAAGCAAGATGAGATTATAGAAATGGTATACGCTTCACATCCTTTTGACGTCGTTGGTTATGATGGATACAATTATCCATATGCATTTTCAATTCACGACTTTGAGCCTATTACTGGGCGTATACATCAACCGCCACCAGTGCACCAGACCTTTGAAACAGATGCTTTTGTTGTGTGTAGTTTTGTGCCGCGTTTGTACGATTATCATCCGCTGGCTGTACCAGCACCATATAACCATAGCAATATAGATAGTGATGAAGTCTTATACTATGTAGATGGTGATTTTATGAGTAGAAATGACATTGCAGCTGGCCATATTTCGTTGCACCCAGCAGGCATACCTCATGGTCCTCATCCTGGTGCTATGGAGCGAAGTATTGGCAAAGTAAAAACAGATGAGTTGGCTGTTATGGTAGATACGTTTAAGCCATTAAAGGTTACTGAAGAAGCATTAAAAATAGCCGATGAAGATTATTATAAATCTTGGTTGGAATAAATTGTAAGTCCTCTTGAAACAGGATCATTAAAACATAAAGACATGAGTAAAGAAATAAATTCCGTAGAATACGGACTAGAGAAAATATTTGAAGGAGCACAAGATTTTTTGCCGCTTTTAGGAACGGATTATGTGGAATTTTATGTGGGTAATGCTAAGCAAGCAGCACATTTCTACAAAACGGCATTTGGCTTTCAATCGTTTGCCTATAAAGGTCTAGAAACGGGTAGTAAAGACACCGTATCTTATGTATTAAAACAAGACAAGATAAGATTAATACTTACAACGCCTTTAAATTCTAAACATCCCATAAACGATCATATAGTAAAGCATGGTGATGGTGTTAAAGTCATCGCTCTTTGGGTAGAAGACGCACGTAAGTCCTATGAAGAGACTATGAGTCGTGGTGCAAAGTCCTATATGGAACCCACTGTTGAAACCGATGAATTTGGTGAAGTAGTAAGAGCTGGGATTTATACTTACGGAGAAACCGTGCATATGTTTGTTGAGCGTAAAAACTACAAAGGCACTTTTATGCCTGGTTTCGAAAAATGGGATTCAGATTACAACCCAGAACCCGTAGGTCTTAAATATATAGACCATATGGTTGGAAATGTAGGTTGGGGGGAAATGAATACCTGGGTAAAGTGGTACGAAGATGTCATGGGATTCGTAAACTTTTTATCTTTTGATGATAAGCAAATTCATACTGAATATTCAGCGCTTATGAGTAAAGTGATGAGTAATGGTAACGGCAGAATAAAATTCCCAATAAACGAACCTGCTGAAGGAAAGAAACGTTCTCAAATTGAAGAATATCTGGATTTTTATGAAGGCTCTGGTGTTCAGCACATAGCGGTAGCAACAGATGATATTATTAAAACTGTATCGGCTATGCGAAAAAGAGGAGTGGAATTTCTGTCTATCCCACCAGACGAATATTATAATGCTGTTCCAGGTCGATTGGAAACCTTTAGTCATGAGTTAAGAGAAGATATCGAGACACTTAAAGGGCTTGGTATTATGATAGATGCAGATGAAGAGGGTTATTTATTACAGATATTTACTAAGCCAGTAGAAGATAGACCAACGTTGTTTTTCGAAATTATTCAGCGTATGGGAGCTCGTGGATTTGGAGCGGGTAACTTTAAGGCCTTGTTTGAATCCATAGAGAGAGAGCAAGAAAAAAGAGGGACCCTATAAAATTAAAGCGCGTTTAGATCACTATTTCTAAACGCGCTATTAAAATAAATCCAACTTTTAGTTCGTTACACAAAAAGTTCACTTAAAACTTATTGTATTTATAGTTTGTTTAAACTATCACCCCAAAACATTAAAAAAAATAGCGTGCTCAACCTATGAATAATTAAATTAGTCTAATCTTTTTGTCTGTATTTCAAGGTTTTAGTAGATTTGGAACAGTAATTGTTATTAAGATTAATGTAACATTTTAATTAAGTTACATTGTTTAAATTTACAAATCAAAGAATATGAAATACCTACTTACCATATTAGTTTTTTTAATCGGAATTAAAGCACCTGTTTCGGAGCAAGAACCTGCGTTTCAATCTGGCGAATGGTTTAAGTTTAGAATGAGTTATAGTGGTTGGTTTAAAGCTGGCGAGGCTTCTCTCAGAGTAGATGAAAAGCGGCTTAATGGTAAACCAGTCTTCCACGTGATAGGTAAAGGTAAAACTACAGGGTTAGCTAATGCATTCTTCAGGGTTAGAGATCGTTACGAAAGTTATTTTGATAAAAATACGGGTGCTCCGTATAAATTCATAAGAAAAATTGATGAAGGGGGTCATACAAAAGATATCGAAATTGAATTCAATCACGAAGAAAAGAAGGCTATAGTAAATAATAAAAAACATAAGGAAATTAAAACGATAGCCACAGAAGAAGGTGTTCAGGACATGGTATCTATGTATTACTATTTAAGAAACAGTATAGACATAAATACTTTAGAAGTCGGTGACGAAATTAAGACCAATATGTTTTTTGACGAAGAAAATTATGGATTTAAATTAAGGTATTTAGGAAAAGAAACCATAAAAGTAGATATCAACGATTCTAGTATAAAAGTGAAATCTTTAAAGTTTAGACCATATGTTATGGCTGGTCGCGTGTTTAAAGAAGAAGAAAGTTTAACTTTGTGGGTCAGTGCAGACAAGAACAAAATTCCACTAAAAATTAAAGCAGATTTAGCTGTAGGATCGCTGCGTGCAGATTTAGAAGAGTTTAAGGGTTTAAAGCATTCCTTTCCTATAGTATTTGATAATTAACATATGTCAGACCAACCGAATTACGATGAGATTTTAAAACAGCTTCAAGAGAAGTATGTTGATATAGACCAAGATACAGAAGACCATTTATACGGCTTGCTATACAGCAAGCCGATTACTTATTGGGACTATATACAAACCGATGCACTGTTGAATCTTCAGATTCAGCGTACGACCCTTCCAGATGAAATGGTGTTTATAGCCTATCATCAAATCAATGAGCTTATTTTTAAAATGATACTTTGGGAAATTTCTCAAGTTGCAGAAAAAGAAGATCTTGATGTCATCTTCTTTGAAAATAAAATAATGCGCATTAGTCGTTATTTTGATATGCTTACAACGTCTTTCAATATTATGAGAGAAGGTATGGAAGTAGAGCAATACATGAAGTTTAGATACACACTGACACCTGCAAGTGGTTTTCAAAGTGCACAATATCGTCTTATCGAGTTTGCATCCACAGAATTAATAAACCTAATAGATTATAGATTTAGAGCAGATATAGACCGGAATACTCCGTATACACATGCCTTTGAGCATTTATATTGGCAAGCTGCAGGAAAAGATCATAAAACAGGTAAAAAATCTACACTTTTAGTTAATTTTGAGCGCCGTTACAAAGACGAGTTTTTAAGATTTATGGAGAAGTATAATACCAAAAATCTTTGGACGCGATTTAAAGAATTGCCAAAAGAAGATCAAAAGGATAAAGACTTAATAAAGGCGATGCGCCATTATGATTACACAGTCAATGTAACTTGGGTCATGGCACATTATAATGCCGCGAAGCACTACATCGAAAGTGGTATAGGAGACGGAGAAGCGACTGGTGGAAGTGACTGGAAAAAATACATGCATCCGAGGTATCAGAGGAGGATATTCTTTCCGGATTTATGGTCAGATGAAGAATTAAAAAATTGGGGTAATAATATTTAATTAACAATTAATGTACTTAAAGAGATTAATAGTACTTGCCGGTATTACGGTATTTTTAATAGCATGTAAAGAAGACAACTCAGCAGAAAATTATAAAAAGGAAATCGCTGAGAAAAAACAGGAAGAAAAGATTCTAGAATTTGGTTTTGATCTTGCAAAATTTGAGTTTAAAAGAGATACTGTAAGAAGAGGTGACACTTTCGGTATTATTTTAGAACGTAATAATATTGGGTATCCTGAAATTTTTCATATCGCTGAAAAAGCAAAGGATACTTTTGACATAGCAACAAGACTTCAGGTGGGTAAACCTTATACCCTATTGTTTCCAAAAGCCAATGTTAAAGATAGTATTCGTAAACCCACAACATTCATTTATCAGCAAAATTTAGAGGATTATGTGGTCATAGACTTTAAAGATTCTATACAAGCTTACACACGAACAAAACCAATTACTTATATTGAGAGAACTGCAACAGGGGTTATAGAAAATAATATATCCGAAACTTTGGAAAACAAGGGTCTAAGTCAGGTGCTAGCCTATAAAATGGCAGATGACATCTATGCTTGGACTATAGATTTTAGACGGTTACAACCAGGAGATCGGTTTAAGGTAATCTATACAGATAAGTATATCAATGACACCATTTATGCAGGTGTTCATAATGTAAAGGCAGCATATTTTGAGCATAATGGGGATTCTTTATATGCCTTTCAATTTGAAACCGATTCTTTAAAGGGTATAAAGGATTACTTCAACGAAAATGCTAAAAATCTTCGACGTGCATTTTTGAAAATGCCAGTTAAGTTCGGTAGATTATCATCACGATATAATCTAAAAAGAAGAATAGCCTACTACGGTTATAAAGTAAGACCGCATAAGGGAACAGACTTTGCTGCGCCTGTAGGTACGCCAATAATGGCTACGGCAAATGGCACTGTTGTAGAATCTACAAGACGAGGAGGTAACGGAAAGTATGTTAAGATTAGGCACAATGCTACTTATAGTACGCAATATCTCCATATGAGCCGGCAGGCGGTTAAAAAAGGTCAATTTGTAAAGCAAGGTGATATTATTGGATATGTTGGTATGACTGGTAATACGGGTGGACCACACGTGTGTTATCGTTTTTGGAAAAATGGAAAGCAGGTAGACCCATTTAGAGAAAAATTACCTGAGGCAGAACCTATTTCAGACAGTTTAAAGACAAGGTATTTAGAATATATCAAACCAATTAAGGAAAGATTGGATAACATTTTCTTTTTAGAAACTGAGTCTCAAAAGATTGAAAATACCATAACAGAAGATAATATTACAGACATACAATAATGGCACTGAAATCTATAAACCCTACCAAAACCCAATCTTGGGGAAAAATACAAGCACAATTTGAAACGATTAAATCGACACATCTAAAGGAACTTTTTAAGCGTAATCCTAAGAGAGCAGAGGAGCTAACGGTACGATGGGATGATTTTTATGTGGACTTTTCAAAAAATAGAATAACAAAAGAGATTATTAAATCCCTTATTGAATTGGCTAATGAGGTAGATTTAAAAGATGCCATTTCAAAATATTTTGAAGGGGACGTTATTAATACGACCGAAGGAAGAGCAGTATTGCATACCGCTTTAAGAGCAGAGAAAGGTTCTGAGGTTTATGTAGATGGTGTAAACGTGATACCTGAGGTGTTTGAGGTTAAGCAAAAAATAAAAAATTTCACAGACGCTGTTGTAAATGGCAAACATAAAGGACATACCGGTAAACCGATTACAGATATTGTAAATATTGGCATAGGTGGTTCAGATCTCGGGCCAGCTATGGTTGTAGATACCTTACAGTTTTATAAAAATCATTTAAAAACTCATTTTGTAAGTAACGTTGATGGAGATCATTACAACGAAATCATCAAAGACTTAAATCCTGAAACTACACTATTTGTTATTGTTTCCAAGACATTTACCACGCAAGAAACATTATCAAATGCAAATTCCATAAGGACGTGGTTTTTACAGTCGCTACCACAAGAGGCAATTTCAAAGCATTTTGTTGCGGTTTCTACCAATATAGAGAGTGTAAAGGCATTTGGTATTGACGAGAAAAATATATTCCCAATGAAAGATTGGGTTGGTGGACGCTTTTCACTTTGGAGTGCCGTTGGCTTGTCTATAAGTCTATCACTAGGCTATGATAATTTTGAAAGCTTATTAAAAGGTGCCCAAAAAATGGATGAGCATTTCAAAACGACTGATTTTGATAACAATATTCCTGTTATAGCTGCTTTATTAACCATTTGGTACAATAATTTCTTTGAGGCTGAAAGCGAAGCAGTTATTGCATATACCCAATATCTTAATCAGTATGCAACATATCTGCAACAAGGTATAATGGAAAGCAATGGAAAGTATGTAGATCGATCAGGACAAAGAGTAGGCTATCAAACAGGTACGATTATTTGGGGTGAACCTGGTACCAATTCACAACATGCTTTTTTTCAGTTAATACATCAGGGCACTAAATTAATCCCTGCAGATTTTATTGGTTTTGTAGAATCTTTACATGGAGATAAAGATCATCATGACAAATTAATGTCTAATTACTTTGCGCAGACCGAAGCTTTAATGAATGGAAAAACTGAAGCAGAAGTATTGGCGGCATTCAAACGCACAAATCTGTCTGATGATGAAAAACAAAAATTACTGCCGTTTAAAATCTTTGAAGGCAACAAACCGACGACCTCTATTTTGATTAAAAAATTAACTCCAGAGAGTTTAGGAAAGCTCATAGCTATGTATGAGCATAAGATCTTTGTTCAAGGGATAATCTGGAATATATACAGTTACGACCAGTTTGGTGTTGAGTTAGGTAAACAACTGGCAAAAACGATACTTCAAGAGCTTAATGATGACGCAAAACATACGTCACATGATACTTCTACACAGAATTTAATTCGGTTTTATAAAGAAAACCGCAAATAATTGTTAAAAAAATTCTAATAAGTTAATTATGCACGCATATAAATTGCGAAATACATAATTAACTTAGTGATGTTAAAATTCTTAACATTTTGGTAATATTATACCCAATGTTATATGTAATTTTGCGCCACTAATAGAAACCAATTAACTTAAATTTTATATGAAAAAATTTAATCAATTTTTATTTGCAGCTGTAATGATGTTATTTACTACAGTAGCATTTGCTCAAGCAACTATTACTGGTACAGTAGTAGATGGCGAGACAAGTTCACCATTACCTGGTGCTAATGTTTTAGTAAAGGGAACAACAAATGGTGCAACTACAGATTTTGATGGTAACTTTACACTTACCGCTCAATCAAATTCTGGTACAATTGTAATCTCTTATGTAGGCTTTGCCGCTAAGACGATTAAATTTGATGGCGATACCAATGTTGGGACAATAAACTTATACCCAGACAACACATTAGATGAAGTTGTAGTAATTGGTACAGGTGTAATTGACTTGGCAGAAGATAGAGAAACTCCAGTGGCTGTTTCTACTATTAGAGGTAAGGACATTCAGTTAAAGGCAGCGGGTAACGTTGAATTTGGTGAAGCTATGAAGAACACTCCTTCGGTTTATGTTTCAAATCAAGCTGGTGGATTTGGTGATTCTCAAATCTTTTTACGTGGTTTTGACCAAACAAACACGGCATACCTGTTAAATGGTCAGCCAATTAATGGTATGGAAGATGGTAGAATGTACTGGTCTAACTGGTCTGGTATGTCTGATGTAGCCAATGCTGTACAGATTCAGAGAGGTTTAGGATCTTCTAAGTTAGCTATTTCTTCTGTGGGTGGTACAGTAAACATTGTATCTAAAACTACGGATAAAAATAAAGGAGGTTTTGTTAGATTTTTAGGAGGTAACGATAGCTATGTAAAGTCTACTGTTGCTTACGATTCTGGAATTAACGATAAAGGCTGGGCATTTTCAGTGTTAATAGACCACTGGCAAGCGCACAGAAAATATGCTATTGGTACTGCTGGTCAAGGACAAAACTATTTATTCTCAGTAGGTTACAAGCCAAATGATAAGCATGCTTTTAACTTCTTATTAACTGGTGCTCCTCAGTGGCATGATCAAAACTTTTCCCAGGACTTGGAATTTTATCAAGCTTATGGGGAGAAGGCTAATGCTAATACAGGATTCTTAGATGGTGAACGTTTTACAGAAAGACGTAACTACTACCACAAACCAGTAATGAACTTAAACTGGGACTTCAATATCAATGATAAATTAGATTTGTCAACAGTTCTTTATGCATCATGGGGACGTGGTGGCGGAACAGGTGGTGTTGGTCGAGGACGTATTAGAAACGAAGATATTGGTATCACTGGATTAAATGAAAGAGAAATTAACTTTGATGCTATTGTAGATAACAACATCGCTACAGGAACAACAATTGATGGTGGTTTATATGGTACATTTGGAGACTCTTATTTAAGAAGATCTTCTGTAAACAACCACAACTGGTATGGATTACTTTCTAACTTAAGTTATGAGGCTAATGAAAACTGGTCTATGAACTTTGGTATTGATGGTAGAACTTACAACGGTATCCACTTTAGACAGTTAAATAATACATTAGGTTTAGATGGTTATAACGATAACTTTAGAACTGACCGTCCAGATGATTATGTAATTACTGAAACGTTTGAAGCAAATCCTTGGGCTTCATTATTCGATTTTGCTGATAATGACCAAAGATATGACTACAACTATGAAGAAGTTATACAATATTTAGGTGCTTTTGGACAGGTAGAGTATAGCAATGAGTCGTTCTCTGCATTCTTTCAAGGAGCATTATCTACACAGTCTTACCAAAGAGAAGGATTCTTTACTGGTTTCGGTGACGGTTTAGGTAAATCTGAAAAGGTGAGTAAAACAGGTTACAATGTAAAAGGTGGTGCGGCTTATAAGTTTAATGAGCAACATTCTGTATTTGCTAACGCAGGTTTCTACTCACGTCAACCATTTTTAGATAATATATTTGCGAACATCAGATATTCTAATGCACTTGCAGAGCCAGAAGTAGAGAATGAAGAAATTCTTGGTTTTGAAGGTGGTTACCGTTTCCAAAATGATGTTTTAAGAATTAACGTTGACGTTTATAGCACAGAATGGGGTAATAGATTCTTATCTATTAACGGACCTGTTCAAGCCGGTGCTGATGGCCAGGTTGGTACTTCTGATGACGAATTTAGTACTTACAGATTAACTGATGTTACTCAGAGACACAATGGTATTGAGGTAGATTTACAGTATCGTCCTATCGGTTCTGCATGGACTTTTAGAGGTTACGGGTCTATTGGTAACTGGAAGTATGATGGTGAGACGCCATACACACTTCAGAATGATGATACAGGTGACTTTATTGAAACAAATGGAAGTGCTGATTTAACGGATGTTAAAATTGGTAATGCACCTCAAACATCTTTCGGATTTGGTTTAAACCTTAATGTAACAGATGCGTTATCTATAGATATGGACTATAATATTTATACTGATTTGTATGAGTTTGTAGATCCTGCAGATGTTGCTGAGCAAGCCCTTGCTGGTGGTAAATATGAGTCAGTAAGACTTCCTGCCTACACACTTGCAGATGCTGGTTTAACTTATAGATTTTCTTTAGGTGACAATCCATTAACATTTAGAGCTAACGTTTTTAATCTATTCAATGAAGCTTATATCAACCAAAGAGATGCGTTTGGCTATTTCTTAGGTATCGGTAGAACTTGGAACGCAAGTTTACGTTACAACTTCTAATGAGTTATATTGAAACAAATAAAAAGCAGCCATTTGGCTGCTTTTTTTATGCTTCTATTTTATGTCATTTATCTTTCCAGCGGATGGATTCCATTAGACGCTTTATGTCTTTTTTAAGGTATTCTGATGCCGGATATATAGAGTCGTAATTGGGTTTTGCATAGAAGTACAAAGAGCCGCTTAAAAAATGGTTGGTACTGTCAGTTACATAAAATTGAGATTGAGAAGCGGCATCACCACCTACTTCATATAACATTCCAAAAACCCTATCCTTTAGGTTTTCAAAAGGTTTATAAGTTATCTCGTCAGCTTTCATAGTGTGCTTTTGTGTTAAGTTTTGGGCATCGCGCAGCAGGCTGTCTAAATTAGTGTCATTTACCTTTTTATAGCTTAGGTAGATAGTTGCTTTTAAAGATGGATACTTTACATCTAAACCTTTAACGGCTCCAGAACCTTTTACTTTCGAAACTGTAGCGGTTAAATCATTTTTATCAAAAGTAAAGGGTAATGAGGAAGTTATCTTTTTGTATTTTGCTTCGGGATACTCTAAGCGCAGAAAGCCTTTTGGTTTGGGTAAGGGTTCGTTACCACAACCTAACATAAAAAGACTCATTATCGGTATTAATATACGTTTCATTTATTGGTGTTAAGCAAGGTGAGCTTAATTTGTTTAATGCGTTTTCGCTCTAAGGCCTCTATAGTAAAAACGTAATTTTTAAAATTTATTTTGCTCCCTATTCTAGGAAAGCCACCCGAAATCTCAAGAACAAAACCCGCAAGAGTCTCTGCTTCACCCTTTTTGTTTTCAAAATGCTCCACTTCATCTTCATCCATGTTTAATATTTTGTACATATCCTTAAGAGGTGTTTTACCTTCAAAGCTATAATTATGGTCGTCCAGTTTTGTATATACAAGATCTTCATCGTCGTATTCATCACTGATATCACCAACAATTTCTTCAATTATATCTTCTAAGGATACCAATCCAGAAGTACCACCATATTCATCTACGACTACTGCTAGGTGTACTTTTTTATTTTGAAACTCGACCATTAAATCATCTAGTTTTTTGTTTTCCGGTACAAAAAATGGTTCTCTAAGCAAAGTGGTCCAGTTAAACGTTTTCTTATTGAGGTGAGGCAGTAAGTCCTTTACATAAAGTACTCCCTTTACATTATCTATATTTTCCTCATAGACGGGTATTCTAGAATATCCGTTCTCGACGATCTCTTTTATAATAGTTTCAAAAGGAGTCTCAATGTCTAGTGCAAACAAGTCCATACGAGGTCGCATAACTTGTTTGGTATCGGTGTTGCCAAAGGAAACAATACCTTGTAAAAGCTTTTGCTCCTCTTGTGTTGTATCGTCATTATTTGTTAATTCTAGAGCTTGTGATAACTGATCGACACTAAGATTAGAACGTTGTTTGCCAAATCGTTCTTGTATCTTAAGCGTCGTATAACGCATGGGCAGACTGATTGGAGAAAAAATAACATCAAGTACCTTTAAAGGTCTTGCCATAAAGGAAGAAAACTTTACACTATTTCTGCTCGCATATATTTTAGGTATAATTTCTCCAAATAACAAAATGAGGAACGTTGCCGAGACAACCTCTAACAGAAACCTAATTATGGGATTTGTAATCCCTTCAAAAAGTGTTTCACCTATGTAGGCAAATAGCAATACTATGGCGATATTTATGGAGTTATTAGCTACTAAAATGGTAGCTAGTAGCTTTTTTGGGCGCTCTAAAAGTGAGGCTATAATCTGCATAGCTGGAGAATTTTCCTCTAGGCCCTTATCTATATTTGATTTGGTTAACGAGAATACGGCAACCTCAGCCCCAGAAATTAAGGCCGAACATATTAATAATATAAAAAGTAAAAAGACGCTAGTTATAAATGAGGTATTTGAAACTAGAAGACTTGAAAATAAAACCGAGGGTTCTGGGTCCAAAATAACAGTGATTTAATTAAAATGGTAAATCGTCCTCGTCCTCGATATTAACAGTATTTGGTGATGACTGTTGAGGTTCTGAAGATTCTTTTACAACAGGTGGTTGTCCTTGTTGCTGTTCGTTCTTATTGGATAAAAAGGTAAAGTCTGTGCATTGTATCTCTGTAGAGTAGCGCTCCATACCTTTATCATCAGTCCATTTTCTGGTTTTAATACGTCCTTCTATGTACACTTTATCACCCTTGGTAAGATATTTTTCGCAAATCTCGGCTGCCTTATTTCTTACCACAATGTTATGCCACTCGGTATTAGTTACCCTCTCATTGGTAGTTTTATTAGTATACGTTTCGTTTGTAGCCAAAGGGAAACGACCAACACAGTTTTTGTCATCGAAATAATGCATTTTTACTTCATCTCCCAAATGCCCAATAAGCATTACTTTATTCAATGTTCCTGACATATCAAATGATTTTAATGTACAAAGTTACTTAATTTGTAATCACACATTTAAAATTAATAAAAAAATGTGATTTCTATAGTTTATTAAAATTAAAGCTCTCGATGAAATCACTTATTAATACTGGTACAGGGTAATTTTTGATCTCGTTGGTTAGAATTGCTTTCGCAGTCAATTTTTCAGCTTCTATAATCCAGAATTTAGTGTGAAGATGTTGATGGGATAGTTTGTGTATGATGTCTTCTTCATTATATAATGAATAATCATATTTTAGATTTTTCAAAACAGAATCTTCTAGATCAAGTAAATGAAATTCTTCTGAGGACAAACTTTTATGTGATTCTAAAAGTGGGAATTGATATAAATTTTGCCAAATTCCTTTGGAGGTTCTTTTTTCAAGAATGGTCTTGTTGTTTTTGTCAATACATACTAAAAAGTTAAAGAACTTAGTTTTAACCTTGGTTTTCTTCAATTTTACAGGTAAAGAATCAATTAAATTCTTTTGTAGTGCAACGCAACTTTCATTTAAAGGGCAAACGATGCAATATGGATTTTTGGGTTTACAGTGCGTGGCACCAAATTCCATGATAGCTTGATTAAACATGGCAGGATTCCCTTTATCAATAAGAGAAGAAGCTAGTTTTTTAAATTTCTTAATACCGGCTGTTGAATTTATGGGAGTTTCAATTCCGAAATACCTTGATAAAACTCTGTAGACATTGCCATCTACCACAGCAGAAACTTCGTTAAACGCTATAGATGCTATGGCACTTGCTGTGTAATCACCCACACCTTTAAGTTTTAATAAGTCTTTATAATTATCGGGAAAATTACCGTTGAGCTCAAAGGCTACGTGTTTTGCGGTTTTATGAAGGTTCCTTGCCCTAGAGTAATAACCTAAGCCTTGCCATAGTTTTAAAACCTCTTGTTCTGAGGCATTTGCTAATTCGAAAACCGTAGGGTAGTGCTTAATAAAAGCTTTATAATAAGGTAAACCTTGCTTAACTTGAGTTTGTTGTAAAATTATTTCTGAAAGCCATATATGATAAGGATTTTTAGTGTGCCTCCAGGGTAAATCTCGTTTATTATTTGAATACCAGTTAGTTAGTTTTGTTTTAAAATCCATTTACCTTTTAAATAGCCAAACAAAAATAAATCTTTATTACGTTAAATTTTAATTAATTACGCTTGAAATATTGAAATTAAATTACCTATATTTGCATCCCTTAAGATTTATAGTAACCCTAAAACTAATAACAATGACAAAAGCCGATTTAGTAGCTAAGATATCTGATAAGTTAGGCATGGAGAAAGGTGATGTTCAAGCTACAGTGGAAACTTTTATGGAAGAAGTTAAATCATCTCTAGAGAGCGGAGATAACGTTTATTTAAGAGGTTTCGGAAGTTTCATTATCAAAACCAGAGCAGAAAAAACAGGTCGTAATATTTCAAAAAATACGACTATAAAAATACCAGCTCACAACATACCAGCTTTTAAGCCAGCTAAAGTATTTTTAGAAGGTGTAAAATCTAATGTTGAAGTAAACTAAAGACATTAAAAAAAATATTAATTTAAAAAAGCATTATTCATTATGCCAAGTGGTAAAAAAAGAAAAAGACACAAGGTAGCGACGCATAAGCGTAAAAAACGTAGACGCGCTAATCGTCACAAAAAGAAATAAGCTGGGGAAAAGTAGTTTTTAGACTACTTTTTTCAGTTTTAAAGAGCGTTCTTTGATATAAAGCTAGATGTATTAATAGAGTATATTCTAGTTTGTTTGGATTATCCGATACATGTTATCGGAATCCTGTGTCAAATAATTTAGTAAAATCCATCTACCTCATAATTGAGATAGATATAAATTAACATTATGGACAAAGAATTAATCGTAAGATCGAGTTCAGGTATTGTTGATTTTGCCTTATTAAAAGATGGAAAACTTATTGAATTACATAAAGATGAAGAGGATAATAACTTTGCAGTTGGAGATATTTTTATCGCCAAAATCCGCAAGGTTATACCTGGTTTAAATGCCGCATTTGTTAATGTTGGCTACGAAAAAGATGGGTTTTTACACTATCATGATCTTGGACCAAAATTACCTTCACTTTTAAAATTCATTAAACGTGTAAGCACAGGAAAATTAAGAGATTACAATCTTAAAGACTTTCCCTTTGAAAAAGATTTAGACAAAAATGGTAGTATTGCCAATGCGCTTAAATCTAATCAATCAATTTTAGTACAAGTAGTAAAGGAACCCATTTCTACAAAAGGACCTCGCATTAGTTCAGAATTGTCTATTGCCGGTAGGTACATTGTTTTAGTGCCTTTTTCTAACCGCATTTCAATTTCTCAAAAAATTGAATCGCAAGAAGAAAAAGACCGCTTAAAACGATTGGTAAAAAGTATTACCCCTAAAGGATTTGGAGTTATTATTCGTACTGTAGCTGAAGGCAAGAAAGTTGCCGAGCTAGATAGCGATTTACAAAATTTGCTGGCGAGATGGACAGCAATGTGTAAAAAATTGTACAAAGCACATCACCCAACAAAAGTATTGGGAGAAATGAACAAAGCATCTTCTATTCTTAGAGATATTTTTAACGATTCATTTTCTGGTATTATTGTAGATGATGAAGAACTGTACATACAAGTAAAAGATTATGTGCAAAAAATTGCACCGAAAAAAGAGTCTATTGTAAAGTACTATAAAAACGGTATACCAGTTTTTGAAAAATACGGTATAGAGCGCCAAATTAAGACATCGTTTGGTAAAACTGTTTCTATGGCCAAAGGAGCTTATTTAGTAATAGAACATACTGAAGCTATGCACGTCATAGACGTCAATAGTGGTAACCGTTCTAATAAAGAAAAAAGCCAGGAAGATACAGCCTTAGAGGTTAATTTAATTTCTGCTACCGAAATTGCTCGTCAATTGCGCCTGCGCGATATGGGAGGAATAATCGTCATAGATTTTATAGACATGGGTAGGGCAGAAAACCGCAAAAAACTTTACAATCATCTTAGAGATGAGATGAAAGACGACAAAGCAAAACACAAAATATTGCCGCCGAGTAAGTTTGGTTTAGTACAAATTACCAGACAGCGCGTTAGGCCAGAACGCAATATTAAAACAAAAGAAGAAAATCCGAATCTTATAGGTGGTGATGAAATAGAGGCACCAATTAAAGTGGTACAACGTATTAAGCAAGACCTAGAGCGGATTATCAAAAAAGACTATAAAAAGATAACTTTAAATGCACATCCTTTTATAGCGGCCTTTTTAACCAAAGGGTATCCATCGGTACGTACAAAGTGGTTCTTTGAACACAAAAAATGGGTAAAGATTATACCCAGAGATGCTTACACATATCTTGAATACCATTTTTTTGATAAAGATGGTAACAAAATCAAATAATATCTATTGGAAAAAGCCCTTTCATTTACTGGAAGGGCTTTTTTATTTTTATTAAAGCGAAATATTAAAAGTAAACTTAAAGGCAATATTATCCTCAAAATTTGGCAGATGGTATGCGCCATAGCGGTAAGCAAAACTCAATCCAAAACCAAGCAGTAACTTATTAATTTCAAAACCAGACTCAGAATAAAGGTGGTTAAGCCTATTAAATGTAATGCCCTGATGTCTGCTAATACTTTTCATATCCCCCAGGGCATACCTTGATATAAGGACCAGTTGTGGTTTGAAGCGCTCAGAAATCTTAAAAGGTCTAAAAAAGTGTTTCAGTTGTAAGGTAGAGAATTTATCACTAAAAAACTCATTGAAATACATAGTTTCAAAACTATTTAGACCAGCTACAGAAAAACGTTGTAATATGGTTTCTTTGGTGATGTTATTTGGGTAGGCATGGTATAAATGTGTTAGTGGGGTCTCACCACCAGCTATTCCAGCCACTAAGGTCATAGTTGTTTTTGCATCATTGCTGTGTTCAAATTGCTGAATGGTTCTAAAATCTAATTTTGAAAAGTTAAAATCACTACCAAAAACAGATTTAAAACCTTGAGTCACCTGCAAAGTAAATTTTGGAAAACCATCTTTGGTCACAACTACCTTGTCTCCATTGACTTCAAATTTGCTAAAAGGACTCCATTGTAAGCTTAATTTGGCAGTGCTTATATCGAATGTGTTGTAAGACTCATCATCCAAGACAAAATTATAGTTATAGGTTGGATTAATTTTACTTGTAGAAAATTGCGTTTCGGACAGTAAATGATTGGAGACTTTGTGCTGAACACTGATAGCCTTTGTAATATGCCGATGAAAAAGATTGATGTTTAAAAGTCGAGGTTCAAAAAAGGTAAAGAAGCGTTTGTCCGTTAGAAATGTAGAACTTCCAGTTTCTCTTAAGTCATCAGTATAAGACAAATTAATCCATGTGTTCGACGCTTTATTTACTCTAATACCTCCACCTATACTATACTTGTAGCGTTTATCTTTAAAACCATAAACAGCATAACCATTTACTCTGTAGCGCTCAGAAAATAGATCGTTTGTGATACCTCCTAATCCTGTCCTAAAGCCTTCATACTGGTTAAATTTAATAAGGTATCTTAAGTCAAGATCAAAGAAACCTATTGGTAAGTAGCCATTGCCAATATTTTTGAGAAATTCAGCGTTTTTAATGGAATCCCTTGCTATTTCTATAGAATCCTGTGCTTTAGAAACAGGATTTTGGGCCAAGCTGTATGTTGCAAGACTAATAAGAAAAATCGCAATATAACGCTTTAGCATGCAAATGGATTAATATTTAAAGCAGCATAAATTCTGTTTTCCGTTACCGAAAATCAACTCACACAATGCGGCTCTAGCACAATAAATTTATAGCCTGTGAACTTAAACAGTCATAATTTCACTTTCCTTAACATCAAGGATTTTATCTATTTTCTTAACGTATGAATCTGTAAGTTCTTGTACGTCTATCTCAGCATTTTTTTGTAGATCTTCAGAAACATCCGATTTTTTAATGTCGTTCATGGCATCTTTACGCGCATTTCTAACACCAATTTTAGCATCTTCAGCTTCTGCTTTAGCTTGTTTTGCTAATTCTTTTCTTCGCTCTTCAGTTAATGGTGGGACATTGATAATGATCATCTCGCCATTATTCATAGGATTAAAACCTAGATTGGCAAGCATAATACCACGCTCAATTTCTTGAAGCATGCTTTTTTCCCATGGTTGTACTGAAATGGTTCGACCATCAGGAGTATTAACGTTAGCAACTTGATTTAATGGTGTCTGAGAACCATAATAATCTACCATAACACTTCCCAACATTGCAGGACTAGCTTTTCCAGCTCTAATATTAACGAGTTGCTTTTCTAAATGCTTTATAGCACTATCCATTGCTTCTTTAGCGGTGTCTATTATAAATTCAATGTCTTCGTTCATAATGTTAAAATTTTAATTGTGAGTTATCAAAAGTTAAGCCAAATATTACAAGTTGACTTCGGTTCCAACGGTCTCACCAGAAACTACTTTTAATAAGTTTCCTTTTTTATTCATATCAAAAACAATAATCGGTAACTTATTTTCCTGACTTAATGTAAACGCTGTGGTATCCATAACCTTTAATCCTTTTCTCAACACGTCATCAAACGTAATTTGGTCAAATTTGACAGCAGAACTATCCTTTTCAGGATCTGCAGTATAGATACCATCTACACGAGTTCCTTTTAAAATGACATCAGCTTCAATTTCAATGGCTCTCAATACAGCAGCAGAATCAGTTGTAAAATAAGGGTTACCGGTTCCACCACCAAAAATAACCACACGACCTTTTTCTAAATGGCGCATTGCTTTACGTCTAATAAAAGGCTCAGCAACTTCATTTATTTTGATAGCTGTTTGAAGTCTGGTTGGAATACCAGCATCTTCTAAAGCACTTTGCAATGCTAATCCGTTAATTACAGTAGCCAACATACCCATATGGTCTCCTTGTACACGATCCATCCCATTGCTCGCACCAGCAACACCTCTAAAGATGTTCCCGCCACCAATAACAATTGCCACTTCTACGCCTAAATCTGTAATAACTTTTATGTCCTGAGCATATTCTGCTAAGCGTTGTGGGTCTATGCCATATTGACGGTCTCCCATTAGGGCTTCACCAGATAATTTTAGTAAAATTCTTTTGTATTTCATCAGATAGTTTCTGTTGCTTTTTTATGGTCTAATGTAATTTGCCAAGTTATACTACTTAAAATTAAGAATAGTAACGTGGCGCATTTCATGGTTAATTTGAAAGTTGAACAAAGCTACATAATTATTAGCATCTGTAAAAGAGAAAAAAATGTCAAAAAAAAAGCCTCTCAGGTAATGAAAGGCTCTTTAGTTTTATTTGTTTTGAATAGATAATTATCCAACAGTTGCACGTTTAAAACCAGTAACTTCAACATCACCAAATGTTTTAACGTATTCTGCAACGGTTTTCTTTTCATCTTTAATGAACTTTTGATCTAATAAACATTGTTCTTGATCTAAAGTTGTGTTGTCAGAAATAAAACGTTCCATTTTACCTGGTAAAATTCTATCCCAAATTTGCTCTGGCTTACCTTCAGCTTTTAATTCAGCTTTAGCATCTTCTTCAGCTTGGGCTAATACTTCAGGAGTTAATTGTGCCATAGAAATGTATTTAGGAACATTCTTTAACGTTTTTCCTAAACGTTCTAATTCTTCGTTGTCTTTTTTAATAGCGGCTATACGCGCTTCGGTTTCTGATGCAACATAAGCAGGATCAAAATCTTTATATGATAAGGTTGTCGCACCCATAGAAGCAACTTGCATAGCAAGGTCCTTAACTAAGGTGTCAGCGTTATCCACATTAGCAGATAAACCTACTAAAGCAGCAATTTTATTGATGTGAACATATTGTCCTACGAAAGGTGCTTCAAGCTTTTCGAAAGCAGTAATATCTAATTTTTCACCAATAACACCAGTTTGTTCAACTAATTTATCAGCAACAGTCATTCCACCAAAATCAGAAGCTAAAAACTCTTCTTTAGTATTGAAATTTAATGCTGCTTCAGCTAAATCGTTAGCAAGTTTTACAAAGTTTTCATTTTTACCAACAAAGTCTGTTTCACAGCCTAAAACTATGGCTACACCAGCAGTATTATCTGCATTTATTTTGGCAACAGCAGCACCTTCTGAAGAGTCTCTATCTGCTCTTTTTTCTGCAACTTTTTGTCCTTTTTTACGTAATACTTCAATGGCTTTATCAAAATCACCACCTGCTTCAACTAAAGCTTTTTTACAATCCATCATACCAGCACCAGTCGCTTGTCTTAACTTGTTTACTTCTGCCGCTGTTATTTTTACAGTATTTTCCATGATTTTTAATTTAAAAAAAAGTCGAATAAATCTATTTTCTGCAAAGAAACGAATTAAACGACTTTTATATATGTTCTAAATGTTATTTATTCTTCTTCTTCCTTTGCTTCGGTAGCTTTCGCTGCTTTCTTGGTTTTACCTTTTTCACCGTCCTTTTCAGCACGATCTGCTTTGCGCTCTTCTAAACCGTCTTGAATTGCAGACGATACAATTGACAATATCTTATTAATAGATTTTGATGCATCGTCATTTGAAGGAATCACATAATCTACCTGACGTGGGTCAGAGTTGGTATCTACCATTGCAAAGATTGGAATGTTCAATTTTTGAGCTTCTTTAATTGCAATGTGCTCACGCATTATATCTACTACAAATAAGGCTCCTGGCAAACGAGTCATATCAGAAATAGAACCTAAGTTCTTTTCTAATTTAGCACGCTGACGGTCTATTTGTAGCTTTTCTCTTTTTGATAAGGACTCAAAAGTACCGTCTTTTTTCATACGATCAATTGAAGACATTTTCTTAACAGCCTTACGGATAGTTACAAAGTTAGTAAGCATTCCACCTGGCCAACGCTCTGTAATATAAGGTTGGTTTACGGCACCAGCTTTTTCAGCAACGATGTCTTTAGCTTGTTTTTTAGTAGCTACAAATAAGATTTTTTTACCTGATGCAGCAATTTTGCTCAATGCAGCACAAGTTTCCTCTATTTTAGCAGCTGTTTTGTAAAGGTTAATAATGTGAATTCCGTTACGCTCCATGTAGATATAAGGAGCCATGTTTGGATTCCATTTACGGGTCAGGTGACCAAAGTGTACACCTGCGTCTAGTAGTTCTTTTACTTCTACTTTTTCCATTTTTGTAATAGTTTACGTTCTGTTGAATTAGCAATGATTAAGTGGTTGTATTTATTCGCCTTAACCATTTAGATGCTAAACTAAACTTTGACGTTTTACCGTCATAAGCAACAATAACTGGGTTAAAATTTGCCGCACTCTGCGACGTTTTCAATTAAATAAAATAATTCAGAACTTGATATATCAAGTCCTGAATTAAGTGTTGTTGGATATTAACGTTTAGAGAACTGGAATTTCTTACGCGCTTTCTTCTGACCGAATTTCTTACGCTCTACCATTCTTGGATCTCTTGTTAATAGACCTTCTGGCTTTAATATTGCTCTGTTTTCAGCATCAACTTCGCACATTGCACGAGATAATGCTAAACGTATAGCTTCCGCCTGGCCGGTGATACCACCTCCATATACGTTAACAGTAATATCAAAGTTGCCATCATTGTTAGTCATGACTAAAGGTTGGTTTACTTTATACTGTAAAGGACCAGTAGTAAAATAATCCGTCATGTCTTTTTTGTTCACCGTAATGTTACCTTTTCCTTTGGCAACGTATACACGGGCAACAGCCGTCTTTCTACGGCCAATTTTGTGAATTACTTCCATTAGTTAAATTCGTTTAAATTAATTGTTTTTGGTTTTTGAGCCTCGTGAGCGTGCTCAGCACCAGCAACAACAGTTAGATTACGGAATAGTTGCGCTCCTAATTTGTTTTTAGGCAACATTCCTTTTACTGATTTTTCTACTAACCTGGTTGGGTCTTTCTGAAACATTTCAGTAGCCGATAGACTTCTTTGTCCACCTGGATAACCTGTGTGACGGATGTAACTTTTATCTGTCCACTTGTTACCAGTTAAGTTGATTTTTTCCGCGTTTATAACAATAACGTTATCACCGCAATCAACATGTGGAGTAAAATTAGGCTTGTGCTTACCTCTTAAAAGTTTTGCTACTTTTGAAGCAAGACGACCTAAAGTTTGTCCATCAGCATCGACCAATACCCACTCCTTGTTAACGGTAGCTTTGTTAGCAGAAACTGTTTTGTAGCTTAATGTATCCACACTAATTTGATTTATAACCACGCCAAAAGCGTGATAGATTAAACATTTTCTCTTTTAAAAAAGAGTTTGCAAATCTACGATAACTTATTGGAATGGCAAACCTAAACTAAAGGTTTTTTTAGCTGAAAATCAGAGGTCTTATACTTTTAAGAAAAAAATATTAAACTATTGGAACTACTAGAATTGGTGTGTTCGATTTTTTTATCAGATTTTTAGATACACTTCCAAATAAGGCTCTATAAAAAAAGCCATGTTCCTCATGTCCTATAATGACGAGATCAATGTTTAGCTTTTCGATTTTCTTAAGAATGGATTCTACAGTTGCACCCTGAATTAGTAAGGCCTCGGAATCGACACCTTTTTGAACTAAATCATTCGCTAGTTCTTGAATTTTTTGATGATCTGATTTTAATTTGTCAGCCCTATTATCTCTTATAAATTGCGGACCAGCATCATAACCAACAAAATCTGGATCTGGAGATGAAACATGTATGAGCCAAACTTTTGAATTAAACTTTTCGCCTATTTCAATAGCTTTATCTAAAAGTAAACTTTCGTTGCCGCTTAGATCTATAGGAAGTAAAATATTTTTCATCAGAATAGAATTTGAATGTTGCCTTTAAAGCACCCATTAATTTAAGTATTTTTTTTATTCTAATGAATGATGTATATCAGCTTTTGGTCGCTCTAAAAAGTCGGTCGTTTATAGATTTTCCTAATCCATAATCAGGAAGCTGTTCTGCAATGATGATATCTAAATTTTGCAGGTCTAATTGATGTAAGGCATCATATAGCTTTGAAGCCGCTTCTTCTAGATTCTTTGATTCTGATAAGACAATTTTAAAATCAATAGCGTCATCGTTTAAAATGTCATTATAAGTTAATAGACCAATTCGTAAGCCTTTATAATCTTCAAGGGTTTCTGTTAGATGACTGGTAAGTACTGTTTTGGTTTTAGGGGCGTAATGGCGTTCTAACATCCCAGGTGCCTCTGGAGCTGCTTCTTTTTTGTTTTTAATTTCAACTTTACCAACAACAGCCTCTAAATCCTCAATTGATGTAGAACCAAGTCTGTAGACAATGGACTCACCATTTTCAAATCCAATAATGGTTGATTCAATTCCTTTTTGACAAGGACCACCATCTAGCACCATTTTAATTTCATTTTTAAAATAACCTTCAACATGTTGAGCTGTGGTTGGGCTTATACGATTAAAAGGATTGGCGCTTGGTGCTGCCAATGGAAAATCCAATTTACTCAATAGCTCTAATGTCATTGGATGATTTGGAATACGTACCGCAACAGTAGTTTTACCTGCGGTTATCAAATCGGGTATAGTAGGTTTCTTTTTTAATACTAATGTAATTGGTCCAGGCCAAAATGCATTAGCTAAACGTCTTGCTTTCTCAGGAACCTCTGCAACAATAGCTTCTAAATAGTCTATGTTGGGAATATGAACAATAAGTGGATTAAAAAGTGGGCGCTTTTTGGTTTTAAAAATAGCGTTTATGGCTTTTTTAGAATATATATTTCCGGCCAACCCATAAACTGTTTCGGTTGGAATGGCTACCAGCTCTTCATTATTTAAAAGCGTAATAGCTTTTGATATGTCTTTTGAAATAATAGACATGCTATTTTCTAAAGTTTTGGCAAAAATACCTTTCTTTCTTTAGATTTGAATAAAGATGTTAGAATTATCTCAATGCTTGTTTTGACTGCAAATGGATTTAAATTTAGTTCTAAATCCTTTTAAAGGAAAAGAATAACTCTAGTATGCTTTGGCTTTTTCAAAACTCACTTTAGCCTTAGTTGGCTTTTCACTATCAAAATAAAGTTCATAAGCTTTTAGTAGAATTACTTTCTTCGTTTCATTAGGATTCACAACAATTTCTTTTATAATAGAAGCCTCTTTTTGAACACGAATTGAAAATGAATTTGCTCCAATATTTTCTACAATAGCAAAACTATTTACATCAGCATAAGGATTTTTAGCAGCGTCTTGACCAACTCCTTTCCCAGTGATACACATGGATTGAGAGTTACCTAATTCAATAATTTCTTGGCCAAAAACAACGGTTGAAAAGGCCATTACAAGTAAAGTGGTAAGGAATAATTTTTTCATAATTGGGGAATTTTTATGTTAAGATACGATAATTTATGTTAGTGTGCCTCTAACCAGTTAGCACCAAGGCCAATTTCTACATCTAACGGAACCGAGAGTTGATACGCATTTTCCATTTCGGTTTTAATGAGGGTTTTCATGTCATTAAGTTCGGGTTTGTAAATGTCAAAAACCAATTCGTCGTGCACTTGCAGAAGCATCTTAGACTTAAAATTTCCGTTTTGTAGCTGGTCATGAATCTTAATCATTGCAATTTTTATAATATCGGCAGCACTTCCTTGTATTGGTGCATTAACGGCATTACGTTCTGCAGCACCACGAACTACGGCATTTCTGGAGTTAATGTCTTTTAAGTAACGACGTCTGCCTAAAACGGTTTGCACATAGCCATGATCTCGTGCAAAATCAACTTGCTTACTGATGTAGTTTTTTAACTTAGGATAGGTTTCATAATAGGTGTCGATTAACTCCTTGGCTTCACTCCGTGATAAATCGGTTTGGTTGCTTAACCCAAAAGCCGAAACTCCATAAATAATACCAAAATTAACTGTTTTGGCATTGCTACGTTGTTCTCTAGTCACTTCAGAAATAGGTACATTAAATACCCTTGAAGCTGTTGAAGCATGAATATCCTCACCGTTTTTAAAGGCTTCAATCATAGTTTCTTCCTCGCTTAATGCTGCAATAATTCTTAGCTCTATTTGGCTATAATCAGCAGCTAAAAGCGTAAAATCTTCATTACGAGGAATAAATGCCTTTCTTACTTGGCGACCACGTTCAGTTCGAATTGGAATATTTTGCAAATTAGGATTGTTACTGCTTAGGCGACCCGTTGCCGCTACAGTTTGCATATAGTCTGTATGAACATGACCTGTTGAAGGTTCTACTTGGTTAGGAAGGGCATCTACGTAGGTGCTTTTCAGTTTACTGAGTCCTCGGTAATCCAAAATGTTCTGAATAATTTCGTGGTCTTTGGCCAAGTAGCTTAACACATCTTCTGCGGTTGAGTATTGTCCGGTTTTTGTCTTTTTGGGTTTATCTACCAGTTTTAGCTTTTCAAATAGAATAACACCCAGCTGTTTTGGTGATGCGATATTAAATTCCTCACCGGCGGTGTCATAAATTTTCTTTTCAAGATTTGTGATATCAGCATCCAATTGTTTGGATAATGATGCTAAAAAATCTTTGTCCAGATTTATGCCTTCCAGTTCCATTGCAGCTAGAACGCGCAGCAGAGGGATTTCTATGTCGTCAAATAATTTTTGGGTATTAGCCTCACCGAGTTCTTTTTCAAAATGTTCTTTAAGCTGTAGTGTGATATCAGCATCTTCGACTGCATATTCTGTTTGCTTTTCTATAGGAACCTCTCGCATGGAGAGTTGATTCTTTCCCTTTTTACCGATCAATTCGGTAATCGAAATAGGAGTGTAGTTAAGGTAGGTTTCGGCCAATACATCCATGTTATGGCGCATATCGGGATTGATCAAATAATGCGCTAACATGGTATCGAAGAGTTTGCCTTTTACCTCAATGTTGTATTTGGCTAAAACTTTAATATCATATTTTAAATTCTGACCAATTTTTTCAATGTTTTCGCTTTCAAAAAATGGACGTAACTTTTCAATCAGTTCCTGAGCCTCATCTCTATTTTCAGGAAATGGTAAATAATAACCCTTGCCAGCTTCCCACGAAAACGCAATGCCTACAAGCTCCGCTTGTAATGGGTTAAGGCTTGTGGTTTCGGTGTCAAAACATACCGAAGTTTGCATCATCAAATTCTCAATAAATAATTTGGTTGCCATTCCTGTGGCAATGCTTTGGTAAAAATGAGATGAGGTTTCGGCAGTCTTTCGGGTATATTCTGCAGCTGTTTCTGAGCTAGATGTATCACCACCAAATAAAGAGAATTGTCCTGCTCCAGCCGAGGTACTTGATTTTTTAGGGGTTTTGGTTGAATTTAAATTGGAATCCTGAGAGGATTGGATATTTTCTGGACTAGATGTTTCTCCTGAGGCAAAGGTTTTTAAGAAATTCTCAGTGAGTCTTCTAAACTCTAACTCCTGGAAAATTTGTTTCACCTTTTCAATATCAGGATGGTCTAATTCAAAATCCTTTGCATCAAATTCAACAGGAACGTCAAGCATAATTCTAGCTAACTCTTTTGAGAGTCTTCCGAGTTCGGCATTGGCTTCAACTTTTTCTTTCATTTTTCCTTTGAGCTCATGGGTATTGGCTAAAAGACCTTCCATACTGCCAAACTGGTTGATGAATTTTTTTGCCGTTTTTTCACCAACACCAGGTAGACCAGGGATATTATCTGATGAATCTCCCATCATTCCTAAAAAATCTATAACTTGTTCGGGTCTTTCTACTTCGAATTTCTTTTGTACTTCAGCGATTCCCCACGTTTCGTAACCACCACCAAACGATTTTGGGCGATACATAAAAATATTTTCTGTAACTAACTGTGCAAAATCCTTATCTGGCGTTACCATGAAAACTTTGTAACCCTCTTTTTCAGCTTGTCTGGATAGTGTTCCAATAACATCATCGGCTTCAAAACCTTCTTTTACCATGATAGGAATATGCATGGCTTTCAAGATATCATGAATGTATGGTATGGCGGTTCTTATGCCCTCTGGTGTTTCATCTCTGTTAGCTTTATACTCTTCGTACATTTCTACCCTATCTACACTGCCACCTTTGTCAAAACAAACCGCTAGATGATCTGGTCTTTCACGTTTAATGACATCCAAAAGTGAATTCATAAAGCCCATAATCGCCGAGGTATCTTCACCTTTAGAATTGATTCTCGGATTTTTTATAAAGGCATAGTATCCTCTGAATATTAATGCATAAGCATCAACTAAAAAGAGACGTTTTTGTTCTGACATTACTTAGAATTTTGAAGTCTATAAAACTACAAAACTTAAGCTTTGAAATAAAGTAATGCCCAAACAAAAAAGCCGAAACACATGTTTCGGCTCTTTTTATGGTTAATAGCAAATTGATTAGCAAAGCTTTACTGTCTTTACTTTTATCTGAAGACTTTTTCTATAAGCTTTTATACTTATAATTTCATTACTTTTCTTGTGGTTCATTCTTAAAACTTTTGCCTTAGCTTTAGCAGATATAGTAGTCTTGCTAGCTTCAGGTTTTTCAGATTTAATGGTTTCAACTAATTCAGTATCCATATTGCTTACAACATCCTGCTGGGCAAATCCCGCAAAGGACATTGTTATAAAAGCTAATATGACTAAATATTTTTTCATTGTTATTAAACCGTTTTGTTTTAATTTCGATTCAAAGAAACATAGGTTTTATGGTTTCTTGTGAAATTTTTGGACGAAACAAGACGATAATTAGATAACTGACATTTGTGAGTCAAAAACATCGACGAAATGCACAAAATGAGCTTGCAGCCCTTTAAAACCGTTGTTTTTATTGTCTAAAATTGTTGGTTTTCAGACCAATATTGATGCTTTACAGATATCATCGACGAAATGCATTGTCATAAATCGCTTTAAAAAATTATGAGTAGTAACCTAACCGATCTTAGCAAAAATCCATATTATCCATTGTTTTTAAAACAACAAACTTATCAGCTCAATATGGGTTATACACCCTTTGAACAAAGGATAAAACACTTGAATAATCTCAAAAAGGCAGTTGAAGTAACTTACCGAGAAAAGATAATTGATGCACTATATAAGGATTTAAATAAGCCAAAAGTAGAATCAGAGCTTACAGAGATTTATCAAATAATAAGCGAAATTAAATATGCTAAATCTAACTTGCGTCAATGGATGCGTAGGCAAAAGGTAGACACACCCCTGTCTATGTTTGGATCTAGCTCTTATTACATTTATGAGCCAAAGGGTGTTTGTTTAATTGTTTCCCCATGGAACTTTCCTTTCAATTTAACCTTTGGCCCTTTAGTATCAGCACTGGCAGCTGGTAATTCGGTTATGATAAAACCTTCAGAAATGACGCCAAATTCTTCCGCATTAATGGCAGAAATTGTAAAAGCTATTTTCACTGAGGATGTAGTTGCCCTAATTGAAGGTGAAGTAGAGACTTCTACCCAATTATTGCAATTGCCATTTCATCATATCTTTTTTACGGGCTCACCAAACATTGGGAAAATTGTGATGTCTGCAGCAGCGAAACATTTAGCCTCAGTGACGTTAGAGTTAGGAGGAAAATCACCAACAGTAATAGATCAAACAGCTAATATAGATAAAGCCGCAAAACGCATAGTTTGGGGAAAGTTTATGAATGCAGGACAAATATGCGTGTCACCAGATTACATATTAATTGATGAATCCGTTAAGGACAAGTTTGTAGAAGCATGTTTGAAATGGATAGACCACTATTATAGTGAAGAACCACAAATGTCAGAGTCCTATGCTCGGATAGTAACCCAAAAGCATTTTCAACGTTTAAAATCCCATTTGGATAATGCCAAAAGTCTTGATGCTAAAATAATTGTTGGTGGAGATGTAGAGGCAGAGACAAAATATATAGCACCTACATTAGTGACCGAGCTTAAAGAAGGAGCTACATTATTAAAGGAAGAAATATTTGGACCCATCCTACCAATTGTAACCTATAAGTCATTAGAGGAAGCAATAAACTACATCAATAATAAAGAACGACCTTTAGCCTTATACATATACAGTAAGAGTAAAAGAAACACAAAACAGATTATTAAAAATACGAGGGCAGGTGGCACCTGTATTAATAGTAATGTGATACATTATGCCAACCATAATTTACCTTTTGGAGGTGTTAATAATAGCGGTATTGGTAAAAGCCACGGTTTTTATGGCTTTAAAGCTTTTAGTAACCAACGGGCTGTAGTAAAACAACACACCTTTGGTATCAATGAATTGCTTTTTCCACCATATACCAATTTTAAAGAAAAGTTAGCAAGATTGACTATAAAGTGGTTCTAGGATTTCACGTAGTAGTCAGACTGAATTTGCTCATTATTCCCATCTTGAAACTTGGTCATGCTAAACCATTGGTGAATGGAATAACTTCCTGTTTCTCCTTTTTTATTTACCGCAATATAGCCTACTTGGAAATTTTTATAATCACTATTGGGTTTATTTACTATTCTACTAATGGCTTCTTCACAAGCTTGTTGAGGTGATTTGCCCTGGCGCATTAATTCTACCACCAAAAAACTACCTACAGTTTTTACGACTTCTTCGCCAAGCCCTGTGGCTACACAGCCACCTATTTCATTATCTACAAACAGACCTGAACCAATAATTGGTGAATCCCCAACACGCCCTTGCATTTTGTATGCCAAACCACTTGTGGTACAAGCGCCAGATATATCACCATTTTTGTCAATAGCTAGCATACCAATGGTATCATGATTTTCAATATTGATTATGGGTTTGTATTCACTTTTTATTTTCCATTCTTCCCAAGCTTCTTTTGAAGACTCAGTAAGCAAATTTTCTTCTTGAAAGCCTTTGGAAATAGCAAATTGTTTGGCACCTTCGCCAGCCAACATAACGTGAGGTGTATCCTCCATAACCTTTCTGGCTACTGAAACCGCATGTGTAATATTTTGAAGGTAAACAACCGAGCCACAATTACCGTGTTTGTCCATAATACATGCATCTAAAGTAACATTACCATCTCTATCGGGTAACCCGCCCTTACCTACAGAACTATTTTTAATATCAGCTTCTTCAACCATGCAACCTTGTTCTACAGCATCTAATGCATTACCACCTGATTGTAAAACTTCCATTGCCCTTGCTGTGGCATTTTTAACGTCCCAAGTGGCAATGACCAATGGTAATTTCACTTCAACTGTTGAATTAGCTGATATTGTAGCATTTTCTTTTGGATTGGAATCGGCACAATTGTTAAGAGAATTCCCAATAGCTAATCCTGCACTTGTTAACGCAGCGTTTTTTATAAAATTTCTTCTTTTCAAAATCTAAGATTTAATATTCAACACCTTGTTTGTC
Source organism: Winogradskyella aquimaris (assembly GCF_042676105.1). Taxonomy (NCBI): domain Bacteria; kingdom Pseudomonadati; phylum Bacteroidota; class Flavobacteriia; order Flavobacteriales; family Flavobacteriaceae; genus Winogradskyella; species Winogradskyella aquimaris. Next base: position 69,585 of record NZ_JBHTJQ010000016.1, on the reverse strand, counting down.
TAAAACAGTTTTTGTTCTAAATGCATAAAATAAGAGATATACAAAACAGACCACTGCAATCCAATAAGATGATTGGATGCTAAAGACATCGGCTAATTTTCCTTGTACAGGTGGAATAATAGCACCACCTAATATCATCATAATCAAGAAAGCAGAACCTTGGGATGTATATTTTCCTAAGCCAGCGATGCTTAAAGTAAAAATACATGGCCACATTATTGAGCAGAATAAACCACCTGATAAAAAGGCAAATAAGGCAACATTGCCTGAAGCAAACAAACCAATAAGCATGGCAATTACCCCTAATAAACTAAAAATTTTCAAGGTTTGAACAGGATTGTCCTTTGCCAAGAAAAAGCCTCCAATTTGAACCGCGATACAAACGGCGAAAAATAAAATTTCATCAGAACTAAAACTGTATTTTATGGAATTAACTAGTACAATTACTCCAAAGGCGACGTAAGGTACAATAATCAGCAATGCCTTTTTCAGGCCTTTACTTGGGTTAAAAACCGTAATGGCACCAACCCAACGACCAATCATTAATCCTCCCCAATATAATGAAATGTAAGAGCCTAATTGAGAGTCATTCAAAACCGGAAGACCTAGTGCATTTAATCCAGAATTTTCAAATTCTTGTTTTAGAAGTTCACCCAGATTACTACCAACAGTAACTTCGACACCGACGTATGTAAAGATGGCCAGCATACCTAAGACTAATTGTGGATATTTCATCGCTCCCCAACCTTCAGGCTTTTTAGTTGCACTAGAGTTTGCTTTTACTACAGCGGCAATTACAGCAAGAAGTGCAATGAATAAAACTATTAGTCTTGTGTGCTCAAGTTCTTCATTGGTTGTGGAGTCGCCAGAATAGGTACTAAAAATATAGCCAAAGCAGCCAACAATGACGAGTGTTAAAATAATTAGTAGATTTCTAGCTTTATTTGCCGGTTCAAAAGCTGTTTCAGATTTTAACGCTGGTAATTTCTTTGAGAAATAAAATAAGGCTGCAGCTACTAAAAATAGAGCTCCAACGCCTAAATACAATTGTTGAACTGTCATCAACGTAATTTCATTATTGGCAATCATCGAGGCTAATTCATCTGTACTCCAACTTGCTGAACCAAAAATGACCAAGCTTACCACAACAGGACCTATTGTAGTTCCGAAGGAATTAATACCACCTGCTAAATTCAGACGATGCGACCCTGTTTTTGGGTCGCCAAGTGCAATAGCGAAAGGGTTGGCAGCAGTTTGTTGAAGCGAAAACCCCAAGGCGACTATAAAATAAGCAACCAGTACAAGATAAAATACTCCGGTTTGTCCTTGTTCGGCGCCTGCTGTAACTGGATACATAACAAAGGCTCCAATGGCAGAGAGCAACAAACCGTATATGATACCATTTTTATAGCCCCAATTGTTCATAATATCTTTTTTGATAGAGCCAGAAAGAATAAATAATAGTAAAGCCCCTATGTAATAGGCACCATAAAAGGCAAAATCTACCAATTGCGACTGAAATTGGTCTATATTAAAATAGGTCTTGCAAAAGGGGATAAACACACTATTAGATGCTGCAATAAAGCCCCAGAAAAAGAATACAGTAACTAAGGTTGCTAAAGCCGATTTGTTGTTTTGATTGCTCATATAATTGTTAGTTAGTTTTAGTTATTTTATCGAAATTTCATCAGCAAAAATCCAGCTTCTGCCGTCCATTGGGTAGCCCAAATGCCATTCTGGTAGTTCGCCTAGTTTCTTTGCGATGATTTTTACGTATTTATATTCCGTTATTGGAATTATAAACTCTACAGTTTTGATTTCAATTTCACTGTTCCTATCCTCAGCATTTATTTTCTGAGAAGGTAAAGCCCTGTAGTTCTTACCATCTTTTGACACCAAGCATTGCACTTCAGTTGGGTAAAAAATCCACGCACCTTGGTCTTGTAGAAAATTTACTGAAACGAGGTTAATAGGTTTCAGTCTTCCCAAATCTACAGTGGCCACCAAATCCGTATCATGATAACCTTGCCAGCTTCCTGTTCTGTAGTTTTTGGTGCTTCTAATACCATCAATCAATGCATCATTTCCACCTGCGGAATATTGATTAGCGAATTCACTTTCAAGTATGATGCTTAAGTTCGGGTCGATTTTATAGAAAGGTGTCGTTAGAATTGGACTTTTTAAATTCCCTTTTACTGAATATAATTTCACTTTTGTGTCTTCTGTTAGACTGAAAGGCGTTTTGTAAAGTTGAAAATCTTCATCATTAATCGCATAAAAAATCTTCGCATCTTTTTCTGACGTATTCAAAACAACTTTAGTAGAATCCCTAAAAGTGATATTTCCCCTTTCAATAATTGGTGACGGTAAAATAATATAGTCTTTGATTTCGGTTTTTGGTTCTTGGCCCTCTCGACTTCCCCAAACAGCAGGATTATCTGTCATGTCAAACACAAGTGTACCACCATTTATGATTTCTTGATGCGTTAAATACGTTCGGTTTAATTTTTTACCATTAAGGTAGACGTATTCTACATAGATATTGGTGTCATTAAGATGATTAGCAACAATTGTAAATGTGTTATCGTTTTCTAAATGAATAGTTGCTTTGTCAAAAAGCGGTGCACCAATGATATACTGATTTGATCCTGGTGTTACAGAGTAAAATCCCATTGAACTTAACACGTACCAAGCACTCATTTGTCCGCAGTCTTCATTTCCTGAAACACCATCTGGATTGTTTTTATAGAGCGTGGTTAAAATTTGATGAACTTTTTCTTGGGTTTTGTGTGGCTTGTTTACAAAATTGTAGAGATAGGCCATGTGATGACTAGGCTCATTGCCGTGCGCGTACTGCCCAATTAAACCTGTGATGTCAGCTTGGTTTCTACCGGAAGTTTCTGCTTTGGCAGTGAACAACTCATCGAGTTGCGTTTCCAAAAGTTCTTTCCCACCAAGTAAATCCATAAAACCTGATATATCCTGAGGAACATAAAAACTGTATTGCCAAGCGTTAGCTTCAGTATAATTAAAGTTGACTTCGTAAGGATCAAACGGTGAAAACCACGTATTCCTAAAACGACCTCGCATAAATTTAGTGCTTGGATCAAACACATTTTTGTAGTACTGCGCACGTTGAATGTAGGTTTTGTAATCTTCGTTTTTATTCATCACTTTTGCCATCTGAGCAATCGTCCAATCATCGTAAGCATATTCTAAGGTTTTTGAAACTGATTCGCTTTCTTCATCAACAGGTATAAAACCGTATTTTTTGTACGCTTCTAATCCAAACTTATCTCGTGTCGCCGAATGTTTCATGGCTTCAAAAGCCTTTTCGGTATCGTAGCCTCTAATCCCTTTTAAATACGCATCGGCAATGACAGGTACAGCATGATAGCCTATCATACAGTCAGTGTAATTGCCTGATAAATCCCACATGGGCATAATACCACCTTCATCGTATTTTGTCAAGAACGTATTGATGAAATCATTGGTTTTCTCTTGTTCTATGATTGTGTAAAGGGGGTGAGCTGCTCTATACGTATCCCAAAGTGAAAAAACTGTGTAATAATCGAAATCCTTAGTTTGGTGAATTTCTAAATCCATACCTCTATAACGTCCATCAACATCCTTGTAAATATTCGGTGCAATCATAGTATGGTAAAGCGCAGAGTAAAAATTGGTTTTTTTGTCTAAATCATCACTTTCAATAACGATTTTTTCCAACTGAGATTCCCAGGCCCGTTGTACTTCTTGCTTTACGGTTTCGAAATCTTTGTTTAAAACTTCGGCTTCAAGATTCTTATAAGCACCAACTTCATCAACAGCAGAAATACCTGTTTTGATTAAGATTGGTTCATTGTTTGGATTTTCAAATTGAATGATGGCTTTTTTACTTTCAAATTTGTAGTTTTTGCTCACTGCTGTACCATCACCATCATGATAAACAATGTCCTTTATTGAGTGTGAAAACCTAAGATGATAAAACAAACGTTGGTCTTTTGCCCAAGCTGAAGAAAGCCTATAACCATTGATCTCAGTAGCATTGAGCTTATTAATCTTGTGACCTAAGAGTTTGTCACGGTGCTCTAAATCTAAAACCACATACTGGTTTTCAGCGGATGGAAATTGATACTTATGAATCCCACTACGTTTAGAAACTGTTAATTCAACATCAATATTGGTTGAATCTAAATGTACTTTATAATAGCCGGGTTCAGCACTTTCATTAGCATGCGAAAAATGAGCGCGGTATCCCTTTTTTCCATTGTAACCATTATTGAAATTAATGGCATTGGTTGGCATTAAAAGGACATCGCCATAATCGCTAATGCCGGTGCCACTGAGGTGTGTATGCGAAAATCCGTAGATGTATTCATCACTGTAATGATAACCAGAGCAACCGTCCCAACCCTCTAAACGTGTATCTGGACTCAATTGCATCATACCAAAAGGCATCGTTGCACCAGGATAGGTATGACCGTGGCCACCAGTACCAATAAATGTATTTACGTAGGAGATTAGCGGTTGGTCTTTTTTAGCCGTTTTTATGGAAGACGATTCTTTACAGCCAAAAATAGAAATGAGAACAATTAAAACTAAGGTTGGTTTAATAGGCATCAAAAAAGATTAGTAATTTTAATGCATCTAATATACTAAAATGCACATCAAGAAATTAATTGCACTTTTCATTTTATTATTGGTACTTGTAAATTGTAAGGATAGTTCAATTCAAACTATTCAGCCCCAGATTATTCCAATTCCAGAAGTTGTAGAATTGTCTGATTCATTTTTTACTATCAACAACAGCACAGGAATAGCATATGATAATAGCTTTAAAGTTAGTCCTCAATTCCTAAAGGATTTTATTAAAAGCGGAAGTCGCATAAATCTAAAAGATGGAAAGGAAATTCAGTTTATACGAGATGAAAATTTAGGACTTGAAGCTTATGTTTTGACGGTTTCAAAAGAAGGAATTACAATCAAAGCGTCAACAGACCAAGGTGCATTTTACGGGGTACAAACCTTACGTCAATTAATGCCAGTTGGTTTGGAGAATGGTACGTTTTCTGGAAAAGAAATTTCAGTTGAAGCATTGACAGTGAAGGATGAACCTCAATTTTTGTATCGTGGTATACATTTGGATGTTGCAAGACATATGTTTTCTGTGGAATTCATTAAAAAATATATCGATGCTTTAGCAATGTTGAAGATGAATACCTTTCATTGGCATCTCACAGACGACCAAGGTTGGCGTATTGAGATTAAGAAATATCCAAGATTGCAGGAAGTTTCGGCATACAGAAACGCAACTCTGGTTGGACATTACAGCGACCAGCCACATCAGTTTGATGGAAAGCGTTATGGTGGTTATTATACACAAGAAGAAGTCAAGGATATTGTTCAGTATGCAAAAGAGCGTTTCGTTACCGTTATTCCAGAAATAGAAATGCCAGGACACGCACAGGCTGCCATTGCTGCTTATCCAGAATTAGGTTGTAAAGATGAACCTGTAGAAGTTGCCACTAAATGGGGTGTTTTTGAAGAGATTTACTGTCCAAATCCAAAAACCTTTGCCTTTTTAGAAGGTGTTTTGGATGAGGTCCTAGATTTGTTTCCGAGTAAATACATTCATATTGGTGGAGATGAAGCTCCAAAAACACGTTGGAAAAATTGTGAGCATTGCCAAGCCTTGATTAATAAAGAAGGCTTAAAGGACGAGCACCATTTGCAAAGCTATTTCATTACCAAAATGGAAGCGTATCTTAACTCAAAAGGAAGACAAATTATTGGTTGGGACGAGATTTTAGAAGGTGGTTTAGCTCCTAATGCAACCGTAATGTCTTGGCGAGGTACAAGTGGAGCAGTTGAAGCAGCAAGGTTAGGACATAATGTGGTAATGACACCAACATCGCATTGTTATTTTGATTATTATCAATCCGAGAATGATAATGAACCTCTGGCTATTGGTGGTTTTTTACCATTAGAAAAAGTATATGGTTTTAACCCAATTCCCGAAGAATTATCAACAGAAGAATCAAAATATGTTTTGGGTGCCCAAGGCAATATTTGGACGGAGTATATCCCAACAGAAAAGCATCTTGAATATATGGCTTTCCCAAGAATGTTAGCTTTGAGCGAAGTGGTTTGGTCAAATCCTAAAAACAAGAATTACAAAGATTTTGTATCACGGTCAGAAAACTTTCACCAACGTTTAGATGCTTTAGATATTAATTATGCCAACCATCTTTATGAGATTGAAGGTGATATGATCTTTGATAAAGGAAAATCGTACTACGAATTAAAAACCTTGACTCAAGGCAAAAACATTCGGTATACTTTAGATGGAAAAGGGCCTACCATAAATTCAAAAGTTTATGAGTCTAAAATTCCAATTACTGAAAGTTCAACAATCAAAGCAGCTGTGTTTAATGATGAAAAACAATTAGGTAAAATCTTTACACAAAACATTAATTACCATAAAGCTATTGGTGCAAAAATCACTATTGATAAGCAGCCTCATAAAGCATATTCTGGTAGTGGTGCCAAGGGACTAATAAATGGAATTTTAGGAAGCGATACACGTTACGGGGATAAAGAATGGTTAGGGTTTTGGGGAGAAGATATTGAGATAACTATTGACTTTGAACAGCCTACAAAGATAAATTCAATCGAAACAAGATTTTATGATTCACAAGGACAGTGGATTTATGCGCCTACGGTATATGAATATTTGATTTTGCAAGAGCCAAATGAGTTTTTGCAAGATACAACGTTTGTTTTAGGCTTACCTAAGATGGCAAAGGAACCTAGATTTAAGTTGTTAAATAATAAATTCAGTAAAATGGAGACAGGTTTATACGATGAAACCATAAAGATAATTATAAGAATTCCTAATTACGGCACAATTCCAGAAGGCAAACAAGGTGCTGGCAATAAGGCTTGGACCTTTATTGATGAAATCATTATAAATTAATATGATTCTAGAAATCTGTGCCAACTCATATCAATCCGCAAAAAATGCTCAAGATGCAGGAGCACATCGTATAGAATTATGCCAGGAATTGTCGGTTGGTGGCATTACACCATCTTACGGTTTGTTAAAAAAAGTAGTTGGGGAAATAGACATTCCTGTCTTTGTATTGATACGTCCTCGGAGTGGTAATTTCGTGTATACTGATGATGAATTTCAAATCATGAAAAACGATATTCAGCTCTGCAAGGATTTAGGTTACAAAGGTATTGTTTCAGGCATTTTAAAGGCCGATAGAACTCTGGATGTCCAACGAACACAAACATTGATAGATCTAGCTAAACCATTATCGTTTACATTTCACCGTGCTTTTGATGAGATCAAAAATCCAAAAGAAGCGTTATTACAACTTATCGATATGGGTGCAGATCGCGTATTGACTTCAGGACAAAAAGCAACCGCAGAAGAAGGGTTGGAACTGTTGAAAGAGCTTCATAGCATAGCCGAAAATAAACTCACAATTATAGCCGGAGGAGGAGTATCGGAGGAAAATGTAATGCTATTTAAAGAGGTAGGTTTAATTGAAGTTCACGCATCAGCTTCAACAACGAAAGAAGCAAGTAATAGTATGTTTTCGATGCCAATCACTTTTTCAGACCTAATAAAAATTAAAGCCATTTTAGATGCGATATAGCTTGTTGTTGTTCATATTATTTTGTTTTAGTTGTCAACCTAAACACGATTTGCCAATGATGGTTAATCTCGATGAGAATTGGCAGTTCAAAAAAGTATCAGATTCAGTGTGGCATTCGGCTTCAGTACCTGGAAATGTGTTTTCAGATTTGCTAAATCATAATTTAATCGAAGATCCTTTTATTGGGAATAATGAAGAAAAAGTACAATGGGTTTCGGAAACCGATTGGGAATACAAAACCATATTTTCGTTAGACGAAGATTTACTCGAAAAGAAGCATTTTGAACTTAATTTTGAAGGATTGGATACCTACGCTTCGGTCTATTTAAATGATAGCCTAATCTTAAAGGCCAATAATGCATTTCGAAAATGGGATGTGGATGTGAAATCAATTTTAAAATTTGATAATGAACTACGATTAGTTTTTGAAAGCCCTTCTAAAAATGAAACAATAGCCCAAGAAAAATTACCTTACGAGCTACCTGAAGGCGAACGGGTTTTTACCAGAAAAGCACAATTTCAGTATGGTTGGGATTGGGGGCCAAAATTGAACACCAGTGGTATTTGGAGACCAATTAAATTGATTGCTAGTAATTCTTTGAGGATAAAAGATGTGTTTATTCATCAGTTAATGCTCAGTGATTCAATAGCTAAGTTGAATTTTCAAATGGACTTATTGAACAATAAAACTGAAGGTTACACTTTTGAATTATTTGTAAATGACACTTTAGTTAAAAAGATAAAGGATGGATTCCAATACAGTCCTTATTCGATTCCATTTCAAATCAAAACCCCAAAACTTTGGTGGCCACACAACTTAGGGGAACCATACTTATATGATATTAAAGTTATCGTGAAAGAAGGTCGAAAAATCCTCGATAGTATTACAGTGAAAAAAGGTTTGAGAACTATGGAGTTGGTTACAGAAAAAGACAGTATTGGAGAATCCTTTTATTTTAAAGTCAACGATGTTCCTGTTTATGCCAAAGGTGCTAATTATATCCCACAGCACAGTTTTCAGAATGAAGTAAAACACGAAGATTATGAACGATTGTTAAGTGATGTAGTCAATGCCAACATGAATATGCTAAGGGTTTGGGGAGGAGGTATTTATGAGGATGATATTTTCTATGATCTCTGTGATGAAAAAGGGATTTTGGTTTGGCAAGATTTTATGTTTGCTTGTGCGATGTATCCAGGAGATGATGGATTTAGAATGAATGTGATTAACGAGGCTTTAGATAATTTAAAAAGATTAAGAAATCATTCATCTATAGCACTGTGGTGCGGTAATAATGAAAGCTCTGAAGGTTGGCATCGTTGGGGTTGGCAAGCCAATAGAAGTGAAGAGGAAAAAGAAGAGATTTGGGAGGATTATAAATATTTGTTTGATAGGGCACTCAGAATTAGCGTCGGGTCTAAAACAGATTTACCATACTGGGAGACGTCACCAAAATATGGAAGAGGTAATCCCTTGTACAAGTCCGAAGGTGATGCCCACGATTGGTGGATTTGGCACGATGGTTTTCCTTTTGAGCATTTGGAAGAGAATGTGCCGCGATTTATGAGTGAGTTTGGTTTTCAATCCTTTCCGAGTTATGAGGTCATTCAATATATAAATCAAAACGATAGTATTGATATCGATTCCAAAGGTTTTAAAAATCATCAGAAGCATGCTAGAGGATTTCAAATTATTAATGATTATATGCAACGTGATTTTCCTGTCCCTGATTCAGCAGAAGATTATGTGTATATGAGTCAGTTATTGCAAGCTCATGGCATCACAAAAGGTGTTGAAGCCCATAGACGAGCAAAACCATACAATATGGGTACGCTATACTGGCAACTCAATGATTGTTGGCCAGCGGTTTCGTGGAGTAGTATAGATTATTTTGGCAATTGGAAAGCATTGCATTACAAGGCCAAAAAAAGCTTTGAAGATGTGTTGATATCCTCAAAAATTGAAAATGGAACTTTGAAAACCTGGGTAATCAATGACGATTTAGATTCAAAAAAGGGAACTCTCAAGTTAACTCTTATGAATTTTGAAGGCAAGATACTTTGGGAAGGATCTAAGCAGATTAACGTAAAAGCAAATTCTAGTGAAAATAAGCATGAGATTGACCTCAGTCTTTTGGACTTTAAAGCTGATGAATCGGTTATGGTCTCTGTCTTTAATGACGAATCATCTAACTACTATTTCGTAAAGCCAAAACAATTAAAGTTAAAGCTCGAAAAAATTCAGCAAAAAGTTACAAAAACAAATGAAGGTTTTAGAATTGAGCTAACTGCAAATACATTGCAAAAGGATGTCTTTTTATTTACAAAAACTAAAGGTCATTTTTCAGATAATTTTTTCGATATCCTACCGGACACAACTAAAGTAATAACTTTTGAGACCCAAGACGAGCAAATAAGTACCCTGCAAATAAAAACCTTTAACAATTTCATAAGACAAGTAGAATAGGAGTTGCTTAACTTTGTGAATTAAAAGTTTTTATGATACGCTGGGTAATTTTTATCGTGATATACCTTCTAATGACCTTGTATGGCTTACAGGCGATTAAGACCGTAACAAAGCAAGCATGGGTTCATTATCTTTTTTTAGGTATTGCGGTAATTGTAGTTGGAAATTTTGTTATCCAGTTTACAATAGCTAGTGAAGGGCGTGTTCTAAATCCTGCACGTAGTTATGCATTTGGCTTTTTGCTGGTATTTATGTCGATAAATTTAGTGTTGGTTCCTATTTTAATTGGAGAGGATATCATAAGAGGAGTTTTTGGGCTTTATGATAAGTATATAGCCAAGAGTGATGCTTTGCAAGTACCAGGAAGACGAAAATTTATTAGTCAATTAGCCTTAGGTTTGGCGGCAATTCCTTTTGCATCTCTCTTGTACGGTATGTATAAAGGAAAATATAATTTCAGAGTTTTAAATTACACACTGCATTTTGAGGACCTTCCAGATGCTTTTGATGGTTATCGAATAACTCAAATTAGCGATATACATTCCGGCAGTTTTGACAACAAGGAAAAAATAGAGTATGCTGTTGACTTAATTAATGAGCAACAGTCTGATGTTCTATTGTTTACGGGTGATATGGTAAACAATAAAGCCAATGAAATGTTACCTTGGAAATCAACATTTAGCCGTCTTGAAGCCAAAGATGGAAAATTCTCGATTTTGGGGAATCACGACTATGGAGATTACGTGGATTGGAGCTCAAAAGCGGAAAAGGTTCAAAATCTTGAGGAATTAAAATCTATTCAAAAGGATATAGGATTCGACTTGTTATTAAATGAGCACCGCTATGTTGAAAAGGATGGTCAAAGAATAGCTATTGTTGGTGTGGAAAATTGGGGGAAAGGCTTTAAGCAAAAAGGTGATTTAAAAAAGGCGTCTTCACAAATTAGTCAGGAGGATTTTAAAATTTTGATGACACACGACCCTAGCCATTGGGACGCTGAAGTGGTTAACGACGAGTATCATTATCATTTGACCTTGAGTGGTCACACACACGGTATGCAGTTTGGTATAGAAATACCAGGTTGGATAAAATGGAGTCCAGCCAAATGGCGTTATAAGCAATGGGCTGGCATCTATAAAGCATTTGGTCAGTACATTAACGTGAACAGAGGTTTCGGGTTTTTAGCTTATCCAGGACGCGTAGGTATATGGCCAGAAATTACGGTGATAGAGCTTAAAAAGGGACTTAAAGAAGTATAATTGCTAACAATTGTTTATTTTTATATAGTTCATTACTAACTTACTATAGCTTTTGAAAGAATTTTTTATGTAGGTTTGTATAACTCGTTTGACTAAAACTATAACATATGTCAAAATTTGGGGAATTAATAGATGTCGATATTCCGGTGCTATTAGACTTCTACACAGAATGGAATGAACAGTCCACTGCCATGCATCCTGTTCTTCGGGATGTTGCTGCTGCTCTAGGTGACAAAGCCAAGGTTATTAAAATAGATGTCGATAAAAATAAAGAATTGGCAGAAGCGCTTCGTGTTAAAGGTCTACCAACTTTGATTATTTATAAAAACGGTGAAATGAAATGGCGTCACAGTGGAGAGCAAGATGCCAACACCTTAATAGGCATTATTCAAGAATATCTTTAGATAGGGCTTTAAACTCATAACCCTTTTTGCTGTAATACTCTAAGACCTTAGGAAGTGCGTACCTTAAATTGCGAGCGGCCTTAACACTATCATGAAATACGATGATACTTCCTTGTTTTGCTACGGGAATAATATTCTTTAAACACGATTCTTCAGTAATGGTTTTATCCCAATCGTAAGATAGAACATCCCAAAGAATGATTTTATAGCCTAGTTCTTGTAATTTTTTATTCTGCTCACTTTTGAATTTGCCATAAGGCGGTCTAAAAAGATTTGTGCGTGTTGAACCTCCAGTTTTGATAATTGAATTTATCAGTTCTTGAGTGCGTTCTACATCAGTTATATACGCTTCTGTATTTGTTTTCCAACCTTTTAAATGATGAAAGGTATGATTGCCAATACCGTGACCTTCTTTTATAATCCTATTGAAAATTTCAGGATGTGATTGAATGTTTTTTCCAATACAAAAGAAAGTGGCTTTAGCACTAAACGAAGTTAAAGTATCAAGTACCCAATCCGTAATTTCAGGAGTTGGGCCGTCATCAAAGGTGAGGTAGAGTTCCTTATTTGTAGTATTGATATTCCAGACAAACTTTGGAAATAACGACTTTACAAATCCAGGTGTCTTGGCAGGAATTATCTTCATTTATCTATTCTTCGGGAACTATAGAATCCTTAATAGTATCATTTAAAATGGTATTGATATCAAGATCATCAATTGGCTCTTCTTCCTCAGCACCCATGAATTTATCAAGTAAACTTAGGTAACTGTTGAATTTTTTGGTTTCCTCTAAGGCAAAGTCCTTATCGTTGTATATAACTAGAAGATCTACAAGAGCTCTGTAACGCTGAATGTCCAAATAAATATCCTCTATTAGCCTAATTTGATCTTCTTCATCTAAACCATCGTAATAGATTAAGTTCTCTTGGTATATTTTAGCGACATCCTTATATAATGATCTGGCTTTTTCAATATTACCTACTTCATAGTAAGCACTGATATACGGTTCTAACAAGGAATGAAATCCAAATTTGTTCACAGGCATTTTTTCCATTGCAATATCTGCGATTTCCTCTGCTTCCTTTAATTTGTCTTCGTTAATTAGTGTCTCAATTAATCGAGCTAAATTTCCTCTGTAAGTGATACCATTTCTTCTGGTTTCAATATCATGATAGATATCTTCTCCGCTTCCGCCCCAATCCCAGTTCTTAACCATATTATACATAAGGTCCGAGTCAACTCTTCCCATATCATAAGGATTTGCTCTGTCTACTGGGGTTTTTATGGGTACGAGTTTATAGCACATGCCATCAAGTTGCAGATAGTCTTTAAGCCATATATAATCATCAGCACCAAATGCACCACCAGTAAAGTAAATGGGTCGCTCCCAGTTATTATTGGCAATGATATCTAGCATTAATAATCTGTTCTTATAAATATAGCTACCTTCAATTTCTGCATAAAGGTTGTTTTCAATTTTATCTGCATCTTTAGCTTTGACAATCCCATTTTTTAGGACCTGTTCCTTGTTTACAGGGATGCTAATATGTCTCGTTGGGAAATAATTTGTATTTAATAGATGTTTAGGATACTGTCTAGGATCTTCACCTTGGGCTTTTATCACATGTCCAAACTTTGTGTCTGCCCTGTCACTGGTGATAAAATCCATAAAGATGTTAATTGGCAGTGTATCTTTAGTAATTTCTTTTCTAATGATAACATCTCTATTACTTCCTCTATATTGATTGTGTGTCAATTGGGAAGGAATAGGATCACTTTCATAGGCTTTACGTTTCATTTGGTCAATATACCAATCCGTTTGAAATAGGCTTGTATTCACCACCCTAACGTCAGTTCTTACACCTTCAATTTCCTGTAAATACCAAAGCGGGAAAGAATCATTATCTCCAATGGTAAATAATATAGCATTGGGTGCACATGACTCAAGGTATTTACGTGCCATAGCATTGGCTGTATATTTTCCTGAACGATCATGGTCATCCCAGTTATTGGCAGCCAAAATACCAGGTATAATAATTAAGCAAGCCAAGGATACTGCTGGTGCCAAATAAGCACTCTTAATGCTGGATTTTAATAAATCATAAATGGCGTATACGCCAAAACCAATCCATATAGCGAATACATAAAATGAACCTACTACTGAATAATCGCGCTCTCGAGGTTCAAAGGGTCTAATGTTGGTATAGAACTGAATTGCTAAACCGGTCATTAAAAAGAAAACCAATAACACCCAAAAGCGCTTGGCATCTGTATAAAGTAGAAAGAAGAAACCGACTAAACCTAACAGTAAAGGTAAAAAGTAGTAGGTGTTCCTTGCTTTATTTTCCAAGGCCTCAGTTGGTAAATTATCTTGAGATACCCCTAAGTGTAGTTCATCAATAAATTTTATTCCTGATATCCAATTACCATTAAAGTCATCATATTTACCTTGAATGTCATTCTGTCTCCCTGTGAAATTCCACATAAAGTAGCGCCAATACATGTAACCAAATTGGTATTGAAACATATAGGCAATATTGTCAGCAAATGAAGGCTTTTCAACTATAAGATATTGCTGCCCATAACGTCTCAAGAATTTGTCGTAGTCTTCATAGTCAACTTCACCTTTTCTGATTTTCATTCTAAAATCATTGACAATGTTGTCAAAACGGCGTTTTTCTTGCAATGCATATTGGGTGGCTTGTTCTTCGCTTAACCCAACGTTAACCGCCTCATTGTAAGCATAAGTTTGTAAATTAGGATCTACTTTAAAGTCAATCAGCCCAGTAAACATCATATAATTATCTGCATGTTCACTACTCCACATTCTCGGTAAAATAGAAGCGTGCTCATGGTTATAATTCTGCTTACTACCCTCCCAGTCATTGATAATAACATACTTACCGGATTTTTCGTCACGTTCGTAGTTCTTTTTGTCGTCTACAAAAGGCTCATCTGGATCAGCACCAGAATAAATCTCAGTAAACTGTGGCCCGTAGAATAAATGGGTTTCAGGGTATTGTTCTAAATTATAATAGGCTAATAATTCCCTGGCATCGGACGGGTCATTTTCATTAATAATAACATCTGCATTGGCACGTATAGGTAACATCATCCAAGATGAAAATCCAATAAAAATAAACATAAGGCAAAGGACCAAAGTGTTTATATGAATCATTCCCTTTTTTCGTGTGTAGTTCAAGCCCAAATAGAAAAGAACAATAACCAAAAGCCCTGTAATTATAGTGCCCGAATTAAAAGGTAAACCTATGGAGTTTACAAAAAATACTTCAAGATAACCAAACAGCTTCAAGGTCGAAGGCAATAATAGTTTGAAAATAAATAACAAAATGGCTGCAGAAACAACATTGGCAAGAATGAAATTTTTGACGGTTATGGTTTTGTAATTCTTAAAATAGTATATGAGTCCAATGGCAGGAATGGTCAATAAACCCATAAAGTGAACGCCAAACGAAAGCCCAATAACAAAAGCGATAAGTACTAACCAACGATTTCCTCTAGGTTTGTCCATATCTTGTTCCCAGCGTAAGGCTAAATAAAACATGATAGACATTATTAGAGTAGCCATTGCATAAACTTCAGTTTCTACAGCATTAAACCAAAAAGAATCAGTAAACGTAAAGGCCAAACTACCTACAAAAGCACTTCCTAAAATGGCCATACCCTTGCCTTTACTAGATTCACCGCTATATTTTACGAGTTTAACCAATAACATACTTATGGTCCAAAACATGAATAAGATGGTAAATGCACTTGCGACAGCACTCATCAGATTCATAATCATACCAATTTGTGAAGGTTCTAAAGCAAAAATTGAGAAGAATGCACCCATCATTTGAAAGAGTGGTGCTCCCGGTGGATGGCCGACTTGTAGTTTTGATGATGTTAATATATATTCACCAGCATCCCAAAAACTTACAGTTGGTTCTATCGTTAGGGCATAGACTGCACAGGAAATTACAAATACAAGCCATGCTAATATATTATTCCACTTTTTAAAGTTAAAATTTGTCATGAAAACCTTGGATATTAGTGCTGGCGAATTTACTAATTATTATAGTAATGCCTAGGTTTTTAAGTTAACGTTAAGTAATTTAAATTATTTTTTATCATTTTTTTTGCCCAAGACAACTTTTGTATTAAATTTGCACCCTCAATTTAAGAGATTGGCCTATGGTGTAACTGGCAACACGTCTGGTTTTGGTCCAGAAGAGTCTAGGTTCGAGCCCTAGTAGGCCAACAAAAAAATCCTAATCATTTTTGATTAGGATTTTTTGTTTTTTCAGAGTACTTAGTCCCATTAAATCTTAAATGTAATAACAGGACGTTTAGCGTGGTTAACTAAATCTTCACTAATGCTACTGTTAAAGAAGTGAGCAATGCCTTGTCTGCCATGTGTACTAATACCAATGAGGTCTGCATCAATTTCTTGCGAAAAATTAAGAATACCTTGTTCTACGCTATTATCGTTATGAACGTTTATGGTATAGTTTTCAAAAGATTGCCCAGAGATAAAATCGTTAATACGGTTTCTGGATTCATAGGTTGTGATAAAGTTGTTTGCGGTGTTTACCAAAAGCAGATGAATTTTAGCGTCAAACAGTTCGGCAAATTTCACCGCCTGTTTGTAAGTCGCACTATTGTCATTTTTAAAATCAGAGGCAAAAACAAAGTTTTTGATATTAAAATTATTATGTTGGTTTTTTATAACCAATACTGGAACATCGGATGAGCGTACAACTTTTTCGGCATTAGAACCGATAAACATCTCCTTTAAGCCAGAGGCACCATGAGATCCCATTACAATTAAATCGATATCAAATTCCTTGCAAGCATCTTTAATCTCATTGAATGTAATATCTGCCTTTACAGTTTCATGAACGGTTATATCTTGTAAAAAGTCACTTTCCATTAAATCTTCAAATTTTTTATGAGCCAATTTCATAAAAAATAAAGCCTCAGGCACATCGCTATGCGCATTAATCGGATCGATTTGTTGCATAGGTATTTCCATCATATGCAGCAAATAAATTTCTGCGTTATGTTTTCTGGCTAACATAGCGGCAACTTCAAGGGCATTATGGGCTTGCTCAGAAAAATCTGTAGGGACTAGGATTCTGTTCATTATCTCAAAGGATTTAGTTTAGTATTATAAATTTACGAAAATAAAACTACTTAATATTGCTTTGAAAAATTGATATAAATATTGTATATTTGCACCATTGTTTACGGAGTGAAAACGAGAGAGGACGAAAAGTCCTCTCTTTTTATATCAAGAAATGTTTAAGGAAACTGTAAAGAACTTACTGGATAAAGCGCTAGAAGAGCGATCAGATTTATTTCTCATAGATTTTGAAGTTCTAAGTGGTAATACCATAAGAGTTGTACTCGATGGTGATAATGGTGTTTTGGTAGATGATTGCATTTTTGTAAGCAGAGCTATTGAACATAACCTTGATAGGGAAGAACAGGATTTTTCTCTAGAAGTGACCTCCTGTGGTGCAACATCTCCATTGCAATTTCCAAGACAGTACAACAAACATATAGGGAGACATTTAGAGGTAAAAACTGTGGAAGGAGAAAAATTAGAAGGCGTACTGGCAGATGTTAATGATACTGATATCGCTTTGAAGTGGAAAGTTAGAGAGCCAAAACCTGTGGGAAAGGGTAAAGTTACGGTAACGAAAGAAGCTAATATTGCTTTCGAAAACATAAAGGAAGCAAAAGTTAAAATAAAATTTTAATTCAAATCAATTATGGAAAATGTAGCGTTAATAGAGTCATTTTCAGAATTTAAGGACGATAAGTTAATTGATAGAGTGACGCTCATGGCGATTCTAGAAGATGTGTTACGTAATGCTTTAAAAAAGAAATACGGAGACGACGATAACTTTGATATTATTATCAACCCAGATAAAGGGGATTTAGAAATTTGGAGGAATCGAATTGTGGTAGCTGATGGCGAAGTTGAAGATCCAAATCAGGAGATTGCATTATCAGAAGCACAAAAAATTGAGCCCGATTTTGAAGTTGGTGAAGACGTTGCAGAAGAAGTGAAATTAGTTGACTTAGGAAGGCGCTCAATTTTAGCATTGAGACAAAATTTGATCTCTAAAATTCACGAGCACGATAATACCAATATTTACAAGCAGTTTAAAGAATTAGAAGGTGAAATTTACACTGCAGAAGTTCATCATATCCGCCATAGAGCGATTATTCTTTTAGATGACGAGGGTAACGAGATTATTCTACCCAAGGATAAGCAAATACCTTCTGACTTTTTTAGAAAGGGTGAAAACGTAAGAGGTATTATTGAAAGTGTTGAATTAAAAGGAAGTAAGCCTGCCATTATTATGTCTAGAACCTCTCCTTTGTTTCTCGAAAAATTGTTCGAGCAAGAAATTCCTGAGGTATTTGATGGATTAATCACGGTGAAAAAAGTAGTACGTATTCCTGGTGAGAAAGCTAAGGTTGCCGTAGACTCCTATGATGATAGAATAGACCCTGTAGGTGCATGTGTTGGTATGAAGGGATCTCGAATCCATGGTATTGTTAGAGAACTTGGGAACGAAAATATAGACGTTATCAATTATACCAATAATATTCAACTATTTGTAACCAGAGCATTAAGCCCAGCGCGAGTAACATCCTTAAAGTTAGATGAAGAAAATAAACGTGCAGAAGTTTTATTGAAACCAGAAGAAGTATCTAAAGCTATTGGTAGAGGTGGACATAACATTCGTTTAGCAGGACAATTAACAGGTTACGAAATAGACGTATTTAGAGAAGGTGCAGAAGAAGATGTAGAATTAAAGGAATTCTCAGATGAAATCGATGGATGGATTATTGATGAATTCAGCAAGGCCGGTTTAGATACCGCAAAAAGCATTCTAGAGCAAGACGTAGACGATTTAGTGAAACGAACAGATCTAGAAGAAGAAACCATATTGGAAGTTCTAAGAATTCTTAAGGAAGAATTTGAAGACTAACGCAGTTTAACTTTAAAATGAAAGCAAGTTAGACTGATATAAAACAGATTTAAGTATATTACAGCAATTTATGGCTCAAATTAGAATTAATAAAGTATTAAGAGAACTGAATATCTCATTAGACCGTGCGGTGGATTTTTTAGAGTCCAAAGGCATTACTATTGAGAAAAGTCCTAATACAAAAATTTCGCAGGAGGTTTATGACACGTTATCGGATGAGTTTCAAACAGACGCATCAAAACGTGAAAAAGCTCAAGAAGTTAGCGAGGCAAAGCTCAAGGAAAAAGAGAAGCTTCGTGAACAGCGGGAACGCGAAATTGAAGAAAAAGAAAAGAAGGAAGCTGCTAAAGAGTCTGTAGTAAAAGCTAAGGCAGAACTTAGTGGGCCAAAGCAAATTGGTAAAATAGATCTTGATAAAAAGCCAAAGGCCAAAGTTGAGGAAAAAGAAGAAAAGCCAGAGCCTAAAGTTGAGGTTGAGAAACCAAAAGTTGAAAAGGAAAAACCAAAAAAAGAAGAGCCTAAAAAGGTAGAGCCTAAGGTTGAAAAGAAGGAGGAGCCGCAAGAAGAAAAGTCAGACGAAAAATTAAAAACCCAGTACCAGAAACTCTCTGGTCCAACAACAACGGGTAAGAAAATTGACTTATCTCAATTTAATAAACCAAAGAAAAAGAAAGAAGATAAAAAAGATGAGTCTTCTAATAAGGACGGCAATAAACGAAAGAGACGTCGTATTAGCAAAGGCGGCAATGATGTTGGAGGAAGACCTAATTTTGACAATAGACGAGGAAAAGGCAAAGGGTCTAGATCTAAAGTAGTTAAAGAGGAGCCAAGTGAAGAAGAAGTACAAAAGCAGGTAAGGGAAACTCTAGAAAAATTACAAGGAAAGTCAAGTAAAGGAAAAGGAGCCAAATACCGTAGAGAAAAAAGAGAACAGCACAGAGAACAATCTCAGAAGGAACTTCAAGCAGAGGCAGCAGAAAGCAAAATCTTAAAGGTTACAGAGTTTGTAACGGTAAGTGAGGTTGCCACAATGATGGATGTCGGAGTTACACAAATTATTTCTGCATGTATGTCACTAGGTATGATGGTTACAATGAATCAAAGATTAGATGCAGAAACCCTATCGATTGTTGCAGAAGAATTTGGTTATGAGGTTGAGTTTGTAACCGCAGATATTGAAGAGTCAATAGAAACTGTAGAAGATGATCCAAAAGATTTAAAACCGCGAGCTCCCATCGTTACTGTAATGGGTCACGTAGACCATGGTAAAACATCATTACTGGATTATATACGAGAAGAAAATGTGATTGCTGGTGAGTCAGGTGGAATTACTCAGCATATTGGTGCTTATGGAGTTGAATTGGAGAATGGTCAAAAAATAGCATTTTTAGATACACCAGGTCACGAAGCCTTTACAGCGATGCGTGCACGTGGTGCCCAAGTTACAGATATTGCGATTATTGTTGTGGCTGCTGATGATGCAATAATGCCGCAAACCAAAGAGGCCATTTCTCATGCTCAAGCTGCTGGAGTGCCAATTGTATTTGCAATTAATAAAATAGATAAACCAGATGCTAATCCTGATAAAGTAAAAGAAGGATTAGCTAATATGAATTTGTTGGTAGAAGATTGGGGTGGAAAAATTCAGTCACACGATATATCCGCAAAATTCGGTACGGGTGTTAAGGAGCTTCTAGAAAAAGTGCTCTTAGAAGCAGAATTATTAGAATTAAAAGCGAACCCTAACAAGCCTGCGAGTGGTACCGTTGTAGAAGCGTATTTGGACAAAGGTAGAGGCTACGTGTCAACAATCTTAGTTCAAGCAGGTACACTTCGGGTTGGTGATTATGTATTGGCTGGTAAGAATAGTGGTAAAGTGAAAGCTATGCATGATGAGCGTGGCAATGATATCCAAGAAGCTGGTCCGTCAACACCAGTATCAATTCTAGGTTTAGATGGTGCGCCACAAGCTGGTGATAAATTTAATGTATTTGAAGATGAACGTGAAGCTAAGCAAATTGCTGCCAAGCGTACGCAATTACAGCGAGAGCAATCCGTAAGAACACAGCGTCATATTACGTTGGATGAAATCGGAAGACGTATTGCACTTGGTGACTTCCAAGAGTTAAACATCATTCTTAAGGGTGATGTGGATGGTTCAGTGGAAGCCCTAACGGACTCATTCCAAAAATTATCTACAGAAGAAATCCAGGTTAATATTATCCATAAAGGTGTTGGTGCCATTACTGAAAGTGATGTGTTATTAGCATCTGCTTCTGATGCTATTATTGTTGGATTTAATGTGCGTCCAGTTGGTAATGCAAGAATGATTGCAGACAAGGAAGAAATAGATATCCGAACTTACTCTATCATTTACGATGCTATAAACGACCTTAAGGATGCAATGGAAGGCATGTTGTCACCAGAACTTAAAGAAGAGGTGACAGGTACAGCAGAAATTAGAGAAACGTTCAAAATTTCTAAAATCGGAACCATTGCAGGTTGTATGGTTACCAATGGAAAAATCTACAGAAATTCAGGTGTTAGAATTATTAGAGATGGTGTTGTGGTATATACCGGTGAATTGGCATCATTAAAACGATTTAAGGATGACGTTAAAGAAGTTTCTAAAGGCTACGACTGCGGTATCCAAATCAAAGGATATAATGATATTAATGAAGGGGATATTATTGAAGCCTTCCAAGAAGTAGAAGTGAAAAAGAAGCTGAAATAGATTCTTATCAATATCAAAAAAAGCGACTTTAATGAGTCGCTTTTTTTATGATAATCTTTTTTAAAATTTGTTACTTATTATCAAGTTTGGGTTGAAATATAATGGCGTTCATATATTCTTTTTTAATCTTCGCCATAGCTCTGTCAGCCTCTAGTCTTGTAGCAAAATTACCTACCCATACTTTGTAGTTTGGGGTGTTCCAAACAATTTCTACAGGCCATTCATTGTAGAGATTTAAAAAATTGGATTTTTCTCGTTCAGCTTTATCGGGATCAACATTTTGATAAACTTGAATTCGGTAAACCTTAGTGGTTTTAATATCTTTTTTGTACTCAATAAGTTTATCGATGTCACTATCCTGATCCACATTAACTTTCCCTTGCTGAGCATGCAGCGTTAAAGAAAGGCATAGTGCAATAGTTGTAAGGCTGATATATTTAAAAATTTTATTCATATTTATGACTTTAAATGCAAAGTTATATTATTCAACGATATAGCGGTAAAAATGTTATTTAGAATAGATATAAATTAGATATTAACACTTCTCTAAGATTTCTAAAATCGAGTTTATATCTTACTTTTGCCAGAGTTTTTAGTACAATGATATTTGTCATATTTACTGAAAAAATCGTACCAAAGTTTAGAAGATAATTCAACTAACAATATGAAACAGGTGATTTACCGTAATTTAACCTCTAAGATACTTAGCCTCGGTTTTATTTTATTACTTACGTTTTCAACTTCACTGACTGCTCAAGAGGGCGACCCAGCAAACGGAAAATCTTTATTTAATGCAAATTGTGCTGCTTGTCACAAATTAGACAAGCCGATGACAGGTCCTGCACTTCGTAATGTTGAGGCAAGGTTAGCTGAAGAAGAAGGTTTAGACAGAGAATGGCTTAATGCTTGGATTCGTAATAGCTCTGCTTTAATAAAGTCAGGTGATGCTTATGCTAACAAGGTTTACAATGAATGGAACCAAACGGCGATGACAGCGTTTCCGACCTTATCAGACCAAGATATTTCGGATATTTTAGCTTACACTGCTGAACCACCACCTCCACCGCCAACGCCAACTCCAGGTGAACTTAGTGGGCAACCTGTTGAACCTGGAATTTCAAATAATTTAATTCTTGGTGCCTTAGCGGTATTGTTTGCTTTATTGGCAATGGCACTGATTTTAGTAAAACGAACATTAAATCGTTTTGCTGATGCTAAGGGTATTGAAATCCCTGCAGAGGAACAAAGAAAACCATTGTGGAAAGCTTTTGTTGAAAACCAATTTTTGGTTTTGGTCACTGCTATCTTCTTTTTGTTGGCAAGTGGTTATTTTGTGTACGGTTATTTGATGCAGGTCGGAATTGACCAAGGGTATGAGCCTGTACAGCCAATTCACTACTCACATAGAATACATGCTGGAGACAACGGTATTGATTGTAAATACTGTCATTCGTCGGCTAGAGTAAGTAAACATTCTGGTATTCCGTCATTAAATATTTGTATGAATTGCCACAAAGCTATTTCGGAAGTAGCACCAGAAACATTAGCAGAAGGTCAAGAATACGGAATAGATTACAACGCTGAAATCCAAAAGCTATACGAAGCTGTTGGTTGGGATGGTACAGGATATACTGGAGAATCTAAACCAGTAAAGTGGATTCGTATACACAACTTACCGGATTTTGCATATTTTAATCATTCTCAGCACGTATCTGTTGCTGGTATAGAGTGTCAAACATGTCACGGTCCTGTAGAGGAAATGGAAATTATGTATCAGCATGCACCATTAACAATGGGTTGGTGTATTAACTGTCATAGAGAAACCAATGTAAAAGTCAAAGACAACGGTTACTATACTACGATTCATGAAGAATTATCTAAAAAGTATGGTGTTGATCAGTTAACTGCGGCACAAATGGGTGGACTAGAATGTGGTAAGTGCCATTATTAATTTTAATAAGAAGTAATTCAGAATTATATGTCATCAAACAAGAAATACTGGAAAAGTGTTGAAGAGCTAAACGAAAACAGCTCTATTGTTGAGGCGCTACAGCAAAATGAATTTGTGGAAGAAATTCCAACGGATGAATTTTTGGGAGACAAGGAATCTTTAGGGTCTTCGTCAACATCGCGTCGTGATTTCTTAAAGTATGTAGGATTTAGTACGGCTGCGGCATCGCTTGCTGCTTGTGAAGGTCCTGTGATAAAATCAATTCCTTATGTAGTGCAACCTACGGAAATTGTTCCAGGTGTAGCAAATTATTACGCAACAACTATTGCTGATGGTTTTGATTTTGCTAGTGTTTTAGTAAAAACTAGAGAAGGACGACCAATCAAGATTGAAAACAACACGGAAGCAGCAAGTAATGGTATTGCTAACGCAAGAGTACATGCGTCTGTATTAGGTTTGTATGATAATCTTAGAGTGAAAGCTCCAATGAAAGGGGATGCCCAAATAACTTGGGAAACCTTTATGTCTGAAACTACTTCAAAATTGAATGGTTTAAGTGATGATAAGCAAATAGTATTCTTAACGTCCACAATGCCAAGTCCATCAACTAAGAAATTAGTATCTGAATTTACCGAGAAATATGGAAATGTAAATCATGTGGTTTACGATGCTGTTTCAGAATCAGCTACATTAGATGCTTATTCAGCAAAATATGGTAAGCGAGGAATGGCTAACTACGACTTCTCTAAAGCTAAAACCATAGTATCTGTTGGTGCCGATTTTATTGGAGACTGGCAGGGTGGTGGTTTTGAGTCTAGTTATGCTAAGAACCGTGTGCCACAAAATGGACAAATGTCACGTCATATTCAGTTTGAATCTAATATGACTCTTACGGGTGCCAATGCAGATAAGCGTGTACCATTAACTCCTAGCCAACAAAAACTAGCTTTAGCTAAACTTTACAGTTTGGTTGTTGGTGGTGCCGTATCAGTAGACTTACCTGAGTCTATTGCTAAAGCAGTTCAATCTGCAGCAAACGAAATTTCAAAAGCAGGAAGCAATGCTGTCGTTGTAACTGGAATTCAAGATGTCAATGCTCAAACCGTAGTGTTAGAAATCAATGAATACTTAAACAGTAAGGCATTTGACCCTAAAACAACAATACATACAAGACAAGGAAGTGATAAGGCTGTAATGCAACTTATAGGAGACATGAACGCTGGAAAAGTTGGTGCTGTTATTATGAATGGCGTTAACCCAATGTATACGCTTCCAAATGCAAAAGATTTTGCTGAAGGCTTAAAGAACACAGAGTTATCTATAGCCTTCTCGATGAAGCAAGATGAGACCGCTTCAAACTGTGATTATATCGCGGCAATCCCTCACAACCTAGAGTCATGGGGTGATTTTGAATTAAAGTCTGGTCATTACTCAATGATGCAACCAACCATACGTCCTTTATTCGATACAAAACAATTTCAGGAAGTACTTTTAGGATGGAATGGAAATAATACATCATACAGAGATTACTTGAAGTCAGTTTGGACAAAAGATATATTAAATGGATCGTCATTTAATAAAGCGGTTCAAGATGGTTTCTTTGTATCTGCGACTTCAACTTCAGAAGATGCTGTTGAAACTTCAACAGATGAAACTACTGAGGAAGTAGAAACACCTAGTGGGAATGCAGCCAGAGCATTGGCGCGTTCAGCTAAGTCTGGTGGCATGGAATTATCACTATACACCAAAATAGGTATGGGTGATGGTCAACAAGCTAATAACCCATGGCTACAAGAATTCCCAGATCCTATAACAAGAACGTCTTGGGATAACTATTTAACAGTTTCTAGAGCAGATGCGGAGCAATTAGGTTTAGTTAATGAAAATGTGGCTAATGGTGGATTGAATGGTAGTTATGCAAATGTTACTGTAAATGGTGTAACTGTTGAAAACGTACCAGTATTAATTCAACCTGGTCAGGCAAAAGGGTCTGTAGGGTTAGCCGTTGGATATGGAAGAACATCCAATGCGCTTAAAGATGAAATGAAGACTGGTGTTAATGCCTATTCATTATACCAAAACTTCAACACAGTACAAGATGTAACTGTAGAGAAGGCTTCTGGTATGCATGAATTTGCTTGTGTACAGTTGCACAATACATTAATGGGTCGTGGTGATATCATTAAGGAAACCACTTTAGAGATTTTCAATACTAAAGATAAGCACTATTGGAATGCAGTTCCTGAAGTGTCTTTAAACCACGTTGAAACTCCAGTGACGTCTCCAGAGGTAGATTTATGGGATGAGTTTGATCGTTCTGTGGGTCACCATTTCAACTTGTCAATTGATTTAAATGCATGTACAGGTTGTGGTGCTTGTGTTATTGCATGTCATGCCGAAAACAATGTACCAGTAGTAGGCAAGTCCGAAATGAGACGAAGCCGAGATATGCACTGGTTACGTATAGATAGATATTATTCATCTCAAGATTCATTTGAAGGTGATAATGAAAAGAAAGATAATATTTCTGGTCTTAGCAGCTCATTGAGTGAATTTGGTGAGATGGAAAATGCTGCTGATAATCCACAAGTTGCTTTCCAGCCGGTAATGTGTCAGCATTGTAACCATGCACCTTGTGAAACAGTTTGTCCTGTTGCAGCAACTGCACATGGTCGCCAAGGTCAAAACCATATGGCTTATAACCGTTGTGTAGGTACAAGATATTGTGCAAACAACTGTCCTTACAAAGTACGTCGTTTCAACTGGTTCTTATATAACCAAAATGATGAGTTTGATTACTTCATGAATGACGATTTAGGGCGTATGGTATTAAACCCAGATGTAACAGTTCGTTCTCGTGGTGTTATGGAAAAATGTTCTATGTGTATTCAGAAAACACAAAAAACAATTCTTGATGCTAAGCGTGAGGGTAGACCAGTTAAAGATGGTGAGTTCCAAACAGCATGTTCTGCTGCTTGTGGTAATGGTGCTATGGTATTTGGAGATATCAATGATAAAGACAGTAAAATTGCTGAGCTCAGAGAAGATAAAAGAGCGTACCACTTGTTAGAGCACGTTGGTGTAAAACCTAATGTGGTGTATCAAACGAAAGTACGCAACACAACAGAAGCATAAATAAAAATTAAAGAATCAATTATATAATTATGGCGTCTCATTACGAAGCACCTATTAGAAGACCTTTAGTTACCGGAGAAAAATCGTATCACGATGTTACCGTAGATGTAGCAAGACCGGTTGAAGGCAAAGCAAACAAGGCATGGTGGATTGTTTTCAGCATCTCTTTGGTTGCATTCCTTTGGGGAATAGGTTGTATTATTTATACCATTTCAACTGGTATTGGAGTTTGGGGTCTTAATAAGACTGTAAACTGGGCTTGGGATATTACTAACTTTGTTTGGTGGGTTGGTATTGGTCACGCAGGAACACTGATTTCGGCTGTACTTTTGCTTTTCCGCCAAAAATGGAGAATGGCAATTAACCGTTCTGCAGAAGCAATGACCATTTTCTCGGTTGTTCAAGCAGGTCTGTTCCCAATCATTCACATGGGTCGTCCATGGTTAGCATATTGGGTATTACCAATTCCTAACCAGTTTGGTTCTTTATGGGTGAATTTTAATTCCCCATTACTTTGGGACGTATTTGCGATTTCAACGTATCTTTCGGTATCATTAGTCTTTTGGTGGACAGGATTATTGCCTGATTTTGCCATGATTAGAGATAGAGCCGTTAGACCTTTCCAAAAGAAAATATATTCATTAATCAGTTTCGGATGGTCTGGTAGAGCAAAAGACTGGCAACGTTTTGAGGAAGTATCCTTAGTTCTTGCTGGTTTAGCAACTCCATTAGTACTTTCTGTACATACTATCGTATCCTTTGACTTTGCTACTTCGGTAATTCCTGGATGGCATACTACGATTTTCCCACCATACTTCGTTGCCGGTGCGATTTTCTCTGGTTTTGCTATGGTAAATACACTTCTTATCATAATGAGAAAAGTGTGTAGCTTAGAGGATTATATTACAGTACAGCACATCGAGTTAATGAACATTGTAATCATGATTACAGGTTCTATAGTTGGTGTGGCGTATATTACTGAGTTATTTATTGCATGGTATTCTGGTGTAGAGTACGAGCAATATGCCTTCTTAAACAGAGCAACAGGACCTTACTGGTGGGCCTATTGGGCAATGATGTCTTGTAATGTATTCTCACCACAGTTCATGTGGTTTAAGAAACTTAGAACAAGTATCATGTTCTCATTCTTTATTTCAATTGTTGTAAATATTGGTATGTGGTTTGAGCGTTTTGTGATCATTGTAACATCATTACATAGAGATTACTTACCATCATCTTGGACAATGTTCTCACCAACATTTGTAGATATTGGAATTTTCATAGGTACTATAGGATTCTTTTTTGTACTATTTTTATTATACTCACGTACCTTCCCTGTGATTGCACAAGCAGAAGTTAAGACTATTTTAAAGTCTTCCGGTGAGCGTTACAAGAAGATTAGAGAGCGTGGCGATAGCTTAGTTGGAACTGGTACTGATGCTAGAACCTCAAAACCAGTTGAGTTTGTAGCCTCTTCTTCAAAAGAAAGCACAGTGGTAGATAATTCAGAAAAGGTAAACAATCTACTTGGAACAATAGGTTCTTTTGATGCATCAAAAGAAACAGCGGATGATTTAAAGAAGATTAATGGTGTTGGTCCAAAAATGGAAGAAGTGCTAAACAGCATTGGTATCTATACGTTCTTACAGGTAAGTAAGATGACAAAAACAGAATATGACTTGTTAGATTCAATCACAGGTTCTTTTCCAGGAAGAGCAGAGCGTGATGATTGGGCAGGACAAGCGAAAAAATTATTAAATAACTAATATAGTATATGGAAGCTTCAAAAGTAATTCATGCTATTTATACAGATGATGATATATTGATGTCTGCAGTAAAGAAGGTTAAGGCAGAAAAACATCATATCGAAGAGATATATACACCTTTTCCAGTTCACGGTTTGGACAAGGCTATGGGCTTAGCTCCTACACGAATCGCTATTACATCATTTCTTTATGGATGTGTTGGTTTAACAGTGGCTATTGTTATGATGAATTTTATAATGATCAAAGACTGGCCACAAGATATAGGAGGTAAACCTAGTTTTAGTTATTTGGAAAATATGCCTGCGTTTGTACCAATCATGTTTGAGTTGACTGTATTTTTTGCGGCACACCTTATGGTAATTACATTCTATTTAAGAAGTAGAATGTGGCCATTTAAGAAAGCTGAAAACCCAGATCCAAGAACTACAGACGATCATTTCTTAATGGAGATTGCAGTTCATGGTAACGAAAGTGAACTCACTTCATTACTACAAGAAACAGGGGCTGTTGAAATTAATATTGTTGATAAAGACGAAGATGCACATTAATATGAAGACATCATTGAAATATATCGTAGTACTAGTTTTATTGGTGAGCTTTGTGTCTTGCCGGAAAAACTCGAGACCAAACTACCAATACATGCCAAACATGTACGAATCTGTAGGATATGAAGCTTATCAAGAGTCGGATGCTTTTGCTAATGGCGTAGAAGCTCAATTACCGGCAGAAGGAACCATTCCAAGAGGTAATTTTATGCCTTACGAAATTGAAGATACCAATGACGGTTATGAATACGCAAAGGCTAATTTAAATAGCCCTTTAGATTCTACTCAAGTAGATTACGAGAGAGCAAAGGTACTTTATGACGTTTATTGCGGTATTTGTCACGGTACCAAAGGAAATGGTAAAGGTAAATTAGTAGAGCGAGAAAAGATTCTTGGTGTACCTAGTTATGATGATGTCGGAAGAGCTATAACCACAGGAAGTATTTACCATGTCATTTATTATGGTAAAAATACCATGGGCTCTTACGCTAACCAATTAAATGAAGAGGAACGATGGCAAGTTGTTGCTTATGTTGAAAAACTTAAAGCAGATTTAGAAAAATAAGATTTAGATAAAGATTATATAGATGGAATATAAAATTTCAAATCGATTAAAAATGGGTGCTATCATTATGATGGTACTTGGTTTGATAGGTGTTGCTTATGGATTTTACGACTCTCATGGATATACAGAAGAGAATATCACAGAGAAGTTAGCGGCAGAAGACCATGGTCATGGAGATGCACACGCTACTGAAGCTCATGGGAATGCTCATGCAGAAGCAGGTCATGGAGAGATGGCATCACATGATAGTGGTGAACATGCAGAAGCAGGTCAAGGTTCATTAACTGAACATGAAGAACATGCACTTCATCAAATTCATAATAGACCCTGGGCCGCACTTTATGTTGGTGCATTCTTTTTCTTTATGATTGCATTAGGTGTTCTTGCATTTTATGCTATTCAGTATGCAGCACAAGCCGGATGGTCACCTGTATTGTTTAGAGTCATGGAAGGGATCACAGCCTATGTATTACCAGGTGCTGTCATTGTACTATTGATTGCTGTAGCTTCTGGTACCATTGGTCATTACAATATTTTTGTATGGATGGATCCAGAGGTTGTTGAGCATGATAAATTGATTCAAGGAAAATCAGGTTATCTAAACTTGACATGGTTTATTATTAGAGGCGTTATATTTATTTCTGGTTGGGCATTATACAGACATTTCTCAAGAAAGTTCTCAATCGCACAAGATAGTGCTAGCGATAACAGAAACTTCAAAAAGAATTTTAGAATATCAGCAGCGTTTTTGGTATTTTATATTTACACAGAGTCGATGATGGCTTGGGATTGGGTAATGAGTGTGGACCCTCACTGGTTTAGTACTTTATTTGGATGGTATGTTTTTGCGAGTATGTTTGTCAGTGGTATTACTGTTATTGCAATGATAACTATCTACTTAAAATCTAAAGGTTTATTAGAATTTGTAAATGATAGTCACATCCACGACTTAGCTAAGTTTATGTTTGGTATCAGCATTTTCTGGACCTATTTATGGTTCTCTCAGTTTATGTTAATTTGGTACTCAAACATACCAGAAGAGGTAACTTATTTTGTTACTAGAATAGAGCATTACAAACTACCATTCTTTGGAATGCTAGCTATGAACTTTATTTTCCCATTACTTTTACTAATGAATAGTGACTACAAACGTATCAATTGGTTTGTAATTATGACTGGTATTATTATACTATGTGGTCATTACTTAGATGTTTTCAACTGGATTATGCCAGCAACAGTAGTGGATAGATGGTTTATAGGTTTGCCAGAAATAGGTGCTATCCTATTATTTGGTGGTCTATTCTTGTTTATAGTATTTACAGCTTTAGGGAAAGCACCATTGCTAGCTAAAGGAAACCCGTTTATGAAGGAAAGTGAACATTTCCATTATTAATATTAAAAAAGAACTGAAATAATAATGACTACTTTATTAACGATTATAATTGTACTCTTTGTAGCTGTTGCCATTTGGCAATTGATAAAGATTTTTGATTTAGCTCAAGTAGGCGCTAGCAATACTCAGATTGCAGATGATAAGGATAATAGGATGAATGGTTATATGATGATGGGTTTCCTAGCATTCATATATATCATTACTATACTTTGTTTTTGGTATTTAGGCGATTTACCTCTAATGTCTAATTCAGCGTCAGAGCATGGTCCAGGAATAGATAATCTTATGGCAATCTCTATGGTTGTTATCTTTATCGTTCAAACAGTTACGCAATTTTTATTGCACTACTTTGCATTTAAGTATAGAGGTGAAAAGGGAAGAAAAGCATTATTTTATGCAGATAATAACACCTTAGAAGCCATATGGACAGGTATTCCTGTTATTGTTTTAGCAGGATTAATTATCTATGGATTATTCACTTGGAATGATATCATGAATGTTGATGACCAAGAGGATCCTTTAGTTGTAGAGCTTTATGCACAGCAATTTAACTGGAAAGCTAGATATGGTGGTGAAGATAATGTTTTAGGTAAGGCTAATGTAAGATTAATTGATTTAGACAAAGCTAATATCCTTGGTGTTGCCGAAGACGACCCAAATGCCCAGGATGATGTTATCGTTACGGAGTTACATTTACCTGTTAATCGCCCTGTATTATTTAAAATGCGTTCACAAGACGTATTACATTCAGCTTATATGCCGCACTTTAGAGCACAAATGAACTGTGTTCCTGGTATGGTAACTCAATTTGGTTTTACACCAACGGTAACAACTGCTGAGATGCGTCAAAACGAAGATATTAAAGATAAGGTTCAGAATATTAATAATATTAGAGCCGATAAAAGCAAGGATTTGACAGCTAATGGTGAAGAAGCTCTCGAACCTTATGAATTTGATTACCTTCTAATCTGTAATAAAATTTGCGGTAAGTCTCATTATAATATGCAAATGAAGATTATTGTAGAGACCGAAGAGGAGTATAATGCTTGGATGGCAGAGCAAACAACGTTTGCTAATTCATTAAATTAAAAAAAATTAAGAAAAAGATAAAAGATTATGTCAGCAACAGTAGATACACACAATCACGACGATCACGACGTACATCACCATAAAGAAACTTTTGTAACTAAATACATCTTTAGTCAAGATCACAAGATGATTGCTAAACAGTACCTGCTTACAGGAGTTATTGTAATGGGTATTATCGGTATTTTGATGTCTTTGATGATACGTATGCAAATCGCATGGCCAGAGCAACCAAATGCCGTTTTTGAAGCGTTACTTGGTAAATGGGCTCCTGGTGGTGTTATGGATGCGGATATTTATTTGGCACTCGTGACCATTCACGGAACCATTATGGTATTTTTTGTACTAACGGCTGGTTTAAGTGGTACTTTTAGTAACCTTTTGATTCCACTTCAGATAGGTGCAAGAGATATGGCTTCAGGTTTCCTTAATATGGTTTCCTATTGGTTGTTTTTTGTGTCTTGTGTTATTATGGTGTTATCCTTCTTTGTAGAAGCTGGTCCTGCGGCAGCAGGTTGGACAGTGTATCCACCATTAAGTGCGTTACCAATGGCTCAACCAGGTTCTGGTACAGGTATGACGATGTGGCTGGTATCCATGGCTATTTTTATCGCATCTTCATTGTTAGGATCATTAAATTATATTGTTACGGTTCTTAACCTTAGAACAAAAGGTATGTCAATGACAAGAATGCCATTAACTATTTGGGCGTTCTTTATTACTGCCGTTATTGGTGTGATTTCATTCCCAGTACTATTATCGGCAGCTTTACTTTTAATTATGGATAGAAGTTTCGGTACGTCCTTCTTCTTATCCGACATTTTTATTCAAGGTGAAGTGTTACACTATCAAGGGGGTTCTCCAGTTTTATATGAGCACCTGTTTTGGTTCTTAGGTCACCCTGAAGTTTACATTGTATTATTACCTGCTTTGGGTATTACCTCAGAAATTATCGCTACCAATTCAAGAAAGCCAATTTTCGGGTATAGAGCAATGATTCTTTCCATTTTGGCTATTGCCTTTTTGTCAACAATAGTTTGGGGTCACCATATGTTCGTTTCAGGAATGAATCCGTTCTTAGGTTCTGTATTTACATTTACAACCTTACTTATTGCGATTCCATCTGCAGTAAAAGCATTTAATTATATCACCACACTTTGGAAAGGTAATCTACAAATGAATCCAGCGATGTTGTTTTCTATTGGATTGGTGTCTACCTTCATTACGGGTGGTTTAACAGGTATAATTTTAGGAGATAGCGCATTAGATATCAATGTGCATGATACTTATTTTGTCGTAGCTCACTTCCATTTGGTAATGGGTATATCTGCACTATATGGTGTATTTGCAGGTGTTTACCATTGGTTCCCAAAGATGTTTGGAAGAATGATGAATAAAAACTTGGGGTATATCCACTTCTGGATAACGGCCATTTGTGCTTATGGTGTTTTCTTCCCAATGCACTTTATAGGAATGGCAGGATTGCCAAGACGTTATTATACCAATTCTAATTTCCCACTTTTTGATGATACGGCTAATACACAAGTTGTTATAACGGTATTTGCATTGATAGCAGGTTTGGCACAGATCGTATTTCTTTACAACTTCTTTAATAGTATTTTCTATGGTAAAAAAGCAGAGCAAAATCCATGGAGATCAACAACCTTAGAGTGGACGGCACCGGTTAAACATATTCATGGTAACTGGCCTGGTGCAATTCCTCATGTTTATCGCTGGCCTTATGATTACAGTAAGCCTGGACATGATGAAGATTTTGTGCCCCAGAATGTACCAATGAAGGAAGGTGAAGAGGAATTACATCACTAACGTTTTAAGCATACAATAATGAGAAGCCTTTCAATTTAAGAAAGGCTTTTTCTTTATATTTGTTATGTATGAATGAAAACCTCAATCCATCCAACGACAATTACAGTCCTGAGGAACTCGACCTTGAAAAGAAGTTGAGACCTTTAACATTTGATGATTTTACAGGCCAAGATCAGGTTCTAGAAAACCTGCTGGTTTTTGTTCAGGCAGCTAATTTAAGGGGTGAAGCATTAGATCATACATTGTTTCATGGTCCACCCGGATTAGGAAAAACAACACTAGCTCATATATTAGCAAATGAGTTGGATGTCAACATCAAAGTAACATCTGGACCCGTTTTGGATAAACCAGGAGACCTCGCAGGATTACTTACCAATTTAGATGATAGAGATGTCTTATTCATTGATGAAATTCATCGTTTGAGCCCTATCGTAGAAGAGTACTTGTACTCAGCTATGGAGGACTACAAAATAGATATTATGATTGAATCTGGGCCAAATGCCAGAACAGTTCAGATTAACCTAAATCCATTTACCCTTGTCGGAGCTACAACACGTTCAGGACTGTTAACGGCGCCCATGCGTGCGCGTTTTGGTATAAGCAGTCGTTTGCAGTATTATAAAACTGACTTGCTAACCTCCATTGTGCAACGTAGTTCCTCAATATTAAATGTCCCTATATCAATGGAAGCGGCCATTGAGATTGCAGGTCGTAGTAGAGGGACTCCTAGAATTGCCAATGCCTTATTACGACGTGTTAGAGATTTTGCCCAAATAAAAGGCAATGGAAAGATAGATATTGAGATTGCCAAATTTGCATTAGAAGCATTAAATGTAGATGCGCATGGTTTGGATGAAATGGATAATAAAATCTTAACAACAATTATCGAAAAGTTTAAAGGTGGTCCTGTGGGCATAACAACTTTAGCAACGGCTGTGAGTGAAAGTGCAGAAACCATAGAAGAAGTTTATGAACCCTTTTTAATTCAACAAGGTTTTATTATGCGTACGCCACGAGGTCGAGAAGTAACAGAGCAAGCCTACAAACATCTAGGTAAGATTAAAGGGCCAATACAAGGCGGATTGTTTTAGAAGACTTTATACTTCATCCTCTTGAAGTAATAAAAATGATAAATAATAAGGCTAAATACACAGAATTGATTAAAACCGAAGCGAAACGCCTCGGTTTTTTATCTTGTGGTATTAGTCAAGCAGGATTTTTAGAAGAAGAAGCGCCAAGGTTAGAGTCTTGGTTAAATAAAAATAGGCATGGCGAAATGCGTTATATGGAAAACCATTTCGATAAACGCTTAGATCCGACACTACTTGTTGAAGGATCAAAAAGCGTGGTGTCTTTGCTATTGAATTATTACCCTTCAGAAGTTCAAACTAAAGAATCTTACAAGTTGTCTAAGTATGCTTATGGTACAGATTACCATTTTGTAATAAAGGATAAACTCAAAATGTTGTTGGCTTTTATTCAAGAAGAAATAGGTGAAGTTTTTGGACGAGCGTTTGTGGATTCTGCACCAGTTTTAGACAAGGCTTGGGCAGCTAAATCTGGATTAGGTTGGATAGGTAAACACTCTAATCTACTCACTCAAAAGGTTGGTTCATTCTATTTTATTGCTGAGCTCATCATAGACTTAGAGTTAGATTATGATACACCAGTTACGGATCATTGTGGGACATGTACGGCTTGTATAGATGCCTGTCCAACAGAAGCAATAACAGAACCCTATGTTGTAGATGGTAGCAAATGCATCTCATATTTCACTATAGAACTCAAAGACAATATACCAAATGATTTTAAAGGTAAATTTGATGATTGGATGTTTGGTTGCGACATCTGCCAAGATGTTTGTCCATGGAATCGATTTTCAAAACCACATAATGAACCCTTATTTGATCCACATCCAGATTTGTTAGCAATGACAAAGAAAGATTGGCAAGAAATTACAGAAGACACGTTTAAAAAGGTATTCAAAAAATCTGCAGTAAAACGAACAAAATTATCAGGTCTTAGGCGGAATATTGAGTTTCTAAAAGATTGATTTTTTCTCTTGTAAATTCAACTCCAAGCTTCTTTGATTATCTTTGCAACTCAATAGATATTGATTATGAGCAAACAGAGTAAGCGAATAGAAGCCTTAGTATATCACGCTAAGCCTACACCAGGTAAGATAAAGGTTGTCCCAACAAAAAAATATGCCTCCCAACGCGATTTATCCTTGGCCTATTCCCCAGGTGTAGCAGAACCTTGCTTAGAAATAGAAAAGGATGTTAATAATGTTTACAAGTATACCGCAAAAGGCAATCTTGTAGCTGTTATTTCTAATGGAACAGCAGTTTTAGGTTTGGGAAATATTGGTCCTGAAGCTTCGAAACCTGTAATGGAAGGAAAGGGGTTACTGTTTAAAATCTTTGCTGATATAGATGTTTTTGATATTGAAGTTAATACTGAAAATGTTGATGATTTTATTGAAACGGTTAAAAATATCGCGCCAACGTTTGGAGGTATTAACCTTGAAGATATTAAGGCACCAGAAGCCTTTGAAATAGAACAACGTTTAAAGGAGGAATTGGACATTCCAGTGATGCATGATGATCAGCACGGTACGGCCATAATATCTGCCGCTGCACTTCTGAATGCATTAGAATTGGCCGAAAAAACCATTGCCGATGTTAAGATTGTTGTTAGTGGAGCAGGTGCCGCGGCAATATCCTGTACAAGACTTTATAAAGCATTTGGAGCTAAAAGTGAAAACATTGTAATGCTAGATAGTAAAGGAGTCATAAGAAAGGATAGAGATAACCTGACTTCTCAAAAAGCAGAATTTGCAACAGACAGAAAAATAGACACCTTAGAGGAAGCCATGAAAAATGCCGATGTATTTATCGGTTTATCTATGGCAGATATAGTGACGCCAGAGATGTTAAAGTCTATGTCTGCAAAACCAATTGTTTTTGCAATGGCTAACCCTAATCCTGAAATAAATTACGATTTAGCTATAGATACCAGAGAGGATATCATAATGGCAACTGGCCGTAGCGATCATCCAAATCAGGTTAATAATGTACTGGGCTTTCCATTTATTTTTAGAGGTGCTTTAGATGTGCGCGCAACAAAGATTAATGAAGAAATGAAGATGGCAGCCGTTAAGGCTTTATCTAGACTGGCAAAGGAGCCAGTTCCAGAACAAGTTAATCTCGCCTATAACGAAACACGATTAACTTTTGGGAGAGACTATATTATTCCAAAACCATTTGATCCACGCTTAATTGCTGAAGTACCTCCTGCCGTGGCAAAGGCTGCAATGGACAGTGGAGTAGCCAAAGAGCCTATAGAAGATTGGGATCGCTATAAGAATTCGTTATTAGAACGATTAGGCTCAGATAATAAACTGGTACGTCAACTCTTGGGAAGAGCTCGAACCAACCCTAAACGTGTTGTATTTGCGGAAGCAGATCAGCTAGATGTATTAAAAGCAGCTCAAATTGTCTATGAAGAAGGAGTGGCTAAGCCAATTCTACTTGGCAGAAAAGAAACCATTGTGGAGTTAATGTCTGAAATTGATTTTGAAGCTGATATTGAAATCATCGATCCAAAATCTGACGATGAAACCGAGCGCAAGAATCAATATGCAAAGGTCTATTGGGAAAAACGAAAAAGACAAGGTGTGACATTATACTCTGCTCAAAAGATAATGCGCGAACGCAATTACTATGCGGCTATGATGGTGAATGTAGGTGATGCAGATGCCCTTGTTACAGGTTACTCAAGGAGTTACCCAACTGTTGTAAAGCCGATGTTGGAGCTTATTGGTATGGCAGATCATGTGTCTAGAATAGCAACAACAAATGTAATGATGACTCAACGAGGCCCTATGTTTTTAAGTGATACGGCCATAAATATAGAACCAGATGCTAAGGACTTGGCGCGAATTGCAAGGATGACCTCAAGAGTTGCCAGAATGTTTGGTATAGAACCAGTCACCGCCATGATATCATACTCTAATTTTGGTTCTTCAGAAAATCCAAGAGCTCAAAAAGTACAGGAAGCTGTGGCTATTTTACATAAAGCCTACCCGGATATGATTGTAGATGGTGAGTTACAGACAGACTTTGCATTGAATGCTAAAATGCTTCAAGATATATTCCCATTTTCTAAGTTGGCGGGTCGTAAAGTAAACACGCTTATCTTTCCTAGCTTAGATGCGGCAAACATTACGTATAAGTTGCTAAAGGAACTTAACAAGTCAGAGTCAATAGGTCCAATTATGATGGGAATGTCCAAGCCTGTACATATATTGCAATTGGGAGCTAGTGTAGATGAAATAGTAAATATGACTGCGATTGCGGTTATAGATGCCCAAGAGCGAGAAAAACGCCAGCAAAAGATCTAGCGGTCTAACATGGTTTTCAGCCCTTTTATTGTAAATAATTTTATTACATTTGGGACTTTAACCTTTAGTAATAAATGATTACACACTTAGAGGGAAAACTTGTAGAAAAGAATCCTACAGATGTTGTTATAGATTGCAACGGAGTAGGATATTTTGTTAATATATCATTGCATACGTTTTCTCAAATCCCGGATAGAGAAAACCTTAAGTTATATACATATCTCCAAGTAAGAGAAGATTCACACAGTCTTTACGGATTTTCATCAAAAGTTGAACGCGAAATCTTTAAACTTTTGATATCTGTTAGTGGTATAGGTGCAAATACAGCGCGTACCATGCTTTCTTCATTAACGCCAGAACAGGTCAAGGAAGGAATAGCTAGTGAAAATGTGGCTTTAATTCAAAGTGTAAAGGGTATTGGAGCTAAGACTGCGCAGCGAGTAATCATAGATTTAAAAGATAAAGTGTTAAAAGTTTATGGTATGGATGAACTTTCGCTTGCTCCAAACAATACTAATAAAGATGAAGCGTTATCTGCTTTAGATGTTTTAGGATTTAACAAAAAACAATCCGAAAAAGTAGTTGATAAAATATTAAAAGCCCAACCAGATGCCCTTGTAGAGCAAATCATTAAAGACGCTCTTAAAAACTTATAATACAATTGAATATAACTAACTACAATCAATTAAAATCAATCAGTTTTTACGTCTCATTAGTGTTTATGTTACTAGTGGGTATTTCTGGTTATTCGCAAGAACCAGAGGAGCAGGATTCTACCAGAACAACATTTGCATTTGGAAAATTAAAAATGCCTAACCCCAATAGCATTGTTTCTAAATACACCTACGACCCTATCTTAGATCGCTACATATATACTGAGAAAGTTGGTAATTTTAATATCAACTACCCTTTAATCCTCACGCCTGAAGAATTTCAACGTTTGGTTTTAGAAGAAAAAATAAAGGAATATTACAAACGAATGGCAGACGCTGCTGCCGGGCAAAAGGAAGGTAGTGAAGAGGATCAAAAGAATTTATTACCAGAGTTTTATGTCAATTCCGGCCTATTTGAAACCATATTTGGTGGAAATACCATAAATGTTATTCCTAGTGGTTACGCAGAAGTAGATTTGGGGGTGTTATTTTCACGACAGGACAACCCAGCGTTTTCACCAAGAAACAGAACAAATTTTACGTTTGATTTTGATCAAAGAATAGGATTGAGTTTACTGGGTAAAGTTGGTACACGACTTCAAGTTACAGCTAATTACGATACAGAAGCTACTTTCGATTTTCAGCAAATTGTAAAATTAGAATATACTCCGACAGAAGACGATGTCGTAAGAAAAATTGAAGTAGGTAATGTTAATATGCCACTTAATAGTTCTTTAATTAGAGGAGCACAAAGTCTATTTGGTGTTAAAACTGAGTTACAATTTGGTAAAACGAGAGTCACTGCTGTTTTTTCAGAACAGCAATCACAGTCCAGATCTGTTGTTGCACAAGGTGGTGGGACATTAGAAGAGTTTGAGTTTTTTGCGCGAGATTATGATGAGAATAGACACTATTTTTTGTCACATTACTTCAGGGACAATTACGATAAGGCACTTTTACAGTATCCGTTTATAGATAACCAAGGATTACAAATTACAAGAGTTGAAGTTTGGGTTACGAATAGAAATAACCAAACCGAAAATGTTAGAAATATTGTCGCTTTTCAGGACTTAGGAGAGTCTGAAATTGATAATATCGGACTAAATCCTTTACCAGCAGGATTTATTAATAATCCTAACGCCCTGCCTGATAATGGCAATAACGATTTTGACCCTGGTAATATTGGTGGTGCTGGTTCACTTTTAACGAGTGCGGTGAGAGATATTACCAATGTAGAAGCTGGTGTTTTGGTTAATATTAATGAAGGTTTTGATTACGGTAAGCTTGAGGCGGCTAGAAAGCTACAAGAAGGCCAAGATTATGTTTTAAACACAGAATTAGGATACATTTCGTTGAATCAACGCTTATTAAATGATGAGGTATTAGCGGTTGCATTTCAATATACAAGAGGAGGAGAGGTCTTTCAGGTAGGTGAATTTGCCAATGACGGTGTAGACGCTACTCAGGTTAGTGATGGAACAGGAGGTAATCAGGTCATTAATAATCAGAGTTTAGTCTTAAAGATGTTGAAAAGTGCTGTTACAGCCGTTGATCAGCCGATTTGGGACCTTATGATGAAAAATATTTATGATACAGGAGCCTTTCAATTAAGTCAGGAAGATTTTAGATTGAACATTTTTTATACAGAAGCGTCTCCTGTCAATTATATAAGACCGGTTGAAGGCACTGCGTTTCCATTATTTGATAATAACACACCTTTTACGGGTGATGATACAGAGATCAATGAAACCCCTCTTATTAGACTTTTCCATTTAGACCGTCTTAATTTTAACAATGACCCTCAAGAGCGTGGTGATGGTTTCTTTGATTATGTACCTGGTTTAACAGTCTTGTCGCAAAATGGAAAGATTATTTTCACAAAAGCAGAGCCTTTTGGGCGTTACTTATTCGATGTGCTTGATAACGATGGTAATCCAAACAACAATGCTGCTGATTATGAGCAGGATGTTTACACTAATGAAAATCAGGAAAAATATGTTTATGATTTACTTTATAAATCTACAAAGACACAGGCCTTAGATGAAGCCGAGAAAAATAAATTCCAAATTAAAGGTCGTTTTAAGAGCAGTGGAGGTGGAGGAGGTATTCCTATAGGTGCCTTTAATGTACCAAGAGGTTCAGTGAGAGTAACAGCCGGAGGTAGAGTGTTGGTAGAAGGTATAGATTACACGGTTAACTATCAATTAGGCAGGGTAGAAATTCTAGATGAAGCCTTAAAGGCCTCCAATACACCAATTAATGTTTCGGTGGAGAATAATGCTGTTTTTGGTCAGCAAACACGACGTTTTACAGGTGTTAACGTAGAGCATCAGTTTAATGAGAATTTTGTGCTTGGTGCAACACTTTTAAATCTTAACGAAAGACCAATTACCCAAAAGGCTAACTTTAATTCAGAACCCATTAATAATACCATATTTGGTTTTAATGGAAATTATTCGACCGAGGTCCCATTTTTAACTAGATTAGTTAATAAACTACCCAATATAGACACAGATGTACCATCTAATCTTTCGGTTAGAGGTGAGTTTGCCTATCTGTTGCCGGGTGCACCAAACGGAACGGATTTTGATGGTGAGGCCACGGCTTATATCGATGACTTCGAAGGAACTCAAGGTTCTATAGATTTATTAAGTCCATTGTCATGGTTTCTCTCCAGTAGACCTAAGGAGTTACCCAATAATATTAGAGGAAATGATGATAATGGCATAGAGAATGGCTATGGAAGAGGATTTTTAAACTGGTATACCATTGATCCTATTTTTTATAGTAATCAAAGACCTGGAGGTATCACAGACGATGACGTGTCTGACTTGTATACCAGACGTGTCTTTATCGAAGAAATTTTTCCTGAGGTTGATATTGTTCAAGGGCAAACCTCTGTAATAAATACATTGGATTTAGCATATTATCCCGAAGAAAGAGGACCCTATAATTTTGACCCGCTTGAAGCGCAAGGTGCCGTTGCGCCAGATCAACGCTGGGCAGGTATTTCTAGGCAAATCACTTCTACAGACTTTGAACAGGCTAATGTTGAATATATTGAGTTCTGGGTCCAAGATCCATTTCTGGATAATCCTTCAAGTCAAGGCGGTAAGTTATTTATTAATCTTGGTAACATTTCCGAAGATGTCTTAAAAGATGGAAAAAAACAATATGAAAATGGTTTACCGGAAGATGGAAATATAGAATTTTTACAGCCAAATCCATTACAACCTAATGCTCCTTATGTGGTGCCTCAAAGCCAATCCTTAATCTATACATTTGCAACAACAGGACAAGAACGAGCCAATCAAGATGTTGGGTATGATGGTTACGATGATGTTGAAGAAAGTCAAATGCTTACTGAGATTTTTGGCGCCAATAACTTTGGCGAGGATCCTGCCAAGGATAACTACACCTACTATTTAAATACAGACGGTAATATATTCGAACGTTATAAGCAGTATAATGGGTTAGAGGGTAATACACCAGATGTGTTTACAGACACTAATAGAGGTTCTACAACTCAGCCAGATGTCGAGGATATTAACCGTGATAACACCATGAATACCATTGATAGTTATTACGAGTACGAAGTAGATATAAACCCAACTAACCTTAGTGTAAATAATCCTCAGATTAATGATGTTAAGGTTAGAACGGTAACCTTACCAAATGGTGATCAGAGAGATGTGACATGGTATCAGTTTAGGTTACCAATTAATGAACCTACAAATGCAATTGGAGGCATAACAGATATCCGATCTGTTCGTTTTGCACGGTTATATCTTAGGGACTTTGTTGAGAACACAGTGCTAAGATTTGCCACCCTTGATCTGGTAAGAAGTGATTGGAGACGATACACTTTAGATTTAGATAATGATCCTACGAATAATAGTGCGGATGCAGAATTTAATGTGGCAATCATTGGAGTACAAGAAAACGATGGAGATTATGTAATTCCACCAGGTGTAAGACGTGAAGAGTTAAATAACAATAACAACATTATTAGGCAGAATGAGCAATCATTAGTGCTTCAAGCTTGTGAATTAGAACCTGAGGATTCTAGAGGTGTATTTAAAAATATTAATGTAGACATGCGTCAGTATAAAAAGTTACGTATGTTTTTGCATGCTGAAGCTCAGGAGGGTCAAACACTTCAGGAAGGTGAGTTAACAGCGTTTATAAGAATGGGTAATGATTTTACCCAAAACTTTTATCAAATTGAAGTACCGTTATTACCAACGGATTTGGTTGATGGGAATTTATCGATTGAGGAACGTGTCTGGCCAGCTGTTAATGAGATTAATATTTCTTTGGATATTCTTCAAGACATTAAGTCTCGAGGTATTTTCGATCAGTCTCTTACCAATGATGACCCAACATTTTACAATGTTATAGATGGACAATTAAATGAAACTCCTGTTCCTGAATTTTCACCTTTACCAACAGGTCAGCAACGTGTGGCTATTAAA
Organism: Winogradskyella aquimaris; assembly: GCF_042676105.1. NCBI lineage: Bacteria > Pseudomonadati > Bacteroidota > Flavobacteriia > Flavobacteriales > Flavobacteriaceae > Winogradskyella > Winogradskyella aquimaris. Next base: position 26,242 of record NZ_JBHTJQ010000016.1, on the reverse strand, counting down.
GGTAATCCAAACTTTGGGGATATAAGAGTGTTAATGGTAGGCCTTAAAAACTCTGGTATAACAGGTACTAATGCCTGTGGTGAAGTTTGGTTTAATGAATTGCGTATGTCTGACTTAGAGAATGAAGGTGGTTGGGCTGCTGTAGTAAGTATGGACTCCAATATTGCAGATTTTGCTGATGTTAGTGCAACTGGAAGACGAAGTACCATTGGTTTTGGTGGTATAGAGCAATCCCCAAATGAGCGAAGTAGAGAGGACGTTAAGCAGTATGACGTTGTTACTAATGTTCAGTTAGGACAATTACTTCCAAAAAAATGGGGCATTCAGATTCCTTTTAATTACTCACAAAGCGAGGAGATTATTACACCTCAGTTCGATGAGTACTATAGAGATATTGAACTACAAACGCAGCTCGATAATACAACAAATCAAGATTCCATTCTCAGGGTTAATGAAAATTATACCAAACGAAAAAGTATCAACTTCATCGGGGTGAGAAAGCAACGTACAGGTGAAAAGAAAGCTAGGTTCTATGATGTGGAAAACTTGACTTTTAATTATTCCTATAATAAAGTAGAACATCGGGACTTTGAAATAGAGAGTGCCTTAGATCAAAATGTGAGGGCAGGCGTGAATTATAATTATGCGTTTAATCCAGCTCGAATAGAACCATTTAAAAAGAACGACTCCCTATTTACTGGTAAATATTGGAAGATTCTTAAAGATTTTAACCTCAATCTATTACCTTCTAATATTTCTGTCAATATGGATATTAATAGGCAATTCAGTAAGCAGAAGTTTAGAGAAGTAGAGCTTGGGGGTAATAACATAGGTATTGAAGAACTGTTTAGAAGAAATTACACTTTCGATTTTCAGTATGCCATTAACTATAATCTAACGGATGCTTTAAGTTTTAACTTTACTGCTGCCAATACAAATATTGTTAGAAATTATTTTATTGATGACCGTATCAATGGACGACAAGACCCAACTTTGAATGTTTGGGACGGATTCTTTGATTTTGGTGATCCAAACTTCCAAACACAACAACTTCAAGTTAATTATGAGTTGCCGTTGTATAAGATTCCTGCTTTAAGTTTCTTAAGAGCAACCTATACTTATAATGGCGCATTCCAATGGCAGAAAGGATCCGACTTAAATGAGAATTTGGTGACCGATATAGGAACGTTTAATTTAGGGCATTCTATTCAAAACTCTAATACACATAATATAAACTCTACACTAAACATGGAAACTTTCTATAAGTCCATCGGTTTAGTAAAAAAGACCAATAGAAGACCAAGAGGTAGATCTGGTAATACAAGAGCAAAAGCAAGAACTGCTACACCAGACACAAATAATAAGTCCTTAGATAATAGTAGCCAGAAAAATAGTGATCCAAATAAATTAAGTGTAGGTAAAAAGGCTTACAATACATTAGTAGATATTGTGACCATGGTAAAGCGTATTCAGTTCGGATACAGTGAAAATAATGGTACATATCTCCCAGGTTACTTACCAACACCAGGTTTTATCGGTACGCTGAGGCCAACTTGGGGTTATACCTTTGGTAGTCAAAGGGATGTTAGGGATTTGGTTGCAAGAAATGGATGGTTAACGACCTTCCCAGAATTTAACCAACAGTATACTGAAGTCACAAACAAAACCCTTGACTACTCTGTAAATATTGAACCGATGCGCGACTTGAAAATCGATTTGATTGGTAACAGAACATTTGCTGAAAATCTTACGGAAAACTTTAGAGCCTTAGATAATAATAATGATGGCTTAAGTGATGAATATGAAGACCTAATCACAAATTCCTTTGGTAATTTTAATATATCTACAGCACTTATAAAAACAGCATTTGGTAGAAGTGATGAAAACCAGTCTGATGCTTTTGATGACTTTAGAGCCAATAGATTGATTATTGCTAATCGATTGGCAAGAGAATTTTACGGGACTAATACATTTGCTACAGATGCTGAAGGTTATCCTCTAGGATTTGGCAAGAATAGCCAACGTGTTTTATTGCCAGCTTTTTTATCGGCCTACCAAGGTACCAATCCCGATAAAATTACAACAAGTGCGTTTAGGGATGTGCCTATTCCAAACTGGCAGTTAAAATACACAGGACTTATGAAGATTCCTTGGTTTAAAAAGACGTTTAGACGATTCTCTATTCAACATGGTTATAGGTCCAGATATACAATTAATCAGTTTAGAACTAATTTGGATTATGTTGCGGGTGTTCGAGGTGAAGAATATGATAACCAATCAGGAGATGCATTAGATCAAGCAGGTAATTTTAAAAACGAAACACTCTATAGTAACATTAACTTAGAGGAACAATTTAGTCCTTTAATACGTTTAGAGTTTGAAATGAAAAATTCGATAAAGGTATTAGCAGAGATACAAAAGGATCGTATGCTTTCCTTGAGCTTTGATAATAATTTACTTACTGAGATTCAAGGCCAAGAATATACTCTGGGCTTGGGTTATCGCATAAAAGATTTAAGGATAAGATCTGCTTTGGCAGGTGCTAAACAAATTGTTAAGAGTGATTTAAATATGCGTGCCGATATCTCTGTTAGAGATAATAAAACCATTATAAGATATTTAGATTTGGAAAATAATCAGGTCACAGCGGGTCAGACCATCTGGAGTGGTAAGTTTACGGCAGATTATGCATTCAGTAAAAATTTAACCGCCATTTTTTATTTTGACTATACTTTCTCCGATTTTGCAATCTCTACATCATTCCCTCAAACCTCTTTAAGATCGGGTATTACGCTACGTTATAATTTTGGTAATTAATTTTAAGTTTTTGGCTTGAAAACAAACAATTAAAAAATTACTTTTGTTCCATTAATATTATACCATTAAAGATGAATATACCATCAGAATTAAAGTACACCAAAGACCATGAATGGGTTAAGATCGAAGGTGATGTTGCAACAGTAGGAATTACAGATTTTGCCCAAGGTGAATTAGGTGATATAGTCTATGTAGAAGTAGAAACTGTAGATGAATCCTTGGATGCCGAAGAAGTTTTCGGTACCGTAGAAGCAGTAAAGACAGTTTCTGATTTATATTTACCGCTATCTGGTGAAATAGTAGAGTTTAATGAAGCACTCGAGGACGAACCAGAAAAAGTAAATACAGATCCTTATGGTGAGGGTTGGATGATTAAACTGAAATTATCTGATGCATCACAAGTAGAAGGATTGTTGTCTGCAGAAGATTATAAAGCACTAATAAGTGGTTAAAAGATTACTTTTAGTAATTGCAATCATTTACACAGTCATATTAATTGTCACATCACTAATAGATTTGGATGGTGTACCTAACTTAGGGTCCTCATTCGACGATAAGATTTATCATTTTCTGGCGTACATTGCATTAGCCTTCCTTTGGCTCACGTACTTTAGATATTTTGGAAAGACTAAGCCAAGTTTCAAGGTTTTTATAGTGGTTTTAATGTTTGCTATATTTTTAGAATTAATACAGCATCAAATTAATCCAAATAGAACATTTGATGTTATTGATTTGTTGGCAAACTGTATTGGTGTTGTAGTTGGCACATTAATTGCTATTAAACAAAGTATATTAAAGTTAAAATAAATAGAAGGTTTGCTTTTTTTGCTATTATTTAGTTAAATTAGCAACTCTTTAAACGAAAAGTACTATGGAACCTAAAAAGAATCCAAAATCCGATGTAAGTAGAAATAGTTCGCTTTACTTTGCTGTGGGATTAGCTCTAATGTTGGGTATTGCTTATCTGGCAATAAACTACAAGACTTATGATAAGAGCAATATTGTCGCTGACACGCTTAATTTAGACGACGACCTTGAAGAAGAAGTGCCAATTACAGAACAAATTGTTACTCCTCCGCCACCACCACCACCGCCACCACCAACAATAGAAGTTATTGAAGTTGTTGAAGATGAGGTAGAAGTTGAAGAAACAGTTGTGGAATCTACAGAAACTGAAATGGATACAGAGATTGTAGAAGTTGAAGAGGTTGAAGTTGAAGAAGTAGAAGAAGATATAGAGGTTCCTTTCCATGTTATCGAAAACGTAGCGGTATTTCCAGGATGTGAAGGTGAAAAAACAAATGCGGCGAAAAAGGAGTGTATGAATGCTAAAGTTAACAAGTTCATACAACGTAAGTTTAATACAGACTTGGCTAATGATTTAGGTTTAGCACCTGGTAAGAAAAGAATTTTTTGCAGGTTTAAAGTAGATAAAAATGGTAATGTTACGGCTATACAAACACGTGGTCCACATCCAGCTTTGGAAAAGGAAGCACAGAAAGTTTTAGCACAATTGCCTAAAATGAAACCAGGAAAACAAAGAGGCAAGGCTGTTGTAATGCCGTTCTCAATTCCTATTGTGTTCCAAGTACAAGACTAGATACAAGATTTAATTTAGATATTAAAATCCCGTTCAATTAATTTGAACGGGATTTTTTTTGGTATGCTTATTGTGACTTTATCATAATATTAACATTTTAAATAATACGTATTATGAAAGATTTACAAAAAAAAATCAAAAGTGCTGGTCAGAGCACTATTGAAGTAAAGAAGTCACAAAAGCATGATGCAAATTTACAAAAAAACTCAACCCTGTATTTCCAAATAGGTTTGATTCTTTGCTTATTGGCTACTTATGGACTTTTCGAAATGCAGTTTCAAGACAAAAAAATTGAAGTCCATTTTAACGAACCGCAGGATCTAGTTACTATTGATGTGATCTCAGATTTTACAGTGGAAAAAACACAAAAAAAGCTAGAACCTAAGGTTGTGCGAAGTAAAAAGTTAACAAATGCTGTTAAAGCAGTTGAAAATGACGAACCAGTTCTTGAATCTGAAATTTTCAAACCTGACGTTTCTAAAACAAGTGAACTTCCTTTAAAACCAGATGCTTTACCCGATTTGGAAAATCCAAAGGACAAAGAAATCTTTGTTCCGTTTACTAAAATTGAAAAGGTACCTGTCTATCCTGGCTGTGAAAAAAAGAAAACCAATGAGGACAAAAGAAAGTGTATGTCTCAAAAAATTAGTAGGCTGGTCAGTAAAAAGTTTAACACGGATGTGGCCAGTGAACATGGTATAACTGGTTTACAGAAAATCCAAACCCAATTTACCGTAGATAAGCATGGTAACATCACCGATATAAAAATTAGAAGTCCACACCCTGTTTTAGAAAAAGAGGCGAAGCGTGTTATTGATAAAATTCCAAGCATGAAGCCGGGCTATCAACAAGATAAACCTGTTGGTGTTATTTACAATTTGCCAATAAAGTTTATGGCAAGGGATTAATTTTAATGACCCGAAAAATATACCGTTACTATTTTAGTAACGGTTTTTTGTTTTAGGGTTACTAAAAAAAATAAGTATCTTTCGTGCACTAAAATGTTAGTCGTTTTATGAAGCACTCTTGGCTTATAACCGTTTTATTATGTTCTTTTTTGAGTAATGCGCAAACCCTTGCAACTTATGAAAAGCCACCAGTTTTTTCTGAATGCGATTCGTTAGCAGTAAACCAGCTAAAATCTTGTTTCAATTATACATTGAATAGCATTATTTACAACAATTTTAAAATTCCTCAAATTGTTACTGAGGAAGAATACAGCGGTAATATTCAAGTTCTGTTCGAGGTGAATAAAGAAGGTGAGTTCGGAGTAGTTTATGTAGATGCGATTTATGATGATTTAAAAGAAGAAACTAAACGTGTTTTTGATTCTTTACCTAAAATAAAACCAGCAACCTATAACGGGAAGCCTACTTTTGTTCAATATAGTCTTAGTATTTCAATACCTTTAATGCCGCCTAAAAAAGAAACAGATAATCAAGAGGGTGAAGTTGTTGGGGTCACTAAAAAAGGGGGTAACTTGAATGCTACATTATCTGATGAATATGATGAGATTAATGCAAGTCTAAAACCATATGAGAAATTAGAATATGATAGTCAACTGAACATCCCTTTTACACATTCTTATTATGCCCGTTTTGATGACGAAATGAATGCTATAGGTACAAATAGCCATACGGCAGCAAAACCTTTTGTGTTCACTGATGTGGCAAAATATTATGACATCAAGGCTGAAAAGGAAAGTTTAGCTAAAGAAACCGACTCTTGGGTTGGTAGAAAACTGTATAATGAACACTTAGTTCAAGTACAAGGAAAGGATTATTGGTTTACTGTAGATCCTATTTTAGATTTACAGTTGGGTGGAGAAACTGATGGTGATGATGGTACATGGAATAATACAAGAGGTGTTTTTATCCAGGCAGGATTGGGTAAACGATTCAATCTTTCAACTTCAATTTACGAGAGTCAAGGACGATTTGCGGACTATTTTAATAATTATGCTGAAAGCCTAAGAGCATTTGGGCCAGACCCAGCGATAATTCCTGGCCGTGGTATTGGAAAAGGTTTTAAAGAGAACTCCTATGATTACCCTGTTGCAGAAGCCTATTTGTCTTATACACCGGCTGATTTTTTAAACATTCAATTTGGTCACGGTAAAAATTTTATAGGTGATGGTTATCGTTCGCTATTTCAAAGTGATGTGGCAAGCCCTTACCCATTTCTAAAATTGAATGCAAGTTTCTGGAAGATAAAGTACACCAGTACATGGATGTGGCTTAAGGATGTTAGACCAGAAGTTGTTGTAGATGATGCATTTTTAACTAAATATATGGCAAACCATTATCTGAGTTGGAATGTTTCTAAACGACTAAACATAGGTTTATTTGAGTCAGTAATGTGGGCAGATACCAACGGTCGAGGTTTTGATGTGAACTATCTTAATCCTGTAATTTTCTTTAGAGCTATTGAGTTTCAGACAGGTCAAGGTGCGGGAAATGCTATTTTGGGCTTAAGTGCTAAATACAAATGGAATAATAAAGTCAATCTTTATGGTCAGTTCATTTTAGATGAATTTTCATTAAGTGATGTAACAGGTGGTAATAAAAGCTGGAAGAATAAATTTGGGTTTCAATTAGGGGCTAAATATTTCAATGCTTTTGAGGTGGATAATTTGCTTCTTCAAGCGGAATACAATCAAGTACGTCCTTACACCTATTCACATAATACAGAAATTTTAAATTATGGACATTTCAATCAACCTATGGCCCATCTTTGGGGTGCTAATTTTAGGGAATTGGTATTGATTGGTCGTTATAATTATAAACGTTGGTTCGCAGATGCAAAAATTATAATGGGTCAGAGAGGATTCGATTTTAATACTGAGGATGATAGTTTTGCATATGGTGGTGATATTTACACCAATGAAAATGATCGAGTCGGTGATACGGGAATAACTATAGGACAAGGTAATACGACCAATAGTTTTATGACTGAACTGCAGGCGGGCTATTTACTTAATCCAGAAACCAATTTAAAACTTTTTACCAATATAATTTACAGGGATTTCAACCCGCAAACGATTACCTCAACAACCGCAGATTCAAATACCTTTTGGTTTAGCATTGGTTTAAGAACAGATCTATTCAATTGGTACAATGATTTTTAATAATACACCTTATTATTAAAGTTTTCCATTACGTTGGTGAAAACTTTTTTTCAAAGTATCTTTGCACTCGCTAAGAATAGGACAACAAACAAGAATTGAGCAGGTTAAAATCGTCGGAACCAAAAACTTCTGCAATAACAGACTTTAAGGAAATCACTAAAATGGGATTGTCCATTAGTGTCGTATTTTCTGCACTTGCTGGTTACCTTTTGGGCGCTGATAAGGTGAATATTACAACACTAGTACTATTAGCGTTAGGGGGTTATTTTATGGTAGGTGCATCCAATGCCTATAATCAGATTATAGAGCGCGATTTAGATGCATTAATGGATAGGACAAAAAACAGACCGATTCCTGGTGGTAGGATGTCTGTTAATACTGCGTTTTTTATAGCAACGTTATTTACACTTTTGGGTATTGTAACCCTTTATAATATTAATCCTAAAACAGCAATGTGGGGAGCCATCTCCATTTTTTTATATACTAGCGTTTATACGCCATTAAAAACAAAAACACCACTTTCGGTTTTTGTTGGAGCCATACCAGGAGCAATTCCGTTTATGCTCGGTTGGGTAGCTGCTAGAGGTGAGTTTGGGATAGAGCCAGGAACGCTTTTTGCTGTTCAATTCTTCTGGCAGTTCCCTCATTTTTGGTCTATTGGATGGTTTTTGTACGACGATTATGAAAAGGGTGGATTCTTTATGTTGCCTACTGGTAAACGTGATAAAGGAACAGCTGTTCAAATTATAGTGTATAGTGTTTGGACGGTTTTAGTGTCCATAATTCCTGTTTTTGGGTTTACCGGAGATTTAAAATTATCAATTGTTGGTGCTGTATTGGTTTTCTTATTGGGATTGCTAATGCTGGTATATGCCCTAAGACTTTTTAAGCGAAGAACTGTAAAAGCAGCTAAACAGCTCATGCTGTCTAGCGTGTTTTATATTACTATGTTACAAATTATATATGTTGCAGATAAATTTTTGAGATAGATGGATTTAACAGAAGGAACACAAGAGGAAAAAGTAGCAAGATCAAAAAAAATGATGCTATGGTTTGGAGTAGGGTCTTTAATCATGTCATTTTCGGCATTGATTAGTGCATTTATTGTAAGTTCTAAACAACGAAGAGGTAAAGATTGGCTGATTAACTATGATTTGCCTGATGCCTTTTTTGTAAGCGTTGTTATTATTCTTCTAAGCAGTCTTACTTTTATTTTGGCAAAAAGAGCATTGAAGCAAAACAACCGAAAGTTAACAACCACATGGTTATTAGCAACCTTGGTTCTAGGGGTAGTATTTGTTTTAAGTCAATTGGAAGGGTTTAAGCAAATCATACAGGCAGGATATAATTTTACGGGCCCAACGAGTAATATCACTATGTCATATATTTATCTCATTGCTGTGGTGCACATATTGCACGTTATTGCTGGGTTAATTTGTATAGTTGTTGTTATTTATAATCATTTTAAACAAAAGTACAATGCCAATAATATATTGGGATTAGAACTGGCAGCAAATTTCTGGCATTTCGTAGACCTGCTTTGGCTTGTGCTGTTTTTGTTTTTATATTTTTTTAGAGACATAATTTGATTATTTTTGTCCAATCTTAAAATTTAATTAATTTCTATGGATTCTACAGTAGCAAGTACTGGCACAGAAGGAAAAACTTGGGGAGGAGGAAGTAAACCTCTTAAAGCAAGTTATGGTAAAATGATGATGTGGTTTTTCATCGTTTCTGATGCATTGACGTTTTCTGGCTTCTTGGCAGCTTACGGCTTTTCTAGATTTAAGTTTATAAAGGAATGGCCAATAGCCGATGAAGTGTTTACGCACGTTCCTTTTTTACACGGCCAAGAATTGCCAATGATATATGTAGCGTTTATGACGTTTATCCTTATCATGTCTTCTGTAACTATGGTATTAGCTGTAGATGCTGGTCATCACATGAACAAGGCTAAAGTGACACTTTATATGTTCTTAACGATTATTGGTGGTTTAATATTCGTAGGTTCTCAAGCTTGGGAATGGGCAACCTTTATACAAGGAGATTATGGTGCAGTACAAACTAACGGTGGAAACATTCTTCAGTTTGGTGAATATGTCACTGTAGATGGAAAGGAAAAATTCAAGAGAATTTCAATAGATGAGTTTGCAGTTGTAGAAGAAGGTGTGAGAGCTCAGCATGAGCGTAAAAACGGTTTATGGTTCGTATCTGAAGAATCATTACCTCCATATTCAGTAAATGAAATTTACAATGGACTTGCAGCAAACGAAAATATATTAGTAAGAACACAATTGTTAAACGAAGAAGGAGAAAAAACTATTTTATCCAGAGAAGAATCGTTAAAACAGATAAAAGATAATGGAAAGTTAGTGGTTAAAGGAGCTAACCTTAGGGTAAATGAATATGGTACATCGCTTTTTGCAGACTTTTTCTTTTTCATAACTGGCTTTCACGGATTCCACGTTTTTTCTGGGGTAGTAATTAATATCATTATTTTCTTTAATGTAATATTGGGGACTTACGAGAGAAGAGGAAGTTACGAAATGGTTGAAAAAGTAGGGTTATATTGGCACTTTGTTGATTTAGTTTGGGTATTTGTATTTACATTCTTCTACTTAGTTTAAAATAGCATTTTCATTTAAGATATGGCACACGAGCATAAATTAGAAATATTCAGAGGACGTTGGAAATTTAAATCTAACACACAAAAAATTTGGGGTGTACTCGCATTCTTAACTCTTGTAACCGCTATTGAGGTTATACTAGGTATTTACAAGCCAGAGTTTTTGATGCATACGTGGGTTAGTCCTTTAGAAGGAGGGTTTTTTGCTACAATTGGCAATATTATTTTGTCACCTTTTGTATATATGAAACCTCTAAACCTAATATTCATTTTCCTAACGATTGTAAAAGCATATTACATCACCTGGGATTTCATGCACATGAGAGATGAGGTAAAGGCATTAAGACGTATGGTAGTATGGACAGGCGTATTCTTAATATGCTACCTCATATTTATCCTTTTACAAGAAGGTGGGTATGTGTTTGACGTTTATAATGCAGACGATGCTTTAATCAAGAGAGATTTTTAAAACTCAAAATATTGAGTTAAATGATATCTAAAGGTGGTTTTTCTAAACCACCTTTTTTATTTTTGCAATATGGAATTGAGCAGTAAAAAACGCAATATTGTCTTAAGTATATTATTCTTTCTTCCGGTAGCATTTATTCTTATAATGTTGCTGTCCAAGGATAACTATAATCCCTTGGATATTGTTAAAGAAAATATTCAGGAGTTACCCCAAAATGATGATAATATTCAGCTAAAGGACTATATCACCATCCTTTCCTTTTTAGGGAAAAAGCCTATGGATAATTCTACAGCAGCTTTCAATTTAAAGGAACTGGTTTATGATAGGAGTAAAGGGTTTAAAACGTTTCAAGTAGTAATATTGCTTCCTCATGACGCAAAATCTGAAGCCGAAGTATTACTTAAAGAAATTAAGTCTTATGAAGATTTGCGCTTTTGGCATCTTGTATATGCGGAGGAATCAGAAATCAAAAGTGTATTTCAAAGTTTGAAATCAGAAGAAGACCTTGATGAAAATTTAGCTACCAATATGGTTTTTATAGTTGATAGGGATTTAAATCAACGAGGAAGAATAGATGATCGAACTGAAAAAGAGATTGAATCAAATAAACCCTTATACAGTCTTTACAGTTATAATTGTGTTGAAGTAGCAGAATTAAAAAATAAAATGGCTGCAGAGGATATGCGCGTACTTTTCAAAGAATATAGAGACAAGCGTAAAGGCGATTTTGATGATTCTAGTCAAAGACGAAGTAAAGATTTAAAACAAACCAATGAGTAACAAGACTAATTATTCATACGTAGGTATTGCATTCATAATTTTAGTATTTGGAATAATTTTTATTCCAAAGATTGTGAATAGAATTAGTAATGACGATATAACGAGGGATGAAAGCCGAAGTGAAAATGTTTCTACCAATACCAAAGGAACCAAAAGTGATCTAGCATATCTTAAGATAGGTGATGAACCCAAAAAGGTCCCTGCGTTTAGTTTCACGGATCAAAATGGAAACACCATAACTAATGAAGATTATTTAGGTAAAGTGTATGTCGTGGAGTTCTTTTTTACAACTTGCCCAACGATTTGTCCGATAATGAATCGTAATCTAGTAAACGTTCAAAATCACTTCAAAGATTTTGAAAATTTTGGAGTAGCGTCGTTTACGATAAACCCAGAAACGGACACGCCAGAAGTTTTAAAAGCCTACGCTGAAGCATATGGTATTTCAAATCCTAATTGGCATTTAATGACTGGAAGTGAAGAGGCTATTTACAAACTGGCTAACGAAGGGTTCAATTTATATACAGCAAAAGATGAAACTGTAGAGGGAGGTTTTGAACATTCAGGTAACTTTGCATTAATAGATAAGGACGGGTACATTCGTTCGAGACGTGATAACTTTGGAAACCCCTTGATTTTTTATAATGGTTTAATTTCTGAAGCTGAAGGTACAGATGACGATGGTATACCACAGGAAATAACCATCCTAAAAGAAGATATAGCTAAACTTTTGAAAGAATAATATGAGTACTGTTGATTTAGATAAAGAAAAAAAATATAATAAGTGGATTGCTATCCTTTCAGTAGCCATTCCTTTAGTTGTAGTCATTTTGTTTGGGGTAAAGATCGATGTAGAATTACCAATTTTTTTACCACCAGTATATGCAACTATTAATGCATTAACCGCTGTAGTTCTGATCATCGCTGTGATCATGATAAAAAGAGGCAACAGAAAAATGCATGAGCGTTTAATGAAATTTGCTATTATTCTCTCTGTATTATTTCTGGTAATGTACGTCTTATATCACATGACGAGCGATTCAACAAAATTTGGTGACCTTAACGGAGATGGCGAATTAAATGCCGCAGAATTAAGTCAGTTAGGGAATATCCGATATTTGTATTATTTCATTCTATTCAGTCATATCTTATTATCAATAGGTGTTATTCCTTTCGTTCTAATTACCTATGTAAGAGCGATTACTAGTAATTTCGAACGTCATAAAAAGATTGCTAAAAAAACATTCCCATTGTGGTTATATGTTGCTGTAACAGGAGTTGTAGTTTACTTAATGATTTCACCTTATTACGCTTAAAGTGAAAAAGAAAGGCATCATATCGATTATCACTTTTTTCTTTGTGCTTCAAGCCAAGGCACAATGCGCCATGTGCAGAGCAGTATTGGAAAGTGGTGAAGATCAATCTGCAGCAGAGGGGATAAATGATGGCATTATGTTTTTAATGGTAGTGCCCTATATTTTAGTCGCTGTTATTGGCTTTTATGTATATCGAACTTTTAGTAAATCTAAAAGGGTAAAAAAATAGATAATTAGCTGTAACAAATCCCAATTATAATAGTCTTAATCATAGGGTTTAAAAGGAAGTCTTAACAATTTATTGGCAGAAAAGGCATCGAGATTTTCTTAAACTTGCATGTTTTAATGAGCCAACTATGATTCAAATTAAAGATTTGCATAAATCTTACCATATGGGAAGCAACACGCTTCACGTTTTGAAAGGTATTAATTTTGATGTGAAAGAAGGTGAACTTGTATCCATTATGGGATCCTCAGGTTCGGGTAAATCTACATTACTCAATATTTTAGGAATGTTGGATGAGGCTGACAAAGGCGAATATATCTTAGATGGTGTTCCAATTAAAAATTTAAACGAAAAGATTGCCGCTAAATACAGAAACGAGTTCCTCGGGTTTATTTTTCAATCATTTAATCTTATCAATTATAAAAGTGCATTAGATAATGTTTCTATGCCTTTGTACTATAAGGGAATTAAGCGAAAAGAGCGAACAGATAGAGCTATGCATTACTTAGAAAAAGTTGGTTTGGCTGAATGGTCACATCATTTACCAAGTGAATTATCCGGTGGGCAAAAACAACGTGTGGCTATAGCAAGGGCATTGGCGAGTAACCCTAAGGTGCTTCTGGCTGATGAACCTACTGGTGCCTTGGATACAAAAACGTCGTATGAAGTCATGGACCTGATTCAAGGTATCAATGATGAGGGAAAAACTATTCTAGTAGTAACACACGAACACGATATAGCTCAGATGACAAAACGTATCGTAAACCTTAAAGATGGTGTTATTATAGACGATAGTAAAGTAGAACAAGTTAGAGCATCAGCAAATGTTTGATTTAGAACGTTGGCAAGAAATATTTGAAACACTTCGCAAAAATAAACTGCGAACTTTTCTTACCGGACTTTCGGTGGCATCAGGGATCTTTATCTTGGTAATTCTTTTAGGCTTTAGTAAAGGTATTGAAAACGGTGTTAAATCACAGTTTGAGCAAGACGCTACAAATAGAATCTCTGTTTGGACAGGTGTTACCACAAAAGGTTATAAGGGCTTAAATCCTGGTAGATACGTTCAACTAAAAAACTCAACCTTTGAGTCTGTTGAGAATAAGTACGATGATTATTTTGAATATCGTAGCAAAGACTACATGATTTGGGGTGGCACTGTGACCTATAAAAATGAGTCTGGAAATTATAGGATTAGAGGAACATTACCGGATAATCAGTTTATTGAAAACGCAGATATAGGTTACGGGCGCTTTGTTAGTCAGTTAGATTTGGATGATAAAAAGAAAGTGGCCGTTATAGGAAATAAAATGAAAAAGGATTTATTCAAAGAAGAAGACCCTATAGATAAGAATATTCAAATTTTCGGTGTAAACTTTAAAGTGGTTGGAGTTTTTTATGATCCAGGAGGAGATAGGGAAGAGAGCCAAGTCTACATACCTGTGACGACCGCACAACAGGTTTTTAATGCAGGGGATAATATTAGAAATATGTCCTTTACTGTAAAAATGGCCAATAATTTTAATGAAGCTGTAGCGCAGTCCAATGCTATTGCACAGGGTATAGAATCTCAAGTAAAGGAACTTCACACCGTAGCACCGGATGATCAAAGTGCAGTTCGTGTAAACAACACGCTAGAAGAAGCTCAAAAAATATATTCACTCATAGCAACTATTCAAGCCGTATTTTGGTTTGTTGGTATAGGAACAATAATTGCGGGTATTGTTGGTGTTGGAAATATTATGCTAATTATTGTTAAAGAGCGAACCAAGGAAATCGGTATCAGAAAAGCTTTAGGTGCACTTCCAATGTCTATTGTAGGAATGATTTTACAAGAGGCTGTATTTGTAACTATTTTTGCTGGTTTATTTGGACTAATTTTCGGATTAGGTTTATTAGAATTGCTAGGCCCACAAATAGATAATGATTTTATAAAGTATCCACAGGTTAATTTTAATATTGCCATAACAACTGTATTTATACTGGTGTTTGCTGGAGCTATAGCTGGTTTTATACCAGCTTACAGAGCGGCCAAAATCAAACCAATTGTTGCATTAAGAGACGAGTAATATGTTTAGTAAAGATCGTTGGAACGAAATATTAGAGGCGCTTAATGCAAATAGGTTCAGAACTATCCTGACAGCATTTGGTGTGTTTTGGGGTATTACAATATTAGTACTGCTACTGGCCCTAACAAACGGTTTGAAAAATGGGGTGACTGCAGATTTTGGTGATTTTGCCACCAACTCCATGTTTATGTGGACTCAGGGAACATCTAAGCCCTATAAAGGGTTGCCTAAAGGCAGATATTTCAATTATAAGTTAGACGATGTTGCAGCCATCAAGTCAGAAATTCCAAATCTTAAATATGTCTCACCTAGAAATCAGCTTGGCGGTTTTAGGGGAGCCAATAATGTAATCAGAGGAACAAAAACCGGTGCTTTTGAAATTTATGGTGATTATCCAGAGTATATCAAGCAGCAACCCATGGACATTCTTCAAGGGCGTTTTTTAAGCTATTCGGACATCAATGAAAAAAGAAAAATATGCGTCATTGGGACAGGTGTGGTTAAAGGATTATATGACAAGGATGAGGATATCTTAGGAACTTATATAAAGATAAATGGTGTTAATTTTATGGTCGTGGGCACCTTTAAAATGAGTAATAGTCAGGGAGATGATGAACAAGATGCCAGTACCATTTATATTCCATTTACTACATTTTCCCAAGCTTTCAATAGAGGTGAAAATGTTGGTTGGATGGCTATAACTGCAGTAGATGATGTTCCTATAACATCTATTAAACAACAGATTTTCGACTTAATGAAGTACAGGCACAAAGTTCATCCAGAAGATGATCGTGCTATTGGTCATTTTGATTTATCGGAACAATTCGGACGAATAAGCGGTCTTTTTTCAATATTGACATTAGTAGGCTATTTTGTTGGTGCCTTAGTGCTAATGTCTGGAATTATTGGAATTAACAATATCATGCTTATTGTGGTCAAGGAACGGACTAAGGAAATAGGAGTAAGAAGAGCACTTGGAGCAACTCCTTGGATGATTAAAGGTCAAATACTTCAAGAAAGTTTAGTGTTGACAATTCTATCTGGCATGTTAGGGGTCTCTTTTGCAGCCTTAGTGATTTGGGTCCTAAATTATTTGCTAGATCAAGCAGGTACTGTAGAAAACTTTGCAAATCCAAGTGTTGGGATGCAGGTGGTATTTACGGCTTTAATTATTTTGATAGTCTCAGGGCTTTTGGCGGGATTAATCCCTGCAAATAGAGCGACTAAAATGAAACCAGTAGATGCCTTAAGAATAGAGTAGATAAAAGTAAAACAATAATAAAGGATGCACCTTCGCGTAAAGTTAAATTAAGTGAAATTTACGCAAGGTGGTTCAACCAACTGATAACAAATATTATTAATTCATGAAACGAACAAAAACCATAATCATACTAGCAACAATTGTAGTTGCCTTTGGTGCAGCTTTGTATTATCTATGGCAAAAAAACCAAGAAGATCCAATAACCTATACTTCAGAAAGTCCTGTAGAACAAACAATAGTTGTTAAGACTGTAGCAACAGGCAGTATAGTACCAAAAGAAGAAGTGCTAATTAAGCCAAACATTTCAGGTGTTGTAGATGAGGTCTTTGTAGAGGCAGGAGAATTTGTTAAGCAAGGAGATCTTATCGCTCAAATCAGGGTAATACCAAATGTATCTAATTTAACTAGTGCAAAAAACAATATTGCCTCTAATAGGACGGCTTTGCAAACGGCAGAGATTAATTACAAAACTCAAAAAGCTATCTATGACCGCCAAAAAGAATTATTTGATAAAGGAGTTATTGCTGCTAATGAGTTCGATCAAGTTAATAACACATATTTGCAGGCCAAGCAACAAGTAGAGCAAGCAAGAATTAATGTAACCCAAGCTCTTCAGAATTATGATATCATTAAAACAGGTACCACTTCTGGACTTGGAAATATTGCCCAAACACAAGTAAGGGCTACAGTTTCAGGTATGGTTTTAGATGTTCCAGTTAAAGCGGGTAACCAGGTTATTGAAGCAAATAATTTTAATGAAGGTACATCAATAGCGTCACTAGCAGATGTTACTAAAATGATATTTGAAGGTAAAGTAGATGAAAGTGAAGTTGGAAAGATCAAAGAAGGTCTGCCATTAGAGATTACCGTAGGTGCCATTGAAGACGAAAAATTTGATGCTGTTTTAGATTACATCGCCCCTAAAGGTGTGGCTGAAAATGGTGCTATTCAATTTGAAATTAAAGGGAGCCTTAAAACTATAGACTCTACTTTCATTAGAGCTGGCCTAAGTGCAAATGCATCCATTATACTAGACAAGGCCGAGAAAGTGTTAGCGATAAAGGAAGCCTTGGTACAATACGATAAAGACTCAAAGGAACCATTTGTAGAGATAGAGATTGGTGATCAGCAATTTGAGAGAAAACCAATAGAGCTTGGAATAAGTGATGGTATTTTCGTAGAGGTCAAAAGTGGTATCTCCAAGGAAGACAAAATAAAGGTCTGGAATCAGGTACAGGGCATGCCTAAATATGCCCAACAATAATTTTAACATTTAGTGTAACACTTCAGCATTTTTATAGACAAATAGACATCATGAAATGAGCCAAAGAATAAATCTTAAGATTATTTTGGGATTTTAATGGCAAATTCCATCTGTCGATAATAAAATAATAGAGACAACAGATGAAAAAATCAATCATAATAGCACTACTGCTCTTTGGAGTATTTGTTCAAGCACAGGATAAAAAATGGACACTTTTAGAGTGTGTTAATTATGCCTTAGAAAATAATATTTCCATACAGCAATCAGAGTTGGACGTCGATTTAGCAGGTATTGATAAAAATCAAGCTGTTTTTAATTTTCTTCCTAACTTAAACTCTAATGCATCCTTTAATATAAATACAGGTGCCAACATTAACCCAGCCACTAACCAGTTTGAAAATAGTACATTTAGATCTGCAAATGGGGGTGTGAGTTCTGGAATCAACATTTTTTCTGGATTATCAAATTGGAAGACACTCCAAAGGGCAAAAATTAATCAGATTGCTTCAGAATATCGTTTAGATAAAATGAAAGACGATATTTCCTTATTTGTAGCCAATTCGTTTTTACAGATTTTAGCCAATAGAGAGCAGCTGAAAGTACTTAGAGCTCAGAATGAAGTCACCAAAGAAAACCTAAAGAACACACAAGATTTAGTGGATGCAGGAGTTTTGCCACAAGGTGATTTGTTAGAATTAAAGGCGACTGATGCAACACAAGCTCAGCAAATTATTGCCGCAGAAAACGCCTTGTTTATTTCTAAGTTTGGCTTGGCTCAAACTCTACAGTTAAAGGATTATCAAAACTTTGATATTAGTGATGAGGATTATGGTTTAGTACCTGCAACTATTTTAGAAAGAAGTGCTTCGGAAATCGCTGAAAAAGCCAAGGAAGAAATAAACGATGTAAAAATTGCAAAGGCCAATTATGAGCTTGCTGAGAAAGATCTTGAGTTAGCGAGAACTGATTATTTCCCAACATTATCTGGATTTATCGGCTATAATACGCGTTGGGCGAGTTCACAAATCAATCCATTTACAGGTGAAGATATTCCATTTGTAGAGCAATTATACTTATTTGATGGTACTTCAGTCGGACTTCAGTTAAATGTACCAATTTTTAACCGTTTCAACGTTAGAAACAATGTGAAGCGAAGCAAAGTTCAGGTTGAAAGATTAAAGTATCAACTAGAGCAGGCAGAATTGGATTTAGAATCTACAGTATATCAAGCTTATAACGATGCCAAAAATTCTAAAAAGACTTATGAGGCAGCATTACAAACAGAGGAGGCAAGACGCTTAGCTTTTGAATATGCTAAAGAACGTTATGATGTAGGACTGTCCAATGCATTTGATTTTAACCAGTCGCGTACGGCGTATGAAAATGCACAATCTGATGTGGTGAGAACAAAGTATGACTATATTTTTCGATTGAAAATTTTAGAATTCTATTTTGGGCTGCCAATAACTGACTTAAATTAATATAAAAATGAGTAAAACAGTAAAAATTATCATTGGTGCTGTTATTGTGTTGCTAATTCTAGCAGTAGCAGGAAAATCAATGGGATGGTTTGGAAAAAAGGGAAACTTTAAACAAGTTACTGTAAACGAAGTTGCTTTAAAAGATATTGTTGAGACGGTCTCAGCAACAGGTAAAATACAGCCAGAAGTTGAGGTAAAGATTTCTTCTGAGGTCTCTGGAGAGATTTTAGAATTACCTTTTAAAGAGGGCCAAGAAGTAAAAAAAGGTGATCTTCTAGTTCGAATAAATCCGGATTTAATCCAATCAGCAGTAAATAGAACTCAAGCCACCTATCAAAATGTAAGAGCTAACTTAGAACAAGCTGAAGCAACACTAAAACAAGCCAAGGCAGACTACGACAGAAATAAATCATTGTTCGAAAAAGGAGTCATCTCTAAGGCTGATTGGGACCGAGCAATCGCAAATTATGAAACAGCAGTTGCTGGAAGGAGCTCCGCTTATTACAGTGTACAAAGTGCTGCTGCTTCTGTAAATGAAGCAAAAGATAATCTTACCAGAACTACCATATATGCGCCAATGAGTGGAACCATTTCTATGCTTAATGTAGAATTAGGTGAGCGTGTAGTTGGAACACAACAAATGGCAGGTACCGAAATTTTAAGGGTGGCCAATTTAAATAATATGGAAGTTGAGGTCGATGTAAATGAGAATGATATTGTTAAGGTAAGCATTGGAGATTCTACAATTGTTGAAGTAGATGCCTACTTAAAAAAGGAATTTAAAGGAATAGTGACTGAAATTGCGAATTCTGCTGCAGGAAATCTAACGGCAGATCAGGTTACAAATTTTAAGGTAAAGGTCAGAATTTTAGAAGAGTCTTATAAAGATTTAACGGAAGGAAAACCAGAAACCTATTCTCCTTTTAGACCCGGAATGACGGCTACAGTAGATATTATAACCCAAAAAAGGAAAGATGCTATTGCAGTCCCAATAAGTGCCATCGTTATCAAAACAGATACGAGCTCAACTAAAAAGCTATATGGTAAAAAACCTGAAACTGATGAAGGCGATACGGTGATGGAAGAAGAAAAATTTGAATGTGTTTTTGTGAACGACAATGGTACGGCCAAATTAAGAGTTGTAGAAACGGGTATTCAAGATGATACTAACATTGAAATTGTTTCAGGATTATCAGAAAATGATCAAATCATTACGGGACCTTATAATGTAGTTTCTAAAACTTTAAAAGCAGGAGACCTCATAGAACAAAAGAATAAAAAGGAAGAAGCTCCTACAGATAAGGAATAAGAACATAATTCATTAAATTTTTATATGGCCTTAGTTCTAAATATAGAAACAGCCACAACGAATTGCTCGGTCTCTCTATCAAAAGATGGAGAGACTTTGGTTTTAAAAGAAGATCGTAGTACTGGTTATTCGCATGCGGAGACCTTACATGTTTTTATAAAAGACGTTTTTGAGGCTGTAAATGTCAAACCAGAAGAAATTGATGCTGTTGCCGTGAGCAAGGGGCCAGGTTCTTATACTGGTTTAAGAATTGGTGTATCTTCAGCTAAGGGATTATGCTATGCTCTAAATAAACCCTTAATTTCAATTTCTACATTGGAGAGTCTGTCCTATCAACTAAACATTAAGCAAGGTTTTATAGTTCCGATGTTAGATGCACTTCGGATGGAGGTTTATTCAGCTATTTTTAATCACAAATATGAGACAGTGAGAGAGATACAAGCTGAGGTATTAACCGAAAGTAGTTTTTTGGAATTGCTTGATGAAAACAAGGTTTACTTTATTGGTAGTGGGGTTACTAAAACTAAGGGCATTATCCAGCATCAAAATGCTTCCTTCATAGAAGGAGGATTACCGTCGGCAAAAGAAATGGCGCTACTCGCCGAAATGAAGTATAAAAAAAGCGACATCGAAGATGTCGCCTATTTTGAGCCTTATTATTTAAAGGATTTTGTAGCCATGAAAAAGAAGGGTTAACCTTTCTTATGGATTTCTACTGTATGAGGATATGGTATTTCAATTCCTGCGGCATCTAATGCTTCTTTAGCATTTTCAGTAACTTCAAAATAAACATCCCAATAGTGCTCTGTTTTACACCAGGGTCTTACAGCAAAATTAACAGAGCTGTCGGCTAGTTCTAAAACGGTAATCGATGGGGCAGGGTCTTCTAAAACTTTAGGGTTGGACGTTAGCACCTTCATTAAAACCTGTTTGGTTTCCTTAATGTCAGAATCATAACTTACGCCAAAGACCAAGTCAACACGTCTTGTGCCTTCAGTAGTGTAGTTTACAATATTGCCATTAGATAGGGCACCGTTAGGAACAATAATTTCTTTATTCGAAAGACCTGTTAGTTTAGTTGTGAATATTTCTATTTCTTTTACAACTCCGATTTCGCCTTGAGCCTCAATCAAATCTCCGATTTTAAACGGTTTAAAAATCATTATAAGTACACCACCTGCGAAATTACCTAGAGAACCTTGTAGTGCCATGCCAATTGCCAAACCAGCTGCAGCTAGTACTGCGGCAAATGATGTTGTTTCAACACCTACAGTACCAAGAACCACAAGAATTAAAACAATTTTAAAAACCCAATTTATTAGGTTAAGTAAAAACTTTTTAAGGCTTTCGTCATAATTAGCTGTGGTCATGGCTTTCTTAATGCCCTTCATCACCATTTTTATTATCCAATTACCAATAATCCAGATGAGAATAGCGGCAATTAGTTTTGGTGCAAACTCTACAATTAAGTCATAACCCTTATCAATCCATTTTTGTGTGTCCATGTTGATTAATTAATTTTATTAAAAAGAATACTCGGTTTAAAACCGAGTATTTATAATTTTTTGTAGATATCTATTTGACTTCAAAAGTCAATTTCAGGTTAACTCTAAATTCCACAACATCATCACCTTTTACGATGGCACTTTGATCTTGTACATATACTGAACGGATATTTTTTACAGTTTTTGATGCCTCTTTTACAGCTTTTTGAGTAGCATCTTCCCAACTATTATCGGAGTTTGATAATACTTCAATTACTTTTAATACTGACATAATGTAATGTTTTTATTAGATTATTAATTAAATTCATATAGGACTAAAAAGTCACATAAAGTTAAGGAATTTTATCCATTTAAGGCATTGACGGTAATGGTAGTGTCATTTAGCATTTCTCTAAGCATATTTTCAATACCATTTTTTAATGTAAATGTAGACGAAGGACAACCACTACAAGCACCTTGAAGTAAGACCTCTACTTTTTTTGTTTTATCATCATAAGATCTAAACTCTATGTTGCCGCCATCACTTGCAACTGCAGGTTTAACATATTCCTCTAAGATATTTACAATATTTTTTGAAATATCATCCAATGCCTCAAATTTTTGCTCTATGGCAGATTCAGTCTTGTTTAGTTGTTTTGGTGCATCGTCATTAAGTATAGTTTTACCGTTTTCAACATAAGATTTTAAGAACTCTCGAAGTTGAAGTGTGATTTCTTCCCATTCAATAATGTCAAACTTGGTGATGGAAATAAAGTTCTTTTCTATGAATATATTTTTAACAAAAGGGAATTGAAACAGCGCTGTCGCAAGAGGGGAAGGTTTCGCTTCTTCAATAGAGGTAAATTCGTAAATATTGGGAACCAATACCTTATTGCATACAAATTTTAAAACACTTGGGTTTGGTGTGCTCTCTGCATAAACGGTTACGGCAGCCTTAGGTTTTATCGCATCCTCTGTAACTATGATACCGTCATTAGAAAGGTAGTCTTCTATTTGCTTGGCGACTTCATCCTGTACATCTTCCCAAGTCACAATATTATAACGTTCTATCGCTACAAAGTTTGTTGCTATATAAACTTTCTTGACAAACGGAAGATAGAAAAGCTGCTGCGCCAAAGGTGAATCTTTGGCTTCATCTATATTATTAAATTCAAAGCTATTATGATTTGTTAAAAATCTGTCGGCTTCAAACTTCAAAATGTTCTCGTTTGAAGTCGGTACTATTGTGATTTGTGTTTCAGGCATAATTTTTTTTGCAAAAATATAAAATATCGCTAGGAAACGTTAATCTTATATATGATGTTTTGTGACTAATTTCTTAAGTCAATTCATTTTATTTGATTAAATTTCGTGCTCATTTGTAAAAAGCGTAGCCTAAAATGTTGATACCACAACATTTTTTAAATGTTTTTGAATGAATCTTGACAAACTATGAAAAAGATATTATTTATAACAGCCCTGATATTTACGTTTCTTGGATTTTCTCAAGATTTGCCAATGCAAGACGGAACATTTGTTCGCTGTGAACCGGATAAATTCTTTGATTCCGGAGGTGAGTTTGGTAACTATGGGAACAATGAAAATTTCATAACCACTATTTGTGCTCCAAATGCAGATGAGTTTATTATATTAGATTTTACCGCATTTAGCACGCAATTAAACGCAGATATTCTTACCATTTACGATGGTGATGATACAACAGCACCTGTGCTAGGAACATTTTCTGGCGTGGCATCACCAGGAACTGTAATAGCTTCTGCAGCTAATACTTCGGGTTGTTTAACAATAACATTCACGTCTAATGGAACAGGAAATACCACAGGTTGGGAGGCGGATATAACTTGTGCGGTTTCGTGTCAGACCATTACGGCTTCAATCGATAATACTGTACCAGCAGAATCTTCACCAAATGTTGTTGAGATCCTACCAGGTGAGACCGTTGATTTTACAGGTAGTGCCACATTTTCTGTAGACGGCACTAATGCCACCTATAATTGGGATTTTGGTGATGGTAATACGGCTACTGGTACAAATGTATCTAACACCTACGCAACTTCTGGCTCTTACACTGTGACGTTGACCGTACAAGATGATAATCCCATAGGTTGCCAAGATACAGTGATCTTCTTTGTAAATGTTTTACAGGCTATTGTATCTGTTAACAACAATGCATTCCCTGAATCTTCAATGTCTTTACCAGAATTAGTGGAAAATGTTTTGGTATCAGGTGGTTGCTCGGGGGTCGATAATTTTACATTCCAAGTAAATGGTGCTCCAGGAGATTTGGGCGGAAAGAGTTATGGGTATTTCACAAGAGGGGGAGCAGTTAATTTTCCGTTCGAAGAAGGAATTATTATTACATCTGGTGTAGCTGCTCAAGCAGGAAACACTATTAATGCTAATTTGGTTTCAAATAATAACGGTCAGGCAGGTGATGCGGATTTAGAAAATGCCTTAGGTTTTGGTGCGGGAAGTACCAATGATGCTACGTTTGTAAAGTTTAATTTCGTACCAACCTCAAATGAGATTAGCTTTAGGTATTTAATGGCTTCAGAAGAATATGATGGCTCAACAGAGTGTAGTTTTGCCGATGGATTTGCATTTTTACTTCGAGAAGTCGGAACAGTAGCTTACACCAATTTAGCAGTTTTGCCTGATGGAACTCCAGTAAATGTTACTAACATTAATAATTCAGGAAATTGTACGGATAACCCAGCATTTTTTGAAGGATATAATATCGGTGAGACTAATTATGGCGGAAGAACCGTTGTTCTTACGGCAACAGCAACCGTTATACCAAACACAACCTATGAAATAAAACTGGTTGCAGCGGACGAAGGTGACTCCATTTGGGACTCAGCTATATTTTTGGAAGCAGGAAGTTTTAACCTAGGTGGTGATTTAGGTGAAGATATTACCATTGCAGCTGGTAATGCAGAATGTGGTGGTAATACCATAACTTTAGATACAGAGGCTACAACAGCAACACACACATGGTTCTTTAATGGAGTTGAGATTCCAGGTGAAACAGGTCCAACATTAGACATTGATGAAGCAGGAACGTATTCGGTTGATGTTGTATTTGCCCCAGGATGTGAGACTTCAGATAGTATTTTAGTCGAGTTTAAACCAAGCCCTGTTGCAAATACCCCACCTAATTTATCAATTTGTGATGCAGATGGGGTCGCAGAATTTGATTTGTCAGAAAATGAAGATGATGTATTGGGAACACAAGATCCGAATGACTTTGTAATATCTTATCATCTGACAGAACAAGATGCTATTGATAATATAGGTGCCTTACCCACTAATTATACCAATATTTCGAGTCCACAGATAATTTGGGTTCGAATAGCCGATGCTTCAGGGGAGTGTTTTGCTACAACATCGTTTCAGTTAGAGTTTACTGACCTATCTATTGGAAATACGATTAGCCCCATCCAAGTATGCGATGGTGATATCGTTGATGGAATAGGAACCTTCACTCTTACAGACAGAGATGCAGAAATTATTGGAACAAATGACCCTAACGATGTCAGTGTAACTTATCATTTAACTCAGGTAGATGCAGAAAATAACACATCACCACTAGCATCTCCTTACAATAACATTACTCCAAATAACCAAACAATTTACGCGCGCTTAGAGGATAATGGTAATGCAGAATGTTATGCCGTTACATCTTTGACCTTAGAGGTTCTGTCAAATCCCTTGGCGAATTTACCGACAGATTTAGAGGTTTGTGATGACGATACTGATGGTTTTACAGAGTTTGATTTGAGTCTTCGTGAAAATGAAATTATTGGGGGACAAACAGATGTTGTCTTGACTTTCCATGCTACAGAGACCGATGCCATGTCAGGTGTTGGAGTCCTTCCAATACTCTATACCAATACAAATGTTGGTGGAGAAGAAGTATTTGTCCGTGTCGAGAATAACGCAGGTTGCTACGCAACCACTAGTTTACAATTAGTTGTAAACTCCTTACCTGTTTTAGGTCAAGCAGCACCACAAGAGTTGTGTGATGTGAATAATCCAGGTGACAATCAAGAGTCTTTTAACCTGGAATCTTCAAATGCAGAGATTCTTAATGGGCAAACGGGTATAAGCTTAACGTTTTATGAAACACAGGAAGATGCCAATAATGCGACGAATCCAGTAACAAGTCCTTATGTTAATACCAGTAGCACTCAAACAATTTATGTCAGAGGTGAGAATGATATCACTGGTTGTTACAGTACGACGACCTTTACTCTGATAGTCAATCCCTTACCTTTATTGGTGGCTCCGACGGCCTTGGAGGTATGTGATGATGGCACGCCTGACGGACTGACGGAGATAGACCTTAGCCTGAAGAACGGTGAGGTAACGGGCAACAACCCGGGCTATTCG